>NZ_CABFJY010000022.1 GCF_901687125.1 Actinobacillus vicugnae
ACCCTTCACGAGTACATGTATTACTATAACCACGAGCGTATTCAAGTGAAACTAAAAGGACTAAGCCCTGTTGAATACAGAACCCAGTCCTTGAATTAAATGTGTCTAACTTTTTGGGGTCAGATCAGAAAGGATTGAGGTTTTTTATCGTACTAGCGGTTGAATTTTACTGAAGTTTTGCAAATTAAGCCGAATAAAAAATACCAATATGCGAAAAACATATTGGCATTTTATTTGCAATAAATTGAGGATTAGTGGCCGCTTAATACTTTTGCAGGCTCTAATTTTACTGCACGGCTAGCAGGATAGAGGCTGGCAAATAAGCTTAAAATAATGGTCGCAGTTAATACGTAGACAACATCTTGCCAATGCAATTCGCTGGGTAAGAAATCTACAAAATAAACCCCGTCGGAAAGTAGCTTAATGTTAAAAAATCCTTCAATTGCTTGAATAATAGCGGTTAAATTAAGTGATAGTAGTACACCAAGTACAATACCGACTAATGCACCTTTCATACCAGAAAGCAAACCATACCAAAGGAAAATACGTTTGATAAAACTGTTATTCGCGCCAAGTGTACGCATAATCGCAATATCGCCCTGCTTATCTTTTACCGCCATAATTAGCGTAGAAATAATATTAAAGCACGCTACGCCAATTACTAATACCATCGCAATATACATCACTGTGCGTACTAGCTGAATGTCGTTATACATATAGCCAAATTTCTCAATCCAAGTATTTAGATAAAGTGGTTGATTAAAGTTAGCGAGTTCAGGCATTCGTAGCTGTTGCACATCGAATGGCGATTTTAACGATAATTCAATCCCCGAATATTCATTTGGTTGATATTCTAATAACTCTTGTGCTTTTTCAATCGGCAGTAACGCATAGCTATGGTCAAGCTGTCCTTCTAGTTTTAGTACGCCCGTTACAGGCAAGCTGAAACGTAGAGGCTGCGCTAATTTGCCGTCATCAGTGGGTTGCGGTAACAATAAAGTAACTTCATCGCCAGCGGTAACTTCTAGCGCTTTAGCAATTCCAGCACCAAGAATCAAACCTCCTTGTTGATGAAAGGCTTGCCATTGTTCGCTTGGAATATAATGACTAAGTGAGCTAACGCGATCTTGCTTAGCAGGATCAACCCCTCGCACCTGTGCAATTTTTAATTGCGTGCCATTTTCAATCAAACCTGTAAAACTCACAAAAGGCGAAGAAGCGCTCACATTTGGGTTACTATTTGCAAGTTCTTCCAGTTTTTTACCCGCTTGTATTGGTATATTTTCATTACCGTTATATGAATAGAGTTCGGCGTGCGGCACAACAGAAAGTACGCGCTGATTTAGCTCTCGCTCAAAACCGTTCATCGCACTTAAGCCGATAATTAATACTGCCACGCCAAGTGCAATCCCGATACTGGAAAACAGTGAAATCAGCGAAACCAACCGATTTTTCTGTTTGCCTCGCTGATAGCGCCAACTAATAAAAAAAGGAGTACTCATTAGCCTGCCTCGCTTAACACACCATCACGCATTACAAAACGACGAGATAATTTATTTGCCAAATTTAAATCGTGGGTTACTAATAAAAACGCAATATTTTGTTCAGCGTTTAATTGTTTGATCAGATCAAAAATGCTCTCGGTAGTTTTTTGATCTAGATTGCCCGTTGGTTCATCGGCAAGTACAAGCGCAGGGTTATTAACCAACGCACGCGCAATAGCAACACGTTGGCGCTCTCCCCCTGAAAGGGCTGACGGGCGATGAGTCATTCGATGTGATAATCCGACCGCTTGTAGCATTTTTTCGGCGCGATCTTTCGCTTCATTTTTGTTTTGATTGCCGATTAACATTGGCATCATCACATTTTCAAGCGCAGTAAAATCTGCCATTAAGTGGTGGAATTGGTAAACAAAACCGAGATTTCGATTACGCAATTGCGCTAATTTATTCGCACTTAATTTTTGTAGTGATTGTTGTTTGATCCAAACCTCGCCCGAACTTGGCTGATCTAAACCACCGAGCGTGTGTAATAAGGTACTTTTACCTGAACCAGAACTCCCAACAATAGCGACTAACTCGCCCGTATTCATTGAGAAGGAAACATCTTTGAGGACTTGTACTTTTTGGTTGCCCTCATCATAAAATTTGCTGATATTTTCACAGCGTAGTAATTCAGTCATATTTTTGTCTTCAATTAAAATTTATTCATAGCGTAACGCTTGTGCAGGCTCAATTTTTGCTGCTCGATATGCAGGATAAAGCGTACAAATAAGCGAAAGTACAATCGAGGTCGCAATAATAATCAGTACTTGCGTGGCTGAAATCAGAGTTGGCAAGTGAATATTAGGGTTCAACAATGCCACAATTTCATCTAAATTGAGTGTGATAACAGTACCAATTAGCCCACCTAAAATTGAGCCGATAACGCCAACAATTGCGCCTTGGAAAATAAAAATCTGTGTAACTTGTGGTTTGGTTAAGCCCTGTGTTTGTAGAATGGCAATTTCGCCTTGTTTATCTACAACCATTAGGCTAAGTGAAGTCACGATATTGGAAATCGCAACAATAATAATCAAGCTAATTAATAAGCTCATCATATTTTTTTCCATACGTACCGCTTGGAAAAATTCGCCTTTTTGCTCCCTCCAATCACTGATTTGGTAACGATCTGCATCGAAATACTGATTAAGTTCGGTAACTTGGAATGGATCTTGCAGATATAAACGCACACCTTGTACTTGGTCTTCAGTGATACGTAATAAACGCCCAACGTCAGCAAGATTAGCAAATAACGTGTATTCGCTTGCTTCATTATTCGCATGATAAACACCAACTACATTAAACAAACGTTGAACGGGTACTCGTCCCATTGGTGTGTACTGGCTATTTTCGGTGATCATCAGGCGGATTTTTTCGCCTTCACCAATGTTTAATTTATCTGCAAGACGTGAGCCAATCAGCACATTAAATTCGCCTTTTGGTAGAAGCGCCTTCACATCTTCGCCTGTCAGCATGGGATCATCGCTTTCATTTTCAACCCCGAGAAGTTGCCCAGCATTGATACCTTGTTGGCTTTGGATAATCACATTTGCTTTATTGATGGCAACGCTTTTGTTTACAAAATTTGGCAACTCAAGTGGCTGATTTTTTCCGAAATGCGCTGTTTGTGGCGCAATAATGGCGTGCGGAAGACTCGAAAGTAGATTGCGTTTTTGCATATTTTCCAAGCCATTCATCACCGATAGCACGATAACAAGCGCCATTACCCCAAGTACAATGCCAACGCTTGCTAAGTTGGTCACCAAACGTCCGAATCTGTCGGCACTTTTAGATCGCCAGTAGCGAAAAGCAATAAAAAGAGTGGTTAAATTCATATTTGTGTGTTATTTGAATCATACAGACGTAAAAAACAAGCGGTCAAATTTGCATAACATTTTGCAACTTTTCACTGATTTTTAACCGCTTGTTTTGTTTATATTTTATGGAAACTTATTGGCCAGTGCGGACAAATTCTTCCATATTTTGCGTAACTTTATTCACTAATGTGGTTACCGCAGAATCACTTGCCCATGCCACATGTGGCGTGATCAATAAATTCGGTAAACGTTTTGCCGCTTGCATTAATGGGTTATCTTTTTCAGGTGGTTCTTTTACCAACACATCTAATGCTGCTCCTGCGATTTTGCCATTTTCTAGCGCATTTAATAATGCGACTTCATCAACCAATGGACCTCGTCCTGTATTGATTAGATAAGCTGTCGGCTTCATTAGCGCTAAGGTTTCTGCGTTAATCAAATTTTGGGTTGATTCAGTTAATGGGCAATGAAGCGAAATAATATCCGCTTGTTTGAAGGCGTCTTCAAAAGCAGTATAGCCAGCACGGATTTCCGTTGCACCTTGATGCTCTGCAAAAATAACATTCATTCCAACCGCTTGTGCTAGGCGAGCCACTTCTGAACCTGTGTTACCTTTACCAAATACGGCTAACGTTGAGCCTCGAATATCGGTAACGGGATAATCGACATAACAAAATTGCCCACAAGTTGCCCAGCGATCAGAGGTGATTTGATCACGGTGATAACCAATCAAGCTGTGTTTAAGGGCAAAGATCATTGCCAACACGTGTTCAGGTACAGTGGTGGTGGAATAACCCGTTACATTTTTTACCGTAATGCCAAATTCTTTCGCAGCTACTAAATCAACGTTATTTGTACCTGTGGCAGTAATAGCAATTAATTTTAGTTTTGGTAGCTGGCTGAGTAATTCTCTGGTAAGCAGTACTTTGCTGGTGATAATAATATCCGCATCTTTAACACGTTCGAAGGTTTGTGAAGCATCGGTGCTGTCGTATTCAGTCCAAGTGTGTGCAAAAGAAGGGCGAGGGATTTCGTGGGTAGGCACACCAGTTTTATCTAAAAAAACGATATTCAGTGTAGTCATAGCAGGCTCCTTAAAGTTTTACCACAGAGAAGAGTTCTCTGTGGTAATTGAAGGGATTAATTTGAAGTATCGATCTCTTCAAATGATTTCACTAAATCATCAATTGCTTTCATTTGGCTAACGAAAGCTTCTAATTTTGATAATGGTAAAGCAGAAGGGCCGTCACATTTTGCGCTGTTAGGATCTGGGTGCGCTTCAAGGAATAAACCTGCTAAACCAATTGCCATACCGCTACGCGCAAGCTCGGTCACTTGGTCACGGCGACCGCCTGAAGCTGCACCAAATGGATCACGGCATTGTAATGAGTGAGTCACGTCAAAAATCACAGGGCAGCCTTTTGAGACTTTTTTCATAATGTTGAAACCAAGCATATCTACAACAAGGTTGTCGTAGCCGAAGTTGGTGCCACGGTCGCAAAGAATTACGTTTTCGTTACCGCATTCTGCAATTTTTTCTACGATATTGCCCATTTGTCCTGGGCTTAAGAATTGTGGTTTTTTCACATTGATTACTGCACCTGTGCGAGCCATGGCTTCCACAAGGTCTGTTTGGCGTGCTAAGAAAGCGGGTAATTGGATAATATCCACCACTTCCGCAACGGGTTTACATTGGTAAATTTCGTGGACATCAGTGATGATATTTACCCCGAAAGTGGTTTTTAACTCTTGGAAGATTTTTAAACCTTCTTCCATACCTGGCCCACGATATGAGTGGATTGATGAACGATTGGCTTTGTCAAACGATGCTTTGAATACGTAAGGCACACCAAGTTTATTGGTTACTTCTACGTATTTTTCGCACACACGCATTGCCATATCACGGCTTTCTAGCACGTTCATGCCACCAAATAATGTAAATGACTTATCATTTGCCACTTCAATAGTGCCAACTTTTACGATTTTATTCATATTCTGTTTCCTTCATTCAATGGAATTTTATAGGGTGAAAATTAATGGATTCTATTCTCTTTACTTTTTTTCTCTAAGCTTTGCATTTCAAGCTTTAGCATTACTGCAGAAGGATCTTCTGGACATTGGTCGATAAAGTAGCTTAAGTCATCATAGGCTGCTTGGTAGCAATCCATACTTGCCAGAACCATACCTCGATCTCGAATTTCGTATGGATCTTCTGGGCTAAAGATTAAGCGGTATTCAATTAAACGTAGCGTTTCTTCATATTTTCTTTCACGTGTGAGTGCCATTTTAAATACGGTTTCTACTCGTTCAAGTAATTCATTTGGCTGTGCTTTACGCAGTAAATCGGGCGACAATTCTACACCATAGCCAACTTCGCCTTCGAGCCATTTTATCAATAGTTCCATTGAGAGAAAGCTACCATCCCACGGATTGATAAAACGCACGCTGGTTTTGCCTTTTTCATCTTTTATTTCCGCACGCAAAATTAATTGGGTTGGGAAATTCACAGGGTAGAGTGGTAAATCAAGCGTTGCAGCTAAATACAACACAATCGCCCCTACTGAAACAGGCATACCTTGGCGACGGCGAATAACTCGGTTGAGTAATAAATTATCCGTATGGAAATAGCCTTCGTAATCGCAGTTAAAGCCCCATTCTTGGTAAACTAAATCCAGTAATTGCTGAACGCGTTCGGCATCCGAAGAAGCATTAACCTGATAACGTGCTTTTTTTACTAATGCCGACATTAAGCCAAATACTTGTGGTTCACTCAAATTCTCGTCCACCAATAGGGTGAGGCGAACCATTTCTCGGTATAAGAATTTTTGCAGCTCGCTACGGCTAATCGTAATTTTCGGATCTTCGAGTTCGTTGAGTAATTGTTGAATAATATCGTCCATTCTTTTGCCTTGTTTATTTTGACTTTTTTACTGCTTGGGTCAAACGGTCATTACCGCCGTAGTCTTGGAATGAGGCGATTTCATCCCATTGATTCTGTTGAAAAATTTTCTGAACGGCCTGTGCTTGTTGCCAGCCGTGTTCCACAATTAACGCACCATTTGGCCGTAAGTAAAGCGGTGCGTTTTCAATAATTTTTTGCAAATCGCTTAAACCGTCTTGTTCGGCAACAAGTGCAGAGAGAGGTTCAAACCTTACATCGCCATACTTGAGATTTTCATCAGCCTTATCAATATAGGGCGGATTACTTACGATAAGATCAAATTGGCGATTTTCAAGTGCAGAATACCAATCGCTTTGCAAAAAGCTCACGTTGCTAAAAGCTAAATGTTGGCGGTTGCTTTCGGCAAGCGCTACCGCTTCCTCTTTGAAATCGACTCCAATAATTTGTGCTTTATCCGCTAGCTCTGAAGCCAGTGCTAACGCAATAGCGCCCGTGCCAGTGCCTAAATCTAAAATTTGCAAATTAGGTTGGTTTTTTAACCGCTTGTAAGCACATTCTAGCGCAACTTCTACCAAACGTTCCGTATCTGGACGAGGAATTAACGTATGCGGAGAAACTTTTAATGGCAGCGACCAAAACTCTTTTTCACCTAAAATATACGCCATGGGTTCGCCTTGTAAACGACGGTTAAGTAGCGTTTCCAATGCTGAAATTTCGGTCTGATTTAGCTCAGTTTCGGCAAAGGCAAAAATTGCAGATTTTGAGCGTTTTACGACCGCTTGTAGCAGGATATTGGCATCTGTTTTAGGATGAAGATAGGGATCTTGAGCGAGATTCGCTTGCAATGCAGTTACTGCATAAGTGAGCCATTCGGTATAAGTCATTAGAACCTTTTATTGAATTATCATAGGGCAGATAGGCTCTGCCCCGTTGATGAATTTAGTTTACAGGGCGTACGCAGTGACCTGTGCGTGCGGTATTTCCCACTTTTTGCTGAATCGTAAACGCATTTTGTGCGAAATTACTTACCGCTAAATTAATAGGATTGCTAGCTTTGGTCATTTGCTTGTTTAATGCGCTGTAATACTGTTTTTCAGAACTATTTAATGCGTTGTCCACTTTTAGTGATTGTTGAATTTCATCTGTATGCGCACGCATTACACTACCTTGAGTAAATTTGTAGGTAAGTGTGTGGTTTGCGTAGCTCCAAGTACCTGTACGATTAATGTCGTAGCCAAAAATTGGGTTATCGTTTGGTAACACCATTTTGCCGAAATAAGTTGCTTGGCCGTCTGCAGTGAGTTGAACTCGGTTGCTGGTCGCAATACTACCACCGTCCATACGACATTCCCATTCGCCAATAAAGCTTTCTGAGGTTGCTTCACGGCTAGCGGCTGGTGCTGTGCTGGTAGTGTAAGTGGTACAAGCGCTTAATAGCGCAACCGTTGTGGCTAACACGATTTTTTTCATATTTGCTTTCCAAAGTAAGGGTAAAAGTGAAGGAGAACATTCTCCCTCAAACAATAAAATAATTAAGCGTTATCAGAAAGTGCTGCTAACTGATCTGCTTGGTATTCAGTAATGATTGGTTGAATTAATTCATCAATTTTACCATTCATTACCTCATCTAAACGGTAAACCGTTAGATTGATACGGTGATCCGTTACACGACCTTGCGGGTAGTTGTAAGTACGAATCTTATCTGAACGATCGCCTGAGCCAAGTAAGTTACGACGGGTATCAGCTTGTTCTGCGGCTTGACGTTCTTGCTCAACTTGTACGATACGAGAAGCTAACACAGCAAGTGCTTTTGCTTTGTTTTTGTGTTGTGAACGCTCGTCTTGGCACTCAACCACAATCCCTGTCGGAAGGTGAGTAATACGTACTGCAGAGTCGGTGGTATTAACGTGCTGACCACCCGCGCCCGATGAGCGGTAAGTATCAATACGTAAATCCGCAGGATTGATTTCTGGCATTTCAGATTCTGGTAATTCAGGCATTACCGCAACGGTACAAGCAGATGTATGGATACGGCCTTGCGATTCTGTTTTTGGTACACGTTGCACACGGTGACCACCCGATTCAAATTTCAGCTGACCATATACGCCTTCACCGCTGATTTTCACAATAATCTCTTTATATCCGCCTTGTTCGCTTTCGTTAGCAGACATTTCTTCAATTCTCCAGCGCTTGCTTTCGCAGTAACGGCTGTACATACGGTATAAATCTCCCGCAAAAATACCCGCTTCATCACCGCCTGTTCCTGCGCGGATCTCTAAGAATGCGTTGTATTCATCATTTGGATCTTTTGGCAGTAATAAGATTTGTAAGTGCTGTTCAAGGTTTTCGATTTCAGCTTTGTTTTCAGCAATTTCTTCGGCTGCCATATCTTTCATATCAGGATCGTCAAGCAACAGCTGTGCTTCTTCAATATCGTGGTTTAATTTTTTCCAACGATTAAACGTCGCAACCACTTCTTCAAGTTGCGAATACTCTTTTGAATAAGCTCGGAATTTATCCTGATCGTTAATCACGGAAGGGTCGCCTAATAAGGCTTGCAGTTCCTCATGACGTTCGCTGAGGCTTTCTAATTTGTTGATAATAGAGTCTTTCATTGTTCGATTTATATTGAGTGAAAAATGATGGGATTATAGCGGAAAACGCAGAAAAATGCTCGTAGTAAAACGGGATAAGCGATCGAAATTTGCAATTTTTTTGCAATTTTCAACCGCTTGTATTTTGAGAGGTTTGCAGGGTAGCGCCTATAAGAACGCTTCGTTTGTGCAGGAGCGCCGAAATGGAAGAGATATTACTATTTCGCACTTACAGACGGGTTCTATTTAGCTAAAATTTTAAAGGCTGTCAATGTTACAAGCGGTAAATTTTTCACAAAAATTTACAAGATTTCCACAGGATTTTCAGGTATTATAACCAATCTTTTTCACTCTTTTTTATATCCTTTGGAGCAAATCGTGTCTTCCCTTTGGTCTGATTGTCTTAATCACTTACAAACGAAAGTATCGCCGACTGATTACAGCACTTGGCTACGCCCTTTACAGGCAAGTTTTGCAAACGGGGAACTCACTCTGTATGCTCAAAATCAATTTGTTGAAAATTGGGTAAAAGATAAATTTTTGGCGGAGATCGTCGATCTTGCTCGCTTTTTGGCGAAAAATGATAACTTATCGGTTTCGATTAAAGTGGGGATCAAACCTGCCGAACATAAACCGAATTCTGCAACCAGTGCACCTATTAAAGAAGAAACGCAAGAAACCAATAAAATTTTTAGAACAGGTTTAAATGAATTGCTGACGTTTGATAACTTTGTACAAGGTAAATCGAATCAACTGGCAAAAGCTGTGGCGCAACAGGTAGCGGATAACCCAGGTGAAAGCCATTGCAATCCGTTTTCACTTTATGGTGGCACTGGTTTGGGTAAAACCCATTTATTGCACGCAGTGGGTAACGAAATTTTAAAGCGTAATCCGCAAGCAAGAGTGGTTTATATTCACTCAGAACGCTTTGTGCAAGATATGGTGAAAGCCTTAAAAGGCAATACGATTGAAAATTTTAAGAAATTTTATCGTTCGCTTGATGTGTTGATGATTGACGATATTCAATTTTTTGCCAATAAAGAAGCCTCGCAAGAAGAATTTTTCCACACATTCAATTCGTTATTTGAGCGTAATAAGCAAATTATTCTAGCTTCAGATAACTTCCCAAAAAATATTGAGAATATTGAAGAGCGGATTAAATCTCGCCTCAGTTGGGGGGTGAGTACAGCAATTGAACCACCTGAGTTAGAAACTCGAGTGGCAATTCTGATGAAAAAAGCAGAAGAACGTGGTGTGGAACTCCCTGAAGAAGTCGCGTTTTTTATAGGGCAAAAATTGCGGACTAATGTGCGTGAATTAGAAGGCGCATTAAACCGTGTAATTGCATGGCGCAACTTCACTAAACGCCAAATTACCATTGATGCAGTGCGTGAAGCATTAAAAGACTTAATTGCTTCTTACGACCATTTAATCACGATTGAAAATATTCAGAAAACGATTGCCGAGTACTACAACATCAAAATGTCCGACTTAAAGTCTAAAAGTCGTACCCGTTCTGTAGCTCGTCCTCGCCAAATGGCGATGGCATTGGCAAAAGAATTAACTAACCACAGTTTGCCTGAAATTGGTCGAGAATTTGGTGGGCGAGATCACACCACAGTGATGCACGCTTGTAAAACGATTAATGAATTACGCGATACCGATAGCGGTATTCAAGAAGATTATACTAATTTAACTAGAAAGTTATCGTCATAGGCGATAAGGGATTTTTATGCAATTTACGATTACCAGAGAACAGTTACTCAAGCCTTTACAACAGGTCTGTGGCGTATTAAGCAGCCGCCCAACATTGCCTGTGATCAATAACATTTTGCTTGAAATTAAAGGCGACCGCCTATCTTTAACTGGAACCGATTTAGAAGTGGAATTAACCACGGTAGCAACTTTAGAACAAGCGGTCGATTTTGTTGGAAAATTTACCATTCCAGCCAAAAAGTTCCTCGATATTTGCCGTAGTTTGCCAGAAGATAGTCGCATTTCGGTGCAATTCGAAGAAGATCGTGCATTAGTGAGAGCGGCACGTAGTAAATTTAATTTAGCCACACTCCCAGCGAGCGATTATCCAAATTTAATGGATTGGAAACCAGAAGTAGATTTCTCAATTGAGCAATCTACTTTGGCACGGTTAATCGATGCGACTCAGTTTTCAATGGCAAACCAAGATGCGCGTTATTTCTTAAACGGTATGAAGTTTGAAACCGAAGGCAATTTATTACGCACTGTAGCAACCGATGGCCACCGTCTAGCGGTTTGTACCATGGCGTTAAATCAAGAATTGCTTACGCATTCTGTGATTGTGCCTCGTAAAGCAGTGTTAGAATTATCTCGTTTAGTTGCGGTAAGCGATGAAACGGTGCGTTTAGAAATCGGCACCAGCAATTTGCGTGTATCAATGAACGGCGTAGTGTTTACGTCTAAATTGATTGATGGGCGTTTCCCTGATTATCGTCGTGTATTACCACGTAATGCGGATCGTATTTTAGAAGCAGAGACTGAAGTGCTAAAACGTGCATTAATGCGTGCAGCGATTTTGTCAAATGAAAAATTCCGTGGTGTGCGTTTAGCGTTAAGTGAAAACTTGCTCAAAATTACTGCTAATAACCCAGAGCAAGAAGAAGCGGAAGAAACGATTGATGTTGCTTACCAAAGCCCTGAAATGGAAGTCGGTTTTAATGTGAGTTATTTGCTTGACGTGTTAAATACACTGAAATGCGAGCGTGTGCGTTTTAATTTGGTAGATGCAAGTTCTAGCTGTTTGATTGAAGACTGCGATAATAGCACTGCTGAATATGTCATTATGCCAATGCGCTTATAATCTGAAGTGTTACTTTCTTTGCTTTGCCAAAGAAAGTAACCAAAGAAAAATGCCCCCGATTTTCCTCTATTTTCCGCTTATTGCTAACTGTTGGGATGAACTTTCAAACTCGCTTGTAAGCAAGCTCAAACAAGGAAAGTTATCCTCAAAAGTTTACACAACCGCTTCAGCGGAAAATAGGGGGTAAAAGTATTTTAGTATTTGCAAAAATTTTCTAAAAAATGACCGCTTGTTATCTGTAAAATAAGCATTTCTTCTCATAGGCTAACTTAAGCATTTTTAATCTTAAAGAATCTACTATGCCCCTATCTCGATTACTCATCAATAATTTCCGCAATCTTCAATCTATCGATCTTGAACTTAGTCCGAATTTTAATTTTATCGTAGGGCATAACGGTAGCGGTAAAACCAGTTTGTTGGAAGCGATTTTTTACCTAGGGCATGGTAGATCATTTAAAAGCCATATCAGCAATCGAATTATTCACTATCAAGCGGATGATTTTATATTGCACGGTAAAATTAATGAGGGGCAACACGTTTGGTCGGTGGGAATTCAAAAAAAACGCTCAGGCGATACGGTACTAAAAATTAATGGTGAAGACGGTAATAAAATCTCTGATTTAGCGCATTTATTACCAATGCAGGTGATTACGCCAGAAGGGCTTACGCTATTAAACGGAGGGCCGACTTATCGTCGAGCATTTTTAGACTGGGGACTTTTTCATCAACATACAGAATTTTATAGCTGTTGGGCGAATTTAAAGCGCTTGCTTAAACAACGTAATGCTGCACTGCATCAGGTACGTAATTATGCTGAATTAAGACCATGGGATATTGAGCTAGCCAAATTGGCGGAGCAAGTGAGTCAAATGCGAGCGAATTATGCGGAAGCATTACACCCAGAGATCGAAAAAACTTGCCAATTCTTCTTACCAGAATTAGAAATCGGAGTGAGCTTTCATCAAGGATGGGAAAAAGGAGCAGATTATGCCGAGATTTTGATGCAAGGCTTTGAACGAGATAAAGCAATGGGATACACCATGGTCGGACCGCAAAAAGCAGATTTCCGTTTCCGTGCAAATGGCTTGCCTGTGGAAGATGCGCTATCTCGTGGGCAATTAAAATTATTAATGTGTGCATTACGTTTAGCACAAGGTGAATATTTAGTCGCGCAAAAAGAGCGCCAATGTTTATTTCTGATTGATGACTTTGCCTCTGAATTAGATCCGACTAAACGAGAGTTACTAGCACACCGTTTGCGAGAAAGCGGTTCACAGGTTTTTGTAACGGCGATAACTAAAGAACAGTTGAACCAAATGCAGTGGCAAGAAAACGCACAAGATCAGCTGTTTCATATTCAGCAAGGAAGAGTGATTAAATAATTAATTGCATTTTTGCATAAAATCTTGTATTTATCACATCTATTTCCAAAATAAATTCAAACACAACTTTGTACTTTTCAATTTAGGAGCAACACAATGCAAAATGTAGGTTTTATCGGTTGGCGTGGCATGGTCGGTTCAGTGTTAATGGATCGCATGGTTCAAGAAAATGACTTCGCAAACATTAACCCAATTTTTTTCACGACTTCACAAGCAGGTCAAAAAGCACCTGTTTTTGCAGGTAAAGATGCTGGCGATTTAAAGAATGCTTTTGATATCGAAGAACTGAAAAAGTTAGATATTATCGTAACCTGTCAAGGTGGTGACTATACTACTGATGTGTATCCTAAATTACGTGCGGCAGGCTGGAATGGCTATTGGATTGATGCAGCTTCAACCTTACGCATGGAAAAAGACGCAATTATCGTGTTAGATCCTGTTAACCAGCATGTTATTACAGATGGGTTAAAAAATGGTGTAAAAACTTTTGTTGGTGGTAATTGTACTGTTAGCCTAATGTTAATGGCAATCGGTGGCTTATTCGAAAAAGATTTAGTGGAATGGGTTTCTGTTGCAACTTACCAAGCTGCTTCTGGTGCAGGAGCGAAAAACATGCGTGAATTACTTTCACAAATGGGTGAATTAGAAGATTCTGTAAAAGCAGAACTTGCAAATCCTGCTTCATCTATTTTAGAGATTGAGCGTAAAGTCACTGCCAAAATGCGTGAAGAGAGCTTCCCAACAGATAACTTTGGCGCACCGCTTGCAGGTAGCTTAATTCCTTGGATTGATAAATTATTAGAAAGCGGTCAAACGAAAGAAGAATGGAAAGGTTATGCGGAAACCAACAAAATTTTAGGTTTAAGCGATAACCCAATCCCTGTTGATGGTTTATGTGTGCGTATTGGTGCATTACGTTGCCACAGCCAAGCGTTTACCATTAAGCTCAAAAAAGATTTACCATTAGCGGAAATTGAGCAAATTATTGCCGCGCACAATGAGTGGGTAAAAGTGGTTCCAAACGATAAAGAAACCACTTTACGTGAATTAACACCAGCGAAAGTAACTGGCACATTAAGCGTTCCAGTAGGGCGTTTACGTAAATTAGCAATGGGACCAGAGTATCTGGCAGCGTTTACTGTGGGTGACCAATTATTATGGGGCGCTGCAGAGCCAGTTCGCCGTATTTTAGTTCAGTTAACTAAATAATCTGGACTAACGCTCTAATGACAAACGGTCAGATTTTGTAAAAAAATTGCGGTATTATGTAGTAATTACACAAGTATTTTTTGTAGGGGGCTTGTGCTTGCCCTCACATCATTGAAATAAACTCGCAACTTTGTGCATATACTACATAATTTCGAAAAATTACAAAATTTGACCGCTTTGTTATATACGAAAAAGCCCAAGCAAATGCTTGGGCTTTTATTTTCGAATTAAAGATAAGAATTACCAATAAGCACGGAAACCAACTACAGTGGTGTAATCACGAGATTTTTTCACCGCAGCGGTGAAGTTTTTCGCACGTGTTGCTTGCCATTCTACGAAGAGTTTGGTTTTTAGCTGGTCAACTACTTTTGGTAAGAAGTATTCGGTACCTAACATAAATTGATGTTTTCTGGTTTTGGTATCAGTACCCACTACTACATCGTTTTTATTGATTTTGTATGCGTACATCCCATACGCACGCCAATCATCGGTTAAACGGTGGTAAACCACAGTACGGACTTCTTTTTCAGTGCGTTTATTGCCTAATGCATTTTGATCTTCGGTTTTACGACGTTCTAAATCTACACCGAAAGTAGTTTTGTCGTAAGTATAAGCTGTACCTAAAGCGTATGCATTGCGGTCATAAGCAGGCGCAGAACCTACACGCTCAAAACGCTCACGAGAGAAACCTGTTGCAACTTGTACACTTTGTACATCATCAAATTTATGGTTGTAAATCGAGCCGAAACCCCAAACGTCTTTACGATCTTGAGCTAAATCTGTGTTGTTGTTTGCACGTTGGTTATTACCACCATAATATGCCCCCACTTTTAAGCCCTTGATACCTTTATATACATATTGCACAGAGCGACGAGCGCCAGAGACTAATAAGCCATCAGATAAACTTAATGTATTTGGAAGATCAGTTTGTTTTACTTCATCGGTGATCACCGTTTGGTTACCGTAAGTTACCTCACCGTATTGGTTATGACCTAAACCTGCGTAAAGTTGATGCGCATAAATATGATCAAAATCGTGTTGAGAGTTTGATATGCCACGCTCATCTGAACCACGTAAACGCCATTCGACACGACCTAATGCATAGAAATCGTTAGTAAGTTGTTGCGTTAAACGGAAGCCAAAACGTGAACCGTTATTTTGCACAGGTTTATTTACATGGTTGCGCACTACAGAACCATTGCGGTAAGTCTCTTTCGTTGAAGTACTCGTCCATTTTACACGTGCAGAACCAATAAACTCTACTTTAGTGCCTGTTGAATCCATGTTGAATAATTCAAGCGCTGATGCTGAACTTGCCACAAAAGCAGATGCGAAAAGTGCCAATGCTGTTTTTTTCATAATCACTCCAAATGAAATATAAATTAGAGTTGATATTTTACTTGGTGTGAAAAAGTCAATCAATGCGATTTTGTTAGTTTATATTGTGATTAGTGATAATCTGCCTATAATAAAACTCTGAATAATAAATAAGAGTGAAAGCACTATGACAAAACAAGCACCTCTCATTGCACTGGTTGCAGGTGAAATTTCTGGCGACATTCTAGGCGCAGGTTTGATTAATGCACTGAAATTACATTATCCGAATGCCCGTTTTATCGGTGTTGCGGGGCCTAGAATGATACAAGCTGGTTGTGAAAGTTTGTTTGATATGGAAGAGTTAGCTGTAATGGGGCTGGCAGAAGTGGTAAAACATTTACCTCGTTTACTCAAACGTCGTAAGCAAGTCATTGAAACAATGTTGGCTGAAAAGCCTGATATTTTTATTGGTATTGATGCGCCTGATTTTAATTTAACGGTTGAAGAAAAACTCAAAGCGAGTGGAATTAAAACTATTCATTATGTTAGCCCTTCGGTTTGGGCGTGGCGCCAGAAACGTGTACATAAGATTGCGCGAGCAACTAATTTAGTACTGGCATTTTTACCGTTTGAAAAAGCGTTTTATGACCGTTTTAATGTGCCGTGCCGTTTTATTGGACACACGATGGCAGATGCAATTGCGCTTAAGCCAAATCGCTCAGAAGCTTGTGCAAGTTTAAATTTAGCGGAAAACCAGCGTTATCTAGCGATTTTAGTCGGTAGTCGAGCGAGTGAAGTGGACTTTTTAACCGAGCCATTTTTAAAAGCAGCACAAATTCTTAAGCAGAAATATCCAGATTTACAATTTTTAGTACCATTGGTAAATGCCAAACGTATTGCGCAGTTTGAGCAAATTAAAGCACAAGTGGCACCAGAACTTGAAGTGCAAATCTTACAAGGTAATGCTCGCCAAGCGATGATTGTAGCAGAAGCAACATTATTGGCATCAGGTACAGCTGCGTTAGAAGGAATGCTATGCAAATCGCCAATGGTGGTAGGCTATAAAATGAAAACGGCAACTTATTGGTTAGCGAAACACTTAGTAAAAACTAAATATATTTCTTTGCCTAATTTATTAGCTGATGAAATGCTGGTGCCTGAATTAATTCAAGATGAATGCAATCCTGAAAATTTAGCATGGTATTTGGGTAATTATTTAGCCGATGATGCAGACCATAGAAAACAGCGAAACGAATTAAAACAGCGTTTTACTGAGTTACATAAATTGATTCAATGTGATGCGGATGCACAAGCAGCTCTTGCTGTGGTGGATATGTTAGAAGCGGAAACAAGCGGTCAAATTTAATCTGATTTTTACGATTAACAAAAGGAAATCTCACTCAATGTGGAAAGAAATTTTACTTAATTACGGTATCTTTTTACTCGAATTGCTCACCGTGTTCGGCATTATTGCGGTGGCAATTTTATTAATCTTAGAAGCGAAAAAACAGCCTGAAAATGGCTCAATTACAATCACTAATTTAACCGAAAAATATAACGAACAACAAAAAGCGTTAGAGTGCTTTTTCTTAACCGAAGAAGAGCAAAAACAGCTCGAAAAAGACGAGAAAAAAGCCGCTAAAGAAAAAGCGAAAGCCGAGAAAAAACGAATTAAAGAAGACGCGGAGAAAACAGAAGCGGAAAAAGCGCGTTTATTTGTACTGAAATTTAATGGTGATGTGCAAGCGAGTGCGGTGAGTTCGTTGGCAAAAGAAATTAGTGCAGTGTTATCGCTTGCTAAGCCGACAGATGAAGTGCTACTTAAATTAGAGAGTCCTGGTGGTGTAGTGCATGGTTATGGCTTAGCTGCATCACAGTTGCAACGTTTACGCGATCACAATATTCCGCTTACGGTTGCGGTGGATAAAGTAGCAGCAAGTGGTGGTTATATGATGGCGTGTGTGGCGAATAAAATTGTGTCTGCGCCTTTTGCGATTATAGGCTCGGTTGGCGTGGTGGCGCAGGTGCCAAATATTCATCGTTTACTGAAAAAACACGATATTGATGTAGACGTAATGACCGCTGGTGAATATAAACGCACCGTTACGTTAGTTGGTGAGAATACTGAAAAAGGTAAACAAAAATTCCAACAAGAATTAGAAGAAACACACGAATTATTTAAGCAATTTGTCGCACAGAATCGTCCACAATTGGAGATTGAAAAAATCGCAACAGGTGAGCATTGGTTTGGTCAGCAAGCGTTAGCGCTGAATTTGGTTGATGAAATCTCTACCAGCGATGATTTATTGCTTAATGCGGTAAAAGAAAAAGACGTGGTGGAGCTGAGTTTTAAAGAGAAGAAAAACCTTACTCAACGTTTAGGTGCTCAAATGGAGCAATCGATAGAAAATATCATTGCTAAACTGCTTAATAAAAGCCGTTCAAGTATGATGTAGTTTGAAACAAAACAAGCGGTCTAATTTTTGCAAGATTTTACTTTGGGTAAAAATAGAGCAAAGTTAGACCGCTTATTTTATTTTAGTGAATAAGTAAAATATTACACCACAATTGCTTCATATTGAGGGGCAGAATATGTTGCAAAATTAACCGCTTCAAATCCATTTTCAGCATAGCTAAATTCGCTATCGTTAGCAGCCAAGTTTAGCTCATCAATGCTGTCGCTAGCCGTTAACTCTGCTGGTAAGCTAAGTTCATCAGTTTCAATAGGCTGTTCGGCTTCACTCACCAATAAGTGAGATTCCGCTAACTCGCTATCATTTGCAACAGTTTCAGTAGTTTCAACTTCTCGCACCGCGCTCATTAGTGAGAGTGGTTCAGCGCTCAATGTATAAGCGGTATGATTGTCATCAGCATTCAGATCAACGATTTGAATACCGTTTTCGGTAAGCACTGGAATGATATTTGAAGCTAACGCATCTGAGCCTAAATAAATTTCCAAGCCATCGGCATAGCCATCATTATCACTATCTGCATTGTTAATATCACTACCAATACGCTTTTCCATTACATCGGTTAAGCCGTCTTTATCGGTATCATCGTTGGAGTAGTGGTAATCCATTCGATAGCCTTGTGAAAACTCTTCTTTTAGTTGGTTATCTTTTTCATAGAAGCTGGAAAGCGCATGAAGTCCAGATAATTTCCCTTTTTTGAAATCAAAGAAAGTTGTACCGTCATAACGACCAAGGAATTTATCCACAAATTCACCACGAATAACGTAAGAATCGGTTTTGTGTTTGGTTACAACATTGGATTTATCGCTGTCGTCGATTACCTCGGTTTTGGTAAATGTATTGGCTAAATTAGCCGCTTGTTTGAGGGTTTGGCTTGAAAGTCCGTGATGTTTTAATACTGCGGGGTTGAACAAGGCACTACGTTCAAACATATCGTCCCAGCCTGCACGACTTTGAATAGTATGTGCAACAAAATATTCTGCTAAATAACCACCAAGAGAATGTCCTGTTGAATAAACATTTTTGGGTTTATAAGCTTCAATATATTGGGCTGCTTGATCTAAATAGGCGGTTTGCATTGGTGTATCACCGAATGTAAGACGTAAATCAGCGGTTAAATCTGCAAATTCAGATGTGCCTCGGAAAGCAATGACAACATTATTATAGCTACCGTCCGCATTTTTACCATTACCAAAGATCACATAATCTAAGCCACTTCCTGGGCTTTCTGTGCGTAACACTTCCCAATTATTTACCACTTCTTTAATTTGTTGAGCGTAAGGTGAATCGGCGTATTTACCGCTGAAATATGCACTTAATTTGGATTTATCTTGATAAGCAAGTGTAGAGAATACCCTTAAATCACGATCGGACACATTCCACATATCTGGATTTTTATCATATAAATCAATAATACCGTCTTTATCGGTATCTGGTTTGTAGGCTTTATGTACATTTTCAAAAGATTGCTGTTGATGCTTAGCAGCATAATCTTCTAGGGCTTTAATCACGTTAGCGGAAGGTTTTGGAAAAGTAGATAATGAGGAAGGGCGAGAGGATAAATTCGATTCGGTTATTTCGGTTCGTGATGCAGACATCAGTTTCGAAATATTAGGGTATATGTGTGCATATTTTGCTAAAACATTATCAACGATATGCGTTGACGCTGTGTGTTTAGTAAATTTATTGACCATAACGATCTCCTTATAATTATAAACGAGGGATAATTCCCAGCGAGATTCTATTTTAGCCAATATTTAGCTGCAATAATGTTTACAAAAAAGCGGTCGAATTTATAAAAAATCATTTAAATTCAACCGCTTATATTTATAGATTTTAATTTATAAGTTTAAGCTTGCTAATTTATCCGCTTCTTCTTTAAAAGATAAAATTGCATTTTTATCGAAGAAATATTGCGTACCACAACATTCGCATTGCATATCAATTACGCCATTTTTTTCGGCCAGCATTTCATCAATTTCTTCCATTGGTAATAATAAAATTGCATTGCCAGAACGCTCGCGTGAACAGCCACAATGGAATTTCGTTTCTTGTGCTGGATACACTTCAACTTGTTCTTCGTGATAGAGGCGGAACAATAATTCTTCTGCTTCTAAGCCAAATAATTCTTCGTCTTTTACTGTTTCAGCAAGTGTCATTAGATGTTCAAAATCTTCTGGCGTACCCGTACCATCTGGCATGATTTGTAATAATAAGCCACCAGCCACTGGTTTGCCTTCGTATTCGCCTGTACGGATCACTAAATGAGTTTGTAACTGTTCAGATCGGATAAAATAATCTTCTAAGCATTCACGGATTGTTGGTTTATCTAATGCGATAACACCTTGGTAACGTTCACCATCGTTTGGCATAATGGAGATAACTAATACACCATTGCCGATCATTTCACTGAGGGTGGAATTGTCGGTGATTTCCGCTTGAGTACGTGCAAGCGCACGTAATTGTTGTTGCTCATTACCATTGACAACCGCTAATTTAAGTGGGCCATCACCTTGAATTTGCACCGTGATAGTGCCTTCAAACTTCATAATTGCAGTGAGTAAGCTAGTTGCTACCAACATTTCACCTAGTAAATTTTGCACCGCTTTCGGATATTGGTGAGTATTTAACGTTTCAGTAAAAGTATCGTTTAAGCGCACCCATTCGCCACGCACTGCACGATTTTGGAATAAATAGCGATAAAGTTTGTCGTTGTCTTTTGTATAACTCATGGTTGTTCCTAGTAGAAGCGGCAGGATTTGCAAAAAAATTTGACCGCTTGTTAAAATAAAAGAAGGCACACGTAAAACGTGCGCCGTAGAATTGTTACTAATATAGGGATGAATTTATAAATTACAATATTTGATTTTTAAATTTAACCAAATCACGACGCTCTTTTTTATTCGGGCGGCGGTCGGGATGTGGCATTGAAAGTGCATTCGCTTTGCGAGCAAAGGTAATTGCCTCACGCTGTTTCACGCTTTTTTCGGTTTCTTGGTAGAGCAATTGAGCCTCTGGTGCACCTCGCCGTTGGTCGCTTAGGGCAAGCACTTCCACTTCTTTTTCTTCGTTGCCTTGCCGAAGTTTAATCATCGCCCCCACTTCCACCGCTTTACTCACTTTCGCCCGTTGCCCGTTGTAATGTACCTTCCCGCCTTCAATCATCGCTTTGGCAATTGAACGAGTCTTATAAAAACGCGCAGCCCATAACCATTTGTCCAGCCGAACTTCATTATCTTGTGCTTGTGTCTGTTTCATTAAAATATCCAATGTATTCAATTTAATCGATTAAATTAGTTTGTGCGCAAACGGTTTCGCACAGTATAATTTTCGAGAAATTTTAGCATAAAATATGCTATCTTTAGGAAATTAAATATTGAAATGAGAACGCCTGTATGACCTCAAAATCTAAGCTGCCACAGATCCTTGCTATCGAAACCATCGCTAAAACGCGTATTTTTGAAGTGCAAGCGATTGATTTGCGTTTTTCAAATGGCGAAGAGCGGACTTATGAGCGTTTAACACCGCAACGCCGTTCATCGGTGTTAGTGATGCCGATTCAAGATAACGAACTGATTTTTATTAAAGAATATGCGGTGGGATCGGAACGCTATGAATTAGGTTTTCCAAAAGGAATTGTTGATCAGGGCGAGGAGCCAATAATCAGCGCAAATCGAGAATTACAAGAAGAAATTGGTTTTGGTGCCAACCGTATTGAATTTTTACGTTCGCTTTATACAGGCCCGAGTCATATGTTTGGGCTGATGCACGTATTTGTGGCGCAAGATCTTTACCCATCCAAATTAGAAGGCGATGAGCCTGAACCGCTTGAGATTGTCCGTATTCCACTGGCTAACATTGATGAATTATTAGCGGATCCGAATTTTGCTGAATCTCGTAATTTATCTGCTTTGTTTATGCTCAAAGTCTATCTTGCAAGCGGTCAAAAATAAGAGGATTTTTGCATGCAATCACTTAATTCAACATTGTTACAAGCGGTTAAAAATATAGCGTTAGAAGCAGGCGAACATCTTAAGCGGTTTTATCAACATTCGGTTGAAATCAAAATCAAAGCAGATCATACGCCCGTTACCGAAGCAGATTTGTTTATCAGCCAATTTGTGAGTGAAAAATTACGCCAACTCACACCAAATGTACCAATTTTATCGGAAGAAAATTGTAATATTCCTTTTGCAGAACGCCAAAAATGGCAAGAATATTGGATTATTGATCCACTAGACGGCACACAGCAATTTATTGATCACACTGATCAATTTTCGATTGTGATTGGTTTGGTGCAGCAAAATCGTCCTGTGTTAGGCGTTATTCATGCCCCAATTTTAGCTAAGACCTATTTTGCTATGCAGGCAAGCGGTGCGTTTTTGCAAGAAAATGATCAAATTCGACCGCTTGTTGGGCAACGAGGTTTGCTTAACCAGAATCGTTTGAAAATCACGATGGGGGCTTCCTCGCAAACTGCAGTGCTGCATGCGGTAGCTCCTGCTTATTCAGCAGAAATTCTCCAATACGGATCGAGTAGTTTAAAAGCTGGTCTAGTTGCAGAAGGCAAAGCGGATTGCTATGTTCGGTTTGGTGATACAGGGGAATGGGATACTGCGGTTGCGGAGATTTTGCTGGCGGAGGTAGGCGGCAAAATTTTTGATTTGAAGTTTGAGCCACTTACCTATAATCAGCGCCCAACATTTGTTAATCCATACTTTGTGATGGTGGCGGATCAGCAGCTAAATTGGCAAAATATCTTTCAATTTAATTTGTAATAGCTATTTGCAACATTGTGAAAAATGTTACATATTATTCATATCTGACTAACGAACTCGGGAATTATAAAAAAAATGAATATCGAAAATAGTTGTATTGTTATTTTTGGCGCATCGGGCGATTTAACTTTCCGTAAATTAATTCCTGCGCTCTATAACTTATTTAAAATTGGTCGCCTTGGAGAGCATTTCTCTGTATTAGGTGTTGCTCGTTCAGAGCTTAATGATGATAGCTTCCGTGCCAAAATGCGTGATGCATTAGTTAAATTCGAAAAAGCGGAAGGGCAAGCATTAGAAAATTTCTGTTCACATCTTTATTACCAAGCAGTGAACACTTCTGATGCGGTGGATTATGCCAAATTATTGCCTCGTTTAGATGAATTACACGATAAATATGGTAGCTGTGGCAATACGCTTTACTACCTTTCTACGCCACCAAGTTTATACGGCGTTATCCCAGAATGCTTAGCAGCACACGGCTTAACTACCGAAGAATTTGGTTGGAAGCGCATTATTGTTGAGAAACCGTTTGGTTACGATATTAAAACTGCAAAAGAACTGGATGAGAAAATTCACCACTATTTTGAAGAACATCAAATCTACCGTATCGACCATTATTTAGGTAAAGAAACGGTACAAAACTTGCTTGTATTGCGTTTCTCAAATGGTTTATTTGAGCCGTTATGGAATCGTAACTTTATTGATTATGTTGAAATTACAGGCGCAGAAGCAATTGGCGTAGAAGAGCGTGGAGGTTATTACGACGGCTCGGGCGCAATGCGGGATATGTTCCAAAACCATTTATTGCAAGTGCTAGCAATGGTCGCAATGGAGCCGCCTGCGATTATTAATGCAGATTCAATGCGTGATGAAGTTGCAAAAGTATTGCACTGTTTACATCCATTAAGCGCAGAAGATGTAAAAAATAATGTGGTATTAGCGCAATATGTAAAAGGTGAAGTAGATGATCAAATGGTGGCTGGCTATTTAGAAGAAAAAGGCGTGCCAGCAGATTCAAATACAGAAACCTATATGGCGTTGAAATGTGAAATTGATAACTGGCGTTGGGCTGGCGTACCGTTCTATGTGCGTACAGGTAAACGCTTACCAGTGCGAGTGACTGAAATTGTGATTCATTTCAAAACTACGCCACATCCAGTATTTAGTCAAAATGCACCAGATAATAAATTGATTATCCGAGTACAGCCAGACGAAGGTATTTCAATGCGTTTTGGTTTGAAAAAACCTGGTGCAGGTTTTGAGGCAAAAGAAGTTTCAATGGACTTCCGCTACTCAGATTTAAGCTCTGCTTCAAGTCTTTTAACCGCTTATGAACGTTTATTACTTGATGCGCTAAAAGGCGATGCAACTTTATTTGCTCGAACCGATGCGGTGCACGCTTGTTGGAAATTTGTTCAGCCGATTTTAGATTATAAAGCGGAAAGAGGCAGAATTTATGAATACGAAGCGGGTACTTGGGGGCCAACTGAAGCAGATAAATTAATCGCTAAACGCGGTAAAGTGTGGCGTAAACCTTCAGGTATGATGAAGAAAAAAGTCTAATTCATCAATCCTATTAATTAATGTGATGGGCGAAAGCCCATCCTACACTGAGTTTCGAGGAAACGATATGAACACAATCATCTTCCCAACTGCACAACAAGTGGTCGAAAAAATTGCGCAGGAATTTGTGCTTTATAGTCAGCTCAACCGTCCTGTTCATATTTCACTTTCGGGTGGTTCAACCCCAAAATTATTGTTTAAAACGTTGGCACAAGCGCCTTTCAATACTGAAATTCAGTGGCAAAATCTGCATTTCTGGTGGGGTGATGACCGTATGGTGTTACCTACCGATCCTGAAAGCAATTATGGTGAAGTACAAAAATTATTGTTCGATCATATTCAAATCCCAAACGAAAATATTCACCGTATTCGTGGTGAGCAACCTGTCGAACAAGAACTTGCAAGATTTTCACAAGAATTAACCGCTTGTGTACCTAATTTAGCCTTTGATTGGATCATTCTCGGTATGGGGAATGACGGTCATACCGCTTCGCTTTTCCCTCATCAAACTGATTTCAACGACCCAAATGTGGCGGTAATTGCTAAACACCCTGAAAGCGGTCAAATTCGTATTTCAAAAACTGCAAAATTAATTGAGCAAGCGAAACGAATCACTTATTTGGTTACAGGTGAGGCAAAAGCGGAAGTATTAAAAGAAATTAGTGAAACACCTGCAGAACAACTAGCGTATCCAGCCGCTCGTATCAAAGCGAAACAAGGCGTAACTGAGTGGTATTTAGACAAGGAGGCTGCAAAATTATTATAATGGTTGAATATGAATAAAATTCATGATTCAGCTTAAAATTTTTCAGCAGTTTTAGCACAATTTAGCGTTGTTCTTTAGGGTTGTTTCATTTAGGATTCCAATTAAATGAAAATCTTTAATAAGGAATTCCTATGACAATTCAAGCACAACAACATAATAATAATTTAAGGCAAGCAATCGATAACAGCCCAATGGGGGGTTACCAATGGGCGATTGTGATTATGGCTGCCGTAATGAATTTTTTAGATGGTTTTGACGTACTAGCTATCGCTTTTACCGCAACCAATATTTCTAAAGAATTTGGTTTATCTAAAACCGAATTTGGCGTGTTAGTTAGCGCGGGTTTAGCGGGGATGACGGTAGGGTCGTTATTTCTCGCGCCTTTGGCGGATAAATTCGGTCGTCGTCCGTTATTATTGCTTTCAGTCGCATTATCGGCGATTGGCTTGTTAATTTCAGGCTTATCTACTACGCCGTTTGTGCTTGGTTTTTCTCGCGTGATTACAGGCTTAGGTGTTGGCGGTATTTTAGTCGGTACAAACGTAATCACGAGCGAATATTCTTCGAAAAAATGGCGTAGTTTTGCGATCAGCGTATATGCGGCAGGTTTCGGGATTGGTGCGATGATCGGTGGTATGTTGGCAAAAGAATTACAAGCTGCATACAGCTGGCATGCGGTGTATTTTGCAGGTGCGACAATGACCGCTGTAGTATGGGCAGTGTTATTTATTTGGTTACCAGAATCAATCGACTTTTTAACCACTAAACAGCCCGCTAATGCAAAAGCACGTTTAAATCAAATCGCGCAAAAAATAGGCTTTGGTGGCTATTGGGATTTACCTGTAAAAGTAGAGGTAATTAAAGCAAAATTACCGATTTCACAGCTATTTAACGCGAAATATCGTCGTTCAACCTTATTATTATGGTTGTCGTTCTTTGCGATTATGTTCAGCTTCTACTTTATTAGCTCATGGACGCCCGCATTGTTAAAAGAAGCAGGAATGACGGTTGAGGACAGTATCAACGTTGGTATGGCAATTTCGATTGGTGGTGCAGGTGGCTCATTGATTTACGGTTTAATTGCCAGCCGTTGGTCAGCACGAGCAGTATTAATGCTGTTTACGGTGCTATCAGCGATTGCGATTGTTGTATTTATCCTTTCTTCATCGGCTTTAGCGATTGCAATGGCTATGGGCGTTGTGGTTGGCGCATTAATTAATGGTTGTATCAGCGGTTTATACACCATCAACCCAGCTACCTACGATGCAGATATTCGTAATACAGGCGTGGGCTGGGCAATTGGCGCAGGACGTGCAGGCTCAATTCTTGCGCCAACTGTCTCGGGAATGCTATTAGATGCGGGATTAGAAAAACAAACGCTTTATATCGCCGTAGCAGGTGTGATGTTATTAGCAACCATTGCATTAGCATTTAAACGAGAAAACAAAATTTGATTGTAACGACAGAGCCAATCTGCCGATAGCAGAAGCAAAAATTTGCTTCTAAACACAATCATAAGCGGTCGAATTTGCGAAACTTTTTGCAAATTCGACCGCTTGCATGTATAAGAATGTTGTTTTTTAAAAGGAGAAAGTATGAAAAACAATCTAACAACATCTTATCTTAATGAAATTAAGCACATTTTACATTCAGCTCGCCAACAAGCCTATGCAGCGGTTAATTCCGCAATGGTGGAGGCTTATTGGAAAATTGGGCAACGTATTGTGTATTGTGCTAGAAGAACAAAATGGTTCAGATAGAGCGGAGTATGGTAAACAAATCTTACAAACGCTTTCGATTGAATTAACTAATGAATTTGGCAAAGGATTTAGCTATCGTTCATTACGAGAAATTCGCCAGTTTTATTTATTATTCAATGATCTAACAAAGTGGCGAACACTGTTCGCCAAATTAAGTTGGTCACATTTTCAACGTTGTTTAAAAGTGTCTAATGACCAAGCTCGTTTGTATTATTTAACCGAAGCAGCAGAAAATCATTGGTCGGTACGCACCTTAGATCGCAATATTTCAACGCTATATTACGACCGCTTACTTGCAAGCCAAGACAAAGAACTTGTGCGGGCAGAAATGCAAGAAAAAACGCAAAAACTGCAGGCGAGTGATTTTATAAAATCACCAACGGTTTTAGAATTTCTCAATTTACCGAGCCATTTAGCTTATAGCGAAGCAGAGTTGGAAAAGGCTCTGATTGATAATTTACAACAATTTATGTTGGAGTTGGGCAAAGGTTTTGCCTTTGTCGCTCGCCAACAGCATATACGCACGGAAACTTCTGATTTCTTTATTGATTTAGTGTTTTATAACTACATTTTTAAATGCTTTGTGATTGTTGAACTTAAAACAGAAAAGCTCACTCATCAGGATATCGGACAGCTGGATATGTATGTGCGAATGTATGATGATTTGCAAAAACGTGAAGATGATAATCCAACCATTGGCTTGTTACTTTGTACCGAGGCTGATAGCGTTGTAGCTAAATATTCCGTGCTAAATGACAGCTCACAACTGTTTACAAGCAAATATATGGCGTACTTGCCAAGCGAGGAAGAATTAGTACGAGAAATTGAACAGCAAAAAATTATCTTTGAACAGCAATTTGGCTAAAATAAAAGAGTAACTTGGTTGCAGTGTAACCACATAATTTAGTCACTCCATATGTGCGTATGGAGTATAGCAAGCGGTTAATTTTGCAAAATTTTTTACAAATTCGACCGCTTGTCGCGAATTAAAACCAACAGGAGAAAACAATGTCAGTAAAAGGCGATATTGGCGTTATCGGTTTAGCGGTAATGGGTCAAAATTTAATTTTAAATATGAACGACAACGGCTTTAAAGTGGTGGCGTATAACCGTACTACTTCAAAAGTGGATGAGTTCTTAGCGGGAGCGGCGAAAGGTACCAATATTATCGGTGCGTATTCATTAGAAGATTTAGCTGCGAAATTAGAAAAACCGCGTAAAGTGATGTTAATGGTGCGTGCAGGTGAAGTGGTGGATCAATTTATTGATGCGTTAGTGCCTCATTTGGAAGAGGGCGACATCATTATTGATGGCGGTAACTCAAACTATCCTGATTCTAATCGTCGTGTGAAAGCATTAGCAGAGAAAGGTATTCGCTTTATCGGCACAGGCGTGTCGGGTGGTGAAGAAGGTGCTCGCCACGGGCCATCAATTATGCCAGGCGGTAACGAAGAAGCGTGGCCTTATGTGAAGCCTATTTTACAAGCGATTTCAGCGAAAACTGATAAAGGCGAGCCTTGCTGTGACTGGGTGGGCAAAGAAGGTGCAGGGCATTTTGTGAAAATGGTTCACAATGGTATCGAATACGGTGATATGCAATTAATTTGTGAAGCCTACCAATTTTTAAAAGACGGTTTAGGCCTAAGCTATGATGAAATGCAAGCCATTTTTGCTGAGTGGAAGAAAACGGAATTAGATAGCTATTTAATTGATATTACCACCGATATTTTAGGCTACAAAGATGAAGACGGTACGCCATTAGTTGAGAAAATTTTGGATACCGCAGGTCAGAAAGGTACGGGTAAATGGACAGGGATCAATGCTTTAGATTTCGGTATTCCATTAACGTTAATCACGGAATCTGTGTTTGCACGTTGTGTTTCTTCATTTAAAGATCAACGTGTTGCAGCCTCAAAATTATTCAACAAAACCATCACACCAGTTGAGGGCGATAAAAAAGTATGGATTGAAGCAGTGCGTAAAGCATTACTTGCTTCAAAAATCATTTCTTATGCACAAGGCTTTATGTTGATTCGTGAAGCATCAGAAAACTTCGGTTGGGACATCAACTACGGCGCAACTGCACTATTATGGCGTGAAGGGTGTATTATCCGTAGCCGTTTCTTAGGCAATATTCGTGATGCGTATGAAGCGAATCCAGACTTAATCTTCTTAGGTTCTGATGATTACTTCAAAGGTATTTTAGAAAATGCTATGGCAGATTGGCGTAAAGTGGTGGCGAAGTCTATCGAAGTCGGTATTCCAATGCCATGTATGGCGTCTGCGATCACCTTCTTAGATGGCTATACTTCAGAGCGTGTACCAGCAAATTTACTGCAGGCACAGCGTGATTACTTCGGTGCGCATACTTACGAACGTACCGATAAACCACGTGGTGAATTCTTCCATACTAACTGGACAGGTCGTGGCGGTAATACAGCTTCAACCACTTATGATGTGTAATAAATGCTAGAACTAATTGAACACTAAATGTTCTAACAAGCGGACTGATTTTCAGTCCGCTTTTTTTACATTTTAAACATAGGAAGCAAATTATGAAAAAATTACTTGGTATTTCAGTTTTAGCAATGTTACTTGCAGCTTGTTCAAATGAGCGTCCACATCATCCATACCCACATAAAGCAAATCCTGCGGTAGAAGAGGCATTAAAGGCGTGTCATGAGTCAGTCGGCTCAATGCAAGATCGTGAAAAATTTGATGCTTGTATGCAAGAAAAAGGCTTTGAAAAACCAGCACAACATCATGATCAAATACAAGGAAAAGTAAAAGAAGAGATTTCAAATAAAAAATCAGATGCTAAAAAAGCAGTGAAAAAAGTAAAACAGACTAGTACAAAATAGCAGAAAGCCTCTCATTCGAGAGGCTTCTTTTTGTAAAAAAATGGCGAAATTTGACCGCTTAACGAGGTTTTATATCACCATTGCGAACATCGGTGCTTACCGCACTTGAACGTGTTTCTGTGCTTAATTCGTGGCTGGTTTTCGTCGTATAATCTGCGCCACTAAAATCGCTTTTGCGCCCTAACATAAAGTCGCGGTATTCTTCCACCCACATCGCAGTTGCGCCACATACAGCAACGGGCATCACCACTAAATTCACAAAGGGTAAAGCCGTAAAAATGCTGACAAAAGTTCCGAAGGTGAAATTTAATAGTTTGCGTTGTCCAAGTGCATTGCGCATACGTTTAAAGCTAATTTTGTGATTGTCGAATGGGTAGTCACAATACTGAATCGCAAGTAACCAAGCACCAAAAACAAAGGTGAGAATTGGCACAATAGTTTGCCCGATAACAGGGACAAAGCTTAATAAAAACAATGCGATAAAGCGAGGAATGCTATACATCATCTTTTGCCACTCACGTTTGAGCATTCGAGGCACATCTTTCAACATTTCTAGCATGCTCATATTGTTTAACTGTTCGCCTGTGAGCTGCAATTCCACTTTTTCTGCTAGCAAAGCGTTAAATGGAGCTGCGATAAAGTTGGTGATCGTGGTAAAGGTAAAATAAAACAGCATAATTAACGAAAGTACCGCAAGTGGTACTAAGATAATGGTAAGCCAATTTAGCCACGAAGGCATAAAGCTGACGATCCAATCTGCCCAACTGACAATATTGCCAATAAAAAACCAAAGTAGTGCAATCATTAATACGCTATTAATCGCAATTGGAATTAATACAAATGGTAGGAGCTGGCGTTGTAGTATAAGCCTCCAACCATAAATAAAGTAATGAAAGCCTAAGCCTAATTCGCTTTGTGGCTCGTTAAATGCTGATGACATATAGATTCGATCCTTAATTTGTTCAAAATTCGCAAAGAAATATGTTAAGCTACGCACATTATTTTCGCAAATAGTGAAATTTAAATTTTGTAGATTATTTTAAGTGAAAGAGGATCTCAAATGGAGCTTCATGTTCTTTTCTTTATTTTAGCGGGCTTGTTAATTGCTCTGTTAATTGGCTTTAGTATTTGGTCTGGTCGCCGTGAAAAATCACGTATTTTTTCAAATACATTTTCAACTCGCCCACCAGCAACGCCGATTAATAATGTGGTAACCGATATTCCTGAATCGCTTAATCCACAGCAATATAATACGACGGGTAGCACAGCAACAAATGTTGAAGAAGTAGAAAATCCAGTTCAAATTCAACAAGAAGTAGAAAGTTCATTACGTGAGATTAAAATTAATTTACCAGGGCAACAGCCTACGGTTTATAACAATGAGCCTAGCGCACCTGTTTATGGCTACAACAGCGCACCCGTACAGTCACAACCTGCGCAACCTGCTTATCAACAACCTGTTGAGCCAGTGTTTAACCAAGCGCCACAATCTCCGATTGCACAAGCCACTTCTGTTTTAGAGCAATCGGTCGAAGAGCTAGAACGTCAAGCAGAATTAGGGGAAGTTGATATTTATTCAGATGCATCTGTGCGAGTGGAATTAGCAAAAAATTCGCTACAAACAGAGGCTGAAACAACAGAACAGGCATCTGCACCAGTAGCTGAAAATAATATAATTACCCTTTATGTGGTGGCACCAGAAAACCAACAATTCCGTGGCGATTATGTGGTACAAAGCTTGGAAGCATTAGGTTTCCAATATGGCGAATATCAAATTTTCCACCGTCACCAACATATGGGCAACAGTGCTTCGCCAGTGATTTTCAGTGTGGCGAATATGATGCAACCAGGTGTATTCGATTTAACGAAAATTGAGCAATTCAGCACGGTGGGTTTAGTATTATTTATGCACTTGCCGTCAGAAGGTAATGATCAAGTAAATCTTAAATTACTATTGAAAACAACGGAGAATCTCGCACAATCACTCGGTGGTTTCGTATTAAACGAACAACGAGAAATTTTTGATGAAGCTTCTCGTCAAGCTTATTTAGCTCGTGTAAGCTAAGTTGTAAAATTTTGAACATAAACGACCGCTTGTTAAGCGGTCTTTTTTATAGAGAATTCCCCATGCCATTATTATCCCAAATGCAAACTGAAACGAATACAACAACTTTTGCCGAGTTGGAAGCACTTCGTCAAAAATTACGAGAATATGAATATCACTACCATGTGTTAGATAACCCGCTAGTGCCCGATGCTGAATATGATCGATTAATGAATGAATTAAAAAATCTCGAATGGCAGCATCCTGACTGGATTACGCCAGATTCTCCGACGCAACGAGTGGGGGCAAAACCGCTTGATGGTTTTGCACAAGTGACTCATGAAATCCCAATGCTATCGCTTGATAATGCCTTCTCAGATGAAGATTTAGATGGCTTTTTACGCCGTATGGAAAGTTATATTTCGGAAGAACCTGCTACTCTTTCATTTTGTTGTGAGCCGAAATTAGATGGTTTAGCCGTCAGTATTTTATATATTGATGGTGTGTTAAGCCAAGCTGCGACACGAGGCGACGGCACAACGGGCGAAGATATTACTGCCAATATTCGTACGATTCGTAATATTCCGTTAAAGCTTGCTATGGATAATCCGCCTGCTCGTTTAGAAGTGCGTGGTGAAGTGTTTATGCCACAAAAAGGCTTTGAAGAATTGAATGAACGCGCATTGGCAAAAGGTGAGAAAACTTTTGCGAACCCTCGTAATGCGGCGGCAGGCTCGTTGCGCCAGCTCGATCCCCAAATTACTCGCCAGCGCCCATTAGTGTTAAATGCTTATGGCATTGGAGTGTATGAATCGGATGATGAGTTGCCTTCAACGCACTTTGAGCGTCTGCAATGGCTGAAATCTATCGGGATTCCAGTAAATAATGAAATTCGCCTTGCTCAAGGTCGTGAGCAATTACTCGCGTTTTATGCTGATATTCAAACTAAGCGACCGACACTCGGTTATGACATTGATGGTACGGTGTTAAAAGTTAATCAGATTACCTTGCAAGAGCAACTTGGCTTTGTTTCTCGCTCACCACGTTGGGCAATTGCTTATAAATTCCCTGCACAAGAAGAAATGACGGTGTTAAATGATGTAGAATTTCAGGTAGGTAGAACAGGTGCAATTACTCCTGTGGCGAAGCTGGAGCCTGTATTTGTAGCAGGGGTAACGGTAAGTAATGCGACTTTACATAATGGTGATGAGATCGAGCGTTTAGGCATTGTGATTGGCGATACGGTTATTATTCGCCGTGCGGGGGATGTGATCCCGCAAATTGTCGGTGTGGTAATCGAACGTCGCCCTGAACATGCAAAAAAAATTGAATTTCCGACCGCTTGTCCTGTGTGTGAATCGGCGGTGGTGCGAGTAGAGGGTGAAGCGGTAGCTCGTTGTACGGGGGGATTATTCTGTGGCGCACAGCGCAAAGAAGCGTTAAAACATTTTGTATCTCGTAAAGCAATGGATATTGATGGCGTAGGTGAGAAATTAATTGAGCAATTAATGGAACGTGAATTGATTCATACACCAGCGGATCTATTTAAACTTGATCAAACCACGTTAATGCGTTTGGATCGAATGGGGGAGAAATCAGCACAAAATGCTTTAAACAGTATCGAAAAAGCAAAAAATACCAGCTTAGCTCGGTTTTTATTTGCGTTAGGTATTCGAGATGTAGGCGAAGCTACCGCACAAAATTTAGCAAATCATTTTCATAATTTGGATGCGATTCGTGTGGCAACATTTGAGCAGTTACAAGAAGTGCAAGATGTAGGCGAGGTGGTCGCAAATCGGATTGTTAGCTTTTGGCAAGAACCACATAACGTGGTGGTTGTTGAAGACTTGATTACGCAAGGCGTACATTGGCAAGATGTTGTGCCACTGGAAATTGCGGATAATCCGTTAAAAGGTAAAAATGTTGTTTTAACAGGTACGCTAACCCAATTAACCCGTGATCAAGCAAAAGCGTTATTACAAAGTTTTGGTTGTAAGGTTTCTGGGTCGGTATCCAGTAAGACCGATTATTTAATTGCGGGCGAAAAAGCAGGTTCGAAATTAGCAAAGGCACAAGAGCTTGGGGTTAAAGTATTAACTGAACAAGAATTAGTTGATTTAATGCCTGCTTAATGTAAAAAGGAGGCGGAATTTGACCGCTTGTGAGTTTGAATCATAAGAAAAGCCATCCGTAACAGGATGGCTTTTTTGTCGATTGATTAGATATAGCGGTGATTAGCGGTTGCTTTTGCACAGTTTAATACGAAGCCATTTAGCTTCACGCCAGTTCGTTCGAAGTGCTGTAATGTTGCCTCTAACTCTTGGTTAGTGGTTTCACCAAAGCGAGCCACTAAAATCGTGGTGCCAGCAAAACGCCCGATAATTGCCGCATCGCTTGAGCTAAGCACTGGCGGTGTATCAATAATCACAAATTCATAATTTGCATTTGCCCAACTGAGTAATTGTTGGAATCGTTCACCAAGTAATAATTCAGACAGGTTTTCTGAAATTTTACCTTTTGTTAATACATCAAAATGTGCATTTGCTGCGGGCGCTACTGCTGATTCAAACGCTAAGTTTTGACTTAGTACTTCACCAATACCGTTGTTATTTTCGGCATCAAACATTTTGTTTAAATAGCTGTAACGAGTATCTACATCAATCAAGAGTACTTTTTTGTCCGCTTTAGCGACAATATTAGCTAAGTTGGTTGCGATAAAGGTATTGCCTGTGTCATACGAGGCACTCGAAACCATCAATACGTTATTGTCGGCTTGTTGCATTGCAAAGTGAATATCTGCTCGCAGGCTACGTATTGCTTCAATCGCGGGATCTGCGGGAGCGCTTTCTGATAATAGCTTGGTGTTATTTTTAGTGAAGTAGCCTTGTTTGAATTTATCAAAAGAGAAATTCGGCTGCTTTTGGCTATTTGGCACACTGCTATAAGCGGTTAGATTAAATTTTTTAGCAATCGCTGTGGATTGAATCGTACGATTAAATAACGCTTTAAGTAAAGAGAAAATCATGCCCAATACAAATCCGAAGAAGCCAGATAACAGCGTAGAGACACCTTTACTTAATGCACTTGGATTAGGTAACACTTGTGCAACATCAAGAATGCGAGCATTACCAACTGCGCCAGCTCTTACTACGTCTAACTCTTGTAATTTGTTGGAAAGTTGCATATAGATTTGTTGATCAACTTCAAGTTCACGGTTTAGGCTTACCATATCACGTTGGGTTGCGGGTAAGTTTTCCATTTCTTTGTTGATTTTTGCTTTCTCATCACGTAATGATTTTTTCTGATTTAATAATGCAACATAAGTTGGATGGCGCTTGGTATACTTCTGCGCAATTTCACCTTCTTTAATGGTAAGTGCGTTTAAATCAGCATCAATACGTACGAGTCGATCTAAATAAGACTTTGCTTCTAAATCTAAATCAATAGAGCTATTCTCTTCTTTATATTTGTTTAAGCTGTTTTCTGCTTCAATTAATTTTTCTCTAACTTCAGGTAAGCGGTTTTGGAGTAACGCTAAACTTCTTGACGCTTCAGCTGCATTTTTATGCGCATTTTGTTGCACATAACTTTCTGATACGCTTTTAATAATATTTTTAATATCTCGTTGGTTTTCACCTCGGATAGCGATTTCAATTACACCCGTTTCTTTACCTTTTTCATTGATATTTAAACGTTGTTGTAATCGTTCAATTGCTGCCAATTCAGGGATTTTTTTCAACTGAAAACGTTGCCCTGCGTTACCGTGCAAGATAGAAACTTTAAATTTAAGTTGGTCGTTTACATAAGAGCGATTAACTAATCCTTCTAAAATCAGTGTATCGCCATCTTTTTGATAAAGGCGATATTCGCCTTTATTCACACCAACTTCGAGTACTAATTCCTCTAAATTTTCATTTTCAGGCACAAACTCTGCGACAAAAATATCAGGGGTATAGCCTGCAAGATTGTCCAATCCTTTACTAATAAAAGGAATTGCACGAACAGGTTTTACTTCCGTGGTTAGATTAAGATCTTCAACGGTTTTTGCTAAAACTAAGCGAGATTTAATCACTTGAATTTCAGTATTTGATGAAGATTCTTGAGTAAAACCATCGGAAAGCTCTTTTAAAATATTACCCGATTTTTTCTCATCAACCTGTACTACTGCATTGGCGGTATAAACAGGTGTAGAAAGAATGCTGTAACTTAACCCTAAAGCGGCAAATATGATCGTACACAATAGGATTAAATACTTATTATCAAGTAATACATTGATGAACCTCATTAAATCGATTTCATCATTTTTTATGTCTTTGTTATTCATTCCATTCCCTTTTTGTGTGAGGTTTAATTACCAATTTTTGATACGGAGTGTGCCTTCGGTTAAATCGTTAAAGCCTGTAATTGTTGGTAATACTTGAGTAATTACACGATTCCAACGAGTAAGTGGCGCAGTTGTCACGTAAACCACATCATACGGTTTGAGGAAGAATTCTGTTCCTAAAATATAAGATGTTGGATTGGTTACATCTAGCTGATAGATATTTGCCACTTTCTCAATACGCTTATCATCTTGGTCATCCACCACTGGCTTTGTACCTCTTTCGCCCCGAATAACGAAAATACCTGTCGCATCGGCAGCTAACTTATCGATACCACCGCTGGCTGAAATGGCTTCGGTGAGGCTCATGCCGTTACGACCGATTTTCAGCAATTGAGGTGCTTGTACCTCGCCAATTACGAATACTTTTTGAGCATCGTTACGTGGAATATGAATAATATCCCCATCGGTTAATAAACGGTTTTGAGTGAGGTCACCTTTTTGTAATAGCGCTTCTACGGAAACGATTTCATCTCTACCTCGGTGGGTAATCGTGACGTTATTCCAATCCGCATCGGCAGATAATCCGCCTGCTTTATTAATTGCATCTAGTAATGTTAAAGGTACATTGCTGATAAATTGTTGACCTGGATTTTTTACTTCACCCGTTACATACGCTTTTTTCGATTGGAAAGAAGCTACGGTAACTTCTACTTGTGGCTCCATAATATAAGCTGCAAGACGGCTGGTGATACGGTCCCGAATTTGATTTACGGTTAAACCTGTAACTTTAATTGTGCCGACATAAGGGTAGAAAATCGTGCCGTTCGCGTGCACTTGGTTACCTGAATCAGCCGCCGAGCGGTAAGTACCCGCAGGCGTAGTTAATTCAGGGTGATCCCAAACTGTTACATTTAATACATCACCAATACCAACGAAATATTGATAAGCCTTAATTTGCTGATCTAACGCAGGATTATTTTGTGCGCTAGCTTTAAACGGTGCGAGTTCTTTTAACAGTTGAGGTGTAATAAGATACGCATCAACGGCTTTATCTACATCCAGCACTTCGCCCTTTACTTCAACGTTTTTATAACGAATAGGAGAGTGGCTGCTTGGGAAAAGCGAGCAACTTGCAAGCGCTAAAGAAGCGGTAATAATCGAGAGTTTTTTTACTAATTTATTCATAAATACAATGCTCTTTGTAAAAAATAGCCAAAATTAGACCGCTTAGCGGGCGCCAAAACCAGTTAGCATGGTTTGGATTGTTTTAAAGAAAATTAATACATCAAGTGCAAATGAGAAATGTCTGATGTAATAGAAGTCATGCTCAATTTTCACTTGGGTTTCATCTTCCGTTGCTGCATAGCCATGTGTAACTTGTGCCCAGCCAGTAATGCCAGGTTTTACAATGTGACGATAGCTGTAGAACGGGATATTTTGATCGAACTGTTCCACAAAGGTTTTCTGTTCTGGGCGTGGGCCAATTAATGCCATATCGCCTTTTAATACGTTGAAAAACTGTGGTAATTCATCAATACGGGTTTTACGAATAAATTTACCAACACGGGTCACTCGCATATCGCCTACGGTTGCTAATTTTGCACCGTCTTTTTCTGAATCTTTACACATGCTACGGAATTTATAGATGCTAAATTCTTCGCCTTTTTGTCCGATACGTTTTTGAATAAAAAGTACAGGGCCTTCGCTCTCTAGCTTGATCAGAATTGCGGTAATTAACATAATCGGTAGCACGATTGGGAAGCTGAGTAGCACTAATACCGAGTCAATAAATTGCTTGGTTCTTAAATAAGCGACCGAAGGTTGCAATGAGCCAAGATCGTTTTCATACATATGAGTGATCTTGGTACGCCCAGTGAGAGCTTCTCGAATTTGGCGTACATTGTAAGTATCCACTCCCGCTAAGGTTCTTTTCGAGATAAAGCGTTCCCATTCATCAGTTAATTTGGGCGAATATAGATCCGCTACTAAGGTATCAATATCTTGTACAGATTGATTTGGATCTTCGAGTTTTACCCAATTTACATTTGGAATTTGCTCAAGATGCTTCGCTTTACCTAATGGTATGTAATGAATAGTTGGTTTTGGACCGCTATATTTCATACGGTTTGCCCAATAATCTAAGCCGATTACCAGTGGGATATGTAAAATGAAATAGGTAACCGAGTAAGTGACTTGGAATAGGGTAACAATCACTAAGCTAAAGCTATAAGTTACAATTACACTTGGTAATAGAATCAGGTTTTCGTGTTTGCCTGGGAAATTTGATAATTTATGCGATAGCAATGAATGAAATACGTAGCACATAGCACCGATAAAGATACTATGCGAAATAAAGCCTTCAGGTAAATCAGCAAATATACCTAATATAAGCGCAGGTATAAAAATGGCGATTGCACCACAAATAATAAATCTCATCTTAACTCTCCTGTAAAATAGAAATCAGTTTGTTATTTACTTTAACAATATCGAATTGCTGTTCAGCCATTTTGCGGCTCTCAATCCCCATTGAAAGAATTTCTGCTTTATTTTCAATGAAGTAACGCATTGCTTTTGCGAGTTCATCAACCGCATACACAGGAACTAGTAAGCCATTTTTTTGATGCACTACGGTTTCTCGACAACCTGGTACATCAGTAGTAATAATGGCTCTACCAATTGCCATAGCTTCTTGAGTACTTCTTGGCACGCCTTCTCTGTAGGATGGCAGTACAAAAACTGAACTATTGGCAATCACTTCTGGCACATTATCGACATAGCCTAGATATTCAATGATGTTGTGTTTTATATAGTCGTCTAAAGCGTCTTTTGAGATTGCAAAAGGATTTCCTTCATCAAAGCCACCAATAATTGTGAAACGGGTTGTTGGGTATTCCGCTTTAATTTTTTTAGCTGCTTCAAGATATTCAAAAATACCTTTTTCTTTTAATAAGCGAGCAATAAACAGGAAAGAAACCTCTTTGCTAGTATCCACTTGTTGATAATTGAATCGATCTAAATCAACCCCAATTCCACCTAAAATCGCAGTCGATTTGGCTGAAATTCGATAGCTATCAATTAAATCTTTTTTATCATCAGGATTTAGGAAAATTAATTTATCTAAGAAAGGTAGCGCAATTTTATAAAGCAAAATTTGGATAGCTTGCACAATTTTCGCTTTTAGGGTTTTTCCTTCTTTGTAAGGTGTGAATGCATTACCTAGCCCTTCGATCATGCCAACGATTTTTGGTACGCCAGCTAGTTTCGCTGCAAGCGAACCAAAAATTACAGGTTTGATAAATGTGCTAAATACGATGTCAGGTTGAAGCTGTTTTAATTCTTTCATTAGAAGATAAACTGCTTTTAAATCTTTAATCGGATTCATTCCTTTTGGATTAATGGAATGCGCTTTAGGAATTGCTCCCCAGTCACTGACTTCTTTTTGTTCTTTTGCTGTATAGCCATAAGCATAGCAATAAACGGTGTAGCCTCTATTAACCAGCTCAATGACTAATTCTTTACGGAAATTAGTAATCATAGAAGCAATATTGCCAATAAGTACGATCTTTTTCATAATAAGTTACATAAATAAAACATTGCGGTAATCGAAACAGCATAATGCATAAGGAGAATAATTAATCCATATAAAAAATAGTGCGCTATTTTCAACAATTAATGCAATTAAAAATAGAGATTTTAATTCGAATGATTTTAAATATTCAAAGAGTTTCGCAAAGACAACAATGTCGAAAATAATAAAATAAAGGTTAAAACGATCAGCAATGGTTGAATAAACAAAGCTAACAGGTAAAAATATTAGAATTAAGATGCACATTAAATCTAATAATCTATAAGTATTTGGATAACTTTCAACAAAGATATGCTTTTTCCATAAATAAACGGCAATAGGCAATAAATGCAGTGCTATCCTAAATACTGCTCCCGCTGATGATAATTCACCAGAGGTGTATGCGCTTTCTCCTTGTGAAATCATATAAATGATATAAAAAGAGAAAAGAACAACGAAAAAAGAATATAAATAAAATATTTTATTCTTATAAAAATCAGAATTTATTAAAGGTAAAAATGCAAGGAAAATAATGGCAGATTTATGGAATAAATAAGCCAAAGCAATCCATAAAAAGAATTTCCACTTTTGGGGTGTTTGAGTAAATAAGGTAGAGAATGCATAACAAACTAAACCGATTGCAGCAGATTGGCGCGTATAGCCCATACCTACCGCAATAATGGTATAAGAAAATGCAATTAGAAATGCCAAAAACAGATGTTTAAATTGGCGAGATAATTGATAAAAACCGATGATAAGACAAAATGCACAAACAAAATTCACAAATGAAATAGAATAATTTAACTGATGTGCTAACCAGTTAAAAAATCCATATCCATATTCTGAAGTATTTGCGACTTTAAAAAAGTTATCTTCTTTATAGAGATCGAATATATATAGGTAGCTGTACCAATCGCCTCCCACTTCAAAACGACCACCAATAAAAATAAAGATAAATGCAGAGAAAATAAACAAGCATATTTCTCCACCTCTATTTTTAGGTAGGTTAATGAGGTTCATAACAACAACGGTTGCCCAGATATACCAATATATAAACATAAATACTTTCTATTTGTTTTCTAAAAATTTGGTTAAAAATTTTTCAAAATTACAGTTATCTAAGATTGCTTTCCAAGAAAATCTAGACATATCAATTGGATGATTTTTTTCTTGCGCAAGTTCTAATTGATTTGAATTTATCTCTTCAAGCCAGATTGGTTGATAGCCAATTTCTTTGCAAAATTTTTCAACCCAGTGATAACGATTCGATATTAAGCGTAATCCTGATGCTAAATATTCCAAGGTCTTGGTACTAGTTTGAATATTAAATGGATATACATCTGGGGTGTAATTTAATCCAAAACGAGCATTAGCATAAATTTGCGGTAGCTCAGTTCGATTAACTTTGCCTGTCATATAAATGCCAGCTGATTTAAATATACGTTTGGTTTCATCATCGACTTCACCTACTACAACCACTTTATAAGATGAAGATAAATGCACCAAACTTTGAATTAATCCTGCACGACCAATGATTGAACCTGCATAAACTACATCATATTCAGGGCGTGGGTTCGGCGTTTGAAAGAGTGCCGAATCAATTCCCATATCCCGATAAATATAGGGTAGCTTATCGCAGAAGGCTAACTCATCTTTTACAATTTCATTAAGAAATATGCGCCCTTGAGGCTTGGTATTCGTATATTTCTTAATAAAATTTTTCATTTTGGCGCACTTAGGGGTTGAGAGACTTTGATATTCATGTATCTCAATTGCTTTTTGTGAGGCATATCGTTTCCAAAATGGGCGAATGCCTAAAAAATAAATATTAATATCGTTATTCGGATCTAGATTTTCTTCATAATCTAATTGCACTAAGTGATTACGTTTCGTTAAATAATCGCTATAAGCAAATGCTTCAGGAGTATATGCGTTCCTTTTTAAAGTAATTCCGATTTTCAATTGTTTATGTACCTAAATAATGCCGAGTTTAATATTTTCCTTTCGGTAAGTGTTCCATACTAATGCTTTAATCATATTGACACCGAGCGCGGTTGAAATGGCTGCGCCAATGATGCCGTATAAATGAGAAAGATAAATACACAATACCGTGCTAATGTAGAATACAATAGCCTGATATTTAAGTAACATCTTTTTATTTTCTGTGTAACTAGCTAGGGTCATACCAAATCCCCAAATTTGAGAGACAGAGACACCAAGTATTAAAATCAGTAACGAAATATATCCTTCATCGGTATTCTCGACACCGTATAAATAGAATAAGAAATCCCCAAGCAGTGCGCTTGCAGCAACGATTGAGAGACTAAATACACAGAGGAAAAGCGTATATTTTCTGGTATAGCTATAAAGCTGTGTATAGTTTTGTTGCTTATATAAGTTGACGATAGTCGGAGTAACGACAGCCATTACTGACGCAGAAAAATAAGAAATTAGCGCCATAAAACTATAGCAAATAACATAAATTCCGATGGCTTTATCATCAACAAAGTAAGAGAGAATAATACGGTCGAACTGTGCATTTAATAGAACAAAAAGCGCAGACAATGTTGGAATTGCGCCGTATTTCAATAAATCTTTGTAGTGATAAGCGGTAAGATTTTTATCGTTTTTTACATATTTTGTGGTCAGTAGCGCTGCAAATAAAAATAGCGCAAAGGTTGCATAAAAATACAACCAGAAAAAATCAACGTCTTTAATAAAATAACTAAATACCAAAATGAATATGAGTGGTAATAAATACCGCAATCCATCATCAATTGCGGTATTCAGATACTGTTGCTGATTTACGATAAATATTGAGGATTTACAGTAAAAGAAAGAGTAAAACAGTACGACAAATCCGATATACCAAAGCCCAAACTCAAACTGAAATAACCAAACCGAAAAGGCAGTAACCATTAATGAGGTGAGTGTCCAAAACCCTAAAAATTTTGGCGCCACTGTGCGTTGGTTAAATTCAATAATGTGAACATAATTACCCCAGTTAGCGATAAGAGATAAGATCAAAATATAGGTTGTTACCAACCCATATTGACCTAATACATCAACCCCAAAATATCTTGAGATTGCCATACCTAAGAGTAGCGATGAACCTGCACCGATTGCTTTAAGTACAAGAAGGAAAAATACTTTTTTCATTATTCAATAAATGTCACGTTATTCGAGTGGGACATACTTTGTTCATATACCCCCTTGCATTTATAGTAGCCATTGTTATAAATGCTCAATTTTTTGTTTAAAAGATATGCACCAACAGCGACATGTAGCCTATCAGTACAGACTTCTTCGTATAAATTAATCAGTTGTAAGAATTGTTTTGCGCTATAGAGCGAGGCTTGGTAGCTATCGGTACCAAAACTTGCAACTAAGGATAGGTCATTGGCTAAACTTCTTTTAACTGCTAAATTTTGATTGCTCTCTTTATCTGTACGCATTGCATTTATTTTGGAGGTAAATAATGCACGTAAGCGGTGGAAATTGATCAATATTTTACGAATAATGTTTTTACTCGTTAATTTAATTTTAAAATGAGGGGTGCTTGTCAAAATTTGCATTGGATTAATGCAAAATGCCATATCATCAGCGAGATATACTTCTTTAGCATTTGATGTTTGCTGACAATATTCAAAACTGTATTTTTCTCTGCAAAAGATAATGCTATCTTCAGGTAAGTTTGAAATTAATTCATCTATACCTCGAATAGAATGAGGTAAAATAATAAGTTTAATTTTTATTTTTGAGTTAATTAAAGATCTTATAAAGTTAGGTGTTGAATCCCATTCAGGAACCAAACAACCGCCTCCGCCGATTAATACAATATCATCATTTTTTAGTTGATTAATTTTATCCTGTGAGATTAAAGAAAAGCTGAGCTTAAATTGTTCAGCTAAAGTGTAAAATCCCATGTCTATCAACGCATCACCAGCATTTCCTCCATTGGGGTAGTAAAAGATGTTACCTTGTTGATATGTTGAAAGTGTTTTAAATACATTATGTAAATTAGACATAAAAGACCTCTATAATTGTTTATTTTTCGTAGCTTTACTCAATAAATATAATGTGTATATCTATTTCTTTTGAGTATTCTTTGGCGATAAATAGCCACGACTAATGGCTATTTTTAATAAAATAGGGTCTATATTACTTGTCCGATATTTTCTATAAAATATCTTACTTTAGGATAAAGTTATCGTTTATTTATTAAGTTTTTGTAACTTGTTGTGTTATATAAGTATGGCTCTTAGGATTATAGATTAATATTTATAGTGTGATCAATAGTTATAGAGGTCTTATATGTCATATAAGATGTAAAAATAAAGGAGGTCTTATATGTTAATTGTTTTGAACTTTTTATTATTTTTATGATACAAACGGTTAAATTTTTTTAAATTTTTCCAATCGTAAAATAAAGCGTAAACCTACGCGAAGCGGGTTCATTGTTAGCCGAAAAAGGGTATAATGGCGCGCATGATTCTTAATGAGGGGGCTGTATGGCTATTTTAGTAACAGGTGGTGCGGGCTACATTGGTTCGCATACGCTAGTGGAATTATTAAATACAAATCGTGAAGTAGTAGTATTAGATAACTTATCTAATTCAAGCGAAGTTTCACTTGAACGTGTAAAACAAATTACAGGTAAAGCGGTTACTTTTTATCAAGGTGATATTTTAGATCGTGAAATGCTACGCAAAATTTTTGCAGAGAATAGGATTGATTCTGTAATCCATTTTGCAGGCTTAAAAGCGGTGGGAGAAAGTGTGCGTGAGCCATTACGTTATTATCAAAATAATGTGACAGGCTCTATCGTATTAGTTGAAGAGATGCTAGCTGCAGGGGTAAATACCATTGTATTTAGTTCTTCAGCAACCGTTTATGGTGATCCACAAATTATTCCAATTGTGGAATCTTGCCCTGTTGGCGATACCACTAACCCATACGGCACATCAAAATATATGGTAGAACGTGTATTAGAAGATACAGTAAAAGCGTTCCCACAATTAAGCGCAGTAGTGTTACGTTATTTCAACCCAGTTGGTGCACATGCAAGCGGTTTAATTGGTGAAGATCCTAACGGTATTCCAAACAATTTATTGCCTTATATTAGTCAAGTAGCAGTAGGTAAGCTAAAAGAGCTTTCTGTGTTTGGTAGTGATTATGATACTCATGATGGCACAGGTGTGCGTGACTATATTCACGTCGTAGATTTAGCGCTTGGTCACTTAAAAGCATTAGATCGCCATCAAGGTGATGCGGGTTTTCATGTTTATAACTTAGGTACAGGTACAGGCTATTCTGTGCTTGATATGGTAAAAGCATTTGAAACCGCAAATAGCATTCAAGTTCCTTACAAATTAGTTGATCGCCGCCCTGGAGATATTGCAGTTTGTTACTCTGAACCTTCTAAGGCATTAAAAGAGTTAGGTTGGAAAACAGAACGTGGTTTAGAGCAAATGATGAAGGATACGTGGAATTGGCAAAAAAATAACCCAAATGGTTATAAAGGCTAATCAAGTGGAGTAAAAGTACGGCACAAACATTTAAGTTTGTGCCTTTTTTATCTCTAAATATTTCTGTTATGATGTTTCATCAACAGATTACTTGCAAAATTCAAGGAAAAAATGACCGCTTCTCTCTCTCCTCAACCCTCAATTTGGCGACAAATTTTCACCAAAAATATGTTGCTTTGTGTTTATACGGGCTTCTGTTCTGGATTACCTTTATTTGTACTGATTCAGCTAATGCCAGCGTGGTTTACCTCGGTGGATCTTGATATTAAAACTATCGCTGCTTTCACGCTAACTTCTTTGCCTTATACATGGAAATTCTTATGGGCGGCATTATTAGACCGCTACTTTCCACCGTTTTTAGGGCGCCGTCGCAGTTGGATTTTTGTTGCTCAGCTTGGCTTATTCGCCATTTTAGCCAGCTTTGGTTTTTTTGATCCTGTGGTGGATATTAAGCTAATTACCTTGCTTTCAGTGCTATTGGCATTCTTATCTGCGACACAAGATATTGTAGTGGATGCTTACCGCCGAGAGATTTTATCGGATAATGAATTAGGTTTAGGCAATTCGATTCATGTAAATGCATATCGGATTGCAGGACTCATTCCTGGTGGCTTATCGCTTTTCTTAGCAGATCATTACCCATGGCAAACGGTATTTATGATTACCGCAGCTTTTATGCTGCCATGTTTATTGGTAACGCTGTTTGCGCATGAACCAAAATCTGCACCGATTGATACTAGCAAACCGTTTTATATGGCGTTTGTTGATCCATTTAAGGAATTTTTCCGCCGTAAAGGTGTGTGGGGCGCATTGGGGCTTATTCTCTTTATTTTCTTATATAAATTAGGTGACTCACTTGCTACTTCTTTACAAACCAAATTTATTTTAGATATGGGGTTTACCAAATCACATATTGCTGCAGTGGTAAAAACTACATCGCTTTGGTGCAGTATTGGTGGTGGCATTATTGGTGGTATTGCGATGCTGAAATTGGGCGTGAACCGTGCGTTGTGGATTTTTGGTTCAGTGCAACTGATTACGATTTTAGGTTTTGCTTATCTTGCAAGTTTTGGCGTATTTCCGACCGCTTCAATTGGTTCTGCCGAACTCTTTAAATTAGGGATTGTAATGGCAGGGGAATATCTCGGTGTTGGGCTTGGTACAGCGGCTTTTGTTGCTTTTATGGCACGTGAAACTAACCCGATGTATACCGCAATGCAATTAGCAATTTTCACTAGCCTTGCAGCACTTCCAAGTAAACTTTTAGGTGCTTATACAGGGCATTTGGTTGAAGCATTTGGCTATTATCAATTCTTTTGGATCTGCTTTTTTGTTGCGATTCCTGGGATGTTAATACTCATTAAAGTTGCACCTTGGTTTGAGAATCACTAATCTTTTAATTAAAATACTTAAAAAGTATTGAATATAAGTGGTTAAAAATACAGCTTGTTATTCCTGCCTGTCTTAGAACAGGCTTTTTTTATGTCATATTACTAGAGAGATTTATTGTAAGTTTTTATATATATCATTCTGTTTTTACAAGAAAGCATTAAAAATCATATTCAATTTGATTAAAAGTTATGCTTCTCGGTTATTTTTGTATAAGTAAATAATATTGACTATCATTATTGATTTAAGTATATTTACGAAACATTTTCATTAATGATAGTTATTATCAATTATAGGTGGTCATTTATGCAGTTTAATCAATCTAAACTTACTTTAGCAATTTTAGGTGTAACAACGCCTTTTGTGTATGCGCAAGAAGCCTCAACTCAGTTGGATCTGATTCAAGTGGTAGAAAGTAATACGGGAGCTAAATCCAAAACTAATGTGGTTACATTGAAGGACATTCAAAAAAGCAATGCAACTGATTTAAAAGGATTATTAAAAAATGAACCTTCAATTGGTTTTGGTAGTGGTAATGGGACATCACAATGGATTACATTACGTGGTTGGGGGCAAGATCAAATTGATATAAAAATTGATAATGCTTATTCTGATGCACAAATGTTCCACCATCAAGGTCGTTTTACTTTAATTGATCCAACTTTAATCAAGCGTATAGACGTACAGAAAGGAGCTGGTTCAGCGAGTGCTGGTATTGGTGCGACGAGTGGTTCTATTTCTGTAACAACTGTTGATGCGAAAGATTTACTGAAAGATGGGCAAGATGTAGGTTTTAAAGTAAATGGTACTTATAGTTCAAATAAAGGTTGGTCTGAAGGAGGCTCTGTATTTGGACGTTATGGTAATGTAGATGCTTTAATTAGTGGTAACTGGGTAACAAATCAAGAGTATAAAGCGGGTAATGGTTATTTGGTTAAAAATAGTGGTTTAGATCAACGTGGGTTACTTGGAAAAATTGGCATCGATATTACTCCAGAACACAGAGTAGTATTAAGCCATCGTCAAGAGCGTCACTATGGTGAACGTAATTTACGTGAAGAATTTGACTTTGCCCAATCAAATAATGAAGCAAATAACTCACCAAGTTATCGAGTAACGTCAACAGATACAACTAATCTTGCTTACACAGGGAAAAATTTAGGATTTGTTTCGCGTGTAGATATGAATGCATCGCATATGGTAAATGCACGTGAAACATATGGTACGACTAGAAGTAAGGTACGTATTGTTACTGATAGTGCTAACATTAATTTAGATAGCCCTATTGGTGAAAATCATATGATTAAATATGGCGTAAATTATCGCCATCAGGAAGCAAAACCAGCAACTAAAACTTATGCGACACATAACCAAGAAAAAACAGACTCTGCAGCTTATGTAGAAGGTATTTGGGGGCTTGGAACCGTGACACTTACAACGGGAGCTCGTTATGATCACTTCAAGTTTAGAGCAATGGACGGTAAAGAAGTTAGTGATGGTAAATTAAATCCAAGCGTTGGATTGATTTGGGAAGCATTAGATGGCTTAAGCTTTAATGCGAGTCATAACTATGCAACACGTAGCCCTCGCTTCTATGAAGCACAACTTGCAAGTGGTGCTACACGAGGTAGAAAAGCAGTCTATTCTGTGGCAAATAATTTAAAAGCAGAACATGCTCGTAATACTGAAGTAGGATTTAACTATCGTATTAATGAAAACTTTGAAGTAAATGGTAGCTATTTCTGGCAAACAATCCAGCATCTACAAAATAGTGAATCAGTAGGTAATGGTGTATATAACATCTATAATTCAGGTACACTAAAAAATAATGGTTATGAAGTCGGGGCTTCATATCGTATTGAAGGTTTAACATTACGTGCAGGTGTTGCGCACAGTAAACCAAAACTTGAAGGTACTACTTATGATGCTGTTGTTACCGCTGTTCCTGTAGGGCGTACTTGGACAACTGGTATTGCTTATGAATTTGTTGAGCCAAGTGTTGAGTTAGGTTGGAATGGTCGATTTGTAGAAAGTTCAAGCTATGATACTGCAACCAACAACCGTGGTGGTGGTACAACAACTAATAAACGTGCAGGATATGGTGTAAGTGATTTCTATATTAACTGGAAACCAACAAGTAAAGATAATCTAAATATTAATGTTGCATTAAATAATGCATTTAATAAATATTACTATAGTCATAGCCAACGCCATGGAACGAACTCGCTTCCTGCAACGGGTCGTGAGTTTACTTTAGGTATGAACTATACATTCTAAGTGAAGCAAGTTAATTATTTAATGAGCTATGATCATTAGAAAAATTTGCAATTTAAGGCAGTAATCGGTAAGGTTACTGCCTTTGTTTCATTTTTATTATTTAAGAGAAGAGGACTCCTATGAAAATTATTCTGTTAGGTGCACCAGGTGCAGGTAAAGGCACACAAGCGCAATTTATTATGAACAAATTCGGTATTCCGCAAATTTCAACAGGCGATATGTTCCGTGCCGCAATTAAAGAGGGAACTGAACTTGGTAAACAAGCAAAAGCGTTAATGGACGAAGGTAAATTAGTACCAGACGAATTAACAGTTGCGCTCGTAAAAGATCGTATTGCCCAACCAGACTGTGCGAACGGTTTCTTATTAGATGGCTTCCCACGCACGATTCCACAAGCGGATGCATTAAAAGATTCAGGAGTTAAAATTGATTTAGTATTAGAGTTTGATGTTGCTGATGAAGTAATTGTTGAACGTATGAGCGGTCGTCGTGTACACCAACCATCAGGTCGTACTTACCATGTGGTTTATAATCCACCGAAAGTTGAAGGTAAAGATGATGTAACAGGCGAAGATTTAATTATTCGTCAGGATGACAAACCTGAAACAGTATTAGAACGTTTAGCAATTTACCATAAACAAACTAAACCATTAATCGCTTATTACACAGCTGAAGCAGAAGCGGGTAATACTCGTTATGAGCGTTTAGACGGTACTAAGCCAGTTGAACAAGTTAGCGCAGAATTAGCAAAAATTTTAGGCTAATTTCATAAAATACAAGCGGTCATTTTTACTAAAGCATTTGTAAATTTTTAGTTAAAAATGACCGCTTATTTTATTTACTCGGAACGATAGCGGGAAATGATTTGTTTTGCTCCACCATTACCAACACAAGCTTCATTTACTGGTGATGTTGAATAGCTTCCATCAACGCAAATAGCAGTAACATTTGCAGGAAGTGGTTGTTGAGCTGAATGAGTATTTTGAATCGGAACATATTCCGTTTTAGCAGCGGGTTCTTTAACGACTTGGACAGGTTGATTTGAGCTACAAGCAGTAATTGTGACTGCAAGAGCAATTAAAGAAACTAAGTTGTGCGCTTTCATACATAAATCCCTTGTATATTATAGACGACAATTAATACTGATTGCTGTATTTGAGTTTATAAAAAAGGGTTGAATAGCTCAACCCTTTTATAAACTGTAAGTTATGAATTTACAAAGCTTTTCCCTAATTCAATATCCGCCTTGAGAATAGGTTTCATTTCATCTAATTTTGCTTGCTCATATTCGCTTAATTTACCAATTGGCAGAATATCTTCTACTCCTGTTAAACCGAAACGAACAGGGTGTGCAAAAAATTCTGGATAATCAGAACTTTCTTCACTTTCAACATAAGCATAACGTACACAATCTTCACCTAATAATGCTTTAAAGACTGCAACCGCAAAACGAGCGCCAGATTCCGCCATTGAAAGGGTTGCTGAACCGCCGCCTGCTTTGGCTTCTACTACTTCAGTACCCGCATTTTGAATGCGGTAAGTCAAGTTTTCAATTTCTTGTTGGCTAAATGACAGCGGATTACCTTCGGCAAGCGCTTGAGAAAGTAATGGTAAAATAGTTGGACCAGAGTGACCGCCAATGACGGGCACTTTCACAGTTTCAACATTTTTATTTTTTAGTTCAGACGTAAACGTTTTGGCACGAACAACATCAAGTGTCGTTACACCAAATAATTTACGTTTATCGTATACGCCTGCTTTGCGTAACACTTCAGCCGCAATTGGCACGAGAGTGTTTACTGGGTTGGTGACAATGCCAATACAAGCATTCGGGCAAACTTCAGCGACTTTCTCAACTAAATTTTTAATGATTCCCGCATTGATATTAAATAGATCTGCGCGTGTCATACCTGGTTTACGGGCGATACCCGCTGTTAAGAGTACCAGATTGGCATCTTTTAATGCTTCACTCGGATCTTCACCTGAATAACCTACCGCATTTACTGAGGTAGGAATATGGCTAATATCCACCGCAATACCTGGGGTGACAGGAGAAATATCGTATAATGCGAGATCTGTTCCTGCAGGTAAACGAAGTTTTAATAACAGAGCAAGAGTTTGCCCAATCCCACCAGCAGCGCCTAAAAGTGCAACTTTCATAAACAACTCCTAATCAATAATAGTTATAAAATAAAACTGCGCTAAGTGTAGCAAACATTTATAAATATTGATGCCAAATAAAACGAATTTCAGGCAAAAATATTTCTAATGTTTGATTTAGATTGATTTTTTACCCTTGGTAAGCAAGAATTATGCGTCAAAGTTGAATAAATATTGCCAAAGGAGATGAGATGGAAAAGCTTGATAATTTATCTGAAGCGTTTAAATCATTGTTAAAACAAGAGAAATTTGGTTCACAGGGCGAAATCGTGAGCGCCTTACAAGAGTTAGGATTTGAGAATATCAATCAATCTAAAGTATCTCGTATGCTATCTAAGTTTGGTGCGGTGAGAACGCGTAACACAAAAATGGAAATGGTTTATCAGTTACCAGCTGAATTAAGTGTGCCAACAACTTCAAGTCCGTTAAAAAATTTGGTAGTGGATATTGATTATAATGATGTATTAATTGTGGTTAAAACTAGCCCAGGTGCGGCACAATTGATTGCTCGCTTGTTAGATTCAATGGGCAAAAGTGAAGGGATTTTAGGCACAATCGCAGGTGATGATACCATTTTTATTACCCCAACACGCTCAACTTCAATGGAACAATTAATCCAAAATATTACGGAATTATTTGAGTCATCACTTTAATGAAAATTTTAGTTACAGGCGGAACGGGTTTTATTGGACAGGGGGTGGTTCAGGCTTTGTTAGCAGAAGGGCATTCACTCACTTTAGTGACTCGTCAAGCCAAACCAAATATTGCATTTATGCAAGCAGTTGAATTTTGCCAAAATCTTGCAAATTTCAAGCAGTTAGATGATTTTGATGCGGTGATTAATCTTGCAGGTGAACCGATTTTTAATCGAGCTTGGTGCGATGAACAAAAACAAAAATTGATGGAGAGCCGAGTTCAAATTACAGAACAATTAACAACATTGATTCAACAAAGTGATAATCCTCCGCATACTTTTATTTCAGGTTCTGCTTCGGGCTATTACGGCAATATTGACACTGATCAGTTAATAGATGAAACGGGCGTGAGCGGTACAAATTTTAGTGCAGAAATTTGCCGAAAATGGGAAGCTAGCGCACTAAAAGCACAAAGTGCCAAAACGAGAGTGTGCCTGATTCGAACGGGCATGGTACTAGCACCTCAAGGTGGTGCATTATTAAAAATGTTGCCATTGTATCGTTTGAATTTAGCTGGGAAATTAGGTTCTGGGCGCCAATATTGGGCGTGGATTGCATTGGAAGACCATATACAAGCGGTCTTATTTTTACTAAAAAATGCAAATTGTCAGGGGGCTTTCAATTTAGTTGCTCCGCAACCGATCAGCAATGCAGAATTTAATACTCGCTTGGCTCGCTTTGTTCGGCGATGTGCGATTTTTAGTGTGCCAGCTTTTGTTCTTAAATTGGTATTAGGCGAGCGTTCGCAATTATTACTTGATAATCAACCGCTTGTGCCAACTAAATTGCTAGCAAATGGCTTTAGTTTTCGCCAGCCCTATTTGGATTTTCAACAGATTTTTCGGCAATAAAAAATCCCACCTTTAGGTGGGATTTTTGATGTTATTGGAGAATTAAGTAGAAGTTTGAATTACCACGTAAAATATTTAGTGCAATCACCGAAGGTTTTGAATCTAAGACTTCACGTAATTGTGTGATATTGTCCACTTTTACTCGGTTTACCCCAACAATCACATCGCCTTCAGCTAAGCCTCTATTTTCTGCAATAGAACCTTTGTTCACTTTAGCAATTTCAATGCCTTTCACACCGTCTTTATCAAGGTTTGCAAACTCAGCACCTTTTAAACCTGGGATAATATCTTTGCTGGTTGCTTTTGTTGCATTTTTTCCTTTTTGAGCAGTTTTATCTGTACTATCAGATTGAAGTGTTACTTTTGCTTTTTCTTCTTTACCATCACGTAGGTAAGTTAATTCGATTTCTGTACCTGGGCCAGAAGTAGCAATTTTAGCGCGTAATTCACTAAAGCTATTAATTTTCTTACCGTTTAACTCAGTAATCACATCACCTGCTTTTAAGCCTGCTTTAGCTGCGGCAGAATCTGTTAATACTTCACTAATAAATGCGCCTTTTTGAGCATCAATTTTGAATTCTTTAGCAAGATCAGCATTTAATTCGCCCCCTTTAATGCCTAGCATACCACGTTTAACTTCACCAAATTCAATGATTTGTTGAACAAGGCTGTTTGCCATATTACTCGGAATAGCAAATGCAATACCAGCGTTACCGCCACTTGGAGAAATAATTGCAGTATTGATACCAATTAATTCACCGTTTAGATTGATTAATGGACCACCTGAGTTACCTTGGTTTACTGCTGCATCAGTCTGGATATAGCTTTCGTAACCTTCATCAGAATTACCCGTTGAACGACCTAATGCTGAAATAATACCTGATGTTACAGTTTGACCTAAGCCAAATGGATTACCGATTGCTACACTAAAATCACCCACACGTAATTTATCTGAGTCAGCAAATTTTAATTCAACTAAATTTTTAGGTTCTTCAATTTGTACAAGTGCAACATCAGATAACGGATCAGCACCTAATAATTTTGCTTTAAATTCACGCCCATCTTCTAATTTAATGGTGATTTTATCTGCATTTTTAATTACGTGATTATTTGTGATTACATAACCTTTTTCGGCGTTAATAATTGCACCAGAACCTTGCCCACGGAAATTGCGTGGAACATTACGCTCACCAAACATATCTGGGCCAAAGAAAAATTCAAATTCTTCAGGAAGATCACGGCGGTAGCGAGCTTTCTCTTCTGTTTTACCTTCTACAGAAATACTTACCACGGCTGGGCGTACTTTTTCGATCATATTCGCTAAGCTAGGAAGCGCTTGACCTTCCACCGCAGTGGGTAAAGTAGCAAAAGTCGTTGTTGAAACTGAGAATAAACCGAGACCTAATACCAATGAGGCTAAAATCGATTTTTTCATTACTTTATTCATTTATATTTATCCTTTTTGTTGTGTCAAAAAATTCAACGAGCTTCAAGTAAGGCTCGTGTCCATTCAGACCACCTAATTTGGTGGCGGTTCCTTTAAAAAGCAAGAGAGTTATAAAAAATAATCTATTTTTTCTGCAAAAATTATCTCAAAATGCTTATTAAATTGTACATATTCTGTCAAAATTTAAAAAAACTTTGACTTTATGTGGCAGATAATAGAGTATTGCCAACCATTTTATGTTGATTATAAATTACTAAAGAAAATTCAAATGCGAGATAATGAATACTTAGTTGAAGTGAAAAACCTGACCTTTAGTCGAGGTGAAAGGGTTATTTATGACAACTTAAATCTGCGGGTGCAGAAGGGTAAAATTACCGCGATTATGGGACCTTCAGGAATAGGTAAAACAACTTTACTACGCTTAATTGGCGGACAAATTATTCCTCAGCAAGGTCAGATATTATTTGATGGTGAAGATGTTTGTACTGCCTCAAATTCGAAGCTTTACGAAATTCGCCAACGCATGGGTATGTTATTTCAATCAGGTGCATTATTTACTGATTTATCTACCTTTGATAATGTCGCTTTCCCTATTCGTGAGCATACAAGATTACCCGAAGCATTAATTAGAAAATTAGTGTTAATGAAATTAGAATCTGTAGGACTACGCGGGGCCGCACATTTAATGCCCGCAGAGCTTTCAGGTGGTATGGCACGCCGAGCGGCGCTTGCGCGAGCAATTGCGTTAGATCCTGAACTTATCATGTATGATGAGCCTTTTGCAGGGCAAGATCCCATTAGCATGGGGGTGATCGTAGAATTGATCAGAAAATTGAATCAAGCATTAAATCTAACTTCAATCGTAGTTTCCCACGATGTGACAGAAGTACTAAGTATTGCAGATTATGCTTATATTGTTGCGGATAAATGTATCATTGCTGAAGGTACACCAGAGGCATTGATGGCAAGTGAAAATCCACAAGTGATTCAGTTTCTTGCGGGTAAAGCAGATGGTCCTGTGCGTTTCCACTATCCAGCAAAAGATTATACGGAGGAGCTATTTAGTGATTAATTTTATTAGCGGTATTGGCTCTTCAGCGATTGATTTTATCCGAGCGTTTGGCCGTTCAACTTTTATGCTGCTAGGTGCTATTGTTGGAAAACCTCAATTTCGTAAACATACGCCTTTACTTATTAAGCAATTATACGTTTTAGGTGTTCAATCATTACTGATCATCATGCTTTCGGGCTTATTTATTGGTATGGTATTGGGATTGCAAGGCTATGTTGTATTGGTGGATTTTGCAGCGGAAACTAGTTTAGGCACTCTTGTTTCATTGTCATTGCTCAGAGAACTTGGGCCAGTGGTAACAGCATTATTGTTTGCTGGACGAGCTGGTTCTGCACTCACCGCAGAAATTGGTTTAATGAAAGCTACCGAACAACTTTCGAGCCTTGAAATGATGGCGGTTGATCCGCTAAGACGTATTATTGCTCCTCGTTTTTGGGCAGGAGTGATTTCAATGCCTATTTTAGCAGCGATTTTTACCGCTATTGGTATTTGGGGCGGCTCTTTAGTTGGCGTTGATTGGAAAGGTGTTGATGGTGGTAGCTTCTGGTCGGTAATGCAAAATACGGTAGATTGGAGCGACTTAATTAACGGCTTTATCAAGAGTGTTATTTTCGCTTTTGCTGTCGTATGGATTGCTTTATTCAATGGCTATGATGCGGTTGCGACATCGGAAGGTATTAGCCAAGCGACAACGAAAACAGTAGTACATGCGTCGTTAGTTGTACTCGGGCTAGATTTTATTTTAACCGCAATTATGTTTGGCGGCTAATTCACAAAGGAAAAAACAATGCGTCAATCAATTAAATATGAATTTTGGGTAGGCTTATTTGTATTACTTGGCTTAGCAGCTTTAGTATTTTTAGGCTTACGAGTAGCGAATGTGCAAGGTTTTACTTCAGAAAAGACTTACACTCTTTACGCAACTTTTGATAACATCGGGGGACTAAAAGTCCGTGCTCCAATCAAGGTGGGGGGGGTTGTTGTAGGGCGTGTTTCAGAAATTAATTTAGATGAACAAAGCTACACCCCTAAAGTTAGCCTCGCAATTAATGAAAACTTTAATAAGATTCCTGATACGAGTTCTCTTTCAATCAAAACTTCTGGTCTTTTAGGTGAGCAATATATTGCCTTGAACATTGGTTTTATGTTGGATGGTGAAACGGAATACATGAAAGAAGGTAGTAGTTTTGCTGATACAAACTCAGCAATGGTATTAGAAGATTTAATCGGTCAGTTCTTATACGGAGATAAAAAATCGGATAAAGCTGATGGAGAAAAAGCAGAAGGCGAAGTTGAGCCTAAAGCACAATAATTGCCCAGTAATGTACTGAGTAATATTTTATTTCAGGTGGGGAACACCACCTTACATTTGGAGATTTTAAATGTTAAAAAATATCAAGAAAGTCATCGTAACTGGTTTTGTCGCAGTAGCAACTTTATTCTCAGCACAAGCTTTTGCTGAAACCAACCCATACGTTTTAATGCAACAAACGGCGGATAAACTCTTTAACGATATTAAAGCGAGCCAAAGTAAAATTAAGGCAAATCCTGAATATTTGCGTACTATTGTACGCAACGATTTAATGCCTCGTGTTCACGTGAAATATGCGGGCCAATTAGTATTAGGTAAATCACTTTCTTCTGCATCAGAAGCACAGCGTGAGCAATTCTTTAATGCTTTTGGCCAATTCATTGAACAATCATATGCACAGGTATTAACACAATATCAAGATCAGCAAGTTCAAATTGAAAATGAAAAACCAGTAGGTGATAAATCTATCGTAAGTATTCGAGTGAATGTGTTATCATCAGGCAATGCTGCCCCAATTAAATTAGACTTTAAATGGCGTAAAAACAGCAAAACAGGTGAATGGCAAGCTTATGATATGGCAGCTGAAGGTGTAAGTATGGTTGCTACCAAACAAAACGAATGGAGCGGCGTATTACGCCAAAAAGGTATTGAGGCTTTAACAGCACAAGTTGCACAAGCCGCTAAACAACCTATCACATTAAGTAAATAATTTTAGTTTTATGAAGCCACAAAAAACATTACAATGGGGCGTTCAGCAGAACAATGAAAGCCTATTTGTGAAATTATCAGGCGAATTAACTCGAGACACGTTGCTTCCTCTTTGGAAGCAACGTGCTTCTTTTTTATCCCCAAAAGGGAATCAACACATTTATTGGGATTTAAAAGAGTTAGAACGAGTTGATTCTGCGGGTTTTACATTACTTGCTGAATTACTCAATCATTATCAAAAATATACGCCAAACTGCTTAATTAATATTCCTGAGACAGTAAAAACGCTTGCAGAATTATTTGATTTATCAGATTGGTTTAATCGATTTATAGTTTGTGAAAAAGGCAAATTATGTTGTGAAAAGCTTAAGGAACAATAAGCAAATGGAACCAAAACAACTTGAAGAAATTTTAAGAAATGCTTTATCGTCAGCAGCAGAAATTCATGCACAAGGCGAAAATTCGCACTATGGCGTTATCGTAGTAAGTGATGAATTAGCTCAACTATCTAAAGTTAAACAGCAACAAGCTGTTTATGCGCCATTGGGTGAGTATTTTGCAACGAATGCTATTCATGCATTAACGATCAAAGTTTTCTCAACTGAACAGTGGAAAAAAGAACGCTTACTTAATATCGTAGGCTAACGTTTTCAATAAATAATGGATAGTTTATTATGGGACTAAGCGGTCGCTTTTGTAAAATTTTTTGCAAAAATGACCGCTTGAGTTTTAGGCATTGTCCATTATCACTTATTTATTTTCTAAGGATTTTATAATGGAAAAATTTCGTGTTCACGGACCTGCTTCTCTAAACGGTACTGTTGATATTTCTGGCGCTAAAAATGCAGCGCTTCCGATTTTGTTTGCTGCTATTTTAGCGAGCGAACCTGTAACATTAACAAATGTGCCAGATCTTAAAGATGTGGACACGACTTTTAAAATTTTACGCCAACTGGGGGTTATCGTTGAGCGCGATGAAACAGGGGCAGTACAAATTGATGCGAGTAAAATTGACCATTATGTTGCACCTTATGAATTAGTTAAAACCATGCGCGCTTCTATTTGGGCATTGGCGCCGCTTGTTGCCCGCTTCCACGAAGGTCAAGTTTCATTACCTGGTGGTTGTACTATTGGTGCTCGTCCTGTTGATATGCATATTTCTGGCTTAGAAAAAATGGGCGCAGTAATTGAATTGGATGAAGGTTACGTGAAAGCAACTTCAAATGGTCGTTTACAAGGTGCACGTATTTATATGGATAAAGTTAGCGTGGGAGCTACATTATCCGTGATGATGGCAGGAACTTTAGCGGAAGGGACAACCGTAATTGAAAATGCTGCACGTGAACCTGAAATTGTGGATACGGCATTATTCTTAAATGCCATGGGCGCTAAAATTGCTGGTGCGGGTACAGATACGATTACGATTGAAGGTGTAGAACGCTTAGCGGGTTGCCAACACCGTGTGGTTGCAGACCGTATCGAAACAGGTACATTCCTTGTGGCTGCTGCGGTATCTGGCGGTAAAATCACTTGCCGTGGCACCAAAGCGGATACTTTAGATGCGGTAATTGAAAAATTACGTGAAGCGGGTATGGAAGTGACTGTAACAGAAGATACGATTACATTAGATTCAAAAGGTCAGCGTCCTAAAGCGGTGAATATCCGCACTATGCCACATCCAGGTTTCCCAACCGATATGCAGGCACAATTTACTCTATTAAACGTGGTGGCAGAAGGCACAAGCCGTATTACGGAAACCATTTTTGAAAACCGATTTATGCATATCCCTGAGTTAAATCGTATGGGCGCAAAAGCAGAAATTGAAGGCAATACTGCGATTTGCCAAGGCGTAGAAAAATTAAAATCAGCAGAAGTAATGGCAACGGATTTACGTGCTTCAATTAGCCTTGTGTTGGCTGGTTGTATCGCTTCAGGTGAGACCATTGTTGATCGTATTTATCATATCGACCGTGGCTATGAGCATATTGAAGAGAAATTGCGGGCTATTGGTGCAAATATTGAACGTTTTGAAGAACAGTTTACTGGTGAGTAATTCATTATTCATATAAAAAGGCTGTGTAGAGTTGTGATGCTCTCACAGCCTTTTTTATTTAAGCTATTGTTCAGCTTTTTTCATCATTTTCTTCTTATGTTTTTTGGACATCATTTTGTCATCTTTCATCATATGTTTATCAGACATCATTTTGTCGCCTTTCATCATATGTTTATCAGACATCATTTTGTCGTCTTTCATCATATGTTTATCAGACATCATTTTGTCGTCTTTCATCATATGTTTATCAGACATCATTTTGTCGTCTTTCATCATATGTTTATCAGACATCATCTTTTCATCATTCATCGGATGATGTGAATTTTTCATTTCATTAGCTTGTGCGCTAATGCTAAATGCTAAACCCATCATAATCGCAGAAAGTGAAATAAATTTTTTCATGGAGGTCTCCTTTTATAAGTGATAATTAAGTTGCGCCAAATTGGACGTTAAGACATTTGGCTTCTTACAAATTATTCTGAGCAAAGTGTAAAAATGCTTAGACATTACGAGTTAGATGATAGTCCAGACATAGTAATAGACCGCTAGAGAAGCGGTCTATTTTGTCCAATCTTTTGCAATTATTTTATTCCTTTTGCGAGCAAATCTTGGTAGCCACCATGATTAGTCACTTTGTTGTAACCGAGTTTCTGTAATTCTATTAGCGCAACACCAGCACGACGTCCAGAACGGCAGTATAAGTGAATAGGCGCATTTTTATCCGTAGTAATTTGATTGAACTGCGATGCAATTTGTTCAGCAGGAATATTGATCGTACCTTCAATATGTCCCTCAGCAAATTCTTCCGCAGAACGCACATCAATCCAAATTCCTTGAGCTTTTTTAGCTTGAATTACTTGTGTTTTTTCGTGTTGCTGATTCCTTTCATTTGCAATACTAACCACTGAGAAACCAAGGAAAAGTGTACCGATAGTGAGTAAAGTTTGTTTTAGCATAGTGATACCTCTACAGTTTATTTATAGTTTTTGGTATATATTTTTGTTTGGGTTTCTTACAGCAAGCGGTCAAATTTTTGAAAAAATTTGCAAATGCAGGAACTTCTATATTTCGCCACTATTTTCAAGTAAAATAGATAAGTTTTTTTCTATGAGGAATACAGAATGTCAACTCAATTTGTTTATACGATGCATCGTGTCGGCAAAGTTGTGCCGCCGAAGCGTCATATTCTTAAAGATATTTCTTTAAGCTTTTTCCCTGGTGCGAAAATTGGGGTACTTGGTTTAAATGGTGCAGGTAAATCGACACTTTTACGCATTATGGCAGGAGTGGATAAAGAGTTTGAGGGTGAAGCGCGTCCGCAACCTGGTATTAAAATTGGTTATTTACCTCAAGAACCAAAATTAGATCCGCAACAAACTGTGCGTGAAGCAGTTGAAGAAGCAGTAGCTGAAATTAAAAATGCATTAACTCGTTTAGATGAAGTGTATGCATTATATGCAGATCCTGATGCAGACTTTGATAAGTTAGCAGCAGAACAAGCGAATTTAGAAGCGATTATTCAAGCGCATGATGGTCACAATTTAGATAACCAATTAGAGCGTGCGGCAGATGCGTTACGTTTACCTGATTGGGATGCGAAAATCGAACATTTATCGGGTGGTGAACGCCGTCGTGTGGCACTTTGCCGTTTATTACTCGAAAAACCAGATATGCTCTTATTAGATGAACCAACCAACCACTTAGATGCAGAGTCTGTAGCGTGGTTAGAGCGCTTCTTACATGACTACGAAGGCACTGTAGTGGCAATTACCCACGACCGTTACTTCTTAGATAACGTAGCGGGTTGGATTTTAGAGCTTGACCGTGGTGAAGGTATTCCTTGGGAAGGTAACTATTCTTCTTGGTTAGAGCAAAAAGAAAAACGCTTAGAACAAGAAGCAGCAGCGGAATCTGCTCGTCAAAAATCAATTGCGAAAGAGTTAGAATGGGTGCGCCAAAATCCCAAAGGAAGACAGGCGAAAAGTAAAGCGCGTATGGCTCGTTTTGATGAGCTTAACTCTGGCGAATACCAAAAACGTAATGAGACTAATGAACTCTTTATTCCACCTGGTCCACGTCTAGGTGATAAGGTTATCGAAGTGAGTCATTTAACCAAATCTTACGGTGATCGTACCTTAATTGATGATTTATCATTCTCAATTCCAAAAGGTGCAATTGTAGGGATTATCGGTGCTAACGGTGCGGGTAAATCAACTCTGTTCCGTATGCTTTCAGGGCAAGAACAAGCGGATAGTGGTTCAATCGTGATGGGTGAAACTGTGGTGCTTGCCTCGGTGGATCAGTTCCGTGATGCGATGGACGATAAGAAAACCGTGTGGGAAGAAGTCTCTAACGGTCAGGATATTTTGACTATCGGCAACTTTGAGATCCCAAGCCGTGCTTATGTAGGGCGTTTTAACTTCAAAGGAGTGGATCAACAAAAACGTGTGGGCGAGCTGTCAGGCGGTGAACGTGGTCGCTTGCATTTGGCAAAACTGCTTCAACGTGGCGGTAACGTACTATTACTGGATGAGCCGACCAACGACCTAGACGTAGAAACTTTGCGTGCGTTAGAAAATGCGATCTTAGAATTCCCGGGCTGTGCAATGGTTATCTCGCACGACCGCTGGTTCTTAGACCGTATCGCCACCCACATTTTGGACTACGGCGATGAAGGCAAAGTCACCTTCTACGAAGGCAACTTCTCCGACTACGAAGAGTGGAAGAAAAAAACCTTTGGAGAAGTCGCTACTCAGCCACATCGTATGAAATATAAACGAATTGCTAAGTAATAGAAAAAGCTCAAATCTGCAACAGATTTGAGCTTTTTGTTAATAAATTCCATGTAAAAAAATAGAATTTATTTTTTACATGGAGAAACAGCTTCAATAATTGAAATACCCATAAATGTCACATTTTGACACACAGGACCTGAGCCATCATGACCACGGATACCTGAACAAGCTGTTAATGTTGCCATAACAGATACAAAAGTGAAAAATTTCATCGCTTTTTTCATATTTTTCTCCTTTACAAATTAAAGCAATAATTTTCTATCAAAAATGATATCTTAAAAAGTAATCACTACCATAATGTATGATTTTGTAATTTTAACTCAATTTATTAAATTTTGGTATAAAAATATACTTAAATGATTAAGTTTTGATAGAATTTTACGAAAAAATTTATTGAAAGGAAAATATGGCAGAGGAAAAAATTATCCGCCAAGTTGTGTTGGATACTGAAACGACGGGGATGAGTTTTAGTGGGCCACCACAAATTGGACATAATATTATTGAAATTGGTGCAGTGGAAGTCATTAACCGCCGCTTAACAGGACGCACTTTTCATGTTTATGTAAAACCGCCTCGTGAAGTTGAAGAAGAAGCGATTAAGGTTCACGGCATTACCAACGAATTTTTGCAAGATAAGCCTATGTTTGCCGAAATTGCTGATGAATTTCTCGAATTTATTAAAGGTGCAGAGCTTATTATTCATAATGCGCCCTTCGACGTGGCATTTATGGATCAAGAATTTTCTTATCTGGAAAATCCTCCACCGAAAACCGCTGAAATGTGTAGTGTAACTGATAGTCTTGCGGTTGCTCGAAAAATGTATCCAGGTAAGCGTAATAATTTAGATGCGTTATGCGATCGCTTAGGCATTGATAACAGTAAGCGTGTACTTCACGGAGCGTTGCTGGATGCGGAGATTCTTGCTGATGTTTTCTTAATGATGACAGGGGGACAACTTGCATTATTAGCCGAAGAAGAAGCAACAACTGCTCACGAGGATACCGCTGAACTTGAATTAACTTCATTCACTAGCTTTGAAACAAGCGGTTTGATCGTATTGCAATTAAGTGAAGAAGAACAAGTAGCGCATGAAGAATACTTAAAATTGATCGATAAAAAATCAAAAGGAAACTGTATTTGGCTAAAGCCTACAGAACCAGTTTCAGATCAACTTCATTAATTGTTTGATTTATTTGATTTTAAAATAATCAAATAAATTTATTTACTAAAAAATTGTTTGACGGTCTAGGCTAAAATCCGTATTATGCGCCTTACCAGTTGCGGAGTGGTAGTTCAGCTGGTTAGAATACCTGCCTGTCACGCAGGGGGTCGCGGGTTCGAGTCCCGTCCATTCCGCCAATTAATTTTTAATTATTGAATTTAATAGTATTATTCAATAATGCCGTGTGGAGCGGTAGTTCAGCTGGTTAGAATACCTGCCTGTCACGCAGGGGGTCGCGGGTTCGAGTCCCGTCCGTTCCGCCACTTTTTATATAAAAAAGCCTCTGAGAAATCGGAGGCTTTTTTGCATTTGGCTTTCGAGGCAATTATGTCTGAATCTAAAACCTTTGCCGCTCGCTATCAATTAGCGGTGGTCATCATTACTGTTGGGCGAAGCTCTTTACTACGCGCGGTTCGCTCTATATTTGCTCAACAATTTAGTGGCAATATTCAAATTTTGATTGGAATTGATATTGATTTATCTGGACAGCTTCCATCTTACCGCCAAATCCTTATGCAAGAGTGTCCAAGTAATATCAATATTGTGTGGCTCGATTTGGGCTATTCCACTTCTAAACGACATGGTGGTGTGCATGATTGCTATTACGGTGGCTCATTACGCTCAGCGCTTACTTTGCTTGCTGATAGTGAATTAGTCACTTACCTAGACGATGATGATTGGTTTTTACCGCAACATATTGAAAAAATGCATTCGGTATTTTGTCAGCATCCTAATGTGTATTGGGGACATACACTTTGCTATTATGCAGATGGTAATAGTAGCGAAATACTTTGTTTAGATGAGTTAGAGAGCGTTGGTGTTGGTAAAGGCATTTTTAAGGAAAAGTTTGGTGGCTTTGTACGCCCATCAGGTTTAACGCTAAATAAGCTCAAAACACTTGCTTATCTACATTGCTGGTCTGAATCCTTTGTACAAGGAGACGGTGAAGATCGCATTTTGTTTGATAAATTAAAAGATCTATATCATTTTTCGTTAGCAGAAGGCACGGTTTGTTGCGCATTAGATCCCAAAGATGCAGGGCATGCAATGCGTCTTGATTTTATCAAACAAAAAATAGGGCGAGATATTATGCTACAAGAAAAGCAAGGCTCAACCCGTTAAGGTTAAGCCGTAAGAATAAGTTGATTAATTTGCATTAATCCATTTAAACGTGTGCTGGTGAGATGTTGTGAAATTTTTAATTGTTCGAAAATTTTAGACAAATTGAGTGTTGCAAGTTGGCTATCATTCGCTTCGTTTAATAGCGTAACTACAATAAATAAAATCCCCTGCATCAAACGCGCATCGCTATAGGCTTGCACTTGGCGTGGATAGGCTTGAAACTTAAACCATAAACGACTTTCACAACCGTGAATTTCAGGCAACTCAGCAAGCTCTTGTTCACTTGGCTTAGCTAGCTGACGACTTAATTGAATTAACAAGCGGTATCTTTCTTGCCAAGATTTGCAAATGTCGAATTTTTGATAAATATCGGATAATGTCATATTTCTTTCGATTTCCTTTAAAATTTGCAAAAGATTGTAACAATCTGACCGCTTGTTGTTAATGATTTTATTAAAGTTTGATAGAATTGCCCGTATTTCTCAGATTTTGGATAAGGAACCTAAAATGGCAGTAATCCCAATGGTGGTTGAACAAACCTCAAAAGGCGAAAGATCATACGATATTTATTCACGTTTACTTAAAGAACGTATCATTTTTTTAAACGGTGAAGTTGAAGACCATATGGCAAACTTGATCGTGGCACAGCTTCTATTCTTAGAATCAGAAGATCCTGAAAAAGATATTTATTTATATATTAACTCACCAGGTGGTGTGGTGACTGCGGGTTTAGCAATTTATGACACAATGAATTTTATCAAACCTGATGTTGCAACGCTTTGTACAGGACAAGCTTGCTCAATGGGCGCATTTTTACTTTCTGGTGGTGCGAAAGGTAAACGTTTTGCGTTGCCTCATGCTCGAGTGATGATTCACCAACCTTTGGGGGGCGCGAGAGGACAAGCAACCGATATTCAAATTCAAGCACAAGAAATTTTAAAATTAAAAGAAACGCTGACGAGAAGAATGGCAGAACATAGCGGTCAGCCTTTCGAAAAAGTGGCAGCAGATACAGAACGCGACAATTTTATGTCAGCATTTGAAGCGGCTGAATATGGTTTAATTGATAAAGTTTTAACGCACAGAGATACTAAATAATGGCAAATTTTGAAAAAGAGCCGCATTGTAGTTTTTGTGGCAAAAGACGTACTGAAGTTGATCAGCTTGTAGAAGGAACCGAAGGCTATATTTGTAACGAATGTATTGAAGAATCTTATGCGTTACTCAATGGTGAAGAAGAACCGTTAATTGATGAAGCGCAAGATGAAGAGAAATTCTTTGAAAATGTGCCAACGCCACACGAAATCCATGCACATTTAGATGAGTATGTAATCGGTCAAGCACATGCGAAAAAAGTGTTATCTGTAGCGGTTTATAACCATTATAAACGTTTACGTAATGCGCTTTCGGGGCATAAAGAAACCAATGGTGTAGAGCTGGGTAAAAGTAATATTTTATTAATTGGTCCAACGGGAAGTGGTAAAACTTTATTAGCAGAAACTTTGGCTCGTCGTTTAAATGTACCTTTTGCAGTAGCAGATGCGACTACTCTTACTCAAGCAGGTTATGTGGGGGAAGATGTAGAAAACGTGATTCAAAAATTACTGATGAAATGTGATTTTGATGCAGAGCAAGCAGAGCGTGGTATCGTATTTATTGATGAAATTGACAAAATTACCCGTAAATCAGAAAGCCCATCGATTACTCGTGATGTTTCTGGCGAAGGCGTGCAGCAGGCTTTACTAAAATTGGTGGAAGGCACGGTGGCAAATATTAACCCACAAGGTAGCCGCAAACATCCGAAAGGTGAAACCATTCCAGTGGATACGTCTAAAATTTTGTTTATTTGCGGCGGTGCTTTTGCTGGTTTAGATAAAATTGTGGAAGCTCGCACGAATAAACAAGGCGGAATAGGGTTTGGCGCTGAGCTGAAAAAAGATAAAGAACGTGAAGACTTAACTGAATTATTCAAACAAGTTGAGCCAGAAGACTTAGTGAAGTTTGGTTTGATTCCAGAGCTTATCGGACGTTTACCTGTGGTTACGCCATTGCAAGAACTTGATGAAGAAGCGCTGATTCAGATCTTAACCGAACCGAAAAATGCGATTATCAAGCAATATCAAGCATTATTCCAAATGGAAGGGGTAGAGTTGAAGTTTACCAAAGATGCGTTAATTGCAATTGCGCAGAAATCTATTTCTCGCAAAACGGGCGCCCGAGGTTTACGTTCAATTGTGGAAAATCTATTGTTGGATACAATGTACAATTTACCAACGCTTACGGCAGAAAAAAATGTGAAAAAAGTAACGATTGGTAAAGGTTGTGTGGAAAACGGCGATAAGCCAAAAGTGGAATAATACGATAAATGAACAATGAAATACTTTTCATTGTTCATTTCTTTTGAGAGGAAGCTATGGAGCCTAAGTTTACCATTACAGCTGTAATGGTAAATTATGTGGTCGAAATTTCGGCTATATCTACACGTTTATCGTTTGAAAAGCGAGTGCTTGCGCCTCCCAAGAGATTCACGAAGTCGAAAATGCTTATCAAGCCTATGAAATTGCGTTCTCGTTAGAGCCATTTAATTGTAAAGATTTGCTTAAATCTCACCGCTTGCTAATAGAAGGCTTGGTTAAAGACGCAGGTAAATTTCGTAGTAAAGATGTAGCGGTTTATCGTGGTGATAAAATTGTTCATGTTGGCGCAAGGGCAGAGTTTGTACCCAAATTCGTCAAAGAGCTTTTTAACTGGGCGAAACAGAGTTAAATTCCTGCTCTGATTTTAAGTTGTATCGTTCATTTTGAGCTGGAAATTATTCATTCTTTTTCAGGCGGAAATAGGCGTATTGGGCGGTTGTGGCAAAGCCTGATATTAAGTAAATGGAATCCGATTTTTGAAAGGATCCTAATTGAAACCGTGATTTATCAGTATCATATACTGAATTTGAGTTCTGCTAGCGTGCGACGTTATTTAGTTAAATTTGTAGAGCTCAATTTGCTTCAAGCACAAGGCGAACGAAAAAATAGAACCTATTTTATTGAGTAAAAAATAATGAAACTTTGGCAATCTACATCTTTTATCACTTGGCTACTTGCGCCGTTTTCTTTATTGTTTTGGCTTGTGAGTCAAATTCGCCTATTTTTGTTTCGCAAAAAAATCTTAAAATCCTACCGCTCGCCTATACCCGTTTTAGTGGTGGGTAATATTTCTGTAGGCGGAAATGGTAAGACGCCTGTAGTGGTTTGGTTGGTTGAACAATTACAGCAACGAGGAGTTAAAGTCGGCGTGGTCTCTCGAGGTTATGGCGCGAAAACTAAACAATTTCCGCAGTTAGTGACCAAACAGAGTTCGGCAGAAATGGTGGGCGATGAACCTATGTTAATTGTGCAACGAACGGGCGTACCACTGGCAATTTCACCTAATCGCCAACAAAGTATCGAATTGCTATTAAGTCAATTTGAACTGGATTTAATTATTACCGATGATGGCTTGCAACATTATGCATTGCAGCGAGATATTGAATGGGTTGTAGTGGATGGCGAACGCCGTTTTGGTAATGGTTTTGTGTTACCCGCAGGCGGTTTACGTGAATTACCTAGCCGCCTAAAACAAGTACAAGTGGTAATTTGCAACGGTGGTACACCGCAAGTAGATGAGCATTTAATGCAGCTTGAACCAAAAGTCGCGGTGAATTTACACTCGGGCGAATCTGTGCCAATCAGTGATTTTATCGGCAAACATTGTATAGCAATGGCAGGGATCGGGCATCCACCCCGTTTTTTCACGATGTTAGAAAAACTCGGCATTCATTTGGTACGAACACAAGGCTTTGCCGATCATCAAGACTTTAACGCGCAACAATTATTAGCGTTAACTGATGGGCAGCAGCCATTATTGATGACCGAAAAAGATGCGGTAAAATGCCAAGCATTTGCGCAAGAAAATTGGTGGTATGTGCCTGTTTCTGCAAAATTTTCAGAAAAATCGACCGCTTGTTTACTTGAACCTATTTTTAAATTTTTAGGAAAAGAATATGAACGAAAAACTTCTCAATAATCTCGTTTGCCCAGTCACAAACACTCAGCTTGAATGGGATAAACAACAAAATCGCTTGGTTAGCCGTGAGGCAAAATTAGCCTATCCAATTCAAAATGGTATTCCTGTGCTACTTCCAGAAACGGGTGAAAAACTAGAAGACTAATTGCAAAATAATAAGTGGTTAATTTTCCCCAAGATTTTGCAAAAAATTCGGAAAATTTGACCGCTTGTCTACGCCTAAAAAGCAAAACGCTAAGCCGAATGACTTAGCGTTTTGTTGAATTTGGTGGAGATAATCGGGATCGAACCGACGACCTCTTGAATGCCATTCAAGCGCTCTCCCAACTGAGCTATATCCCCAAAAAGTAGCAACATAATAAATGTCACCACTATGACTGTCAATAGAAAATTAAGCCTGTGCTTGAATAAACTCAATCGCTTTTTGGATGCGGGCTAATGTACGCTCACGTCCAACTAATTTGGCTGTAATATCCATTGATGGTGATTGGCTAGAACCAGTTACCGCAAGACGGAATGGCATGCCTACTTTACCCATACCGATTTCTAAATCCGCCGCAGTTGCATTCATTGCATCGTGGATTGCTTCTACGTTCCAATCAGTTAAAGCAGTTAGTTTTTCCAATAATTTTGCAAGTGGAGCAATGGCTTCTGCTTTGAAGTTTTTCGCTACAGCTTTTTCGTCATAGTTATCAAATTCTTGATAGAAATAACGACTTGCAGCTGCTAATTCTTTTAAGGTTTTTGCACGTTCGCTTAATACAGGAATAATTTCTGTTAAAGCAGGGCCATTCGCTGTATTAATCCCTTGGTCATTTATATGCCATGTTAAATATTTTGCAACGTGTTCTGCTGGTAAGCTACGCATGTAGTGTTGGTTTAACCATTGTAATTTATCTGTGTTAAATGCACTTGCTGATTTACTCACTGAGTGAATATCGAATAATTCGATCATTTCTTCGCGGCTGAAAATTTCTTGGTCGCCATGTCCCCAACCTAAACGTACTAAATAGTTTACTAATGCTTCTGGTAAATAGCCGTCATCACGATATTGCATTACGCTCACTGCACCGTGGCGTTTTGATAATTTCTGACCATCATCGCCGTTGATCATTGATACATGTGCATAAGTTGGGATTGGAGCTCCTAATGCTTTTAAAATATTGATTTGGCGAGGGGTATTATTGATATGGTCTTCACCACGTACAACGTGTGTAATACCCATATCCCAATCGTCCACGACTACACAGAAGTTATAAGTTGGTGAACCGTCTGTGCGACGAATAATTAAATCGTCTAATTCGCTATTACTGATTTCAATACGACCACGCACCGCATCATCAAATACTACAGAGCCTTCTTGTGGGTTTTTAAAGCGCACAACATGTGGTTCATCTACTGAATGTTCGTGATTACCTAAGCAATGACGGTCGTAGCGTGGTTTTTCTTTATTTGCTTCTTGTTCGTTACGTAAGTTTTCTAAACGCTCTTTTGAGCAGTAGCAACGATAGGCTAAACCTTGCTCGATCATTTGATCGATAACTTGGTTATAACGATCAAAACGCTTGGTTTGATAGTATGGACCGTGTTCCCACGCGAGATTTAACCATTCCATACCTTCAATAATTGCAGCGGTCGCTTCAGGAGTTGAGCGCTCTAAATCGGTATCTTCGATACGTAATACAAATTCACCGTTAAAGTGTTTTGCATATAACCAAGAATAAAGCGCAGTACGTGCACCACCAACGTGTAAATAGCCTGTTGGGCTAGGCGCAAAACGGGTACGCACTTTTACATTTGGATCTAAAGGGAAAAGAGTTTCGATATTCATTCTGATAAGCCTATAAAGTGATTTGCCGAGAACGGCTTTTTTAAACAAAAGATTTGTCTATTCTACTACGGTTAATCTAGCGGTTGTAGGTTAAAAACGTAAAAAATGAGGGTTTTGGACGAAAAATTCAACAAACAAGCCAAAATATCAAAAAAAGGGTTTGACGATAAATGAAAAATCTCTATAATGCCACTCCACAACACGGGCGATTAGCTCAGTTGGGAGAGCACCTCCCTTACAAGGAGGGGGTCACTGGTTCGAGACCGGTATCGCCCACCACTTTAGATTTTCATCATAAACTTCAAGCTATAGCAAAATGCTATATCATGAGGGCGATTAGCTCAGTTGGGAGAGCACCTCCCTTACAAGGAGGGGGTCACTGGTTCGAGACCGGTATCGCCCACCACTTCTTATCTTAAATTCTAGTTATTTAATCCAAAGCAAAGATCAACTAATTTTATTTCTTTTCTTTATATTTATTCTTTTTTGCGATCTCGATCGAAAATTTCGGTTTAAAAACTTTCATTTTGCTTAAAAATCACTAGCCTTAATACGCATAGACGAGTAAAATTTGCGGTCTTTTTTATTTTATCAACCTGCAAAACTAATCCTTTTGCCGTAAACCGTGTAACAACGAGGCTTTTACTCTCATGTCAGAACAAACCCAAACTTGTGCAAGCGAAATTCAAGCAACGAATATCGCGGTACAGCACCCTAAATCAGAAAAAATTAACTTAATGAATTTAACTCGCCAAGAAATGCGAGAGTTATTTGCAGAAATGGGCGAAAAACCATTTCGTGCGGATCAATTAATGAAATGGATCTATCACTTTGGTGAAGATAATTTCGATAATATGAGCAATATCAATAAAGTATTGCGTGAAAAATTGAAACAAATTGCTGAAATTAAAGCACCTGAAGTCTCTGTTGAACAACGTTCAAGTGATGGTACGATCAAATGGGCAATGCAAGTAGGCGATCAACAAATTGAAACGGTATATATCCCAGAAGCAGATCGTGCAACCTTATGTGTTTCTTCACAAGTTGGCTGCGCATTAGCGTGTAAATTCTGTTCAACCGCACAACAAGGCTTTAACCGCAACTTAACTGTATCAGAGATCATCGGGCAAGTATGGCGTGCTTCAAAAATTATCGGTAACTTCGGGGTAACAGGTGTGCGTCCAATTACCAATGTAGTAATGATGGGCATGGGCGAGCCATTACTTAACTTAAATAATGTGATTCCAGCGATGGAAATTATGTTAGATGATTTCGCATATGGTTTATCTAAACGACGTGTAACGCTTTCAACCGCAGGAGTTGTGCCAGCGCTTGATATCATGCGTGAGAAAATTGACGTGGCATTAGCGATTTCACTCCATGCACCGAACGATGAATTACGTGATGAGATTATGCCAATCAACAAAAAGTATAATATCAAGACGTTAATGGATTCCGTGCATAAATACCTTGAAGTATCGAATGCGAACCACGGTAAAGTAACGATTGAATATGTGTTGTTAGATCACGTTAATGACGGCACAGAACATGCACATCAATTAGCGGAAGTATTAAAAAATACTCCGTGTAAGATCAACTTAATTCCGTGGAACCCGTTCCCAGAAGCGCCTTACGGCAAGAGCTCAAATAGCCGTGTGGATCGTTTCCAAAAAACATTAATGGAATACGGTTTTACAGTAATTGTACGCAAAACACGTGGTGATGATATTGATGCTGCTTGCGGTCAATTGGCGGGAGATGTAATCGACCGAACCAAACGTACTATGGAAAAACGTAAGTTTGGCAAAGGTATCTCGGTACAAAATCATTAATTTATCTCAAGAAAAATCAGGTTAGGAGAACAATATGAACATTGCAAAATTTTTACGAAATTTGACCGCTTGTACGCTGTTATTTGCATTGTTTGGTTGTTCTTCTAATTATGTTCCTTCCCAAGTTACTTTTAATCGCTCGGAAGCGGTGAAAGCTCGGATCAATCTAGCCTTGGCTTATCTTGAACAAAATGATTTGCCAAAAGCGAAAGAAAATATTGATAAAGCATTAAGCCACGATCAAAACGATTACTTACCTCATTCGGTATTAGCTTATTATTACCAACAAATTGGTGATCAAATTCATGCTGAGCAAGCCTACCAACAAGCGCTGAAATTAAGTAATAACCGCCCTGATGTATTAAATAACTACGGTACCTTTTTGTGTAAGCAAGCTAAGTTTGAGCAGGCTTATCAACAATTTGAACAAGCGGTGAAAAGTGAGCAGCCTTATTATCATCAAGCCGATAGTTTAGAAAATATCGCCTTGTGTGCCAAACAAGAGCCGAATTTAGGCAAGCTAAACCAAGCGCTAAACCAATTAGAAAAGCTCGATAAAGCCAGAGCTGACAAGCTTCGCTAGCTAGAACTTTTATTTTTGGGCATTGTCTTTTTTTACTGTTAAAATAAAGCGAATTTTATTTGTTAGGAAAACGCAATGTCAGAGCTTAATACCCAAATCAGCCAACTTATTGCCACAGAGCTTGCAGTTGGTGTCCATCAAATTCTTGCTGCAATCAAATTACTTGATGAAGGCAACACCATTCCCTTTATTGCACGTTACCGTAAAGAGGTAACAGGCGGATTAGATGACACCCAATTACGTCATTTTGAAACGCGTTTAATTTATTTACGTGAATTGGATGATCGTCGCCAAACCATTCTGAAATCAATTGAAGAACAAGGTAAACTTAGCGATGAGCTGCGTGCTAAGATTGAAAGCACTGAGAGCAAAACCGAATTAGAAGATCTCTATCTCCCTTATAAACCGAAACGTCGTACCCGTGGGCAAATTGCGATTGAGGCGGGGCTTGAACCATTGGCAGACAGTTTATGGAATGATCCAAGCCAGTTACCAGAAGCACTCGCAGAATCTTTTTGGGATGCGGAAAAAGGTGTGGCAGATGTAAAAGCAGCACTTGATGGCGCACGCTATATCCTTATGGAACGCTTTTCTGAAGATGCGGAATTACTTGCAAAATTACGCCAATATTTGACCGCTTACGCCACATTGGAATCGAAAGTGATTGAAGGTAAAGAGGGAGAAGGCGAAAAATTCCGAGATTATTTTGAGCATCAAGAACCTTTCAAAAGCGTTCCTTCGCATCGTGCGTTGGCGATGTTCCGAGGTAGAAATGAAGGCGTGTTATCGCTGTCACTCAATGCGGATCCTGATGCGGAAGAGGGCGTAAAATCAAGCCATTGTGAGGAAATTATTCGTCAACATTTAGGTGTAATTTTCAACAATCAGCCTGCGGATAAATGGCGTGAACAAGTAATTGCTTGGACTTGGAAAATTAAAGCCGCTCTTCACTTAGAGACCGAATTAATGGGCGCATTGCGTGAGAAAGCGGAAGAAGAAGCGATAGATGTTTTTGCTCGAAACCTGTCCGCGCTTTTAATGGCAGCACCAGCAGGGGCTAAAAATACTATGGGCTTAGACCCTGGTTTGCGTACTGGTGTGAAAGTTGCCGTAGTGGATAATACGGGCAAATTACTTGCGACAGAGACCATTTATCCACACACCACAGGCAAAGCAGCGGCAGAAGTTTCGCTCTATAAATTAATTAAACAGCATAATGTGGAGCTGATTGCGATTGGTAACGGCACAGCCTCGCGTGAAACAGAACGTTTTACGAAGGATGTTTTAAAGCAAATTAAAGAGAGCAAACCTGATATGCTGATTCCACAAACCGTTGTGGTCAGTGAAGCGGGTGCATCAGTGTATTCGGCGTCTGAATTGGCGGCAAATGAATTTCCTGGGCTTGATGTTTCGTTGCGTGGTGCAGTATCCATTGCGCGTCGTTTACAAGATCCGTTGGCGGAACTAGTAAAAATCGAACCAAAAGCGATTGGTGTAGGGCAATATCAACACGATGTCAATCAATCACAGCTTGCCCGCAAATTGGATGCGGTGGTGGAAGATTGCGTAAATGCGGTTGGTGTGGATCTGAATACTGCTTCTGCGCCATTACTGGCACGTGTTGCGGGCATGAGTAAAACATTAGCGCAAAATATTGTGGCATACCGTGATGAAAACGGACGTTTTAGCACACGTTCTGAACTGAAAAAAGTGCCTCGTTTAGGGCCAAAAGCCTTTGAACAGTGCGCAGGTTTTATGCGTATTGTCGGCGGTAAAAATGCGCTAGATGCGTCAAGTGTTCACCCAGAAGCTTATCCTGTGGTGGAGAAAATTTTACAGGCAACCACCTCAAGCCTTGCGGAATTAATGGGTAATGCAACTCGTATTCATCAACTTAATGCACAAGATTTTGTGGACGAACAATTCGGTTTACCAACTGTAAATGATATTTTCAAAGAGTTGGAAAAACCAGGGCGAGATCCACGTGGTGAATTTAAAACAGCTACTTTTATGGATGGTGTAGAAGATATTAAAGATCTGAAAGTCGGCATGATCTTAGAGGGGACAGTGACCAACGTGGCAAACTTTGGCGCCTTTGTAGATATTGGCGTTCATCAAGACGGCTTAGTGCATATTTCGATGCTTTCCAACAGCTTTGTGGAAGATCCACATAAAGTGGTCAAAGTGGGGGATTTGGTAAAAGTAAAAGTCTTAGAAGTGGATGTGCAACGTAAACGTATCGCGCTTACCATGCGCTTAGAAGATAAACCTACAGACAAACCAACAAGCGGTCGAAATTCGCCAGAAATTCGCAAAAATCCTGAAAAATCCGACCGCTTATCAAACAAACCACAACGCAATCAATTCGCCAACAATGCGTTTGCTGATGCGTTAAAAGGTTGGAAGAAGTAGCAGGATTTTCTTAGTACAAGAAGCGGTCAGGTTTGCAAAAATTTTGACCGCTTGTTTTTTTAGAACTTACTCAAATCCAAACTGCCTGCGGTTTTGGCGTTGGCTTTTAAGTAGCTTGGGTGGGTTTCGATTTGGTTGAGGTAGCGAGTGATATTTGGGTAGTTGGCTTTTTCAACGTAATTAATTCCCCATTGTAATGGGAAGCTAAGTGCGAAGTCGGCGCCTGTTAATTGATCGCTTACAATCCACTGTTGTCCGTTTAACGTGTTTTCAACATGGTTGAAATACAGTGCAACTTGGGCGTTTACGTAACCATTGTAAGCGCCAAAATCACCTTGTTTTGCCATTAATGCGAGCAAATTTGCGGAGAACATTGAGGCAGAAACACTCAGCCAATAAAGGTATTTTGAATAATCATCTGTTTTGTTGGCGGGTACTAAACGACCGTTATCGTAGCGATCAAGCAAATGTTGAATCAGGGCATTGCCTTCTGCTAAAACCAATTCTCCGTCTTGCATCACAGGCGCTTTACCAAGCGGATGTTGCGCTTTGAGTTCTGGTGGTGCAAGCTGGGTATCAGGTAAGCGTTGATACATTTTTAGTTCGTAGTCCAAACCCAGTTCTTCTAATAACCACACTATGCGATGTGAGCAAGAACGTTCAAGATAATGCAATGTAATCATAAGTCCTCCTTTATGGACAAGCGGTGTAAAATCGCTGAAATTTTACATCGCATTTATTATAACGAAAAGTTATTCACCACTTTCACGTGTAAACGCACGTCCACATTGCCACGGGTAGCATTTGAATATGGGCAAACCTCATGCGCACGGCTGATTAAGGTTTTGGCTTGTTCTTCAGTTAAGCCTTCCACAGTGATAGTAATATCTAAATCTAAGCTAAAAGTACCATCGGCTTTTTGCCCGATGCCTACACCGACTGTAGTGCTTGATTTGGTTGGTTTTAAGCCTAAACTTGGCGCAACGTGGTTCATTGCACTGTCAAAGCATGCCGCATAGCCCATTGCGAAAAGTTGTTCAGGGTTTGTTCCTACTTTGCCATTTTCGTTTTGGAAACTGACTAAATCAAAGCCGATTGAGCCATCATCTACTTGTGTACGACCATCACGTCCGCCTGTTGCGGTTGCACTTGTTTGATAGAAAATTTTCATAGATTATTCCTTCTGTTATATATTGAAAGTATGGTCATTATATTGAGCAGTTGTAAAAATCGATATATTATTTCTGCAAATTTCTTGCCTAATTCTCTAAAAATGCAAATTGTTGATAAATTATTATCGCTTGTGCCCAAAAATCAGATCTGGCAAACACCGATTGAAGGGGTAGTGATTCAGCACGCTGATCGCCCTACGCCATTGAGTAGCTATATTCTTGAACCGCGTATTTGTATTGTGTTGCAAGGTGAGCGGAAAATTTGCATTGGCGACCAATGCACGCTGTTTACCCAGCAACATTTTATGTTTTGCCCTGTTAATATGCCACTTTCGGTTGAAGTTATTCAAGCAAGTGAAACGAATCCTTATTTGATGATGACGATGAAAATCGATCTAAAAATGGTGGCAAGCATTTTGCCTTATGTGCCTGCGCCTGCAAAAAATTCACAAAATTTGACCGTTTTCTTGCAATGGCATTTGGATGCGGAGCTACTTACTCAATTTGAACGGTTAATAGAATTGCTTAAAACTCCAGAAGATATCGCATTTCTTGCACCGCTGATTCAGCAACAAATTTATTATACTTTGCTAAAAAGCGAGCAAGGACAGAAATTGTGGGAGTTAGTAAATGAAGGAAGCCATACTCAGCGTATTGCCCAAACAGCGAATTGGATTGAGCAACATTACGCAGAGACATTACGGGTGGAAGAGCTGGCAAAACGGGCGGGAATGTCGGTGTCTGGCTTTCATGCACATTTCAAACATTTGACAAATATGTCACCGTTGCAATATCAAAAATCGCATCGTCTGTTAGTCGCACAGAGATTGATTCAAGCAAAACATAGCAATATCGCCAATGTTGCATTCCAAGTAGGTTACCAAAGCCCAAGCCAATTTAGCCGAGAATATAAACGGTATTTTGGCGTAAGTCCGAAGGGGGAGTGTGTAGGAGAAAAGATACGTTAGCAAACGCATCCGTCAGGAGATGGGCGCTATCGAGGTGTTTACCTCCAATAGCAACCACTTACTCCTCTCCCTGATTTCCGCCTCTGAACGAAGTGCTAATCGTCCCTCTCCCTCAAGGGACGAGGGTGTAATAACGTTCAATTGCAAAATTTTGTGGAAATTCGACCGCTTGTATCCAATCACTATCGTAATCAAATCTCCCCTAACTCCTTTTTCTAAAGCGAGGGGTTTCCTTTAAATATTAACAAGTTATGAAATTTCGATTCCTTATGGTGAGGAAACGGAGGCGAGCCATAAAGTGGCTCAACAGGCTCGCAGAGCTTCGTAACCACGCACGGCTCGTGCGTGGTATAAAATTCGACCGCTTGTTTGGCTTAGTGTAACTTCATTGATGGTCTGAGGAAGCGGTTGATTTGACCAACTAATAAAATCAAGCCTGTTTTTACCCAGCCGTGTAATGCGACTTGGTGCATACGGTAGAGAGAAAGGTATGCAAGGCGCGCGATTTTACCTTCGATAAACATATCGCCACTCATTAAGTTACCCATTAAGTTACCCACGGTACCGAAGTGTGAGAACGAAAGTAATGAGCCTTTGTCATTGAATTTAAACGGTTTTTGTTCTTTCCCTTCAAGCACAGCAACGATATTTTTACCGCATTGGGTTGCCATTTGGTGTGCTGCTTGAGCACGAGGCGGAATCGCTTTGCCATTTTGAATAAGCGCGGCACAGTCGCCGATAACATAAACGGAATCATCAACCGTAGTTTGTAATGTATCTTTGATTTCAATTTGGTTTAAGCGATTAGTTTCAAAGCCAAATTCTTTAACGAAATCAGGTGCTTTAACCCCCGCAGCCCAAACCATTAAGTTGGCTTCAATTTTTTCGCCGTCTTTGGTGATTAAGCCGTCTTCTACCGCTTCGGTAATCATGGTATTTAAGCGAACATCTACCCCCGCTTTGCGTAATTCAGACAACGCAGAAGCAGAAACTTTTTCCGTTAATGCAGGGATCAGGCGCGCGCCAGCTTCTATTAATGTTACTTTTAAACTTGCACGGTGTAATTTACCAAAGCCGTAAGAGTTTAAGTATTTCACTGCATTATAAAGCTCTGCAGAAAGTTCGATACCCGTTGCACCACCACCTACAATCGCAATTTTTACATCTTGATCTTCGCTGTGCGAGAACTGTAAGAATAATTCCATCATACGTTTTTGGAATTGTTTTGCTTGTTCAGAACCGTCTAAGAAAATGCAGTGTTCCGCCACGCCTTTGGTGTTGAAATCGTTAGATTTACTACCGATTGCAATCACTAATTTATCGTAGGCGATATGACGTTCTTCAACTAGAAGCTGATTTTGTTCGTTATAAATTGGAGCAAGGGTGACTTCTTTTTTGTCACGACTTACTGCAGTGAGCGTGCCTTGTTGGAATTCGAAACCATGATTTTTAGCGTGTGCACGATAGCTTAATGCATCCGTACCTTCATCTAAAGAACCTGTTGCCACTTCGTGTAAAAGTGGTTTCCAAAGGTGGCTAGTGTTACGGTCGATGAGAATTACTTTCGCTTTATTCTTACGTCCGAGTTTATCACCGAGGTAGGTTGCAAGCTCTAAACCACCTGCACCACCACCGACAATAACGATTGTTTCCATTGTCATGAAATACTCCAAATGATAATAAATTGATAAAAGTCAAGAAATTGAGTTAATTTTAGGCGCTAATGAAATAAAGTCTAGTACCTTTTAACGTTATTTTAACTCTTGTTATAAATTGTCTTTAAATGTTAATGTTTGTTTACACTGCTTACAGATATAGCGTCGCTGATGACGTACAATTGCATTGTGGCGGCGAATAGAAAGATAGTGCGTTTGGCAACCACACTGATAAGCAAATTGCTGACCGATGACATTTCGAGTATCAAAACAATGATAAGTCTCGGCGGGTACGCCTAGTACTTGCTCCATCATCATTTTCCATTCTTTACCATGTGGTTGAACTCGACCAAACTGTTGATAAACCAATATATGCGCCAGTTCGTGAGGTACAACTTGTTGAATAAAAGCTTGTTTATTTTCAGCTAATAACACGGGGTTAAAGCGAATTTCATTGCGCTGAAGATAGGCAACACCAGCTTTTTCGCCACGCACGGCATAACTTACCGTCGGTGGCGTAAAGCCTTTGTTGAAATAGTGATTGGCTTGCTCCAAATTGCGTTTCAGTTGGCGCTGAACTTGCATTTTTAATTGACGCATTTGGGCGTGATTAGAGGCGGATTTACTCATTTGACTTATTTCGGGCAATCCATTGGCTGCCATTTTTTGTCGTAACACACATACAATTCAGTTTTACTTGCACCCAAATAAATGCCTCGTAATTGTGGATTGTGCTTACGCATCCATTGGAATAAATCATTTCTACGCAGGTTTTTTGTAGGTAATTTTAAGCTGTAAAATAATTCTTTTTGTTTTGCAAAATAACTTTCTGCATTTTCAAAAGCGCAGCTACCGTGTTTTTCCCATTCACCTTGTAATAAGGCAGCGCCTGGTGATTCAGGCAAATATTGTTCAACAATTTGGGCTGAAACTTCGGGTAAATCGCCTTGGCAATAACGAGGATGATCTTCAACTGAGCGCGCTTTGCCATTTTGTGGCCATAAACCGTGAATTACCCAGCCAAAATTTTGTTCGCCCGCACATTGGTAAGCTAAATGTTGCGGAACGCTACCTTGATTGCGACTACGTTGTGATTCACAAAATGCAGGTGACCAAGAAAGCGCTAACATATAGTAATCGACAGGGGCGTTTGCATTTTGCCCAATCTTATCTTCATGCATCTTTGAATCGTAATTCATTGAAAGTGCGGCTTGTGTTGCTGAGGCTGATTGTGCTTGTGGTGCTTTAGCAATCGGTACATCTGTTTCTGAGCTATATTCATTTTGTGTTGGTTGAACAGATGATTGCTGAGCAGGTTTTTGCTTACTGCTGGTTTCTGATTTTGAGTTTTGATTGTTAAAAAAATAAGAAATTACCGCAACAGCAAGTAATACGGCGAGTTTTATTAACTGTTTTTTGTTCATTTTAATTGATCCGAAAAGACAAAAAGGGCGTTACTATAAACAAAAATGTGAGGGGAGAAAAGAAAAAACAAGCGGACAAATTTGCAAAAAATTCAGCAAATTTGACCGCTTATTAGTTTATTTTATCGTGCCACAGTTTAGGCAGTATAAATAAGCATGTTTAGGATCGTTGAATTTTTGTAATAACTCAAGTGGTTGCTTGGCTTGTGTGTTGCTCGGTAAACTTAGCATTGAGCTAAGGTTTATTTTTAGGTTTGCTCCTTTTAAGAAGGAGCCTAACAAGCTGTCATTACTATCAATGAACCATTGCGCTCTAAAGTTTTTGATTGGCGCTTCACCTTTGCTTGTACGTTGTTGGTTTACTAATGCGGTTACCGCGTCGTAAGCCGTGTCGAAATCGCCAAGCTCATCGACTAAACCATGTTTAAAGGCATCTTCACCCGACCAAACTTGCCCTTGAGCAATTTTATCAACCGCATTTTTTTCCATTTTTCGCCCACGGCTAACTAGATCTAAAAAGCGTTCATAGCCGTTTTCAATGCTGATTTGGATCACTTCTGCTTGTTCTTTTGAAAGGGTTTTCAACGGACTTTGAGAAGCAAAGGGTGAAAGTGAAATACCATCTTCTGTGACCCCTAAATTTTTCGCTGTTTTCTCAAAGCTGGTAGCTAAGCCAAAAATGCCGATTGAGCCTGTAATCGTTGTTGGGCTAGCGATAATTTTATCGCTGGTTGCTGAAATCCAGTAACCACCTGAAGCCGCCATTCCACCCATTGATGTAACCACAGGTTTACCTGCGAGTTGAATAGCTTCTAACTCTTGGCGAATAATTTCAGAAGCAACAGCGCTACCTCCAGGACTATTTACCCGAATAATCACGCCATCTACATTTTCATCTTCTCGCACTTTACGTAATAATTTTACGATAGTATCGCTTCCTGCGGAATCTTGATCGCTTTCGCCCGTAATAATTTGTCCTTCTACATTCACAATTGCAATTTTGTGAGGTGCATTTACCTCAAAACGGTCGCTTAATTGTTGGGCATAATCAAAGTAATCAATATGTTTGTAATTACCTTTTTTATCTTTTCCAAATTGCTCAGTTAAAGCGGCCTGAATTTGTGCATTAGTTGTAACATCGGTTACCAATTTTTGAGACAGTGCGTATTGAGCATCATCGCCTTTTAATTGTTTATATTGGGCAATATAAGTTTGGCTGTCTGGTAATACTTGATTTGGTTGAATATTGCGGTTTTGTGCTATATCGTTGCGAATATTATTCCATACAGAATTTAGCCAAGTTTGTGCATTTTGCTTCGCTTCAGTGGACATATTGTCGCGAATAAATGGTTCAACCGCAGATTTGTAAGTACCAACACGGAAAATATGTGGGACGGCTTCAATCTTATCTAGTAAGGTTTTAAAATAGATATTGTTATGACTTAGCGCATGAATATCGATGAAGCCTGCTTTGTTTAGATAAATCTTATCGGCAAAACTTGCTAAGTAATATTGTGGCTGGCTGTACTGTTCACCAATAGCAATTACGGGTTTGCCACTTTGTTTAAAATAGTTAATTTGAGTACCGATAAATTGTATTGAAGCAAGATCACCACCACTGAAATGTGCTAAATCAAGGACTAAGCCTGTAATACGATCGTCATTCATCGCTTTAGTAATTGAACGAGCAACATCGAAAGTGGATATTTTAATTGGTTCGCTATTACCTAATTCAGATTGAAGTAAACGGCGTAAATCACCGTATTCATCATGATTATCGGCTAAATAACCATCTAAATTAAGCAGTAAAGCACCTTTTTCAAAATTAGATGGGTTGTTTTTTGTTTTTGATTCTTGCTGTAAGAGAGTAGTAAATGCAAAGCATACTAACACAAAGATGATAAAAAATAGGCTTAATACAAATTCTCGAATACAACGAAAAATTTGATAAAAACCTTTTAATATTTTTAACATAATACTCCTAAATTTAAGAGGAAAAACTTTAAGTTAAACTAACACAAAATCAGCTAGGAATTAACAAAATATGTTATTCTAAGCTAAATTTTTACACTAGAAATATAGACTATGGATACTTTATATTTATTACAACACCGTCGTTCAAATAAAAAATTTGGTGATATTGCGCCAAATACAGTGCAACTTGAAAATATAATTAAAGCGGCACTACGTGCGCCAGACCATGGCAAAATGAAGCCCTATCATTTTGTGGTAATTGAAAAAAGTGGTATGCCGAAATTACGAGAATGTTTAGCAGCAGCGGCGGTTGAATTTAATATGGATGAAAAGAATGCGGCGAAGGCAGATAAGCTTTCCAATCAAGCGCCAATGGTGATCGGCATTGTTGCGAAAATTGATCACGACTCGCCAAAAGTACCTGCTTGGGAGCAAATTGTTACCGCTGGCTGCGCGACTTATGCAATGCAATTGGCAGCTAATGCACAGGGCTTTGAAACAGTTTGGATCAGTAAAAAATGGGTGGAAGGTGCTAAATTACGTGAAATGTTTGGCTGTCGTACAGGCGATAAAGTGATCGGTCTATTATTGGTGGGATCGCCGAAAGAAGATGATAATATTTCGTTAGCTCGAGAAACTGAATCAACCGAAGGCTTTGTAAGCGTAATTTGTTAAATAATAACAGAGAAAATATGAAAACCATTTTAATTACAGGCTGTTCTTCAGGCATTGGTTATGCGAGTGCAAAATTGTTGCAAGCCAATGGCTGGCGGGTGATTGCAAGTTGCAGAAAACAAGCGGATGTTGACCGCTTGCAAGCCGAAGGTTTTGAATGTATTGCGCTTGATGTATTAGATTCAGCACAAATCGCCCAAGCATTTGAATATATCAAAACAAACGGTGGCTTAGATGCGGTATTTTGCAACGCAGGTCAGGGACAACCAGGCTGTGTTGAAGATATTCCTCGTGAAGCGTTACGTGAATTATTTGAAATTAATGTGTTTGGGGTATGGGAAGTGATGAACCATGCTCTCAAAATTTTCCGCTCTCAAAATCACGGACGTATTTTACTGACCAGTAGTATTTTAGGGTTTGCTGCAATGCATTTTCGTGGTGCGTATAACGCTACAAAATTTGCAGTGGAAGGAATGGCGGATACGCTTCGCCATGAATTATATGGTTCGAATATTTATGTGAGTTTAATTGAACCAGGCCCGATTTTAAGCGATTTTCGTTCCAACTCTTTGGATAAATTGACTAAATATATTGATGTGGAAAACACCGCTAAAACAGCATTTAATCAGCAACAATATCAGCGTTTAGCGACTAAAAAGAACGACAACCCGTTTGCAAAACCAGCCTCCGCCGTTGCGGAAGCCTGCTTGCAAGCACTTACCGATAAAAAACCGAAAGCTCGTTATCAAGTGACTTTCCCTACCAAACTGTTTTGGTGGCTAAGACGCTTGCTTCCTACTTCTTGGTTTGATTTTGTTTGCCGAAAATCGGGAGGCTGATTTTTCATTTTTACTAAACATCCCCCTTCTTTGCTAAAGAAGGGGATTGATGGGTGACTTTAGTTTCTCCTAGGCTTTATAAGCAGTGAGATCAATTTCTTGATCTGCAAAATAAGCTAGTTCTTGCTGGTGGGTAATAAAGATTACCGAAGCGGTTGGTAGCTGTTGTTTAATCAGATGAAACATTTGCGTAGCGGATTCTTCATCTAGGCTGCTGGTAGCTTCATCTAAATAAATCACTTCTGGTTTATTTAGCAAGATACGAGCAAACGCAATACGTTGTTGTTCCCCTCCTGAGAAAATATGGTGCCACGCGTGTGTTTCTGCTAAACGATTAATCCAATTGCTTAGCCCTACTTGCTCCAGTACAGTATTCATTTCTACTTCACTATAACAATCCTTCGTTGGGTAGCTTAATACATCAGCTAAAGTTCCTTCATTTAAATAGCTACGTTGTGGCACAAGTAGGCTAGATTTATTCGGCTGTTTATATTCGCCCTCGTAATAATCCCAAATACCGCTTAGCACACGTAATAAGGTCGATTTACCTAAGCCACTTTTACCTTTTAAACGTACCCATTGCGAATGATCCACTGCTAATGATAATTCACTAAACAAGCGGTCATTTTCAGGGGTATAAATTGCAAGTTTTTGCGTATCTAATGCTTTATCGCTCTGCTTAATTTCAGCATTGACGATATTTTCTAACGCATCCATTTCTTGCTTTAATTGCGTTAAACGCTTAATTGAAGCGCTCCATTCTGGCAAGCGAGAGTAAGCGAAAATAAACCAGCTGAATGCACTAATTACCACACTAAATGCATTACGAATCTGCATAATGCCGCCAAAAGTAATCACCTTCATCACTAAAAGTGGAATTGAGAAAACCACTGGTAATAAATTAGACATACGATCATAACTAACAGTAAATAAACCGAGTTGTAGCTCTTTAGTCATTAAGCTACGCCAGTTAGTCACAATCGCTTTAAATTCATTGGTAAGTGTGAGCTTTTCTGCTTCTTCGCCTTGGTAAAGCGCAATTTGTTCTGCATTGTCTTGTTTACGAATCAAGCTAGTACGGAAATTTGCTTCAAACATTTGTTGTTGATATTTTAGTCCATGTAGCTTACGACCAATTAAATGGGTGAATATCGTCCCCAAAATTGAATAAATTACAGCTACCCAAACCAAATAACCTTTTACCACAACGGTGTGTCCGAACAAGCTAAATTCGGGAGTGCCTGATAAATTCCACAGCACCATAAAAAACGCATACAATTGAATTACGTTGAAGATAAACGAAATGGTTAATTCAATGGTTAATTCAATAAACAGGCGGATATCTTCGGCGATACGCTGGTCGGGGTTATCCATTTTCTTGCGATGCGCTAAGCGATAATAAATTTGTTTAGAAAACCACTGATTGAGGAATTGCTCAGTCATTGCTTGACGCCAGCGAATAATCAACAATTTACGTAACCATGTGCGATAGACATTGGCAAGTACAAACATCGCAATATAAATAAAATATTCACCTAATAATGAATAGGCTTTTTCCACCTCAAGTCCTGCGAGTGTGTCGTAGAACACTTTTGACCATTCGGTAATTTTTACGTTGATATAAGTAAAACCTGAACCGATTGCGATAATTACAATCGCCATTAACCAAGCGCGCCAGTTGGATTTAATCGCCCAATACGGCTTGCATAATGCATATAAATTTTTAAAAAACTGCATAAAAATTCCTAAAACTTCCGAGAAAAACAAAAAATAAGCGGAGACGATGCTCCGCCTATAAAATCAGTTGTGCCTATTTTTTGGGCGTGGTAATAAATAGCTTTTCACTATCTGGATTATAAATATTTGTTGCCATCACTTTTACTTTGTCGAGGCTAATTTCATCCGCCAATTTTTGCATATCTGAAAGATATTGCGGATTGCCGAATTGTTCTTCGCCTAAAATCAAACGTGAAAGCCAAGTTCTTGGATCGTTTAAACGATCTTTTTCCTGCTGCAAAAAGATGGATTTGGCTTGTTTCACATCATCTTCAGTGATTTGGTTTGGTAAATCGCTAAGTACTAAGCGAGCCTGTTCCACCAATTTGTCGGTGATTTCAGGATTTGCAACAAAACTTAACGCTGATTCAATTCGCTGCGTTTCTTGATTTAAGCTACTGTCAAAACGTAAGCTATACACACCAAGTTGTTGGTCTCGTAAGCTATTTTTTAATTTATTGCTTGCAATATTACGCACCAGTGCTACTAACATTGCATCTTTACCCTGCCATTGATATGGCGTAAAGCTCCATAAGCGCACATCGTCTTTTGGCTCTAGGTTCATCGCAAAACGGGCTTGTGCCTTCCCTCCCACTGGTAAAGTTTGGCTCGATTCTAACCGCTTATCACGAGCAAGATCCGCTAAAAATTCAGAAATTAATTTCTTCACTTCAGCTTCTTCCATATCGTTTAGCAAATAGAATGTCGTTGGTGCTTTAACCATTTTCGCCCATTGTTGATTAAGATCATTTTCGGTTAATTGCACCAATGAAGCTTTATTTGGCAAAGTATCATCCACTTTCTCAAGGTTGAAACGTAGCTTAGAAATTGCTTTTAAACGTTCTGTTTCATCATTTTTTTCATTTTGTAGATCAATGGTACGAGCCACTGCTTCTTTGGTTTCATCTAAACCATCTTTCACTTTAGTTTCGACTTGATAAGCGTAATAGAGGCGTAATAATTCCGCTAATTTGTTATTTTCTGCCGAACCATCAAAGGTAAGTTTAGTCGCAGTTTGCTTGATTGAGAGATTTACTTTATTTAGCTCTTTCCAACGCTGGAGCTGTTCGATTTCCCAATCAAGCGGTGCATTTTGCGCAATTAATTGCGAAGCAATTTGGCTTTGCCAAATACCTAAGTCTTGCGCTTTAAAACCCGCAGAACTTTGTGCAACAAAGAAAGTACGATCTTTCGCAAGTGGCGATTTTAGCCATACCACTTTATCACCGTTAGAAAGCGTCCAATGTTTTACATTCTGTTCATTAAATGCTTGCTCACTTACAATCGAACCTTTGCCAGTCAATGCATTTAGCGACATTGGCACAATTTCTTTCTCTTTTTGTGGTGTCGTAATTTCAGCTTTTTCCACTTGTGCTTGTAGCTCATTTACCATTGTTTCGGTGATTGGCTCTACTTGTGTTTTGCGAGGTGGTTGGTAATTCACTAAACGATCTTTTGCACTAAACCAATCTTGAATACGCTGATTCACTTCTTTTACTGAAATATTTTTCAGCATAGGTTCGGTTAAATTTGCAATCTCTGGTTGAGTTAAAAACGGTTTATCCACTAACACCGTATCCACCATTGCTTGCATCCATTTTTGAAAATCACGATCGCCATCGTGTTTTTTCGCATTTTCAATTTGAGCGAAGATTGGCGCTTTCTGTTTATCCAATTCTTCTTGGCTAATTGGGAAACGTTTAATACGTTCAATTTCTTCAAAAATTTGTTTTAAACCTAATTGGTGCGAAGTTGGAGCTACACTTGCAAAAATCGCTAGTGCTACTGTATTACGACCAATATCTGATTTACGAGGCACCACCGAAGAAACGCCTTTTGGCAGAACTTCTGCCTGATTGCGTAAGCGCTGAACTAATGCCGATAATGCCAAGCGATCGACTAAACGTTGATAACGCCCTTCTTCGGTTTGCGCACGGCTCTTGCTTTCATCAAAACGGAAAATATAAGCTACTTGGCTGACGCCACTACGAGGATCTTGTAGTTTGTTAATCAACAAACGATCTTTTAACGTTGGCTCTAAGTAATCACGCTTCGGTAATTGCTTGCTTTTTACTTCGCCAAAATAGCGCTGGATTGCTTCTTTCGCTTTTTCAGGCTCAACATCACCTACCACCAATAAATTCATATTGTTTGGTACATACCATGTTTGATAGAATTGTTGTAATTGCGTTGCAGGCATTGATTGAATGCTCTCTGGCGTACCAATCACACGGTGACGAGCATAGCGAGAATCCGCTCGCACCGCTGCCATACGCTGTTCATTCATGGTTGCTCCGACGCCTAAGCCTTGACGCCACTCTTCCATAATGATTTTGCGCTCATCATCTAAATCTTGTTGGGTCAATTGTGCGTTAAATACCATTTGAGAAAGTGCATCAAAGCTTTGCTCAAGTCCTGCTGTCGCTGGCGGTGTCAATAAATAGGTGGTACTGTCTGTCGTGGTAACTGCATTATAGTTTTTCGCACGTACCCATTTTTGTTCGTGTAAATAAGGCATTAAACCATTTGGGTGAGCGCTTGTCCCTCGAAACACAAGATGTTCCACCATATGCGCTACACCCGCTTGGTCATCATTTTCATCCACCCCGCCCGCATTAACACGCAGACGGATTTCCATATGCCCTTTTTCATCATGCAACGGCAAAATGGTATATTTCAAACCGTTATCTAATTTGCCTTGAATTGGCTCACTCTTTTCAGCATAACTTGCGCTTGATACAACTAATAGCGCTAGTGCTGTTAAAATAAAACGCATTTTTTAACCTTCTAAAAACGAAAAATCCTCTCGCTTAATTCAGCGAGAGGGAATCAATCTAAGCGGTCAAATTTTAACAAAAATTTGCAAATTTGCCGAAAAATTTAACCGCTTACCTTACTACCAGTTATAACTTGCTCCAACCCAGAAATTACGCCCCATTTTGTAATAGGTTGTAGAGCCTGAAGATTTTGCTACAGCGGTTTTATCTAAAACGTTATTTACATCAAGTGTTAGTTCTAGATATTGTTTACGTACTGTAGGTAATTTATAAACAAAATGCCAATCTATTAAGAATTGACTACCAATTTGCGCATCTTCGTACTCAACAGCATCAATATCTTGTCCATATAAACTTCCACAAATACTTTGGTTTGTAGAATATTGACAGTTAATTGAAGATGATTTGGCTTGAATATAATTACGTTTACCTACATAACTAAATCGTTGGTCCCAAGTTAAACCAAGCGTTGGGAATTCAGTATTTAGATTAAATGTGATTCCCCATTTAGAGTTAAAGTCATTTGACGGTAAATCATCTTTGTTAATTAGCATACCTTTGTATACGGCATATGAGTAATCTTCTAAAGAATTTGCATCATAGGTACTGTTATTTGTACGATTATGGCTAATTCTTGAACTCATTCCCCAGTCAATATTGGCATATTTAAATTTATATTCGCCAATATTATCTACAGTCAAAGTAACAGTATCATTTTTACTCCAACCTGCATTATTTAATGTATAACGCCCATCAACCAATTCACGAGTAAATTGTTTTTTTACCATCACGATGCACCCATTTTAACGTCACATCTGTACCTAATATTTTTTGACCAATACCTAACACATATTCATCACTATAAGGTGTATCTAGATCACTAGTTGCTGTTTGAACAGGAGTTGAGCCTGAAGAACTATATACCCATTCATAATTTGTATCAGCATTTCGAATCCATCTATCTCGATTTCCGATACCTTGACGTAATTTATATGCCAACATAGAAGTTGCATAATAACGGTTAAAACCACCAAATAGACGGGTTTGCTCATCACCAAATACGTCGTAAGAAAGTGATGTCCGAGGTGCTATATTGATATTTTTTAAAAATTGATTGTAATCTGCACGAATACCTAAGTTCAAATCTAAGTTTTTATACTGAATATTATCTTCAGCATAAATCGCATAATTACTATCATTTACTTTTACATTACGGATTGGATAAGCTTGAGCACTAGTCGCATATTGTTCACCTTCAATACACTCATTCATATCACCACATACAATATTAGAGTTATTTGTGTAGTAATACTGCCAAGCTTCTGAAGTACGAATATATTTTGCCCTAGAAAGATCCGCTTGCCAGCCTAAAATTACTTTGTGAGAACTATCTTTCCAATCAAACTCATTTAGTTTAAAGTCTTGCTTTAAGGTAAATGTGTCTTTTTCTGTTTCGTATTTACCATATCCACCATATAACGCTTGACCAGAGCTATTACTTACCCAGCCAATGGAATCAGATGAAACATAGCGACGATAAACGCCTTCATCATTTTCAATTTCATTCCCCGTTTTCTTATAAGAGAATTTGGTTGTCATTTTGAAATGTTCGAATTGTTTTTCCCAATCTAATTGAGCACTATACCCTCCACCAGTATTACTATAACCACCATTCATTACATTCTGACGGAAATATTTTGCTTTATGTGGCGAATACATTAAAGTAGCTTTCCACTGATCTCCGTTCTCAGTAAAATGCACTCCTTTTAATAAATAAGTTTCACTCACTCGTTTCTGTTTCGCCGTTGTATAACCGCTTGGATCCGCTTTTGAATACATATAAGAATGAATAGATTTAATATCTGAATCCGTACGATTATAAGAAAAAAGTAGTGAAGTGCTATCACTTAATGGTTGACTTACATTCACACTATATTGATTTTTAGTGAAGTCAGGCTGGTAATCCAATCTTTTCGAATTTGCAAAATCATCTTGTTTATCTTCTTGCACGTGAAATTTTGCCCATGAACCACGTGTTGTACGGTATGAGATACTGCCGTGATTTTCATCAAAGTCAGGATCTTTCAATTCCACATTGATTACACCACCAGTAAAGTTACCGTATTTTGCCGATACATTACTGTCAAAAGCTTCCATGTTCTTAACTAATTTTGTATTTAGCCAAAATGACTGTGAACCAGCTGAAGGTAAGTCATACGCTTCAAAGCCTGTTGGGTTCTTTCCACCACGCCCTGCGTTATTCGTGGCAGGATTTATATTGTCATTATTTGAAATACCATCAATTGTGAAATTATTGTTATAGTATTTTTCACCATGGAAAGAAACTTCATCTGGACTAATTTCTCCCGCACTTGTAGATAATTCAGCCATATTTGAATACAACACATTAGGGTTATTTTTTAATAACTCTGTAATATTGCCATTCGTACTTGGTAAACGTTTAATCTGCTCAGCAGTAATTTTTTGTGTACCTATTTTTTGGCTGAAAGCTCGATCTTTAACGATAACCTCATCTAAGCGGATAGTATTCTCAGCATAAATATTTGAAGCGAAAAAAGTGCTACTTACTAATAGCGCTATCTTTGTTTTTTGCATAATTCATCCTAATGTAACCAATTGATTTTGCATAAATTTCTGAACAATATTTCTATTGTTTTGTACCTGCAAATGCACCTTGTACTGTTTTACTTGCTGTTGCATCTGTTTCAAATGTGCCAACGACTTCATTCGCTTCAGATCCAGCAAAATAACCTTGGTATGTACCAGACTCATTTAGCGATGAGCTTACAGCAAAAGTAGCATCGCCATTAAAGGTCGCATAACCATTAGTAATAGAAATTGTGCCATTATCAAAGGTTGCAAAAGTTTTAACTGATCCACCATTTGTTCCACCAGTATAAATAGAACCTGTAATTCCCCCATTGTTATCTACACTCATAGCAAAATTAGCTGATGTTACGGCTACAGCATTATTGAGGGAATATGCAGCCTTACCTGCATAACTTGCATTTAATGCAGAAGACTTATTAGACTCTGGCGTTGCTGTTGTAACTACTGCAACATAAGAATTCGCTGGACTACTATCTTTTATTTCCTCACGAATAACCGCATAGCTTGAATATGTTTGCTCATTTTTTAACATAACTGTACCTGCTGAAACAGTTTTACGACAAGATCCGTCATAACTTGATGCACTATTAGTACAAGATGAAGCCGTTTGAGTTTGAGAAGAAGACATTGCCTCAATTAAAGTTAATGGCTCATTTATATACTTATAAAGATAAGAAGTCTCATCAGTGGCTGTATTTGTAGAACTAAATACTTTCGGATTTTCCGTAGAAATTACATCAGTTTGTGTCTTTGATGAATCATCATCTGTTACTGTATTATTATCAGTATGCTCGTCATTCGAATCAGACGTAGAATCATTTGAAGTAGTATTGTCGGTAGTGTCACTATCAGAACCAGATGTAGAACTATTTGACGTAGTATTATCAGTAGTGTCTGCAGTATTATTATCAGAAGTATCCGTTGAATCAGAAGAAGATGAATTAGTTGTACTATTCATTGCATCTGCCGTTGCAACTCCTGAAGATACTGGTGTTGCTGTAGAAGCTGTTTGGGCAGTATTACCAGCAGAAGCACTACTTCCTGTACTAGAAGAACACGCACTTACGCCAAGCGATAACAAAATTGCGACTGCGACATTTACTACTTGTTTATTCAAAATATTTTTATGCATAGATAAGCACCTATATAAAATTGTTATTTAAAAAGTTTTTTCCAGTAATACGTTTACACTTTTATCCGAATAAGAATAGAGGCTTGCGAAGTTACTACGCTGTTTTTTCCAGTGGTAGTTTAACTTCGGGGTGATGCCCCATAAGTGCCAATCTAGTTTCCAGATTGTTGCATTAATATGATAAATCTCGTCTTGTCTGCGTTTATCAAAATGAAATACCGAACCTAATGCAAGATTATCTTGATAACTTCGTTTTGAAGCAGAGAAACTTAAACGAGAAGAAATTCCCCATTGCCACTCTTGTCCCCAGCCAATACGGGCTGTTTTCAAATCATAGCTGTAATGGCGGGCTTTAGTACGCTCTTGCGTATAATCTGCCCCAGCGTAAAAGTAATAACGAGGGCTTGGGCGCAAAAGTATGGTCAAAGATCCTAGCTTGCTATTGCCATTTAAATTTGGGTTATTTGAGTAGAAATTTTGAGCATATTCCACCGCACTTGAGATTTGCTAATTCGCATTCAACCAGCGATTAAAAGCAATACGTACGCCGTTACTACGTTTGTAACGATGTCCGCCATACCATTGCTGTTCATAAAACGGTAAAAATGCAAAGCGTTGGCGATCTGCCTTATGCACATAACCTAAGGACAAGCGGTTACTAATGTCATCATAATCATGATAATCCCAATAACTTTTGCCGTATAAGCTATTTTCTATATGTAAGTAGTGCGCATTCCATAAGTTAATATCGCGCTCTAGGTCAAAGTAATAGCCAATCCCGTGCGCCTTTTGAGGCAACATCGTTTCGCTTTTTACAAAAGCGGTATTTTCAATATAGCGATCATTGGAAACGTTATTGACGTTTTCTTCTCGTAAGTAATTGGCGGTTAATGACACTTGCCATTCATTCCGTTGCGCAAGTGTTTGTAAATAAAGCTGAACCAATTGCGCAATATCTGGCGGGATCTGTGGATCACTTAACGCTTTTTCAAATTGATCTTTAGCAGCATTATCTTGTTGTGCTTGGAATAAGCTAATTGCAAGCTGAATACGCACAGGTGTTAATTCTGGTTTTTGAGCCAGAATCGTTCTATAAAAGGTGATCGCTTGGCTATATTTCTGTTGTTTTTTAGCAATCTGCGCTTGTGCAAATAGTATTAAAATCGGATCTGTATCAGAAAAACTGCGATAAATGGAGAGTAAATATTCAATCGTATTAGGATTTCCAACCTCTATAGCATGATTTAATAATTGTTCAGTAAGTTGTTTATTTTTGAGCAAGTCTTGTTCTGCAAAAGTAATATTTTCTGCGGAATGTTTTTCTAATTCAGGCAATTTTTTTGTATCTTTTAGCAGCCTAGCAATTTCTATATTTTTTTCAGGGGTATTAATAGGTTGTTCTGCATAAACGCTATGAATACTGGAGAAATAAAATAAAATTGAGCTAAAAATTGCTAGGTGTTTTTTCATAGATTAAAACGATTAAATACGTAATATCATTCGTTGATACTTGTATTTCAATGGAAAAGTTACAGTTTTTTGATACTAGCAATTTTGCTAAAACGGTTCAATAAGAATTATTCGTAAAAGCATTTAAATTTGATTATTTATAACAAACGGTTGTTTTATAACCTTTAATTTATACCAAAAAATAAATAGTTATAAATTTTTTATGGGATTAATTTAAGAAAAAATAAACTTTAAGTATTTATAAAATAAACAAGCGGTCGGATTTGCAAAAATTTTTACAAATTCGACCGCTTACATAAGCGATAAATTAGACGCTATTTATTGTGAATGCTTAAGCGAGTTCTGCACGCAGTTTTTTGGTTACATCTACCATTACTTGTAATTGCTCAAGGGTTTCTTTCCAACCTCGCGTTTTTAAGCCACAGTCTGGGTTTACCCATAAACGTTCTTTTGGGATCACGTTTAGCGCTTTACGTAATAAATGCTTGATTTCATTTGCGGTTGGTACGCGTGGGCTATGAATATCATACACACCAGGACCAATATCATTTGGATATTTAAAATCGGCAAAAGCAGTTAGTAACTCCATATCTGAACGAGATGTTTCAATCGTAATTACGTCGGCATCAAGCCCTGCAATTGCAGGCAAAATATCGTTAAATTCTGAATAACACATATGAGTGTGAATTTGTGTGTCATCTTTTACCCCCATATAGCTTAAACGGAACGCTTCACCCGCCCATTGTAAATAAGTATCCCAATCAGCACGTTTTAGTGGTAAGCCTTCTCGAATTGCAGGCTCATCTATTTGAATCACTTTAATGCCCGCTTTTTCAAGGTCTAATACTTCATCAGAAAGCGCTACACCAATTTGTTTACATACGGTTGAGCGAGGAATGTCGTTGCGCACAAATGACCACTGTAAAATCGTTACAGGCCCCGTTAGCATACCTTTCATCACTTTATTCGTTAAGCTTTGTGCGTATTGCGACCAACGTACGGTCATTGGCTCTGGACGGGTCACATCGCCATAAATCACAGGAGGTTTTACACAGCGAGAACCATAGCTTTGTACCCAACCAAATTTGGTAAAGGCAAAACCGTCAAGCAATTCACCAAAATACTCCACCATGTCATTACGTTCTGCTTCGCCATGCACTAATACATCTAAATCAAGTTCTTCTTGCTTACGCACCACAAACTCAATTTCTTTTTTCATTGCAGCTTCATAATCTGCTAGCGATAGCTCCCCTTTTTTGAAGGCTGCACGTGCATGGCGAATTTCTAAGGTTTGCGGGAAAGAACCGATATTTGTGGTAGGGAGAAGCGGTAGATTTAGCCACGCATTTTGCAATTTAATTCGCTCTGCAAAAGGAGATTGGCGTTTATCTGCATTCGCAGGCAAGTTAGCTAAACGTTCTGTCACTGCCGTTTTATGGATCATTTTACTTTGCGCACGTGCCTGAGCTGCATTTTGGTTTTCATTGAGTTGTTCAGCAACCGTTGCTCGGCCTTGGTTCAACGCTTGTTTTAACACATTGAGCTCTTTAACTTTTTGTAGGGTAAATGCTAACCAGCTATAAAGTTCTGGGTTATTTTGTGCAAGTTGTGTTTCTACCGCTAAATCATAAGGTGTGTGGAGTAACGAACAGCTTGGTGCAATCCATAAACGCTGACCAAAGTTCGCTTTTAATGGTTCTAGTACGTCTAATATACGATTTAAATCTGCACGCCAAATATTACGTCCTTCAATGACCCCTGCTGAAAGTACTTTGGGATAATCTGTAAAAGCGGCTAATTGCTCTGGTGCACGTACTAAATCAAGATGTAAGCCGTCCACTGGTAGCGCTTTGAGTAATGATGCGTGTTCGGCAACTGAGCCAAAATAGGTCGCTAGTAATAATTTGGCATTTACTTGTGCTAATTGCGTATAAACATGTTGGTAGGCCACACGCCATTCTGCGGGTAAATCTAATGCCAGTGCTGGCTCATCAATTTGGATCCATTCCACGCCTTCGGCAGCAATCGCATTTAAAATTTGTTGATAAACAGGAACCAGTTGAGAAAGCAATTCAAAACGATTAAATGCTTCACCCTTTTCCTTACCTAGCCATAAGAAAGTAAGCGGCCCTACAATTACGGGTTTTACTTGATGTCCAGCGGCTTTAGCTTCACGGATTTGATTTACATAATGAGCTGGGTTCGCTTTAAATTCGGTATTTTTGTGGAACTCAGGTACGAGATAGTGATAGTTAGTATCGAACCATTTGGTCATTTCAATCGCAAATTGTTCTTTATTACCACGTGCTAATTGGAAATATTGATCTAATGTTAGATTTTGGCTATCGAAACCAAAGCGGGCAGGAATCGCACTTGTTGCCACTTGCAGATCTAAAATGTGATCGTAGAAAGTAAAATCACCTACTGCAACAAAATCCACATTTGCCTCGGCTTGATGTTGCCAATTTTTTTCTCGTAATGCTTTCGCTAAATCTAATAGATCTTGCTCAGCTAACTCTTTACGCCAATAACGTTCTTGCGCAAATTTTAATTCTCGCTTAGCCCCTACACGTGGAAAACCTAAGATATGTGATGTTGTCATATGGCACTCCTGCTATGTTGTTATTCAGTTTGCTGAACCTTACTTGTGGCTCAACTTGGATGTTTAAATAATGCAAGAATGGTAAATATTATGCAACTTCATAATTTTCAATTTAATTATGAAAATTTTTAATAATCCTTTTTCAAAGGAAGGCAAGTTTACATAAAACACAAGCGGTCTGATTTCACCGATTTTTTGCAAAAAAAAGACAAAATCAGACCGCTTGTTAACTAAGCAATATTAAGGCTAAATTGCTTAATTATTTGCTTGCACCAAATACGCCACCCCAAGCGCCACCAGCGCCATCAACGTCGTCACCAATTTGGGTTTCATCTCTAAACATACCACCGAGCTCTTTAGCATTCTCCCCGTAGAATTTACCTTCTACGTTAGCTTGAGTTGCAAAAGTATTTGAACTTGCTTTACCTGCAAAACTATTACCAGAAATATCCGCACTAATATTCACTGGATCAAGTGTAGCCACATTTAAAGTACCATTTAGCTTTTTCGCGCCAAAATCAGCATTAAATTGTGCGGTATCTGCTAACCAATCATCATGATTAAATTGTGGAGTATTGCCTGAAATTAGCGTATAGCCATGATAGGTTGCAGTGCCACTTGTTGGCATTGAGCTGGTTGGAATGCCGTTATAGAAGAAATAGCTTTCTGAATTTGGGCCACCTTCGATCACGCCAAAGCGTACTGAACTATACTTATCACAGCAGGCAAGTAAGTCCCCCATATTTAACCAAGTACCTGCATAAATACCCGAATTTTTATAGCTTACTCTAAGTGATTTTCCATCTACATTTAAATATTCTGTACTTGGATTAGTTACATCTACACGCTCTTCTAATACTTTATCATCTCGTTCTTTTAAAATAATAGTAGCACCTGTTGCAGAACTTGATGACATATTATTGGGTGAGGATTGATTATTTGAACTATTGCTATTAGTAGAATTATTCGAATTTGAATTACCGCTATTATTAATAGTACCATTCGATTGGTTTGAATTACCACTATTATTAGTAGCGTTATTCGATTGATTCGAATGATCTGTTGTAACGCTATTTGGTGTAGCGTTTGATGAATTCATGATTATCACTACCGCCGCTATTGCTACTACAAGCACTTAAAACTAAGCTCGCTAATAACGTTAAACTTATTTTTGTAATTTTTTGCATAATATACACTCCTGGTCAGTCCTGATAAACAATTGACCGAAGTGTATATAGTTTGAAATAAATGATCTACAGTTTTGTAAGTTTTATTTATTAAACATAAAATAACAGCATATAAATTAAAGTCAATTGTTAAAAAATAATTTATAATGTATAAATCAACATGTAAAAATTATAAGTTGACCAGATTTTATTTATTTAGTTCCATGAATTAAATAATTTATTCTTGAATCAGAATGAAAAAAATTTACTTATTGAAAACAATAATTTATATTATACTTTATCCACTACTTAATTTTATGAATACTGTATTAATTGTAAATGAAACCCATATTTCTTGAACTTCGTCATCTAAAAACATTGCTCGCTTTAAAAGAAAGCGGAAGTGTTTCGCTTGCAGCAAAGCGTGTTCATTTAACGCAATCCGCGCTTTCTCATCAGATTAAATTACTAGAAGAACAGTATGAATTAACGCTGTTTGAACGTAAGACCCAGCCTTTGCGTTTTACGTCTGCAGGCGAGCGACTAGTAAAATTAGCGCATGAAATTTTGCCTAAAGTCTCCGAAGCAGAACTCGATCTCGCGCGAGTAAAACAAGGTGAAGTGGGTGAATTACGTATTGCAGTGGAGTGCCACACTTGTTTTGACTGGTTAATGCCAGCAATGGATACTTTCCGCCAAAGTTGGCCGTTAGTAGAACTTGATATCGTGTCGGGCTTCCATACAGACACAGTCGGCTTATTATTAACTCACCGAGCAGATTGGGCAGTGGTTGCTGAAGCAGAAGAAACGGATGGTATTATCTATCGCCCACTCTTTTCTTATGAAATGGTGGGGATTTGCGCTAAAGATCATCCACTTGCAAGCAAAGATGTTTGGCAAGCCGAAGATTTTATTGATGAAACTTGGATAACCTATCCAGTGCCTGATGATATGTTAGATTTATTGCGGAAAGTACTACGTCCAGCAGGGATCAACCCGATTCGTAGAACAAGCGAATTAACGATCGCTATTATTCAATTAGTTGCAAGTAAACGAGGTATTGCAACGCTACCGTATTGGGCGGTAAAACCATATCTTGACCGAGGCTATGTGGTAGCGAAAAAAATTACCCAACAGGGGTTATACAGTAACCTTTATGGAGCATATCGAGAAGCTGATAAGAACTATGCTTACCTAAATGATTTCCATAACACCGTGAAATCGCAAAGTTTCGCAACTTTACCTGGTCTAATGGTATTAGAAGATTGATATATCTGATTTAATCGGCTTTTGAGTCCCGCTAAACTCAAAATTTGATCATGTTGATAAGGTTGTTCCTTCTTTATCTCAATACTTATTAGAGGCTTATTATTTACATTACCATTAGCAAAATGGCACAGGATATTATTTATTTTGCTATTTTTTTGTTTTTAGGGATAGCATAATAAAAGCTCTTTTGACTAATAACGTCAAAGCCTACTAACACCTTATAATATAGATGTTAGTAGGCTTTTTAGTAGCAATGTTGTCCTTTATATCTGATTAGAGCATTATCAAATCTCTTTAGTGCTTCCTTTCTATAACATTCATTATAGAAATTAAGATTTAGTACGATATTTAGTATGCTGTTTCACTGCTTTACGGATCTGGCGAATATTAGTACGACGACGATTTTTGGTTACATCCACTTTGGTTTCAGTTTCAGCAGGTAAACCAACCAGTTCACGCAAATAGTTTACTTGCTCTAAGCCCATTTCTTCCCAACCGCCACGAGGTAAACTTTTTTCTAATTTGATATTCCCGTAACGAATACGAATCAAACGGCTCACTTCAACCCCTTGTGATTCCCATAAACGACGTACTTCACGATTACGCCCTTCTGTTAGAGTAACATCAAACCATTGGTTTAAACCTGTTCCGCCGATGGTTTTAATTTGTTTAAAGTTTGCAGGACCGTCTTCTAGCTGAACGCCTTTACGTAAACGCTGTAACATGGCTTCATCAATATTACCGAACACACGCACCGAATATTCACGTTCAACTTCACGACTTGGATGCATTAAGCGGTTTGCTAGTTCACCATCAGTGGTAAATAGTAATAAACCAGAAGTATTAATATCTAAACGCCCTACTGCAACCCAGCGTGCACCCGTTAAACGAGGTAAGCGGTCAAATACTGTCGCTCGACCTTCTGGATCTGAACGAGTACATAATTCGCCTTCAGGTTTGTAATACATTAATACGCGACAAATTTCTTTTTGTGCAGGAATTAAGCTGATGAGATCACCGTCGATACGAATTTTTGTTGAACTACTCACTTGTACACGGTCACCTAAACTTGCAATTTTACCGTCTACACTCACACGGCCTGCCGCAATAATTTCTTCTAATTCACGGCGAGAACCTTGTCCTGCTCGCGCTAAAATCTTTTGTAGTTTTTCACCTACAACTTTTGTTTTTTTCTCTTGTGATTCTGCTGATGAAGCGGTCGGATTTTGCGCTTTTTTCGCAAAAGATGAAGAGGTTTTAGTTTTTAACGGTTTTGAGGTTGGACGCTCAGCACGCTTTTCATTGCGTTCAGCTAAACGTGGATTTTTAGAAAATTTTGCTGATCTTTGTTCTGTATTTTTAGTTTGAAATGTTTTCATTAAGATTCCTTTGTCGCTCTCACGAGCGTCTTTAAATAGAAATTCCTCCTTTATGCAAGGAGGAAATGATTAGTTAAACGGCGTAATATCGCCCGAGCCTTCACGAATAATTCGAGGGCTGTCTTCGGTTAAATCGATCACCGTTGTTGGCTGTTGCCCTAAATAACCACCGTGAATAATCAGATCGACACGACGCTCTAAATGCTCTCGAATTTCATCAGGATCCGATTCCGTGACTTCAGTATCTGGTAGCATCAACGAGCAAGATAAAATAGGTTCGCCTAAAGCTGCAATCAGGGCTAAAGCGATAGCATTATCTGGCACACGAATCCCAATTGTCTTACGTTTAGTCATTAATCTACGTGGTACATCTTTCGTAGCAGGTAAAATAAAAGTGTAAGGATTCGGGGTGTTATTTTTGATTAAGCGATAAGATTGATTAGTTACTAATGCATAGGTAGAAAGCTCTGATAAATCACTACATACCAACGTAAAATTGTGATTTTCAGGCAATTTGCGAATAGCCACAATGCGATCCATTGCATGTTTTTCACCAATTGCACAGCCTAAAGCGTAACCTGAATCTGTCGGATAAATAATAACGCCACCATTTTTAATAATTTCTACTGCTTGATTAATCAAACGTGCCTGAGGATTATCAGGATGAATATAAAAAAATTGGCTCATAGCGTAATATCCTTCGAAAAAAATGTTGGTGTATTATACACCAACATTTTTAGATTCTCTAAGGAATTATGCCGTATTCCCTTACATAATAATGATATAATGCTAAACTTATAAATGATAAATTCTGATGCTATGTCTAACATGAAAAGTGAATGTAGATAAAAGCATAACAATCATCATAAGTTCTATTGATAATCCTGTTGTCTATTTCTCGTTTATTTTTTATAAACGCATTACAATCCCATCAATTGCTCCACTGATGGCGCATAGTAATAACTGCCTGAAATAGGCTTAGTAAAGCCTAACAAGCGGTCGGTTTTTCCATCTAATTCACCAAACATACTTTTCAGCTGTTGATCGATATTATGTAAACGTTTTGCAAAAGCGATAAAATATAAACCATGTTCAGCACTTGCTAACCCGTATGGTAAGCTATGGCGTAAAATTTTCAGCCCTTTGCCGTCCTCTTTTAAATCGACTCGCCCAACGTGAGAAGTTTCTGGCACATTGTCAAGCTCTACGCTATCCGTTTTGGTTCTACCGATCACTTCTTCTTGGCGTTCGGTATTCATTTTGTGCCATTTGTTTAATTGATGCACATAACGTTGAGTTAGAACATAACTTCCACCTGCATCTTCGCCTTCTTCAATTAACGCCACTTCTCGTAATTTTTCAGCAGTTTGCGGATTTTCTGTACCGTCAATAAAACCCGTAAGATCACGCTCTTCTACCCAGCGGAAACCATGTGTTTCTTCCACAATTTGAACTATATCTTTTAGCTGTTCGACCACCATCAGCGCAATAGAAAAATTTACATCAGGACGATTTGATTGAATATGTACTAACAAATCACGTTGTGTTGCTGGCGCAAATTCCCTGTCTGCTTTACCTAATGCTACGAAATCTGCCAGTTCAGTCGCGGAGCCTGATTTTAGTTGTGTCCAAAGACTTTTACCAAAAGCAAGTGTTAGCCCCAATTCATCGCTTGCGAATTGTTGCTGAAATTGCTGGAAATTTTGGTAAATGATTGCAATCTTAGGGTGAAATGCGTCGATATTAAGCACATTGGCTTCAATAAAAATTCCCGATTTACGGTGGGTGAGCGTAATGCCCGATTGTGGAGTCGCCATAATATATTCCAATAGATAAGAGTAATGATAAAAGTAAAAGCTAATTGTACAAAAGCTACGAAAGAACAACAAACCGAAAATGCTTTTTCGCTAAAAAATTGCTTGACTTATTCTTGTTACACTAGTTTAATAGTGCAGATATTAAAAATAAAAGGAATTGCGAGATGAAGGTCAATATTCAACAAACACAACTCCCTTACTATGAAGATACAACAGTCACTTTTTATCATTTATGCGCCAATAAACCGCACACACTGTTATTGGATTCTGCCGAAATTCAAAGTAAAAACAGTTTAAAAAGCTTATTGTTTGCCCAAGCTGCACTGCATATTTATTGCGATGCGCAAAGTGTTACTTTTGAAGCGCTGACCGAAAATGGCAAAGCCGTTATTCCACATATCCAAGCGGCATTAGCTCAATTAAGTCCTGCGCCAAATTGCAAATTTAATGCCGAATTTGACCGCTTGTCTGCGACTTTTCCACTCATTGCACGAAACTTAGATGAAGATAGTAAGCTCAAAACCAGCACCGTTTTTGACGGTTTACGAGCGGTGAGTCAGTTGTTTGCTGATGAAGCAAATCCCATTTATTTAGGCGGTTTGTTTAGTTACGATTTGGTGGCTCACTTTATTCCAATGGACGGTATTCAATTGCACGATGATGGCTTGCGTTGCCACGATTACAGCTTTTACCTCGCCGAACAATTAGTATTTGTTGATCACCAAAAACAAGAATCGGTATTACATACTTTCTGCTTCGATGAAACACAACAAGGTCAGCTACAACAACAAGCGGTCGAATTTAGCCAAATTCTTGCAAAATATCAGCCGTGTGAATTACGTTTACCTATTCAAGTCGCTAGCGGTGAAGTGAGTACTAATATTGAAGACGAAGCATTTAAGCAAATTGTACAAAAACTCAAACATCATATTAATATTGGTGATGTTTTCCAAATTGTACCTTCACGCCGTTTTAGCTTACCTTGCCCGAATATTTTAGCAGCGTATCGCCAGCTCAAAATTAATAATCCAAGTCCGTATATGTTCTTAATGCAGGGCGAAAATTTCACGCTATTTGGTGCCTCACCTGAAAGTGCGTTGAAATATTCACACGTAAACCGCCAATTAGAAATTTATCCAATTGCGGGTTCTCGCCCTCGTGGTTTTGATGCAAATGGCAATATCGATCCTGAATTAGATTCTCGTTTGGAGTTAGAGTTACGTTTAGATCAAAAAGAATTAGCAGAACATTTAATGTTAGTGGATCTTGCTCGTAACGATGTTGCTCGTGTTTGCCAAGCGGGCTCACGCAAGGTTGTCGATTTAATGCAAATCGACCGCTATTCACAAATTATGCACCTTGTTTCACGCGTAGTTGGCACTTTGCGCACTGATTTAGATGCTTTACACGCTTATCAAGCCTGTATGAATATGGGGACTCTCACGGGCGCGCCGAAAATCAAAGCAATGCAATTGATTTATCAAGTAGAACAACAAAAACGCCATAGCTATGGTGGAGCGGTTGGTTATTTAACATCGAAAGGCGATTTGGATACCTGTATCGTGATTCGCTCCGCTTTTGTACAAGACGGAATAGCTTATGTACAGGCTGGCTGCGGTGAGGTACTGGATTCCGATCCTCAATCCGAGGCGGATGAAACTCGTCATAAAGCGAAAGCGGTATTAAAAGCAATTGCACAAGTAAATATAAAATAAGGCGGATATTTATGGCTCATATTCTTTTTGTTGATAATTTTGATTCATTTACCTACAACTTAGTCGATCAATTTCGTGAATTAGGTCATCAAGTAACGATTTTTCGTAACGATTATCCATTAGACGATTTTTTACTAAAAGCAAAAAATATAAAAGATTGTATCGTAGCACTTTCGCCAGGCCCTGGTACTCCTGCAGAAGCAGGCAATTTGCTTGAAATCATCAAACAGCTTAAAGGCGTGCTGCCGATGATTGGTATTTGCCTCGGGCATCAAGCGATTATTGAGGCATTGGGAGGTAAAGTGGTGCATACAGGTAGCGTGTTGCATGGCAAAGTTTCTCGAATAGAACACGACAATCAAGCCATGTTCCACGGCATTAATAACCCGATGCCTGTTGCTCGCTACCATTCATTAATGGGCGATAACTTGCCTGAAGAATTGGTGGTTAATGCACGTTTTGAGAATATTGTGATGGCGGTTCGTCATAGACAACTGCCTATTTGTGGATTCCAATTTCACCCTGAATCGATTTTAACTGTAGAAGGTACGAAATTATTAAAACAATCGGTTGAATGGCTACTTGGCTTGCAAAATTAACCCCAAAAATGACCGCTTGTTTCTATAACAAAATAACAGGATAAAAATATGCAACTCGACAATCTTCTTAGCCAGCTTTTTAATGGACAAACCTTAAACAAAGCAGAAGCACAATACTTTTTCGAACAAATTATTCAAGGCAAATTAACCAACGAGCAGCTTGCTGGGGCTCTTATTGCATTGAAATTGCGAGGCGAATCTATCGCTGAAGTATCTGGTGCAGTGGAAGCAGCTCTTGCACATTCTACGCCATTTGCAACACCAGATTATCTATTTGCAGATATTGTTGGCACAGGTGGCGATGGGCAAAATACAATAAATATTTCCACTGCCAGTGCTATCGTGGCGGCGACCTTAGGTTATAAAATCGCTAAACACGGTAGCCGTAGCGTATCAAGCAAAACAGGTGCCAGCGATGTACTTTCTTCATTAGGGATTAATGTAGCAATTTCGCCACAAACTGCACGCCAAGCGTTAGATGAGTGTAATCTCTGTTTCCTATTTGCACCGCTCTATCATGCAGGTTTTAAATATGCGATTCCTGTGCGCCAAGCACTAAAAACACGCACGTTATTTAATATTTTAGGGCCATTAGTTAATCCCGCACATGCTAAACGTCAATTACTCGGAGTTTATTCACCTGAGGTGCTAAAAATTTATGCCGAAACGGTAAAAAGTCTAAATCATGAACATACAATTGTGGTACATGGGGCGGGGCTAGATGAAGTTGCGGTACATGCTGAAACACAAGTTGCTGAAATTGAAAATGGCGAGATTCATTATTTCACCCTTACGCCAGAAGATTTCGGGATTCAGCGCCACAGCATTGAGGCGCTCAAAGGAGGAGAGCCTGCAGAAAATGCGACAAAAATCACCGCTTTATTACAAGGCAAAGGCGAAGCCGCACATATTGATGCGGTCGCAGTGAATACCGCTATGTTGATGCGCACCTTTGGTGAGCGAGATCTTAAAGCCAATGTGCAACGCGTAAAAGCCCTACTCACAACCGATAAAGCATATCAAACCTTACAAAAACTTGCCCTATATCAGTAACATATCGCCCACATTTGTGGGCTTTTTTATTTGGAGCACAGCGCCTGGAGGGGTAGATTTATCTGAATTGATGTTAGCTCAAGCAAAAATTGCTCTTGTAAAAAATTGGTAAGAATCGACCGCTTTCTCACTTCATTGCTATCATAACGTTCGCCCATTCCGTAAAATTACCGTTGGATCAGTTTGCAATTTTATCTTAATTTTCAAGCGGTTAATAAACACTGTGGTAACTTGTGGGCGCTTGCTTACAACACCTAGATCTTGTTCGACAATAGAGGTAAGAATAAGTATCTCATAAGAGAACAAGGGATAAGTTTTTCACCCTTTTAACACCTAGGCTAATTTTAGGCTTGATGTCCCTTTTTTAAGAATAAAGAATTGATCAGGCTTGGTATTGAGCGGATGTTCGCCCAATTGAGTAAGTTTGTGATACGCAAAAAACTGCCACTGAGTGCTGCTAGCAGTCAAAAAGCAATAAGAAAGAAAAATTTTTTAACATTAAAATATAAATTGTTACAAACAAAATAGATGCCGATCTATATCAGCTCTGACCATTAATGGTAAGCAATGAGATTTACAATCCCTCTGTTTTTATAGAGTTTTATCTGAGTATAATGCCCACAATATTTTTAATAATAATTATTTTTAAATTTCAATTTTTATAAAAGGGGAAATTATGTTTAAACAAGACTTTTCAAAAACATTAATTGCCTTGGCAATTTGTTCAGCAGTGTCAGCGCAAGAAAATACAATAATTAATCCGCATAGCACTATAGGGCTTAGCGAAGCGCTTATTACGAAATATTCGGGTAAAAATGTCGTTGTAGGGGTATTGGATAATGGCTATTTTTTTAAGCACGCCCTTGTAAATAAGGATTTACTCAAGCCAATTTCGTTTACCCTCACAAATTTAAAAGGCGAGGAAGAGACCTTTGATCCAACGGCGTATGTAACAGAAATAGAAGAGCAGGAAAATGGCAACTCAAAGCGAGTTTATACGGGGCACGGTGCACAAGTTACGGGTACGATTGGTGCTAAAAAGCTTCAGGCTTTAGGCTACCAAGGGGGGATCGCACCTCAAGCAACTCTTTTTGTTGCAACCGCAGAAGCAACAAAGACCACAGGTGAAGGACAAGAGGATGAAGGAGAAAATGATAAATCAACAGAACTTGTTATTGGACAGTCGGAAAAGGTTAAATACGCACGCTTACCTATTGCCACTGCATTGTTAAAACTCGCGGGGAAAAAACCGCTCGCAATCAATAATAGCTGGAATGATGATTCTACTTTTGATACCGCAGCGGAAGTTGATAAAAAATACAAAGAAGAGCTCACAACCAAAGAAAATTCTCTTGTAGAAGCGATTAAACAGATTATTACAAACCAAGGTACTTTGATGGTTTTTGCGGCAGGTAATGAAGGTAAAAAACAGCCAGGTATTATGGCTGCGCTGCCTCGTTACTTTCCAGAACTTGAATCTCACTATCTCTCTGTAGCTGCGGTGGATACTGCTAAAAAATGGGAATCGTATTCCAACTACTGTGGTGTGAGTAAAAATTGGTGTATTACTGCACCAGGTACGTTTTCGTTACTTGGTACAATAGGGGCTGATAAAGATAAGCGTATTGATACATTAGAGCAACAGTCGGGTACTTCTTATGCTACTCCTGTTGTCACAGCTTCTTTAGCATTATTAAAAGAGCGTTTCCCTGATTTAACCGCATCGCAAATTCGTGATGTCTTACTTACTACGGCAGAAGATTTAGGCGAAAAAGGCGTTGATGAACAATATGGTTGGGGATTAGTTGATTTAAAAAGTGCGGTGAAAGGCCCGAAACAGTTGTTAAAAGATGAAACGTTCAATATCACTCAACAAGATACGTGGGAAAATGATTTAACTAGTTCACATCATTTTACCAAAGTAGGAAAAGCCACTTTAACATTAACAGGTGAAAATTACTTAAGTGATTTAACTATCAATGATGGCCAAGTTGCGTTAACGGGTAAAAATAGTGTTGAGCATCTAATAAATAATGCTGAGTTATCAGCAAGTGATCTTACTATTAAACAAAGCTACACTTCATCAGCAAATAGTCGTTTAGACGTTTTGGCAAATAATGCTATTACAGCAACAGATAAAGCGACGGTGCAATTAGCTGGTTCATTAACAGTAGAAAATAATTTACTCAAAACAGCAGAAAAAGGTGATCGTATTGGTGTATTGGCATTACAAGATAATGCAACGTATCAAGGTGGCTTCTCAACACTAACAAAGAATAAATACTTAACGCAAAAAGGGTTACGTCAAGATCTTTATTTCACACCAAAAGGTATTGATGTAAAAATCAATGCCAACCAGACTATCTCTGATCCAAATGCAAATGCCAATGGTAAAGCTGGTTTGAAAGTATTGAACCGACTACGCGATTCAGCCTTAGCATTGCAAGCGGGGGTGTATAATACTTGGTTACAAAACGCCCTTGAGAAAAATCAGCTTCAAGATTTTCATTATGCTGTGAGTAATAGTATTTATGCGGATAGTTTAGCGTTGTTAAGAAGTCAAGGCTCGGCTCAGCTCAATCGTGCTCATCTCAAACTAAGTGATAATCAAACCTTAACTGAGAAAGAAACAACGCTTTGGCTTGATAACAGTGGTCAAAAAGTAAAATCAGCGCATTCAAACTATGCCGATAAACTTTCAGGTGAAGGCAGTCAAATTGCATTAGGGGCGGCACATAAAATAGCAAATGGCGTAGTAATGTATGGCGAAATTTCTCATAGTAAAGACAAACTTACTAAGCCTTTTGCTTCGGCAACCATTAAGCAAGCGCAATTTACGCTTGGATCGCGTTATCAACTGCCAAACTGGTTTGTAGATTTAGCTAGCAATGTTGGTAAAATTTCTTATAAACAACACCGTAGTTTTAGTGGCACAACATTAGGTGAAGTTAAAACCACAGGCTCAACCTTAGGACTAGAAGCGCGCGTTGGCTCATTATTCCAATTCAATGGCTGGACATTTGAGCCTTCTGTAAGTTTACAAGGGGTGAGATTATCGATGAAATCTGCAAATGAAAGTGGTTTGCTTGCAACATCAACGGATAGTTATAGAATAACAGACTTGAATGCTGCCTCAGGCGTTAAAGTTCAGAAAATATTGACAGCAAAAGATTGGACAATTACGCCAACCTTCGCAGTAAATTATACGCATCGTCTTAATCACCACAACGGCACACAAATCACAAGTCGCATTGCTGATACAACTTTAGTGAGCAAAGCGGTTAATGACTATACTAACCGCTTAGATTCGCAACTTGCCGTTGCGTTTACTAAACAGAATTGGTTGATTAAAACGGACATTATCCAAAGTTGGTTTAAGCAAGGAAAAGCAACCAGCGTAAATGTGAAGCTCGGTTTTAACTTTTAATTCCTCACAATAAAAAAACAAAGGCTAAACTTTATTTGGTTTAGCCTTTGTTTTATAGCTAGACATAATCTGGCTATATACAACCATACACTATATGTATGGAATCAAAGAACTTAAGCAATGGGCGGAATAAAAAATACTCCTATAATAAATAAGGCTGACAACCAAAATTTAACGTATAGGAGAAAGACGAAAACGCGCTATGGGAAGTTATGAGTAGATACCTTTAAGGGGGGCTACAGAGTTATTGAACGGTTGTCAGTATTTCACATATCTCTTGAGAGGCATGTGAAATACAGGGAAGCCGAAAAATAGCCCGTTTTACGGGCGGATTGTTATTTGGAGTAAAATTTGAAAAAAAGTATTTACGACACGCCGATTTTTTTTGAGCGTTATCAGCAATTACGGGAAAACCCGATCAGTATGAATGAAGTGGTAGAAAAGCCCACCATGTTTTCGCTTTTACCCGAACTAACCAATAAAAAAATATTAGATTTAGGTTGCGGCACAGGTGTACATTTAGCACACTATTTAAAACTTGGAGCACAATGCGTGGTGGGGTTAGATTTATCTGAATTGATGTTAGCTCAAGCTAAAATTGCTCTTGCAAAAAATTGGCAAGAATCGACCGCTTTCTCACTTTATTGCTTACCAATGGAGCAATTAGATCGCATTCCCGAGCAAAATTTTGATGTTGTGACTAGCTCATTTGCTTTTCACTATGTTGAAGATTTTGCCGATTTACTTGCAAAAATTTCGGCAAAAATGACTGCTTGCGGCACGCTGATTTTCTCTCAAGAACACCCAATTGTAACTTGTTATAGAGATGGCTATCGCTGGGAAAAAAATGAACAGAAACAACAAGTTGCTTATCGTTTAAATTATTATCGAGAGGAAGGCGAACGGGATAGAAGTTGGTTTCAGCAAGCCTTTAAAACTTATCATCGTACGCTTGCTACTATTTTTAATCAGCTGGTTCAAGCTGGTTTTGAGATTGTACAAGTGGAAGAGCCGATGTTAGCCACTCAACCAGAATGGCATTCGGAATTTAAAGATTTACAACATCGCCCTCCTCTACTATTTGTGAAAGCGGTTAAGAAAGGCTAAATGGCACTTTACGTTGCTCAGTGGTCAGGTTACCACTGAGTTGCATTAACAGCAATTCGACTGCCCATTTTCCTGCCTGCGGATAACCAAAATCGAGCGTTAATAAATCAGGTGCAAAACACTGCAATAAACTATTTTGCCCAATGCAAGCAAGCGGTCGATTTTGTTGCATTTCTTGCAAATATTTCAATGCACTCATCGCCAGCGAACTACTCGCACATAAAATTGCTGATACAGGTTTACTCATTAGTTTTGGCATGAGCTGGTAGCCACTTTCAAGCATTAATTCGGCTTTCACTAAATTCGCTTCTAACTGATGAGTTTTGCAGAAATGTAGATAGCTTTGATTACGCTGATATCCAGTGGTTTCATCGCAATCATTCACGCCTAAATAAGCAATCTGACGATGCCCTTGCTGATATAGTTTAGTCATTAATGCTCGCACCGCATTTTCATCATCATAATAAACCGCTGGAATATTGGGATAAGCACGAGCAACAGTCACCAGATAGCCACGCCATTGCTGAATGGTCTCAAGCGAGAGCTTTGAAAAACCAAATACAATCACACCATCTACTAGCCGTTGGCGAAATAATTCAAAATGGCGAGTAATTAATTCAGGCTTAAACTGGCTTTCCACTATCAGAGGGGTAATATTTTTAGCATAGAGTTGCTGTAAAATTGTGCTTAATGTCTGGGATTCTGCCGTTGAGTTAAGTCGGGTGACAATAATTCCAACAACAGGGGAAGAAGCCCCCCGCATTGCTCTAGCGCTTTGGTTGGGCTGAAACCCTAATTCTTTAATCATCGCTTGCACTCGTTCTCGGGTTTTAATGCTCACGTTAGGATCATTATTTAACACCCGAGAAACGGTGGATTTTCCCACGTTACAACGTATAGCGATGTCTTTAATCGTTAGTTTCATTAGGATACAGGTAATTGATGAATCGGGGTAGGATCCAATTCAGGCATGATTTCTCTTTCTGGATTTTCTAGCTCTTCCTTCGTTGGCTTTGCCTTTTTTTCCGTTGGTTGAGGCTCTGCTTCTTGGTTGTCAGCTGGAGTTTCGGTTACATTTTCTGAGCTCGACTCTGGCGCTGTTTCCGTCGTAGCGACAATCGCTTTCGCGGGCATTTGTTTCACTTGGGAGACTGCTTTAGATTCTTCACTCTTTGCAAAACTTTCTACTTTTTTAACCGCTTGTGAGGTCTCAAGTTTGGTCGATTGGCTTTCAGAATCCACCGCTTGTTCTGTTGAGGCAGGCAGATCAACTAATTCAGTTTTGCTCGATAATTTGGCTTGCTTCGGCTCAATCGAAATTTCCTCCAAACTTTGGCGATATTCTGCTGAATGATGTACCTCTTGCTCTGCACCATCTACTTTTTTCGCAATTAATTTATAGCTTAGATCAACTTTTGGATCTAGCCAAATCGCCAGCATAGCATCATTAAATTCTGCATTGAAATCTTGCTCAATTACCTGATCATTTAGCACAAAATAGCCACGATCAGAAAGTGCAATATAACTAAGTGAATCATTCGGTTTGAGATCAGGTAAGATTTTACGCAAACGGTCGATTGTTTCATCTTGTTCAGGCAAAGCAATCCCTAAATTCGCCCATGATTTTGCTACCGAAATAGCAAAATCTCGCCCATCAACAGGTTTGCTATATTTGAGTGTTAGCATTACTGGGCGCTCATTATTTTTATATTCGCCTGTTTCTGTAAATAGGGAAATATTATAAATTTTGAATGGTCCCCAAGTGTAATCAACATCATTAATTTTTTCCCACTTAGCAGCCACAGTGCTGCTCAATACTGCAAAGAAAAAAGATAAGAGAGCTTTGTAGCGCATTATTATTGTCCCCACTAAACAAAAGAGGCTGTATTATACCTAAGCCAAATATAGAGTAAATTCATCAATCTTTATTTCACGAAAATTTTGTGATCGACTTCAAAGATTTAACAGAAAGTTATCCAAACTCAGCGAAAAAGGAGTAGTATCAAATCAACCTAAAGTTCAACTAAGACAGTATAGGAGTTGTATATGTTCCCTGAATTTCGTGAACTGATCACTAAATTAAAAAACAGTGATGCGCATTTTTCTCGCTTATTTGAGAAGCATAATGAGTTGGATCAACGGATAAAAAATATGGAGTCAAATATAGAGCTTGCAACCAATGATGAAGTTGAAGCGCTCAAAAAAGAAAAATTACATATAAAAGATGAGCTTTATGCAATTTTAAAGAAAAAAGTAGCCTAATTATTTAATTCAGCCCTACCGCATGGTGGGGGTTTTTTAATAACGAATTAGCTCATTTCCAAAATGAAAAAACCCAGCCTAAGCTGGGTTTTTTGAGCAATCTAATGATTATTCAGCAACTACATTAACAGTTACAGTTGCGTTCACTTCAGCGTGTAAGTGAACTTTAACTTCGTGTTCACCAGTTGTGCGAAGTGGACCTTCACCTAAGCGAACTTCTGCTTTAGCTACTTCAACGCCTGCTGCAGTTAATGCATCAGCGATGTCTTTTGCAGAGATAGAACCGAATAAACGACCATCATCACCTGCTGTTGCAGATACTGATACTACTGCAATTTCAGCAATTTTAGCTGCACGATCTTGTGCTGCTGATAATGCTGCTACTGCTTTCGCTTCTAATTCAGCACGACGTGCTTCAAAGTGAGCAATGTTTGCTGCTGTTGCCATAACTGCTTTACCTTGTGGGATTAAGAAGTTACGTGCAAAACCTGATTTAACAGTTACTTGGTCGCCCACAGAACCTAAGTGAGCAACTTTATCTAATAAAATAACTTGCATTGTACTCGACCTCTCTATTACTGATGGTTGTCAGTGTATGGAAGTAACGCTAAGTAACGAGCGCGTTTGATTGCGCGAGCTAATTGACGTTGATACTTCGCACGAGTACCAGTGATACGGCTAGGAACAATCTTGCCGCTTTCAGAAATGTAGTTCTTTAATGTAGCGATATCTTTGTAATCGATCTCAACAACATTTTCCGCTGTGAAACGGCAGAACTTACGACGACGGAAATAACGTGCCATTTGGCTTCTCCTGATCTATAAATTCAATGTGTTCGGCGTGAATAACTAATTGGTTTAAACCATGATAGTCTTTGTGAGTATGGATAAATCCATAAACTCTAATTCTATCACCGAGCTTGATTTGTTGGGTTATTAAACTAAATTGATTGCCATTTAAAATCACTTGGATTTTACACCACGCTTGGCGTACTAAATTAACTTCAGTTTGCATTGAACGATGTTCAAGCCAAAAGCGATAATTTGGAATGCCTAACGGGCTTTGGCTTTGCTTAACTATTGAGGCGACAGAACCACTTAAAATTAAGCAATTATCAATTGGCGAATTACTCGCCAGCTTCCTCTGATTCAACTTCAGCTACCGTTTCAGCAACTTTGCTTTCTTTCGCTTTCACCATTGGTGAAGCTTCAGTTACTGCCGCTTTAGTGTGAACGATTAAGTTACGAAGAACTGCATCGTTATAACGGAAGTTAGTTTCTAACTCGTCGATTACACTTTGAGGTGCTTCTACATTCATTAACACGTAGTGTGCTTTGTGAAGTTTGTTGATTGGGTACGCTAATTGACGACGACCCCAATCTTCTAAGCGATGAACTTGACCGCCAGCTTCTTTTACAGATGCTGTGTAACGCTCAATCATTGCTGGTACTTGTTCGCTTTGGTCCGGGTGAACCATAAAAACGATTTCGTAGTGACGCATTGACTATCCTTACGGGTTAGCAGCCTCCAACTTTAGCCAGTCACCAACTTGTGGAAGCAAGGATTAAAACTGAATGTGACTGAACGGCGAGATTATACAGAAAATTAAAACTTAATCAAATATTTTTGTAAAACATCCTGTTAGCACTTAATCTTTTATAAGTGAAAAATGGCTTTAAAATAACAAAAGTTAGTTTGATTTTACCTTTTTCTTGCAATTTTTTCTCACCAACCAGAATTTCCATATTGGCAAATTGTTTTTCAGTAATAGAAATACAAAGAATTTAACCTTCTTCAAGTAAATGTTCTACTATCTTTTCTGGTATTTTTCCATTGAATCACGCCCACGAATAATTCGGGTATAAATAGAAAGTTGCAACATTTGGTAACACAAAAATCCTTATACTCATGAAAGTGCAGGAGGATTTTTGAGCTGTTTTCAATTCCACTAGGCGTTTTCCTTAAAATAGCGTAGAATTGCGCAAACGTTTGCTTTTGTTGATTTATAAGGAATCCAGATGAATGTATTAATTATTGGTAACGGTGGTCGTGAGCATGCGCTTGCTTGGAAGGTTCGCCAATCTTCTTTAGTTAAAAAAGTTTTTGTTGCACCTGGGAATGCAGGTACAGCGTTAGAAGAAGGAGTTGAAAATGTAGCTATTTCAGCAACTGATATTCCAGCATTAGTCGCTTTTGCAAAAGAAAACCAAATTGGTTTAACAATTGTTGGTCCTGAAGCGCCGCTTGTTATTGGTGTGGTTGATGCATTCCGTGCAAATGGTTTAAAAATATTTGGTCCAACTCAAGCGGCGGCACAGTTAGAAGGCTCAAAAGCTTTTACTAAAGATTTCTTAGCTCGTCATCAAATTCCAACAGCTGAATATCAAAACTTTACTGAAGTGGAACCTGCTCTAGCTTACTTAAAAGAAAAAGGTGCACCAATCGTAATTAAAGCGGATGGTTTAGCTGCAGGTAAAGGTGTGATTGTAGCAATGACACTGGAAGAAGCTACCTATGCAGTAAAAGATATGCTCTCTGGTAATGCATTCGGTGACGCAGGGCATCGTATAGTTATCGAAGAGTTTTTAGATGGCGAAGAAGTGAGTTTCATCGTGATGGTAGACGGTAAAAATGTTGAGCCAATGGCAACAAGTCAAGACCATAAACGTATTGGCGAAGGCGATCAAGGCTTAAATACTGGCGGTATGGGGGCTTACTCTCCTGCACCTGTAGTCACTGCAGAAATTCATAACCGTATTATGCAAGAAGTGATTTATCCAACGGTGAAAAGCATGGCGGCAGAAGGAAATCCATATACTGGCTTCCTTTATGCTGGTTTGATGATTATGCCGAACGGACAACCGAAAGTGATTGAATTTAACTGTCGTTTTGGTGATCCTGAAACACAACCGATCATGATGCGTTTAGAGTCTGATCTTGTCCAACTTTGCTTAGCAGCTTGTGATGAAAAATTAGATACCATTAAATCAAAATGGTGTGAGCAAGCTTCACTAGGCATTGTACTTGCAGCAGAAGGCTATCCTGCAGATTATCGTAAAGGCGATGAAATTACAGGTATTCCAGTACTAGCATCAAAATCGCAGAAAGTGTTCCTCGCTGGTGTGGAACAAAAAGAAGGTAAATTACTGACTAATGGCGGACGTGTACTATGTGCAACAGCTCTTGGTCATTCCGTCTTTGAGGCGCAACAAAAAGCGCTAAAACTGGCTGAACAAATCCAATGGCAAGGACGTTTCTATCGTCGTGATATTGGTTATCGTGCAGTTGCTAGAGAAAAAGCCTAATCTGATTCTCCTATTAAAAACTAAGCGGCCGAATTTGCAAAAAATCTTACGAATTCGACCGCTTGCTATTTAGCTAGAGCTTAATTATCGTTGTGCTTTTTTCTCTAGTTGCGTCCAGTTATAGAAACCATAAAGCGAGTTGAGTAGGTATGCACCGTACATTAAATACATCGCTGGCGTTTCTGCCCATAATACGATCGATAAAATATTCAATACGATCCATAATAACCACTGTTCACGATAACGTAAGATCATCAATAATTGTGCAGCTACAGTGGTAACAGTAGTTACGCCGTCTAAACCTGTTGAACTACCACCCGCTGCTTTTAGCGCTTGAATAAAAAGTAAAGTACCGATACTTATTGTTGCTAATAACGCAATCCAGCCTTTAGCTGTCAATGATTTAGCAATAACTTCTCCGCCACCTTCGCTATTTTTTTGCATATTTGCTTGCCACACAAAATAGCCGATAAATTGAGCAGGTAAATAAACGTACAGTACGCTATTCATTTCACCAATAAAGTTATTGCCCCATGCGACATAAAAATAGGTGTAAGCAAAAATTAAGCCGAATAAATAGTTACTCACTTTACCTTTACTCACTAACACTACGCAGATAATACCTGCAATACCTGAAATCATTGCTAAAGGTGAATCTGGCGATTGCATATAAGCCCAAATTTGTGCTGCCAAAAATGCAATTAACCAAATCACTTCAAATGGTTTCCAGCCAGAAAGTTCTTGCTTAATAAAACTCGATAAATTTTGCGTATTCATATAACCTCCAATGTAACAACATTGCTATTTAGACGAAGAATAAAAAATAGGACCGTATATACAGTCCCATTTCAGTTACAGATCATTTAAACGAATATCAATTAACGCCTTATCTTGTTCTGGCGCATTTTGTTTCGCTTTTTCATAAACGCTTTTTGCAGCTTCTTTATCGCCTTTTGCAACAAGAATATCACCGCTTAACACCTGTTTACGTAAATCCCAAGTTTGCTCTTGGATTTGCCCAAGTGTCGCTAAAGCTTCATCATAATTTTTTAATTGATAATCTACCGCAGCTAAACGAAAACGAATAACCGCTTGTAAAGTGCTATCTGTTGTGGCTGATAAGCTTGCTTGTAAAAGATTTTTTGCTTGTGCAAAGTCTGCTTTTTCAACTGCTTGTTTTGCTTCTTCTAATTGAGCAAAAACGGCATAGCTAGACTCTTTATGATCCGCAATAAATTTTGTTACAAGCGGTGCATTTTTAACAGGATCTTGCAAATAACTTTCCATTACACTTTGGTAAGTTGCAGAAGTATGTTGTGCAGTTTCAATTTGATGATTTTTCCAAAAATTCCAACCGAAACTCGCCACACAAGCAATGATGATCGCTACCAAAATAGGCGTACCATTTGCTTTAAACCAGCTTTTTGCTTCTTCAAATTGCTGTTCTTCTGTTTTATTTAAATATTCGTTGTTCATCTATTTTTCCTATTTAGAAACGTTTTGCTAGTTCTAAAATTAAATCTGCTTGTGCGATAGTGATTTGTTCCGCACCACTTTGCAGATCTTTAACTACAACTGTCTGCTCTGCTACTTCACTTTCACCAATCACAAGTGCAATTTGTGCTTCAACTTTATCAGCACGTTTAAATTGTTTTTTAAAATTACCACCCGAACAGTGTGTCATTACACGTAATTGCGGTAATGCTGTACGAACTTGTTCCGCAATTTGGAATGCATTTAACGTTGTGCCTTCACCTGAATACACGACATAAACATCGACTGCTTTTGGTAAATTAATTTCTTTATTTACTTCTTGCACGAGTAACACTAAACGCTCTAAGCCCATGGCAAAGCCAACACCTTGCGTTGCGTGTCCGCCTAATTGCTCAACTAAACCATCATAGCGTCCACCGCCACATACTGTACCTTGTGAACCAAGTGCCGAAGTAACCCATTCAAATACAGTTTTGTTGTAATAATCTAAGCCACGAACTAATTTAGGATTTACTTCATAAGCAATACCCATTGCATCTAATAAGCTACAAAGTTGTGCGAAATGCTCACGGCTATCGTCATCTAAGTAATCTAATAATTTAGGTGCATCATTTAATACTTCTTGCAACGCTTGGTTTTTGGTATCCAAAATACGTAATGGATTTTTTACTAAACGTTCTTTTTCTTCATCGTTCATTAAAGCGGTGTAATTTTCTAAGAATTTTACCAATGCTGAACGATAATTCGCACGTGCTTCAAGTGAACCAATTGAGTTTAGTTGTAAAGAAACGTGCTGATCAATACCTAATTCTTTCCATAAACGAGCGGTTAAAATAATTAACTCCGCATCAATTTCAGGATTTGGAATACCGAAGACTTCTACGCCAGCTTGGTGAAATTGACGATAGCGACCTTTTTGTGGACGTTCATGACGGAACATTGGACCCATATACCATAAACGCTGTTCATTATTGTAAATCCAACCACGTTCAATTGCCGCTCTGACACAACCTGCCGTGCCTTCTGGACGTAAAGTAAGTTGTTCATCATTGTCCCAGAAAGTGTACATCTCTTTTGAAACCACATCTGTTACTTCACCAATTGCACGTGCAAAAAGTGGTGTGCTTTCTACAATTGGCATACGTACTTCAGAATAGCCATAGCCTGCTAATACGTTACGTACTTTAGTTTCAATCCACTGCCATAATGGAGATTCAGTTGGAGAGCAATCATTCATACCGCGGATTGCTTGAATATTTTTAGCCACGTTGTTTTCCTTTTATTACGCTAAAACCACGGATAACATAAATGCACACGAATGGTAAATTTTTAAGAAAATTTGACCGCTTGTTTACAACAAGCCTCGTAAATTTATGTAACCCGTGGTTATTAAAATTAAATTTGTTCTACTTGAATTCGGTTGTGCTGTTCTGCAACACGCGCACGAATTTTTGCTTCGAGCTGATCGATTAATTTTTCATTATCGAAACGTTCTTTTTGGCGTATGCCATCAAGATAAAAACCGCTCATTTTATTTGAGCCTGTTACACCTAAATCTGAAATCAACGCTTCGCCTGGCCCGTTTACAACACAGCCGATAATTGATACATCCATCGGAGTCAAAATATCTTCTAAGCGCTGTTCTAATGCATTCACCGTTGCTATCACATCAATTTCTTGGCGTGAGCAAGTGGGACAAGCGATAAAGTTAATGCCTCGAGAGCGAATACGTAACGATTTTAAAATATCGAAACCTACTTTCACTTCCTCAACAGGATCGGCAGCTAATGAAATACGTAATGTATCGCCAATCCCTTCTGAAAGTAATAAGCCTAAGCCGACCGCCGATTTTACCGAACCTGCACGAGCACCACCTGCTTCGGTGATACCTAAATGCAATGGCTGGATAATTTGTTTTGCTAACAAGCGGTAAGATTCGACCGCTAAGAATACATCAGACGCTTTCACGCTTACTTTAAAGTTCTCAAAGTTGAAGCGATCTAAAATATCTACATGACGTAATGCTGATTCGAGCAACGCTTGCGGTGTTGGCTCACCGTATTTCTCTTGAAGATCGCGTTCAAGTGAGCCTGCATTTACGCCAATTCGAATCGGAATATTTTTATCTTTCGCACAATCTACCACTGCACGAATGCGTTCTTCGTTACCGATATTACCTGGGTTGATACGCAAGCAGTCTACGCCATATTCTGCGACTTTTAACGCAATACGATAATCAAAATGAATATCTGCCACCAATGGCACATTCACTTGTTGTTTAATTACTTTAAACGCTTCCGCCGCATCCATCGTTGGTACAGAAACACGCACGATGTCAGCACCAACACGCTCTAATGCCTTAATTTGCGCAACCGTTGCTTCGACATCGGTGGTTCGAGTATTGGTCATTGATTGTACTGAAATCGGCGCATCACCACCGACTGCAACTTTACCGACCCAAATTTTCTTCGATTCACGACGTTTAATTGGCGATTGATGAATTGACATTTTCAATCCTTATTGTGCTAAAGGTAAACGGATTCGAGCAACACGCCCATCGATTTTCAGAGGCACTTCTTGCCCTTTGTAGTAAAGTTTTACGTTTGCTGGCGCACCGATGGTTAAACGATATTGTTCGTTGCCATTAAATGTTAAAACTTCACCGTTAGCATATAATTTTTCAGCTAAACTTTTCTTGCTGTTTGCCCCTTTTACGGTGATCCAGCTTTCTTTACCTGTAATTTCAATACGTAACTCATCGTTACCAACTGTAGGTTGTTCAGTTGCAGGCGTTGCAACTTCCGCTTCAGTATTGGTCTGTTGTAACACGTTTATGGCTTCAGTCGGTTGCTCTGTGCTGGTCGCTGTTTCTGATTGAGCTGCCACTGGCGCAGTTTCGGCTACTGGTGTTACAGCTGGAGCTTCAACAGCTTTTACTTCTTCAACCACTGCAGGCGTGATTGGTTGAACTGCTGGAGCAGACTGAGGAGCAACCTCAACTGCTGCTTGTGTTGTTATTGGCGCTGATGCAACTTCAACGGGGGTTGATCTAATCACAAATTGGTCACGGTTTTCTTGTTCTTTTTGGTAATCTTGCCACCACCAAAGTAAGGTCATGCCCGCTGCACCTAATAACACTAAAATAGTTAAATATTTCATCCATTGGGTTTGTGATTTTTGAATCGCTTTTGGTGAAGGGGTTTTAACCACTTCTTTTGGAATTGTCACTTCGCCATAATTCACACTTGAAACAAGCTCTTCTGGCAAACGGAGAAAACGTAAATAGTTACGAACATAACCACGCACAAAGGTTGGTGCTACGTTTTGTAAAATGAAAATATCGCTTTCTAATGCTTCAATATGCGATTTTTTTAGATTAGTTTTTTTAGCAACATCTTCAACGCTTAAATTTAAGGCTTCACGTGCTTGTTTTATCTTTTGCCCTAATGAACGAGCCTCTTGATTTTCTTGTGTTGAATTGATTGATTCAGTCATAACTAAACTCTTGGTTGAAAATTACAAAAAATTATTCGAAAGTTTAAAGATGTAGCGCCTGTTTTGCAATCTTAACAAGCAAATTCACGCAAAAATTTTGTTCACTACGCCAAATTTTTTGAACAAGCGGGCAAATTTAGCCATTTTTCTTACACATTTTAAAAATAAATCTCATGTTCTCTGACATAAACCAAAGTTTATCTAAAGAATGAGGTATAAAATAGCTTTTAAGCTGTTTGCTCAAAACAGCGGATTTGATCAAAATAATTTCATTAAAATAAGTAATAAAGTGGTATTCGCAATGATTTCTGAAAAAAATAGAGAACGGTTGTTCAAGCAAAATTTTTCCTCTGGTTTAGTCGTATTTTTAGTTGCTTTGCCTTTATGTTTAGGGATTGCACTTGCATCGGGCGCCCCACCATTGTCAGGAATTATTTCAGGAGTGATTGGCGGTATTGTAATTGGCTTGCTAAGTACATCGCATATTAGCGTTGCGGGACCTGCGGCTGGGTTGGTGGCGATTGTATTGGCCACAATTAATCAATTAGGTAGTTTCGAACTCTTTTTGTGTGCAGGCATCGTAGCTGGCGCACTACAATTGATACTAGGATTTCTAAGAGCAGGCAGTATTACTAATTATATTCCCGTTGCAGTGATTGAAGGAATGCTTGCGGGCATTGGTATTCTGATTATTGTTTCACAATTGCCTTATGCGCTCGGTAATAAACACGTTTTTGCTGAACTTACCCAAAGCCATTTAAATATTCATTTGGGGGCATTACTGATTACACTTATTTCGTTGTTTATTATGTTAGCCTGGGACAGTTCAGCACGTTTGAAAAAGTTGAAAATGTTACCCTCAGCACTTGTTGCAGTAATAGTCAGCATTGGTGTGAATCAACTTTTTATTGCTATCAGTAGCCATTTAGCCATTCCAAGTTCACAATTAGTACAGTTGCCTATTGCTCATAATTGGCAAGAAATGTCCCATTTGATCGTATTACCTGATTTTAGTGGTTTTACTTCGCCTATCGTTTGGATCACTGGTGCTACAATGGCAGTGGTTGCTTCAATTGAAACGCTACTTTCGATTGAAGCGGCAGATCGGTTAGATTGCAAACGAAGAATCACCGATACCAATCAAGAATTGCGTGCACAAGGCGTAGGAAATGTCGTTTCAGCAGTATTAGGCGGTTTGCCAATCACGGCGGTGATCGTTCGCTCATCCGCCAATGCGAATGCAGGGGCAACTCATAAATTATCCAGTGTGATCCACGGTATTTTGCTGTTAGTTTGTGTATTGGTGATCCCGAGTATTTTGAATCAGATTCCACTTGCCACGCTTTCTGCCGTGTTAATTTTGGTCGGTTATAAATTGGCTCGTCCAACTATTTTCAAACATTTTTGGCATAAAGGCGTTTATCAATTTATTCCATTTGTCACAACTGCTGTTGCTGTGGTCGCTTTTGATTTACTTAAAGGCGTTGGATTGGGATTGGTGATAAGTATTTTGTTTATTCTACAGGGCAATATGAAAAGAGCTTATTATTTAAGTCGTGAAGAATTAGCAGATGCGAATTACATTAAAATGCAATTGTCAGAAGAAGTTTCATTTTTGAACAAAGCAGCCATTAAAAAGACGCTAAAAAATATCCGCCCAAATTCCAAAGTGATTATTGATGCCTCCCGCACCTCTTATATCGCTTCAGATGTCCTAGAACTGATTGAAGATTTTGCTAATATTACCGCTCGTGAAAATCATATTCGAGTTTATTTAAAGGGATTTAAATCGGATTACAATAACCAAGAAATTAACCACGCAAGCCATGTAAAAGTAGAACACGGTAGCCGTATCTAAAAGTAGACAAGCGGTCTAATTTTGCAAAAAATGACGAAATTAGACCGCTTGGTTTTATTTATGCACCTAAATTTTGTTTAGCTGCTTCAATTGCTTCACGTACACGTTCTGGGTTTACCCCACCTTTTGCACTACGTTTTTCTAAGCAAGATGCTAAAGAAAGAATCGGATAAACATCTTCATCAATCACTGAATGGAATTGCTTGAATTCTGCCACATTCAACGCTTCTAATGGCGCACGTTTGCTGATTGCATAAACCACCGCTTCGCCTACAATATGATGTGCTTCACGGAATGGAATGCCTTTCGCTACTAAGTAATCCGCCAACTCTGTTGCGTTTGAGTAGCCTTGTTGTGCTGCTTCACGGGTACGTTCTACGTTTACATTAATGTCTTCAAGCACTAATGCCCCGATTTCTAAACAAGCCTGCCACGTTTCCATGGCATCAAAAATGCCTTCCTTATCTTCTTGCATATCTTTGTTATACGCCAGCGGTAAGCCTTTGAGCGTAGTTAATAATCCTGATAATGCACCGAATACACGTCCTGATTTACCACGGATTAACTCACACGCATCTGGGTTTTTCTTTTGTGGCATTAATGATGAACCAGAAGTTACACGGTCTGATAATTCTAAGAATGCAGATTCACCGCTATTGAAGAAAATCAGATCTTCGGCAAAACGAGATAAATGCACCATACTGATTGAAGCGATAGAAAGTAGCTCCAAGACATGATCTCGATCTGATACCGAATCTAAACTGTTGCGTGTACCAATAGTAAAACCAAGATCTTGCGCTAACGCATCACGATCGATTGAATAGGCTGTACCTGCTAATGCGCCTGAGCCTAATGGGCAAGTATGCATACGTTTATAAGCATCAGTTAAACGGTTGAAATCACGTTCTAACATTTCATAATACGCCATACACCAATGAGCAAAAGTAATTGGCTGTGCACGTTGTAAATGGGTATAACCTGGCATAACTGCATTTTGATTTGCTTCGGCAGTTTCTACCAATTTATGTTGCAAGTTGCGAATACGCTCTTGTAAAACAACCGCTTGCACCTTACACCACATTTTCATGTCGACCGCAACTTGGTCGTTACGGCTTCGTCCTGTGTGTAATTTTTTGCCTAAATCACCTACTTTTTCGATCAGTTTTGACTCCACCCAACTGTGAATATCTTCCGCATCATCACGTAAAATAATCGCAATATTTGGCTCAATTTCTGCTCGTAGTTCTTTGAGTGCAACCACTAATTGTTGATATTCTTGCTCGGTTAAAATGCCTACCGAAGTAATGGCTTTCGCCCAACCGATTGAGCCATCAATATCTTGTAATGCTAAACGGTAGTCAAAACGTAATGAGTCGTTGAAAAATTTAAATTTTGCGTCAGCTTCTTGTTTAAAACGTCCACCCCAAAGTGCCATATTGTGTTCCTTTTGCTGCTTAAATCTTATTGAAAAATGTCCTGTACATCTGAATAACGCTATTTTGCATAAATATGCAAAATTATTCAATAATTATTTATTGTAAGCGGTTAAATTTACACGCTTTTTTACCATTTGTCTTTTTTATATACAAAGATATATAAATTTAGGTGAGTTAGCTAGAGAGATCAAGTGCTTTGCGCCGATTTAAAAAACAAGCGGCCAAATTTCCGAAAATTTTGCAAAATTCAAGAGAAATTTGACCGCTTATTAAAAGCTATAATGCTTAAATATCAAGCAAATAAATCGTTTAAACCTTCGATCATCGTTGGGTGAGTAAAGATCTGATTTTTTATATAGCTCGCTGGAATGTTGTAGTCGATTGCCATTTTAAATAGATTAATGATTTCATGTGCCTCAGCACAGAACAATGTTACGCCTAAAATTTCGTCTGTATCCGCATCAATCACCGCTTTCAATAAGCCATCTGTTTGAGCCAATACTTTCGCCTTTGGAATTGCCTCGGCTTTCATTTTTTTAACAATAATATTGCGCCCTGATTGTTGAGCAGCACTTTCAGTCAAGCCGATATGCGCAAATGGAGGCTCTGTAAAAACTGCAGTAGGAAATTGCACACGATCATCACGGCTACGCTTACCTTCTGCGAATAACTGATCTCGCACAATACGATAATCGTCTAGTGAGATATAGGTAAATTGTGCCGAACCTGCCACATCACCCATTGCCCAAATATGAGATTTACCCGCTACACGCAATTTTTCGTCAGTCACAATTGCGCCTCGTGTATTTAACTCAATGCCTGCATTTTCAAGTTTTAAACCTTCCGTATTAGCATGACGTCCAATCGCTACCAACACCGCATCAGCCATAAATTCACCCTGATTGGTTTGTACTGTAGTCGCTTCTGCATTTTCAATAAAACGTTCGACTTTTACACCTAAATGCACTTGGATACCTTTACGATTCAGTACATCTAACATGGCTTCTGCCATATCACGATCTTCTCTCTCTAAGAAAATCTCACCCTGTTCTAAAATAGTTACTTGACTACCAAATGCTTGATACATAAAGGCAAATTCCAATGAAATATAACCGCCTCCCACAATTACTAAACGATCTGGGCGTTCTGTTAAAGAGAGAATATCAGTACTGTCATAAATTCGTGCGCCCGATGCACCTTCAATGCTTAAGCGATTTGAACTTGCACCTGTATTAATAAAAATTTTATCAGCTCGCACTTCAAATTCGCCCTCTGCTCCGCTTAGCCATAACGTATGTTCATCTTTAAAGCTAGCTTTTGCAGTAATAATACGCACATTTTCAAGATTGGCTAACTTCGCAAAATTTGCGGCTCTTAATTTCTCAATTAAACCATTTTTGGCGGTCATAGATTGGCTAAATAGTTGTGGTTTATCCGCAATATTTTGCCCTTTTTGCCCTTCAACTAAGAGTTTTTTAGAAGGAATACAACCAATATTAATGCAAGTTCCGCCATACATTGCTTCACTTTGCTCAACCAAAATCACGGATTGCCCCGCTTTAGCTAAATCTGCGGCTAAAGTTTTTCCCGCTTTACCAAACCCAATCACTAAATTCTGAACGATAAGTTGTTGCATAAAATATCCTTAAATCTATTAATTAATTGCTTTTATAAGTCACAATCTATAAATAAATCTTACATTTTTTGATATAAATATTGTAGATAACAGATAAGTGTTCAAATAAAAACCACAGAATAGTTGGTTTCTCTATTCTGTGGTTTTATACATTACAAATTTCAGCCCAAATTTGACCGCTTGTCCCTTTCAATTAAAGGGGGATTTTCTGTCCCTTTTCGGCACTTTCAAACGCAGCTTCGATAATTTGTAACACGAGCGCTACTTCGGTGAGTTTTACTAGGGGGGCGCTACCTTGGGTAAGCGTTTGGTATAAATCATCAATTAGATTTTGATAGCTGGCTTTAACATTTGGATACGGTTTGCGTACGACTTCGCCATCAATCTCAGTATGCAATATGCCCCATTCTGTTTCTGGCTCGGCATACCAATTCCCAACAGGGCTGACACCTTTACTTAAATGCGATTCTTGGCTATCGACATTCTTTTTCATGTAAGAACCATTTTTGCCATGTAATGCAAAAGCGAAGCTTGGTTCTCTAGCATATTTTGAGGCTTGAAGCGCCACTTTTAAGCCATTTGCGTAGTAAAGATGTAAGTCAAAATTATCATCCACTAAGGCATTATCATGCTGATAACGAATATCGGCAAACACGGCTTGTGGTTTGCCAAATAGATAGACTGTTTGGTCAATCAAATGGACGCCTAAATCGTACACGAGTCCTGTGCCACGATCGCCTGCTTCTTTCCATGCTTTAGCATTCTTTTCTTTGGCATAGCGTTCAAAACGAATTTCACAATCTACAATTTCACCTAATAGGTTTTGCGAGATAATTTCTTTTGCAGTGGCAATATTGCTATCCCAACGGCGATTTTGATAAACATACAACACCCGTTCGCATTGTTTCGCAAGTTGAGCGAGCTCCTGCGCTTGTGCCGAGGTTGCCACCAATGGTTTTTCCACTAGCACATGTTTACCTGCCAACAATGCACTTTTCACCATATCGTAATGAGTTTGATTTGGGGTGGTAATCAACACTAAATCAATTTCATTACTCAATAATGCATCAAAACTACGTACAATTTCTACATCAGGCAACCACTGTTGGGCATTGTTTGATGTGCGTTCAAATACTTTCACAATTTGAAAACGAGGGTCTTGTTTAAAAAAAGGAATGTGAAAAACACGGCTTGAATACCCCGCACCAGCTAGCGCAATATTGATTGATTTCATCAGTTTTCTCCTCTGCAAATATAGATGGCATTCTAAGACAAGCGGGCAAATTTAGCTAATTTTTTGCAAAAAATAACCGCACCTTTTACAAGGTGCGGTGAGAGATCATTTATTCATGCAACATTTTTTGTATTTTTTACCACTTCCGCACGGGCAGGGCTCATTTACGCCTACTTTCTTTTGCTTTACATATGGCTGTGGTTTTTCTAAAAGTGGCGCATCTTGATTGACTTGCTCAAAAATCGCAAGCGATGCATCACGGATTGCTTTTTCAATTTTACGTTGTTCTTCAAGTGGAGGTAGTTGCTCGGCATAACTAGATTTAGCATGCTGTTCAATAAAAGCAAAATGTGGTTGAATTTGTTCAGATAAATTTTGCCAATTCGCCACCATTGTGCCAACAATATAACCACCACACCAAGGTGAAACTACCACCAGTTTACGGCGACCGACGCGCTCTTCCCAAAAAATAGGATGATACTCTTTTTTGTCATTTAATAAGGTTTGCGCAAGGTTGTTGTAGTGGCGAGAAACGAGTTCAATAAATTGTTTTGAACGTTTATCTTCTAAATCAGGCACATCGTGATTAAATAAAATCGGTAGCCAATCCGTCATGGCTGGTATATTTACTGAAGATAAAATAGCGGTTAAAAAACCATCTAATTCTGAAACGTTTAATAAAATCGCTTCTTCATCACCTTTATTAGCATACGAAAATAGTAGCTCATCCAGTAATTCAAATTCTTCACTGGTTAAAGGTGCGATTGATGTAGCGTTCATTATCTCTCCTATTATTGGGCTTATGACCTTAAAAATTTAAGGTGCGTATTATGTATTTTTTGTGGGAATAGTCATTCTTGAAAGAGTAAGCGGTCAGATTTGCGAAATTTCCTACAAATTTGACCGCTTGTCATAGGTGAGAACTTAGTGAATATCATCCGCTAAGAAACCACCACTTTGGTGTGCCCAAAGTTTGGCGTATACACCATTTTGTGCCAGTAATTCTTCATGGCTACCTTGTTCGACAATTTCACCTTTATCAAGCACAATGAGTCTGTCCATTGCCATAATGGTTGAAAGTCGGTGGGCAATAGCGACCACAGTTTTGCCATTCATTAGTTCAGTTAAGTTTTCTTGAATTGCCGCTTCTACTTCTGAATCTAGCGCACTGGTTGCTTCGTCCAGTAATAAAATTGGTGCATCTTTTAACATCACTCGTGCAATCGCAATACGCTGGCGTTGACCGCCTGAAAGCTTCACGCCTCGCTCACCAACATGCGCATCTAGCCCTGTTCTGCCTTTTGCATCTTGCAAATTCGGGATAAATTCTGCGGCAGCGGCTTTTTCAATCGCTTTTAACATTTCCGCCTCGCTTGCCTGCGGGCGACCGTAAAGCAAGTTTTCACGTACTGAACGATGTAATAACGAGGTATCTTGCGTCACTAAACCTATTTGCGAGCGAAGGCTCTCTTGGGTAATGTCACGCACATTTTGTCCGTCAATCGTGATAGCACCGTCTTGAATATCGTAAAAACGCAATAATAAGTTGGTAAGTGTAGATTTACCTGCACCGCTTCGCCCAACTAAGCCGACTTTTTCACCTGCTTTAATGGTTAATTCAAAATCTTTCAGCAATGGCTTTTTCGGATCATAGGCAAAATTAACATGCTCAAATTTGATTTCACCTTTTGTTACTTCAAGCGGTTTCGCATTAGCCTTATCCACCACGGTATGAGGTTTAGATAGGGTCTGCATCCCGTCTTGTACTGTGCCTAGATTTTCGAATAAACGGGCAAATTCCCACATAATCCATTGTGATAAACCTTTAATGCGTAGCGCAAGTGCTGTTGAAGTAGCAATTGCACCCGCTGTAACTAGTTCTACGCTCCATAGCCATAAGCCGATCCCTGCAGTTGCCACAATTAACCCAATACTCATTGCATTAGTCAGCGTTTCTATCACGGTAACTAAACGCATTTGTTTATGCACTGTTACCATAAACTCCTGCATAGATTCTTTGGCATAGGCTGATTCACGATTGCCGTGCGAGAACAGTTTTACTGTTGCAATATTTGAATAAGCATCAGTAATTCTTCCTGTCATTAAACTACGCGCATCTGATTGTTCTTGGGCGGCTTCAGCAAGTTTTGGCACAAAGATACGAATGGTCACTGCTAGTGCAATTATCCACAAGATAAATGGCACAAATAACCAGCCATCAAATTGCAATAAAATAACACTTGAAGTCGTAAGATAAACTGCGACATAAACCAACATATCTGCACAAGTCATCACAACATCACGCACAGCAAGTGCGGTTTGCATGACTTTGGCAGAAACGCGTCCTGCAAATTCATCTTGGTAAAATCCCATGCTTTGTCCAAGCATTAAGCGGTGGAAATTCCAACGCAAGCGCATTGGAAATACGCCTTGTAATGACTGAAAACGGATACTACTTGCGAGAAATACAAAAAGAATGCCGAGTAAAGCAACCAAAAACATTCCAATAATATTACTGCTTTTCTCTGCCCAAAGTTTGGTAGGTGAATATTGGGCAACCCAATCGACTAATTCCCCCATAAATTGGAATAATACTGCTTCAATAATACCGACTGCAGCTACTAAAATAGTTAAAACAACTAGGTAGCTTCGCATACCTTTTGTTGCTTCAAAAATAAACGGGATAATGCCCGTTCTGGGGGTTTTAGGGGCATCTTCTGGATAAGTCTCAATGCGAGCCTCAAACCAGTTGAAAATTTTATTTAACATTTTTGCTTTCCTAAAATAAGGGACGCCTATTGCGCCCCTAAAAACAATTATGGATTTAATAATTTTTCGTCAAGCGCTAAATCTTCATTACGATTTACACCAATGCCCTTCGCTAATACATCACGAGCAATTTGGTGTGCTTCTTCCAGTGAATGCTCCTTGTAAGAACCACATTGGTATTCATTTAACTCTGGAATTTTTGACATATCTGGCACTTTATTAAGTGCATCTTCCATTGATTTAGTCCACGCTGAAACGACTTCGGCTTCGCTTGGTGTACCGATTAATGACATATAAAAACCTGTACGGCAACCCATTGGTGAAATATCAATAATTTCTACGTTTGCGCTATTTAAGTGATCACGCATAAAGCCCGCGAATAAGTGTTCCATTGTGTGGATACCACGCACAGGTAAAATATCAATATTTGGACGGCAGAAGCGTAAATCGAATACAGTGATCGTATCACCTTTCGGGGTTGTCATTGTTTTTGCCACACGCACAGCAGGGGCATTCATACGAGTGTGATCAACTTTAAAGCTATCTAATAAAGGCATTTTATACTCCAATTTGAAATTTAAAACGGGGCAAATGTTGCCCCTGATTCTGAAAATTATTCAGCGATTCCTTGATCCCATTCAGGCGCTTCTTGTGGGATCTTACGTTGTAATAAGAAATGGCGATTTGGTTTCGCCTGTGGCTGAACCACCCTGCCTGAAGGGGTTGAGAACGCAATCCCGCCTTTTAATAGTTGAGACATTGTTCCTGAATTCATACTCACACCTTGTAAGCTAACATCCATCGTGTAGCCTGAAGATGCCCAGAATTCTGTGTTATTACGCACTAAGTGCTGATATTTATTCTCAATACTCAAATGGATCATCACTCGGTCGCCCAATTCACTTAAATTTAAGCGTTTTACGATTCCCACTTGCATACCTCGATAAAGCACTGGCGCATCCACTTCAATACCTCGTGCATCACTGGTCTCCACAATTACAGGGAAACCATTTGCATAAGTCGTACTATTATTATCGGTGTCGTTTAAACTAAACTGCGTTTTGCGATTACCCGTGCCAGCCTCTACATTAATGTAGTTTTGCAATGCTGCATCAATATTTTTCACACCGCTAGTCGTTATTTCAGGTGAAATCGCACTGAATCGGCTGCCTTCTTTGGCTACTAGCGCATAGTATTGGCTATCAATATAAGCGGTCGCTTTTATCTGTTTTTTTGCATTTTGCAATTCAAGCGATTCAATCTGACCGATCACTAAGCCCATATATTTGATGTCCATACCTTGTGAAAGTTTGGAAGCATCTTTCGCAATCAAGGTAATACGCGTATTGCCCGAAGTCGCTTTGGCTTGGCTGGCATATAAGGTTTTATCGCCTTTTGAACCGCCATTATCAAAGCTAATCGCACCTTTTAGCGTTCGCATAAGCGGTGCGGCTTGTAAGTTTAACCCTTTCATTGAAAGCTCAGCAGAAACTGCAGCCTCAACCCAGAAGCGGCTTTTTTCAGTCAGTAAATGGCGATAACTTGGCTCAATAAATAAGTCCACTTCAAAGCTATTTTTTTGCGGGCGCACTTTTAGCACTTCACCAATTTGGAAATTGCGATAAAGCACTACTGAGCCTTTATCAATGCCTGCTAAATTTTTAGCTGATAAGGTTAGTGTTGTTTTTTTATGCGCATCAACAATGCCTGCTTCTGCGCTTTCCACATCTTTGTAAAGTGGATATTGCTTTTTCGCTTCGCCTTGTGCTTTACCCGTCAATAAGCGAATACCACCTTTGAGCCAATCACTCGGTGCGCCAGCTTGCACCCGCATTCCGTCTAAACCAACTGAAACATCTAAATTAGAAATTGCAACAAATTTGCTATTTCCAGCCACTAAATGGCGGTAAGGTGGATAAATGATGCCTTGGAACGTTACGCCATCTAAGGTTAATTTACGTTTTAGTAACTCACCAATTTGCACATCATTGTAATAAATGCCTTGCCCTTGATCGACACTATAGGATTGTGAAGCAGTAAAAGTTAAAGCTAATAAATGCGGATTCGAAAGCAGATAATCTGCTTCCTTTTGCACCACAAATTCTAGTTTTGGCTCGCCTTTTCCGGCTTCAATATCAAAGTAAATACCACGGAAAAGCTCTCCAATTTTACTAATTTGCTCTTTATTCAGATTGAATTTCGGCTCTTTTAATAAAATTTTACTGTCTTGGCGTAACAATTCGGTATGATTCGGATCGATCAACAATATGCCTTTCAACATACCCTTTTCTTGGTGGTTTCCAGTTTGTTTTTCCGTATTATCTTTGGGTGGTGTATTAATTTCTAAATTAGAGAGTACCCCAATTTGCATATTTTGATAGAACACAGGCGTTTCATTTACTTTTAGGTTTGAAACCATCGGTAAGGTTACTTTAACTTCTGTACCACGTTTTGCCGTAGTTAAATTTTCATAAAGTTGGAATTTTTGTCCTTGCTCCGCTTGTGCTGAATCATCAGGCGAATCAAATGCCACTGCGCCTTGAACTACCGAGGCTAGGCTATCCACATTTACCGATAAACCACTCAGCCCAACATCGGCACTAATACCGCTAATATTCCAGAAATGTGAATTTTGTTTAACTAAATTCGCATACTTTTTATCAATAACTGCGTCAATTTCCACTTTTTTCTGATCATTGGTAAAACGGTAATCAGCAATGCTACCAACAGGTACTTTACGGAAATAAACACTTGCACCCACAGTAATCGAACCTAAATCATTCGAAATCAAACGAACCAGTAAATCGCCATCAGTTACAGTAACCGCAGGTGGCTCTTCTTCGGCAATAAATTCATTTGAGCTTTTGCCCTCACCAGGTAATAACGTAATGTAGTTACCCGAAACCAGTGCATCTAACCCAGATACTCCTGCAAGTGAGGCGCTTGGCTTAACCAACCAAAATTTTGTGTCATTACGCAATACACTTTTTGCTTCTGGGTTGATTTCTGCCTGTACTTCTACTTTTTTTAGATCATCAACGAAATATACTTTTTTAACCTGGCCAATTTGCAAACCTTGATAGCGAATAATGGTTTTACCTGCAGTAATGCCATCACCTTCATTAAAGCGAATGGTGATCATTTCTCCACGCTCTTTTAAAATCTGGAAAAACAATAGGCCACCAATAAAAAAAGCAACAATAGGCAACAACCAAAATGGTGAAATTTTGCGAGGTTGGCGTACCTTGGCTGGTACGGCGTTTAAAGTATTTTCTTCTATCATATCGTGCATTAATCTCGATAAATTTAAGCTGTTACTTTTGCAAAAAATAGGCTAAAAATGACCGCTTACCGATAATTTTTAGCTTCCTTTAAATAGCATAAAACCGAAGGTCTTGAAAACCTTCGGTATATTTACTCGTAATACAATAAATCTATAGATTTATTGTATTCAATTCATTATTTTTTATCTTTTGATGAATCACAGTGCGCAATGTCATTGCATTTAGCATAGAGGTATAAGCTATGTGTCGCTAATTCCATACCATGTTGCTGGCTGATTTCACGCTGACGGCGTTCGATATCTGGATCTTTAAATTCAAATACCTTACCGCAATCCATACAAATAATATGATCGTGTTCTTGTTCTACATTAAGCTCAAATACCGCTTTGTTCGCATCAAAGTTATGACGAAGTAAAATACCCACTTCTTCAAATTGATTTAACACACGGTAAACGGTTGCTAAACCGATATCAGAACCTTGTTCTAATAAAAGTTTGTAAATATCTTCTGCAGAAAAATGCTGCATTTGATCACGATGTTGTTGCATTAACGCAAGAATGGTTAAGCGTGGCTCGGTTACTTTTAAGCCAACGCTTTTAAGAAGTTTTGTATTCTCTTCAGACATAACTGTCACCCTTTGTCTATCCAATGATTATGCTAATTGATCTAAGCACATTTCTTCAGTTAATTGTTTACACCAACGGCTAACACGCTCACTGGTTAATTCAGGTTGGCGATCTTCATCGATACATAAGCCAACAAATGTATTTTCATCAATTAACGCTTGTGAAACTTCAAAACTATAGCCTTCAGTTGGCCAATGCCCCACAATCACTCCACCATTTGGTTCTACAATGTCACGAATGGTTCCCATCGCATCGCAGAAATATTCTGCGTAATCTTCTTGGTCGCCACAACCGAAAATAGCAACAACTTTACCGCTAAAGTCAATTTCTTTTAAAGTTGGCATAAAATCATCCCAATCTGCTTGAGATTCGCCATAGTACCAAGTTGGAATACCTAATAGTAAAAAGTCGTACGCTTCAATATCTTCCTTGGTGCTTTTCGCAATATCGCGAATATCGACTAAATTTGCACCAAGCTCCTTTTGAATCATTTTTGAAATATTTTCTGTGTTACCAGTATCGCTACCGTAGAATAAACCTACCACTGCCATTTGAATTTACCTATTTTTCTAAATCGGCGAAATTGTTGCCGATATACTCATTTAAAATAATTTCGATTAACTGTCCGCGTGTCACCCCACGTTGGGAAGCTTCTTCTTCCAAAGTCTGTACCAAGTCTGAATGAAGTTTTAATTCAACACGTCTCAGCCCAGACGAGCGATCTCGTTTTAGCTGATTTCGTTTATTAATTCGAACTTGTTGTTCTCGACTTAACGGATTAGTGCGTGGTCGCCCAACTTTTGGCACGGTTGCGAACAGATCTAGTGTTATACAATCTGCGTCCTGTTTTGCCATTTGTTCCACACGAATAATATTCGCCTATCATTTCAATAGCTCATGCTAATTGAGAATGAGACGCTACTAAATAATGAAGTGCGAACTATACCATACTAATTTAGTCTTGGAAATTGCACACTTTAAATTTACATTGGATTTGCGGAACTTTTCAGAAGTTATTAATTTTGTTATTTGTTTTTGTAAAATTTTCTACAAATTTGATCACTTATTTAGGTGGCCTATTCTTTAATATCAGCAAAAGTTGCATTCAGTAATTGAACTAAATCTTGGACAGCTAGCTCTACATCTAAGCCTCGTTTTCCACCTGAAACAAATATGGTCGCAAATTGTTGTGCTGAGCTATCAATCACGGTGGTTAGGCGTTTTTTCTGACCAAGCGGACTGATTCCACCCAATAAATAACCAGTGGTTTTTTGAGCAATGTCTTTATCCGCCATTTCCACTTTTTTCACACCAAGTGCGCTAGCTGCACGCTTTAAATTCAAGGTATGCGAAACAGGGACTATCATTACGGCTAACTTTTTTTGATCGCCATTTTCTGCCACTAATAAGGTTTTAAACGTTTGGTTAGCATCAATGCCTAATTTTTCGACCGCTTCTTGCCCGAAATTAGTGTTATTCGGATCATGTTCATAAGGATGAAGGGTATGAACAATTTTTTGCTTTTTCAGTAAATTTATCGCTGGAGTCATTAGTTTTTCCTCTTAAAAATATGTACAATTACAGCTTTTGTGTGCGCTACGTCAAACTTGACGAATCAAAAAGGAGCAAGCCGATTATGTCAGATTCACTTACATCGAACATCCGTTTAGCTATTGCAGCTGATTTTACCCTGTCATCAAAATTACTTGAAGCATTAGCAGAGAGTGATTTGCGCTTAGACAATATTTCTGTAGTTGAAATTGAGCCATTTGGCGAAGAGCAATCACTTTATATGGGAAGTAGGGCGATTGAGCAAATTGCACTAGACGAAGTAAATTGGGCTGATTTTAGCCATGTTTTTTTCGCAGGCAAAATGGCACAAGCTGAAACCTTGGCGCAAGCGGTACAAGCGGGCTGTATCGTACTTGATCTATACGGGCTTACTGCACTAATTGCTAACGTGCCAGTTGTTGTGCCAAGTGTGAATGATGAAGCAATTGCCAACTTGCGTGAGCGTAATATCGTTGCACTTGCTAATCCACAAATTTCGCAATTAGTATTAGCGCTAAAACCTTTCTTATCTCAGCCATTAAACCATATTTTCGTTAGCTCGTTATTACCTGCTGCTTATTTCGGTGATGAAAAAGTGAAAGAACTTGCAGGTCAAACGGCTCGTTTATTAAATGGCATTCCATTTGATGAAAATGCAGAACGTATCGCTTTTGATAGTGTACCAGCCAATGTACAAGGCGAAGAAAAACATCTACCGTTCTCTCGTGTTTTTGAATTACAACTTGCAAAAGTTTTACCAAATTTAACCGCTTCTACTACCTTCCATTCGGTGCAAGTGCCTATTTTCTATGGTATTTCACAAATGGTGAGCGTACATTCTGAATATCAATTAGATGTTGAAACTATTAGCGAAAGTTGGAAACAGCAAAGCGGTATACAGTTCCATGAAAAAAATGTGATAACGCCTGTTAAAAATGGTGAAAATGAAGAAGAAAATCTCCTTCAAATTAGCCAGTTATTAGCAAAATCAGAGAATGAAGTACAGTTTTGGTCTGTTGCGGATGAACAAAAATTCAGCCTCGCATTTTTAGCCGTTCAGCTACTCCAATTAGTATTGGAATATTAATTTTATCCGCCATGAAACATTGAATCGTTTCTTGGTTTCTTTTTCTATTTGAGGTTGTTATGTTAGAACGTTTATTCCAATTATCTGCAAAAGGTTCCAATGCCAAGACGGAAATCGTGGCGGGGATCACCACCTTCTTCACCATGGTTTATATCGTATTTGTAAATCCTTCTATTCTTGGTGTAGCAGGCATGGATACACAAGTTGTGTTTGTGACCACCTGTTTAATTGCTGCATTCGGTACGATTGCAATGGGGTTATTTAGTAATCTTCCCATTGCGCTCGCACCAGCAATGGGGTTAAACGCATTCTTTGCATTTGTGGTAGTGCAAAAATTAGGTTATTCATGGCAAGTAGGGATGGGGGCGATCTTCTTAGGTTCTGTTGGCTTATTCTTATTAACGATTTTACAAATTCGTTACTGGTTTATGTCGTCAATTCCACTCGGTTTGCGTGTGGGTATTGGAGCTGGGATCGGCTTATTTATTGCCCTGATCGGTTTTAAAAATATGGGCTTAGTGGTAGCCAACCCTGCAACGCTTGTGGCATTGGGTGATCTGCACGATCCGAAAGTGTTAATGGGTATTTTTGGTTTCTTTATCATTGTGATATTAGCTGCAAAAGGCATTCACTCTGGCGTATTAATCTCAATTGCAATGGTAACGGCATTAGCGTTAATTTTTGACCCAGCAGTAAGCTTCAACGGTGTAATGTCTATGCCTCCAAGTTTAGATGCGGTAGTTGGTCAGGTTGATATTGCTAGCGCACTTGATATTGGTTTACTTGGGATTATTTTCTCATTTATGTTAGTAAACCTATTTGACTCATCAGGTACATTAATTGCGGTCACTACCAAAGCAGGCTTTGCGGATGAACAAGGTCGTTTCCCACGTATGAAACAGGCGTTATTAGTGGATAGTAGCGCTGCAATGGTAGGTTCATTTATGGGAACCTCAGCAATCAGTACCTATATCGAAAGTGGCTCTGGTGTATCGGTTGGCGGTCGTACAGGTTTAACTGCAGTAACAGTAGGAATTTTATTTCTTCTAACTATTTTCTTTTCGCCATTAGCTGGCGTGGTTCCTGCTTACGCTACCGCTGGCGCCTTAGTATTTGTAGGGATTTTAATGGCTTCAAGTTTAATTGAAGTGAAATGGGATGATTTAACCGAAGCAACGCCAGCATTTATCACTACCGCTATGATGCCGTTTACTTATTCAATCACTGAAGGTATCGCATTCGGCTTTATTTCATACTGTGTCATGAAAGCGTGTACAGGGCGTTGGAAAGAAATCAACCCGTCAGTTGCAGTGGTATCGCTACTGTTTATCGCAAAATTTGTTTGGGTAGGCTAACGATATTCGTTTGGGAAAGGACGCTATACTTGGCGTCCTTTATCATATTCAACTTATGTCATTCTCTTCTTCAAGGAAAACAGCATGCAAAAACTTCTCTTTATCTTCAACTCTGCACCATATGGCAACGAATCGCTGTTTAGTGGTTTACGCTTAGCATTACAAATTCAAGAACAGCATCAAGCTCAAATCAAACTGTTTTTAATGTCGGATTCTGTTACGGCTGGCTTGAAAAAACAAAACCCAGCAGAAGGTTATAACTTACAGCAAATGTTAGAAATTCTTACTGCACAAGGCGCAATAGTTAAACTCTGTAAAACTTGCACCACCGCACGGGGTATTACAGAATTACCGCTGGCAGACGGTGTAGAAATTGGCACTTTAATTGAACTAGCCGATTGGACAATTGAAGCAGATAAGGTGTTAAATTTCTAATGCAGCAATTTGATGTAATTATTATTGGGGCTGGGGCTTCGGGGTTATTTTGTGCAGCACAATTAGGGCAAGCGGGAAAGCGTGTTGCAGTATTAGATTCAGGGAAAAAAATTGGGCGAAAAATTCTAATGTCTGGTGGTGGTTTTTGTAACTTCACTAATTTAGAAGTAAGCGCTAATCATTACCTCAGCCAAAATAAACATTTTGTTAAATCAGCGTTGGCTCGTTATACCAATTGGGATTTTATCGGCTTAGTGGCGCAATATGGCATCAGTTATCACGAAAAAGAGCTTGGACAACTATTCTGTGATGAAAGCTCTCAACAAATTGTCGATTTACTGCAAGCAGAATGCGATAAAGGTAAAGTAGAAATCTTGTTACGCCAAGCGGTTATTTCTGTCGAAAAATTTGCAAAATCTTTTAGAATTCAGACCGCTAGCGCGCTGTTTGAAACCGAGAATTTAGTGATTGCTACAGGTGGATTGTCCATGCCTGCGTTAGGTGCAAGTTCATTTGGTTATAAGCTCGCAGAGCAGTTTGATATTCCTGTAATTGCACCACGTGCCAGTCTTGTGCCTTTTACATGGAAAGATTCTGATAAACATTTTGCCAGTCTTTCGGGGATTGCTTTGCCCGTAAGAGCCTCTTGCAGACAGCAGAGTTTTAGCAATCAAATGTTGTTTACTCATCGTGGCTTATCTGGCCCTGCGATTTTGCAAATTTCGAATTATTGGGATTTGGGTGAAACGGTAGAGATTGATTTATTACCAAGCAATGAAATTAGTCAAATTTTAGCTGAATTACGCCAATCTTCGCCGAAATTGCAGCTAAAAACCGTTTTAAGTCGCTATTTGCCGAAGAAACTGGTTGAGTTATGGTTTGAGCAACATTATCTGAAAGATACAGTGATCGCTCAATTGACGAAAAACGAATTAGCGCAATTAGAACAGCTAATTCACCATTGGCAATTTTTACCAAATGGTACGGAAGGCTATCGCACTGCTGAAGTTACCATGGGAGGTGTGGATACGGATTTTATTTCATCAAAAACCATGCAAGCGAAACACATTGAAGGGCTTTATTTTATTGGGGAAGTGCTGGATGTTACGGGTTGGTTAGGTGGCTATAACTTCCAATGGGCGTGGTCGTCCGCTTTTGCTTGTGCAGAAGCGATTATCGACAAATAGCGCTACAAGCGGTCATTTATGCCCGCAAAATAACAAAAAACGGAAGTTGATCACTCAACTTCCGTTTTTTGTTTTTAAGCTTTAATTAACGAGCACGGAAAATAATGCGTGCTTTGCTTAAATCGTATGGAGTCATTTCAACAGTTACTTTATCGCCAGTTAAAATACGGATATAGTTTTTACGCATTTTGCCTGAAATGTGTGCGGTAACCACGTGACCGTTTTCTAATTCCACACGAAACATTGTATTTGGTAAGGTTTCTAAAATTGTACCTTGCATCTCAATGCAATCTTCTTTAGCCATGAATTCCTCTTTAATTAGGGGTGGGTATAAATAAAAAAACGGGGTCTATTATACTCTCCTAAGCCTAAATTACAATCGCTTTCCAAGCGATTACTTACGTCTAAATGCACGACGGCGTGAATGAAAACGTTGCGCTTGGCTTTTAGTTGCAATGGTTGGCAATTTAATTGGTGAATGTATCACGCTCGCTTTACGGCGGAAGAAATAGTGATAACTACTCGCTAATAATACCCCAACTAAAACCAAAATAATCAGCTGTCCGTATAATTGATGGAAAATTCGCTCTACTTTGCTTTTAGTGGTCTGTCCATATTCTGCATCAAACGTAACTCGCAAAAAGCCGACCAAATCTTGTTGAGAAATAATGGGTTCTACAATTTGTTGTGTGGCGATTTGCTTGGTGTCAGCACTGCTATTTTGTTTCAATAACGCTTTAAGCTCTAGCGCATTTTGGCTTTGTGCAATCAGCGTACCAGATGGTGAATATAAACTCGCATCAATCACAAATTCTTCTTTCGAAAAAGCGCCAAGCGCTTCTATCAGTTCTTCATTTTTTACATTTTTCATTAACATCAGCGAAAATAAATTGGCTTGTTGACGCACCAAAAGGTGCGAAAGGTTAGAGACCTGATTAACACTCGCCAGTTGTGAACCTAATTTAAACTGGTTAACACCGTTTAAAATCACACTTACAATTATCACGCACAACGCACTGATGCTGGCAAGCAAACCGATTTTCACGATTTTTTCACGGGGTAAATACATAGATTAATTGCTAATAAATAGTTGATAATAGATAATTCAAACACGCATTATCTATGTACAACATCCAAATGTCTATTAAAAAGAGAACACTATGCCAAACACGATTTTTATCTTTTCCAAGCAACTTTCTGAACAGCAAATCAACCAATTCTCCGCACAAACCAATGCGCAGCTGCTAAAACAAGCGGTCTATTTTGGCTATAAAATTGCATTTTTTTCGACAAATTTAACCGCTTATAATTTACGTGCTAATGCAGCACAAATTGAGGCTGATGTGGCTGATTTAGCTATTGAGCCAAATCTTGCACAAGTGGGTTTATTAGTGATGGATATGGATTCTACTGCCATCAAAATTGAATGTATTGACGAAATTGCTAAACTGGCTGGCTCAGGTGAAATTGTTTCGGCAATTACTGCAAGTGCTATGCGTGGTGAACTCGATTTTGAACAAAGTTTGCGTAAACGCGTTGGCACGCTAGAAAACGCCCCTGAAAGCATTTTGCAAACCGTACGAGAAAATCTACCGCTTATGGACGGCTTTGAGCAAATGGTAAGCGAGCTAAAATCGTATGGTTGGAAATTAGCAATTGCCTCTGGTGGCTTTGATTATTTTGCTGATTACTTAAAAGAAAAATATCAGTTGGATCATGCGGTTTCTAATCAGCTAGAAATTATTGATGGTGAATTAACAGGCGTGGTGCTGGGCAAAGTGGTTGATGCGCAATATAAAGCGGAAACGCTCGCAAAGTTAGGTAAACAGTATCAGATTCCACAACATCAGTGGGTGGCAATGGGTGATGGGGCGAACGATCTGCCGATGATCAAAACCGCTGCACTTGGTGTTGCGCTACACGCAAAACCAACTGTTCAAGAACAGGCTAAATTTGTGATAAACTTTGGTGACTTAACCGCATTGTGTGTGTTGCTCAATGCGAAAAACTTGTTTAATTAAAAGGAAATGTATTATGCCATCTTTTGATATTGTATCTGAAATCACTATGCACGAAGTGCGTAATGCGGTTGAAAATGCTAACCGTGTCTTAAGCACACGTTATGACTTCCGTGGTGTTGAAGCTATTATTGAGCTTAATGAAAAAAACGAAAGTATTAAATTAACCACTGAATCAGACTTCCAATTAGAACAATTAATTGAAATTTTAATCGGTTCTTGCGTAAAACGTGGTATTGAACACAACTCACTTGATATTCCAAGTGAAGCTGAACACCATGGCAAACTCTATTCAAAAGAGATTAAATTAAAACAAGGCATTGAAACCGAAATGGCGAAGAAGATCACAAAATTGATCAAAGATTCGAAAATCAAAGTACAAACCCAAATTCAGGGTGATCAGGTGCGTGTAACGGGTAAATCTCGTGATGATTTACAAGCGGCGATTCAATTAGTGAAAGGCGCAGAGCTTGGTCAGCCATTCCAATTTAACAATTTCCGTGATTAGTTATCTCCACGATGTAGAGGCGAACATGGTTTGCCTCTACCAAGACTCTTTGTATAACAGCTACATAATAACGGAATAGACGAGGTTAACGATGTCTAGTAACTCATCAGATAAACCACAGAACTGGTTTAAAAAAATGCTCGCAAAATACGATAAATTTTGCGAAGAACTCGGTGTAAATCAAGGTGCTTGCCGTGGCTGTGTGCCTGTGGTGAAGTTTGATCCTGAAAGAGAACCTAAACCACAATCTGCACAAACTAAAACCGAAAAATCGTCATCGGTATAGTCCTACTACTCAATCCTCCCTGACTAATTTTAGTGGGGAGGATTTTTTTGTGCAGTTGCTTTTTGATAATAGCGAAAATTTTACTTTATTGGAGAAAAACTATGGCGATCACAGCGCAATTTTCCGAATTATTCGAACGTCACTTACAAGACTATTGTGCAGAACGTTCTCTAACACCAGCCCAATTATCTGAACAACAATGGTATCAATTGGTGGCACAAGTTGCTCATCAAGCTGCATTGCAATTTTTCCCGAAAAATCAACCGCTTGCAGACACCCGTAAAGTCAATTATCTCTCAATGGAATTTTTGGTTGGGCGTTTACTCGGCAACAATTTACAAAATCTCGGTGTTTATCAATATGTGGTGGATAAACTCGCAAAATATGGCAAAACATTAGTAGATATTTTAGAACAAGAAACTGATCCTGCTTTTGGTAATGGTGGGCTAGGACGACTTGCCGCTTGCTATTTAGATTCAATGGCAAGTATTGCACAACCTGCAGTTGGCTATGGCTTGCATTATCAATACGGCTTATTCAAACAAAGTTTTGATTGGGCTGGCAGACAACACGAACAAGGCGATGCGTGGGGGCGTGATTTCTATCCGTTGCAATCACACCGTGCAGACTTTCGCCAAGCGGTCGGTTTTGCGGGCGAAGTTCACCATATTGTAGGCGATAAATATGAATGGCAACCAGAATGGGTAATTTACGGCGAAGCATTCGATCTACCTGTTATCGGCTATAAAGGCGTACAACAGCCATTACGTCTATGGCAAGGTTATAGCGAAACCGCTTTTGATTTAGCTAAATTTAATGACGGTGAATATTTAGATTCAGAAGCAGCTGTGATTGATGCTTCAAAAATTACCAAAGTACTCTACCCGAACGACAATCACCAAAATGGTAAAGAATTACGTTTAATGCAACAATATTTCCACTGCGCTTGTTCGGTGGCAGATATTATTAAAAATCATTTGGCAAAAGGCAGAACGCTCGAGCAATTGCCTGAATTTGAGGTGATTCAATTAAATGACACTCACCCAGCGATAGCGATTCCAGAATTAATGCGCTTATTGCTCGACCAATATGACTACAGTTGGGAAAAAGCATGGGCGATTTGCTCAAAAGTATTCGCTTATACTAACCACACCTTATTACCTGAAGCACTGGAACAATGGGAGCAAAATCTGGTAGCCAAATTATTGCCTCGCCATTTGATTATTATTGAGCGAATCAATCTCGAGTTATACCGACAAGTTAAAGCTTGCTTCAGTGAGCAAGAATTTGCAAATGTTTGGAATGAAACGGCGGTGATTGCTAATAACAAAGTGTGTATGGCAAATCTATGTGTGGTTGGCTCGTTTGCGGTAAATGGTGTGGCACAGATTCATTCGGATTTAGTGGTTAGCGATTTATTCCCTAGTTATGCCAAATTGTTTAACGACAGATTCCATAATGTAACAAACGGTATTACCCCTCGCCGTTGGATTCGCCAAGCCAATCCGTTATTAAGTGCATTGCTCGATCAACATATCGACGGCGATTGGACACAAAATTTGGAATTATTACGCCAAATTGAACCGCTTGCAGAAAATGGAGAATTTCAGACCGCTTACGCACAAATTAAGCAACAAAATAAACAGGCATTGGCGAAAGTTATTGAAGCAACACTCGGGATTCAAGTTAATCAAAATGCGATTTTTGATGTACAAATTAAACGTTTCCATGAATATAAACGCCAACATTTGAATTTATTAAATATCATTGCCACATACCAAGCGCTTAAAGCTAATCCAAATATGGAATTTGTGCCTCGAGTGTTTATTTTTGCTGGTAAGGCTGCGCCAGGTTATTTTATGGCGAAACAAATTATCCAAGCGATTAATAATGTGGCACACGTGATCAATAACGATCCTGATATGCAAGGCAAATTACAGGTGGCATTTTTACCAAACTACAGCGTAAGTCTGGCGGAGAAAATTATTCCAGCAGCGGATGTATCAGAACAAATTTCATTGGCAGGTAAAGAAGCTTCTGGTACGGGTAATATGAAATTGGCATTAAATGGCGCAATTACTTTAGGTACATTAGACGGTGCAAACGTAGAAATTGCTGAATTTGCAGGCGAAGAAAATGTGGTCATTTTTGGTCATACGGTTGAATCGGTGCGTGAGTTGCGTGAAAAAGGTTATGTTTCTCGCGACTACTATCAACAAGATAATGTGTTACGCAAAGCGATTGAGGCGTTGGCAGACGGCTCATTTTCGGGCGGTAACCCAGAAATCTTTGAACCACTGGTTTATGACTTGCTAAATAAAGACTATTTCTGCGTATTAGCTGATTTTGCAAGCTATCGTGAGGCGCAACAAGAAGTTGCAAAACGTTACCAAAATCAGACCGCTTGGTTAAAATCAACCATTCTAAATACGGCACGTTTGGGCGCATTCAGTTCAGACCGTTCAATCCGTGATTACCAAGCACGTATTTGGAAAAAATAACTTCTTAGATAAAAGCAAGGGCAACTTTTTTGTTGCCCTTTTTTATGATTAGTTATAGCCCATCATCCTTAATAAACTACGGGTATATTCAATGGCTTCACTGCGGTTTGCCACGCCAATTTTTTGATATAAATTGCGAATATGGGTTTTAATTGTAGTAATCGCCACCACTAATTCCTGTGAAATTTGCTCATTACTGTAGCCCGAATAAATCAGCCCTAACACTTGCCATTCTCGAGCGGTAAGTGGGCTAATTTTTAACAATTCAGGTACTTGTGGATTTTTCAGCAAGTTATTTACAAACTCCTCATCAAAGTGAGCAAATTTATGTCGATTATGCTGATTAATACTACGCAAAATAAATTGTGCTTTATGGATCGCAAGCTCATCTAATACATTGAGTTGTAGCAGTTGGCGGATTTGTTGCGCCATTAAATCGCCTTCAATCACAAAAGCGCTAATAAAATTAGTTTGTTGTGAAAGATTCAACGCCCGAATCAAATCTTTTTGCGCGAGATCTGCTCTACCTTGGCGATAAAACACTCGGTTGCGTAAAATCAATGCGCGCTGTGTATCGCTGATTAAATTAAAGGTAGCAGAAGTTTGTAACAAGCGGTTTAAAATATCTAACGCTTGTTCAAAGTTATCTTGCAATAAATAACAACGTGCAATATTGCGCCATTGGCGTTGTAAAAAGTGATTGTTTTCTTGTGCTGGTAAACTTACTTGGGTCAGCCAGCTTTCCAGATGTGATTTATCATCACTGATTTGCCAATAGAGCATTTGCACTTCATCAAAGGTTGAGCGCCAATCCCAATGTACTGCGTGTGAAATAATTAAATTACGGCACTGCTCCAATAGACGTCCTGCATTATTTAAATCACCTTTGGTAAGCGAAACTTTCGCTAATAATGCTAAACAATGTGCTTGCTCTCCTTCTTTTTCCAGTACTTCAATGCCTGCATTAGCCATTGCTTCTGCTTGGTCTAAATGGTGCCACTCCCATAAAATTTGCCCTTTCAAACGCAATAAAAATTCATGCATTGGAATTTGATGCAAATGCTGTGCTTGTAAAGTGGTGTCTTTTAAAAGATCGTATGCTGATTGCCAGAAACCTTGTGCCGATAAAATTTCAGCCTGTTGTAATTTTGACCACAACCACTGATGATAAGCTTTTTGCTCCAATGCCATTTTTTCTACTTTTTGCATTTGTGCCAAGCCTTCTTTTAAATAGCCTCGACAATGTTGCGCTTCGCCAATAATTGAATTTGCCACAATTTGTGCATAGCCAAAATTGGATGATAAATGTACCAATGCCTGTTTCGCTAAAGTATAAGCTTGCTCATCATTACCTTCATTAATCGCCACTTGCGCTTTTAATGCATCGAAACGTGACTGTAAATCCGCAACAAGCGGTTGATTTGGCTGAAATTTTTGCAAAATACCTGACACCTCCTGATGGCGGTGCTGGCTTTGCGCAAGCCATGCTTTTAGCAATACTAAATTTGAATCTTGCCAAAGTTGCTCCGCCGAAAGTAGCGCAAGACAATCTTCCAATAATTTTAGTTGACCTTGATGAAATAGCTCCCAGCCATATTCTTGCAAAATAGCGTATAACGTTTGAGAGTCTTCTAACATTTGCGCATGATAAAGTGCTTCAGAACCATAGCCCAATTTCAGCCACATCATTGAGGCAGTTTTATGTAGCTCTTGCCATTCAGTTGGCAATTCCAAACGACAGCTTTGTGCTAAGCAAGATGCTAAAATTGGGTGAAATTTCCACCAAATTTCGCCATCATCATGTAAAATTCGCTGAATAAATAGCCCCATTTTTTCTAATTCATCAAGCTTTTTCACGCCATTTTCATCTTTAGTGAGTGCTAGCACTAATTTTTCATTCATTGAACGTAAAATAGCGCAACGTTGCATAAATAATTTGAGCTCGGGATCAACGTAATGAAAAACCTCTTCATTTAGATAATCAGCAATATGCTGCTGATTTAGCTTCGCAAATAACTTTTCAGGCGAGCGCAATAATTCAGGATTTTGTTTCACGGCAAGGCTGACTAATTGCAATGCAGTAGCCCAGCCTTCAACCCGATCACACAGTGAAAACACTTCGTCGTCACTAAGTGGCTCATTAAATTTTGTCGCTAAAAATTGGCGTGTTTCGCTGGGACTAAAAGCCAACTGGTGAACGTCGATCTCTAATAATTGTTCATGAATCCGCAAATTGGTGATACTTAATGGCGGGGTTAAACGAGATAATACAATCAAGCTCATAGTTTGTGGCTGATGTTTAAGCCAAAATCGGATTGCTTCGTGAATTTCGGCATTTTCAATATGATGATAATCATCAATTATCAAATAAAAATGGCTACGAATTTCAGAAAGTTGAATCAGTAATTGCGAAAAATATTCAACTAAATTGGTTTGGTAAGTAATGCCACTGAAAGATAAATCCGTTGCGTGCGAAAGGGCTGCGGTAAAATAAGCAGAAAACTGTTCAACTTTATTATCACTTTCGTCAAGCGAATACCAACCAATACGCTGATTTCTAGCTAATTGCTTTTCTTTCCATTGTGAGATTAGCGTTGTTTTTCCATAGCCTGCAGGCGCCACGACTAATGTGATTGGGTAAAATTCTGCGCGATTTAATTCATTTAATAGTAACGTGCGCTCCACCATTTCTGTGGCTTTTGCGGTGCGATTCACTTTGCTGGAAATTAATTTGGTTGGAATCAATCTTGAAAATGTTGCTTGCATTTATCCTCCACTACATACATTAGGCGCTGTTGTTCTTTTCCTGCGCCTAAAATAATTTTAGCAATATTCTTCCCATTTGATCAGCAAAATAAAAAAGCCACTAGAAACTCCAGTGGCAAAATAACAATGAAAAAAACACTATTTGTTGGTAGAAACTTGTTTTAAGAAAATTTGGCGAGGGGTCGAAAGCCCTAACTGCTCCGCCTCATTAACCAAATTCATCGCTTTATTAATATCGTTATTTTTAAGCGCGTTGGTTACTGCTTGATTAAAATATTGCTCGGTAGTTTGTTCTACCGCTTTTGGTTTTGCCATTTTTTGTGGATTTTTGACCGCTTGTTTTTCTGTTCCTACTGTTTGAGAAGCAGTCGTTTTTGCTTCAAATAATGCCCCGCCATTGACCACATTGCCTAAGCCAACAAATTGGGTACTTTGTATACCATCGACATTAATTTGGATCTGTCCTGCGTTCGTATGTTTTACGATTAAATCCGCAATTGCGGGTGGTTGGTTGCCTTTGGCTTTGGCATATAGTTTAGCTGGGTGAGTAAATTTAGTTTGCCCTGCTAAATCTTGTTCGGTGGTATAAATCAACAAATAAATAAAATCTTGTCCTGTGGCAGGAGTAAGACTTAATTCTGTCTGAACTTGTCCGCCTTCAAAACCTCGTTCTTCTACCACTTTAAATTGTGAAGCGGGATAAGTGAGCGACTCATTAAAATTTGAATCTAATACCAATACATTTGGGATAAAAATGTGGTTGTTATCCACCACTAAACTGCTAATTTTGATTTTTAATGTGCCTTGATTAGCAGGAATTTTATAACCAATCACCGCACTATTGGTGCCTGCTAAGGTTTGGCTGAATGAGCGAATTTGTTTTTCTGAAAGCTCACTGACCATTTTTTGTGAGAAGTTTACATCTTGCCAACCAAAACGGCTTAAATCAGCCTTAGAGGGCATGTTAGCCATCACACCTGATGTGAATAAAACACTTGATAAAAATACTGCGATTTTGGTTTTCATTTTTTGTACCTTTTAGGTTGAAAGCCCGCCATTTATGGCAGATAATTTTAATTGGGAGAGGGATAACCTCTTCCGATTCAGAGCAACCCATAGAGCCTAGCTGTGTGAGGCTCAGTGAGTTGAAACATAAATGCTTCTCCAACTTTATCTTTCTTATGTATAAAAGGGGCGTAACATTACGCCCCAACTTGGTTTTACCACCATGCTTCAAATTGAACACCGCCAATAAATTCGCCGTCTTTCGCTTTATAGCCAGCGTCGGTGCGACTTGCCGTGTTAAATTTATCGTTCCAATGTGCGTATGTACCAAATACACGGATTGCAGGGCGAGCCCAAATACTGTTACCCGCTTGCCATTGTTGCGCTACGGTATATTTCACGAGATCATTTTTCTTGCCTGTTGCTTGATCTTTAATACGATCATAGCCGACTTCTAATAATGTACTCATCGTTTCATTCCATTTGTACATTGGACGGATACCCGCTGAGTACCAAGTTTTGCCTTGCTTATTATCTAAGTCTGTTTTTTCGTAAATTAACGCATACATCACTTCAACTTTATCACTTGCTTGCACCACACCTTGGTTGATTAAGCGAAGCATATCGCCTTTATTATTAGCTGAACCACCTTGTGAATGACCTGTGCTCCATGATGTCATCGCATCTTTTGCATATTGCGCAGTAAATTTATTAAAACCGCCGAAGAAATTGCCTTGCGTATGCTCAATGGTTGCCATATAGCCACGTTTGGTCGCATCTTTTTCATAGATTGCGCCATTTTTGGTATGCGCATTACCAAAGTCGAAGCCGATTTCTAATGAGCCGTCTTTATTAGTTTCAATACCTGCTAAACGCACATCAAATACATCGTTGTAAACGTCTTTATTTTTGTTTTGGCTACTTTCCCATTTTTTGCTAATTGGGTTATAGTTCCAGCTATACGCACCATCTTTTTCAGTATTACGCGTTACTGCTAAAGAAAGTTTACCAAACCCAACATCGATATTTTCTATCCCCGCACCTGGGCCTGAAATATCCCAATAGTAGAAGTCATTCATATGTACATCATGACGTTGATAGAAACGTTTACCAGCCCATAAAGTTGCGCCTGGTAAGCTATCGGCAAAATTTTTAAACTGTGCGTTAATTTCACGCAATGCTGGATTAGTTGCTTCCCAGTCCACTTGTTGATTCACTGAGTAAGCAACGTTGGTGTCTAAATAAATAGACTTTTCGCCATTTTTATAAAGCTCTTGACCTAATTTTAGCTCTGCATAGGTTTCGGCTTCATTACCTAAACGGTATTTTGAACCACCACCATTCACAGTAAATGCGGATTGCTCACCCCCTCCAGATGTCCAGCCAATACCAGAACGAGCGTAGCCGTGAAAATCAACAGCTAATGCGCTGGTTGAAAGTAATGCACTTGAAACTAAAGTTGCTAACATTGTTTTATTGAGGTTCATAGGAAACTCCTTTCTCTTTTTTCAGACAGTTTTTTTCATTCTTAAAATTTCAGGGAAACCCTTAAGACGTTTATACACCTTGCTCTACAAATAAACGCTTACACGCTGTGCCATCTTCACGGAAAAGATGGCAACGATTCGGATTAATACCAATTGACATTGAATCGCCTTCTTTCACTAATACAATGTCATTTTGACGATAAACTAAACTTTGTTTAATAGGTGGCATTTCGATATGCACTTGTGTTTCATTACCTAGCTGCTCAACTACTTTTACCACACCTGAAATGCTTACTTCACTTTGATCACTTGGAAGTAAATGCTCAGGTCGAATACCGAGAGAGAGGTTATCGCCCACTTTTACACCATGACTTTCTACTGGCACCCAGAAATTTAAATGAGTTGAATCTGGTAGCTCAATTTTTACCCCACCTTCACGCACATCAATGACTCGTACAGGTAAAAAATTCATTTTTGGAGAACCAATAAAGCCAGCTACAAAACGATTGGCTGGATAGTGATAAAGTTCCAAAGGCTTACCTACTTGTGCCACATTAGTTGAAAGGTTGCTCCCTGCAGAAAGGGCTTGTAACACTACAATTTTGTCGGCAAGTGTCATCGCTTCAATTTGATCGTGGGTTACATAAATCATGGTTCTACCCAATTTTTTATGTAATTTGGAAATTTCTACCCGCATTTGTACGCGCAAGGCTGCATCTAAATTCGAAAGCGGTTCATCTAATAAAAAGACTTCAGGTTGTGAGACTAAAGTACGTCCAATCGCCACACGCTGACGCTGACCACCTGACAATTCTTTTGGTTTACGTGTAAGTAAATGTGCCAGTTGCAAAATTTCTGCTACTTGATTTACACGCTGAGTGATTTCTTGTTTTTTTGCGCCAGCCAGTTTTAAGCCAAATGACATATTCTCAGCCACAGAAAGATGTGGGTAGAGTGCATAAGATTGGAACACCATACCAATATTACGATCTGCAGGTGGTACATCATTCATTCGTTTATCACCAATAAAAAGATCACCTGAGGTAATTTCTTCTAAGCCTGCGATCATGCGTAACACAGTTGATTTGCCACAGCCTGATGGACCAACAAAAACGACAAATTCGCCATCTTTAATCTCTAAATTCACATTTTTAGAAATATGTACATTGCCATAGGATTTGCACACGTTTACCAATCGTACATCTGTCATGTTTTTGTCCTCTCCAATTTAAATTTGCTTGGTAGTTTACGGATTTTTATGCTTTCCACATCATACTTTCGATAATTTTTTTCATTGCTCAAGTTTATGTTTTTATTCTGTTTTTTTGTGAATTAGATCACAAAAAAATGCTTGAAAAGTGTGATCGATTTCACAAAAAAAGCAAACGTTTGCAAATCTGTGAACTAAATCAATAAATTCAGTTATAGGGAGGAGAGAGGGGGAGGATGAAATGACAAAAGAATTTTTTATTATGTTATGCGTAAAAGGTCAGAAAACTGATCTACTTGTCAAATCAAATGAGGAAAACCCTATGAAAAAACTCACTAAAACCGCATTAGCTGTATTAACTGGACTCTGTGTTGCTCAAGGCGTCAATGCAAAAATTGTGGAAGGTCAGCTCAATATTTGGATTAGTGCCGATAAGGGCTATAACGGCCTAGCTGAAGTAGGTAAAAAATTTGAAGCAGAAACAGGCGTAAAAGTAGTAGTAGAACACCCTGGAAAATTAGAAGAATTATTCTCACAAGTTGCTTCAACTGGCGATGGCCCTGATGTCATTATTTTTGCTCACGACCGTTTCGGTGGCTATGCGCAAGCAGGCTTACTTGCTGAAGTAAAACCAAGTGCTGAATTTAAAGCAAAATTATCAGATATTGGTTGGGAAGCAAATAAATATAACGGTAAACAGATCGCATACCCAATCGCAATTGAAGCAATTTCTTTAATTTATAACAAAGATCTCGTTGCGACGCCACCGAAAACTTGGGAAGAAATTGAACAGCTAGATAAAGATCTTAAAGCTAAAGGTAAGAGCGCAATTATGTGGAATTTACAAGAACCGTATTTCACATGGCCGGTCATTTCATCTCAAGGCGCTTATGCATTTAAAGTGACACCAAATGGTTATGATGTAAAAGATATTGGTGTAAATAACGAAGGTGCACAAAAAGGTTTACAATTTGTGGTTGATCTCGTAAACAAAAAAGTGATTAATGCCGATATGGATTATGCGGTTTCAGAAGCGGCATTTAATAAAGGTAATACCGCTTTAACCATTAATGGTCCATGGTCTTGGGCAAATATCGAAAAAAGCGGAATCAATTATGGTGTAGCGGTTTTACCTACCCTTAATGGCAAAGCCTCTAAACCATTTGTTGGTGTATTAAGCGCAGCGGTAAATGCTTCTAGCCCAAATCAAGATTTAGCTAAAGAGTTCTTAGAAAACTATTTATTAACCGATGAAGGATTAACCACGGTAAATAAAGATGCTCCATTAGGCGCTGTTGCGCTGAAATCTTTCCAAGAAAAATTAGCGAAAGATCCTCGTATTGCAGCAACAATGACAAATGCAGAAAATGGTGAAATTATGCCAAATATTCCGCAAATGAGTCGTTTCTGGTATTCAGAAAAAGCGGCAATTAATAATGCAACTACAGGTCGTCAATCAGTAAAAGCGGCGCTTGATGAAGCACAAGCAAAAATCGAAAAAGAATAGTTCTTGCTAATCTCTTGTCAGGACGCCATTAATGGCGTCCTATATCTCCCATCAACAAACTTAGGGGAAACAACTATGCCAACATCAAATACAATGCCCCCTTCCCAACTTTGGGCTAAACGTCTCTTTATCGGATTACTTTATCTACTTTCTTTCTATCTCGTATTCACTATTTATTTGCAAGGTGAAATCTTGTTTGCATTGCTGGTATTAGTGGTTGTCACAGCGGGGATTTATATTTTTTCAAATCAAGCAACTTATCGTTGGCGCTATGTCTATCCTGGTGTTGCTGCCATGGGAATTTTTGTGCTATTTCCATTGATTTGCACCGTTGTGATTGCGTTTACTAATTACAGTGGCTCAAACCAACTCAATTTCGAACAAGTTGTTCGTCAGTTACAAAGCCAAACCTATGCTTCAGGTGAACACTTAAATTTCAAGTTATTACAAGCGGGCGAGAATCAGTATCAAATTGCACTAACTAATCCTAATTCGCAAAAAAATTACCTTTCTGAACCGCTTGTATTCGACACACTTCCTGAAGAATTAACGATGAATGAAGTGGAGCAACTGCCAAATAGCGCTGTTGCACCATTAAAAGCAGTGACGCAAAACAGAACGAAATTACAAGCAATAAAAGTACTATTGCCAACTGAACAAATTGTGACGATGAGCTCGCTTCGTCAATTTGCAGAGCAAAAAGCTCGCTATCACTTTGATGGGCAAACCCAAATTTTAACCAATCATGAAACGGGCGAACGTTATAAACCAAATGATGATATTGGCTTTTTTCAACCTATTGATGAACAAGGGCAATTTATTGGTAACCGTCTAGAACCAGGCTATACCGTTTCAGTTGGTTGGCAAAACTTTGTCAAAATTCTCACCGATGATGGCGTACAAGAACCATTTATTAAAATTTTTATCTGGACTGTGGTGTTTGCGCTTTTAACGGTCATTTTTACTACGCTACTCGGCATGGTTTTTGCTTCATTAGTGCAATGGGAGGCGCTAAAAGGCAAAGCAGTTTATCGCTTACTACTGATCTTGCCTTATGCTGTACCAGGCTTTATTTCAATCTTGGTATTCAAAGGGTTATTTAACCAAAGTTTTGGTGAAATTAACCTTATCTTGAATCAATTATTCGGCATTCGCCCAGAATGGTTTAATGATCCATTTTTAGCTAAAGCGATGTTGCTGATTGTGAATACTTGGCTCGGTTACCCTTATATGATGATTGTGTGCATGGGCTTACTTAAAGCGATTCCACATGATTTATACGAAGCTTCCGCTATTGATGGCGCAACGGTATGGCAAAACTTCACCAAAATTACGATGCCATTATTAGTTAAACCGCTTATGCCATTAATGATTGCAAGTTTTGCTTTCAACTTTAATAACTTCGTACTTATTCAATTATTAACTAACGGTGGGCCAAATATGGTGGGAACAACCACCCCAGCAGGGCATACCGACTTATTAGTAAGTTATACCTATCGTATTGCCTTTGAAGGCAGTGGCACGCAAGATTTTGGCTTAGCTGCTGCGATTGCTGTGATCATCTTCTTACTGGTAAGTGGATTAGCTTTATTCCAAATCAGAATGACTAAATTATCACAAGACTAGTTTTACACTTCCTTGCCCTTTCAGCATATAGAAAGGGCATTAAAGAGGATATTCATTATGGCTATTGTTCAACCTAAATCCATGAAATTGCGTTTGTTTTCTACGCACCTTTTTTTAATCTGCTTTTGTGCTGTGATTTTATTCCCGATGCTGATGATTATCGGTATTTCGTTACGCCCTGGTAATTTAGCAATCGGTGAATTGATTCCAAGTGAAATTTCACTAGAGCATTGGAAATTAGCACTTGGCATCAGCGTCATACACGCAGATGGTAGCGTAACGCCACCGCCATTCCCCGTATTACTTTGGTTATGGAACTCTGTAAAAGTAGCGGGAATCACGGCATTAATTACATTGGCACTTTCCACCACCGCAGCTTATGCATTCGCTCGCTTACGCTTTGCGGGTAAGAGCGTGTTGTTGAAGTCAATGTTGATTTTCCAAATGTTCCCTGCAGTGCTTTCATTGGTTGCATTATATGCGTTATTTGACCGCTTAAGCGACTATATTCCGTTCTTAGGGTTAAATACACATGGTGGGGTAATCTTTGCTTATTTAGGTGGGATTGCAATGCACGTTTGGACCATCAAAGGCTATTTTGAAACAATTGATAAATCGCTAGAAGAAGCCGCCGCACTTGATGGTGCAAGCCCATGGCAAACTTTCCGCTTAATTTTATTACCACTTTCTGTACCAATTTTAGCGGTAGTATTTATCTTGTCATTTATCTCAAGCATTATCGAAGTCCCTGTCGCTTCACTCTTGTTGCGTGATGTAGAAAACTACACTCTCGCAGTTGGTATGCAGCAATATTTGCATCCACAAAATTATCTTTGGGGTGATTTTGCTGCTGCCGCAATTTTGTCGGCGATTCCAATTACCCTCGTATTCTTATTGGCACAGCGTTGGTTAGTCGGTGGCTTAACCGCTGGTGGAGTAAAAGGCTAAACCGTAATGATCGGAGGAGCCTCCTCCGATTTGCAAAAAATTAGTAAAAAATGACCGCTTGTAAGGCTATCCTTACACAAGCAAAAAAGGAAAATAACAATGAAATCGCTTCACCCTTATCTTAATTCTTATTTTTTTGATGAATATGGCCGTCGTCGCTATGCAAGCCTTGAGGTGCGCAAAAAAATTGCGAAACGCTTAGGCAAGCCACAAAGTACTAAACTGTTGCCCCCTGTAAAAGTCGTAACAGAAGGACAAGCGGTCTATATTCGACTAAATCTTGCAAATCGTAGCCAATATTTACAAGCTCATTGGCAATTACAACTTGAAAACGGGGAAATATTAAGTGGCAAAGTCAAACGAAATGCGATTAACTTACCGTGCGATTTGCCATTAGGCTATCACCAATTGCAACTTGAAGGAGAGAGGCATTCTGTTGGATGCCGCTTAATTATCACACCTAAAACGGCTTATCAGCCAATTGAGTTACAACAAAAACAGAAATTATGGGGCGCAATTTTACAACTTTACACGCTTCGTTCTGAACGGAACTGGGGAATTGGGGATTTTAGCGATTTAAAAAACTTCTTACATAAGATTGCTGAAAAAGGCGGTGATTTTGTCGGATTAAACCCAATTCATGCACTGTTTCCTGCCAACCCTGAAGGAGCTAGTCCTTACAGCCCTTCTTCTCGTTTATGGCAGAATATTATTTATATTGATGTAACGGCGATTGAGGCATTTCAGCAATCTGAACAAGCACAGTTGTGGTTCAATTCTCGCGAAATCCAGCAACAACTCTCACAAGCAAGAAACAAAGAGTATGTGGATTATTCGCAAGTGATGTGGCTAAAACTTGAGGGGCTACATCTTGCTTATGCTACTTTTGTGCAACAAGACCAACAAGCATTTGAGCAATTTATTGCTGAATATGGCGAGAGCTTAAAAATTCAAGCGACATTCGATGCGCTTCATCACTGGCTATCAACCCAATTTAGCGAACAATGGGGCTGGAATTTCTGGGAAAAACAGTATCAGGATTATCATTTAGAAGCGGTCCAATCATTCCAAATTGAGCAAAGTGAATTAGTCCGTTTTTATATGTGGTTACAATTTGTAGCGCAACAACAATTAAAAGCGTGTAATCAATTGACAAAAGCATTGAATATGCCGATTGGTTTTTACCGAGATTTAGCGGTCGGTGTTGCTGATAATGGTGCAGAAACTTGGGCTGATAAGCAATTATTTGTACTAGATGCTTCCATTGGCGCTCCGCCTGATATTATGGCGCCAAATGGGCAAAATTGGGGACTTTCACCAATGCATCCTGAAGTGCTACAAACAAGAGGTTATCAACCTTATATTGAGTTATTGCGAGCCAATATGAAAGATTGTGGCGCATTGCGCATCGATCATATTCTTGGCTTTGCGAGAATGTGGTGGGTGGCAAAAGGTGATTCGGCTAAAAACGGCGCTTATGTGCGTTATCCATTGGAGGATTTATTAGCAATTTTGGCGTTAGAAAGCCAACGAAATCAATGCTTAATTATTGCCGAAGCGCTCGGTACAGTACCGAAAGGTATGCTGCAAAAATTGCAAGAAAAAGGTATTCTTGCCTATAACATTTTCTATTTTGAATGGGATCAACACGGTAGCAAACCACTAACCAATTATCCGTATCAAGCGATGACCACATTAAGTACTCACGATTTACCAACAGTGCAAGGCTATTGGAAAGGCTATGATTTTGATTTGGGCGAAAAATTTGGGGTCTACCCAAGTGAAAAAGTGTTGAATATCTTGAAACAAAATCGCCATTTCAATAAGGAAGCGATTCGACAAGCGGTCGAAAAAGTCCAAGATCTTGCAAAAGATAGCGAAGGAGTAAGTTTACAGTTTGTACACCAATTACAAAGCTATGTCGCTGATACCAATAGCGCTTTATTTGGCACTCAACCAGAGGATTGGTTAAATATGTTAGAGCCAGTAAATATTCCTGGCACAAGCACGGAATATCCAAACTGGCGCCGTAAGTTAAGTCATACTCTTACTGAAATCTTTAGTAATGAGCAAATTAATCAGCTACTTAATACGTTTGAACAAAAACGAAATAAATAACTAGAAAATAGCTACTAGTATATAAACCTAGTAGCTATTCATTTTTAACGAATAAGTTTTATGCAACAATTTGAAGCGATTCACATTTCTCACATAAATACTTATTAATGATTACAAGCTTGATTTACTTTATTCACATATATCACTAAAATACAACGCCTTTTGGCGATTTGTCTTTCAAATTCAAAATTTTATAAGGTTACCGTTATTATGTTGTGGTTCTTTTTCTGTGTAGCAGTCCTCGTACTTGGCTACTTTGTTTATGGAAAAATTATCGAAAAAATCTTCGTAATTAATCCGAAAAAAACAACACCTGCTTATGCAATGAATGATGGTGTTGATTATATGCCAATGTCAAAAACGAAAATTTGGCTAATTCAGTTATTAAATATCGCAGGAACAGGCCCAATTTTTGGTCCAATCCTTGGTGCATTATATGGGCCTGTTGCAATGATTTGGATTGTAATTGGCTGTATCTTTGCGGGTGCGGTACACGACTACTTCTGCGGTATGTTAAGTATCCGTAATGGTGGTGCAACAATGCCTGTATTGGCAGGAAAATTCTTAGGTCGCCCTGTTAAAGTCTTTATCAACGTTATGGCACTTGTGCTGTTATTACTTGTAGGTGTGGTATTCGTAGCAAGCCCAGCACAATTGATGGCTACGATTACCATGGATGTTGCAGGTGCAACTTCAGGGGCAATCCAATTAGGTGATGTAGAGTCTGTTCAAGAAGCTGTGACAGCAGGTGGCGTAATTGTTTGGGGTATGGATAAAGCAACTGTAATCAGCCTTTGGACGTTTATCATCTTTGCTTACTATATCTTAGCAACACTCCTACCTGTAGATAAAATCATCGGTCGTATCTACCCATTCTTTGGCGCATTATTGCTATTTATGTCTATTGGCATGGTATATGGTTTAGTGTCATCTCATTTAAGCGCACAAGACCCAATTGATTTCTTCCGTACGATTAATGCAGATGGTCAAGGTTTAACTTGGGAAAAATTCAGCCAAAACTTCCAACCGAAAGGCGATGTACCAATTTGGCCGCTATTATTCTTAACTATTTCTTGTGGCGCATTATCTGGTTTCCACGCAACTCAAACACCATTAATGGCGCGTTGTGCAGAAAATGAAAGCGAAGGTCGTTTTATTTTCTACGGTGCAATGATTACTGAAGGTGTGATTGCATTAGTATGGTGTATGGTAGGTCTTGCATTCTATGAGAACCCACAAGCATTACAAGATGCTATCTCAGCAGGCTCTCCGTCTAAAGTCGTGTACGATAGCTCAATGCACTTCTTAGGTTTTATTGGTGGTATCTTTGCTATTTTAGGTGTTGTGGTATTACCTATTACCTCTGGTGATACTGCATTCCGTGCAGCACGTTTACAACTTGCGGAAATCTTTAATGTTGATCAACGCTCATTAGTAAAACGTTTAATGATTGCAATCCCATTATTTGCGTTAGGCTTTTTTGTATCAAAAATTGATTTTAGCGTGTTATGGCGTTACTTCACTTGGGCAAACCAAATGACTGCAATGGTAATGCTTTGGACGGCAGCCGCTTATTTATATCGCTACAAAAAATTCCACTGGGTATGCTCAATCCCTGCATGGTTTATTACTACCGTATGTGCTACCTATCTGTTCTACAACAAAATTGGCTTCGGTTTAGATTATAACCTTTCAGTTTACTTAGGTTTAGCTTCAACTGTTGTTTGCATCGTACTGTTCTTCACTCTGCTTAAACCTTTAGGCGAACGAGATGAAGATGCCTACAGCACAAACTAAACTTGATTAATAGCTTAAAAGCGAGGAAAATTTCCTCGCTTTTTTCTTTTTTAAAGATCTAAACATTATGCGCTTTTTTGACACTCATACCCACCTTGATTACTTATCCGAAAGCCTGCAACTTAGCATTCCACAATTAACTGAGAATGCCAAGGCCCAAAATGTTGAACGAATTTTGATCGTCTCGGTATTTGCAGAAAACTTTGCAAAAGTGACCGCTTGTGCTCAAAAAATGCCCGCTCATTTGGTGTATGGGTTAGGATTGCATCCACTTTATATTCAGCAACATCAAATCGCTCATTTGGATCTACTTGAAACGCTATTCGCTAAACGAGATCCACAATGTACCGCAATAGCTGAAATTGGCTTAGAAAAAGCGGTTGAGAATGTTTGTACGCTTGAACTTTGGCGCAAACAATGCTTCTATTTAGAAGCGCAGCTCGCCTTTGCTAAGCGGTTTAATTTACCTGTAAATTTACATTCCCGTAAAAGTCATGATCAACTTTCGCTCTTTTTAAGGAAAGCGCAACTCACAGAAACAGGCGTGGTACATGGCTTTGCGGGGAGTTATGAACAAGCAAAACGCTTTGTGGATTTGGGCTACAAAATTGGCGTAGGTGGTACTATTACTTATGCAAGAGCAAATAAAACCAGAGAGGCTATTCGCAAATTGCCATTAGACTGCTTATTGTTAGAAACAGATGCGCCAGATATGCCGGTATTTGGATTTCAAGGAGAGCCAAATTGCCCAGAGCGTTTAAGGGTAAGTTTTCAATCACTATGCGAGTTACGCACAGAAAGTGCTTCAGAAATTGCCGAAACCATTTGGCAAACCAGTGAAAAGCTATTTTGGTATAAATGAAAAGAGGGCTAAATTTAGCCCTCTTTGCAAATTTAGATTTAGTAGGAAATTGTTACAGTTTTCACACCGCAATTATTATCAGCAATTTCTTGCTGAGACATAAATGGATAACGGCATTGCATTTTTTCGTGAAGAATTTCGTTAGCTGTCATTGGAGTTTGTGCGCCAACACGTAATTCTTCTGGTGAGAAGTTACTCACTAATTTGCCATTTTCATAAGTCCCATCAACATCTTTACGGCGTTTAGCTGACTTTGTTTTATTGGCAAGTTTTGTTACATGGGACGAACTTACTGATTTTTTCACAACGCTCTTCTCTGGTTTATGGCGTTTTTCTGTGTTTTTATCTCGCCCAGTCACAGATTTAACTGTACTACTTTTCGCTTCTGTTATCGAAGGCGCTACCGCTTTAGCTTCTGACTTATCTGTATTTACAGCTTTGTCTGATTTTTCTGAAGAACTCCTCTCTTCAGCATTTTTTTGCTTTGAGGTTTTTTCCTCAGATTTTACTCCTGCTTCAGCTTGGCTTTGCTCTGCTGGCTTTTGAGCCGAGTCTGCATCCTGCTTTTTCGGTTCATCAAAACATCCCGCTAAGAGAAAACTTGCGCCTAAAGCGACTAATAAGTTTTTCATGTAAATTTCATTCCTAATAAGACAAAAAAAGTAAGTAAACAAAAAAGTTTACTTACCTGATATATTATTATAATTATCGCATAGTTACAAATTCTTCTGAGCCTGTTGGATGAATCGCCACAGTGTTGTCAAAATCAGCTTTTGTTGCGCCCATTTTAATCGCCACCGCGAAACCTTGAATCATTTCATCCACACCGAAACCAATTCCATGTAAACCAACGATTTTCTCTTCTTTACCAACACATACGAGTTTCATTCGGCAAGGTTGGCGGTGCTGAGTTACTGCAGTGTACATTGCTGTAAATGAAGATTTATAAACCTTCACATTTTCAGCACCGTATTGCTCAATCGCTTGAGGTTCTGTTAAGCCTACAGTACCAATTGGCGGATGACTAAATACGACCGTTGGCACTAAGTTATAGTCTAAATGTTCGTTTGGTTTATTGTTAAATAAACGCTCTGATAAACGACGACCAGCGGCTACGGCAATGGGTGTTAATTCAATTCCGCCTTCAATAATATCACCTACCGCATAAATATTTGGTACGTTGGTATTTTGGAATTTATCTACAATAATTTGACCACGTGCATTGGTTTTCACGCCTACTACATCAAGGTTGATCTTATCGCAAGCTGGCTCACGACCAATCGCCCAAATCACGCAATCAACAGTTGTTTCACGTCCATCCACTAATTTTAATACGAATGAACCATCTGCATTTTTACTGATTTCTTGTGGAACCGCTTGAGTATGCAAATTAATGCCATCTTGTGCTAAAACTTCTAGCAATGTTTCAACAATGAGCGGATCCTGATTACGTAAAGGAGCGTGTTGGCGCACATATAAATGTGTTTCTGAACCTAAGCTATTTAATACACCTGCAATTTCCACTGCAATATAGCCTGCACCCACTACAGCTACACGTTTTGGCAATTCACGTAATGCAAAGAAACCATCGGAATCAATACCGTATTCAGCACCTTTTACTGCAGGAATAGAAGGACGACCGCCTGTTGCAATTAAAATGTGATCAGCGGTGATTTGTTCGGTGGTACCATCAGCATAAGTTACCTCAACCGTTTTGCTATCCACAAATTTTGCAAAACCATTAAATACATCCACATTATTTTTTGCAAGTACATTGTTATACGAGGTATGAATACGAGAAATATAAGCTTCACGACTTTCAATTAATTTCGCAAAGTCAAAATGATTAACGCTCACATCAAAGCCATAATCAGGTGCGTAGCTGTTAATTGCTTCTGCAATATGCGCGCCATAAAACATCACTTTTTTCGGTACACAACCTACATTTACACAGGTTCCACCTAAATATTTTGCTTCAACAATCGCACATTTTTTGCCATAACTTGCTGCACGGTTAATTGACGCAATACCGCCACTCCCGCCACCAATTGCTAAATAGTCATAATGTTTTGTCATAATCGTCCTTACTTATAGATAAAAATAAAAGCGATCTAATTCTAATCGCTTTTTACAAAAATGTATTAAATTATTGTGATAGGTTTAACGGTGTTTTACGTTAGATGAATGCGAAATTTTATCCGTATAAGCCATTGCTACCGCAGAAATTAAAAAAGTGACATGAATGATCACTTGCCATTGCATCGCTTTTTCATCTAAATTTGCTGCATTAATAAAAGTCTGCAATAAATGAATTGAAGAAATACTAATGATCGACATCCCCAATTTCACCTTTAACACAGAAGCATTTACATGATGTAACCATTCAGGTTGGTCTGGGTGATCATCCACGTGTAGTTTGGAAACAAAGGTTTCATAACCGCCCACAATGACCATGATCAGCAAGTTTGCAATCATCACCACATCAATCAAATTTAATACAGTGAGCATAATCGTGTTTTCGTCCATGACCCCAAGATTTACAATCAAATTATAGAGCGATTTCATAAACTTATAGGCGTAGATACCTTGCACGATAATCAAGCCCAAATAAATAGGTAGCTGTAGCCAACGGCTGGCAAAAATAATTTTATTTAATATTGAAGTATTCACTGGTTGCATATTGCCTCTCTTTAAAACAAGCTACAAGCGGTTAAATTTACAGGTTTTTTTGCAAAATTTTTTAGAAATTTGATCGCTTGTAAACTATTTTTTATTATTTTTTAAAACCTTTCCCGTTATTCCATGAAACGGTATATTCAAGTGGTAAACGACAACTTGGTAAAGCAGCCGTTGCAGCTTTACCAATTGCAAGTAACATAATGGGTAAATAGCGCTCCGAATCAACGGCTAAGCGCTCCAGCACGGCTTTGCGATCAAAAATACCAATCGCATGTGTATCGTAGCCTTTATCTTTAGCGATAAGCATTAATTGCATTGCCGCTAGGCTGGTGTCAGTAATCACTTGATCTCGAATGTCTTGTTCGGAAGTTTCGTTATGTACCCCCGATAAAAATGCAAAAGATCGATCTCTAAATTGTTGATGTAAACAACCCATAGCAACCGAATGATCTAAAATATCGCCAAGCAATTGTTGATACTGTAAATCTGCCAGCACTAAAATCAGCGCGGAAGCCGTTTCGCAAGGCGGCGCATTAAACGCCACTACATCTAATAATTTATTTTTTTGTTCAACGTCATCCAGCACGACAAAGCGCCACGGCTGTAAATTTGCTTTAGACGGCGCAAGTTGTGCCAAACGCAACATTTCTTCTAATTCAGTACGAGAAATATTGGTTTTTGGATTAAAAATTTTAATCGTTTTTCGCTGTTCGATAACATGTTTTAATTCCATTTTTCATTCCCTTATAAATATTTTTTCAAGCGGTTAAATTTGCAAAAAACGCGCACTTTTGTGCATTTGCTACATCATTTCGAAATAATTTGCTAATTAAACCGCTTGTTTCGGGGGGAGCGCGCTAAAACAATGTTCGCAATAACCCCGTTGCAATAATAGAAATAATCACCGTTGGAAATAGCGAAAACTTCAACATCGCTAAGCAGGTAATCACAACCGCCAGAGTATTTGCCAGATCGCCTGACATAATTACAGGCGCAATCACTGAAATTAGTACGCATCCAGGAACAGCTTCCATCACTTTTTCGGTGGTTCGGCTTAATTTACGATTACGCAATACCACAAAACCGATCGCACGTGTGAGGTAAGTCGAAAATGCCATTAATAAAATAGTAAGAAAAACGCTCCATTCCATTATTTTTCTTCTCCTCGATGTAAAATATAGGCGGATAAAATACCTGAAACAGCGCCTGCTAACACATACCAAGCGCCATCAACAGTGTGATATACCAAGCCAGCAATGAATAAACTCACAAACCAAGGCTGAGCCAATTTGAAAGATTTCCACATTCCTTTTAGCATTACTAAAAAAATCGCAGTGAAGGACATATCAAAGCCAAATTTCTCTAAATCTCCTACAAAAGGCCCGATATAAGCGCCCAACATACTGGAACTCACCCACATAATATAAAGGCTAATTGCTGTGCCCATATAATAAGGAATACTAATTGATTTTTCTGGGCGTTTTTGTGCGTCAGCAAGATTCATCGCCCACACTTCATCGGTCATAAAAAAGAGTAAGCCGAACGATTTTAAACGCCCAATATTTTTCATATAGAGAGAAAGCGCAGCACCCATAATGATATGGCGACTGTTAATTAACATAGAAACTGCAACAATCACACTAATCGCTAGTGGATGTGCCCAAAGATTCACCGCAGCAAACTCTGAGCCACCAGCGAAATTAAGTCCTGTGAGTAAACCGATTTCATAAAATGGCATTCCTTTTTGAGAAGCTTGCGCTCCAAGCACAAGCCCAAGTGGGATAAAGCCTAACGTCATTGGAGAAACTTCTCTCACACCACGTAAAAATTCGTTGTTTTGCATAATATTATTATTTTGATTAAAAGTTTATTCTGCCCAAGCCTCTGGTGTGAGCTGTTTACCAAAATGGCTTTCAATTAAACGTGCGGTAATTGCATTTTGCGGGTTTAGTAATAAGTCTTTGGTTTTGCCATATTCAACCACATTGCCTTCATGCATCACCATTAACTTATCTGCAATATGTTTAATTAAACCTAAATTTTGCCCGACATAAATAATAGAAATTCCTAATCGTTCTTGGAGGGTAAGCATTAAATTCGTTAATTGGGTACGCACCGAAAAATCTAATGTGCTTAACGTATCATCCGCAATTAAAATTTCAGGATCTAAAATGAGTGCTCGTGCTAGTGCAATACGTTGTCTCTGACTGCTTGAGGTATCTTTAATATGAATAAGGGCGTGTTCTGGATACATACCAACAAGCTTCAGCATATGGAAAATTTTCTCATTGCGTTCGGCTTCCGTTAGCGTCGTGGCTAAACGTAGTGGCGCATCTAAAATTTGTCCCACATTGTAATTTGGATCAAAAGCGTAATTTGGATCTTGGAACATCATCCGAATATGACGGGTGCGAAATTGATAATCTCCAAACTTTAATTTCTTGCCACGCAATAACATCGTGCCCGAAGTTGGTTTGGTTAAACCCACAATCATTTTTGATAAGGTTGATTTTCCTGCACCATTTTCGCCAATAATGGCGAGTGTTTCTCGTTTATTTAAACTGAAAGAAACATTTTGTACAGCGTAAAAATCTTGCTTACGAAACAAGCCTATTCGATCAGTAAAACGCTTACTAAGATTTTGAATTTCTAATAGTGCCATAGCGGTTAAATGCTAAAAAAAGACCGCCAACAAGCGGTCTTTTTTGGTTAATGTTTTACAAATGTGAATTATTATAAAACGTTTACACAGTTTAAGTCTTCGAAAGATTGCTCTAAGCGTTTAGACATAGATTCTTCCATTTTACGTAACCAAACACGTGGATCGTAGAATTTTTTGTTTGGAGAATCTGGACCTTCAGGGTTACCTAATTGACCTTGAAGGTATGCTTCGTTCGCTTTGTAGAAGTTTAAGATACCTTCCCAAGATGCCCATTGTGTATCTGTATCAATATTCATTTTGATTGCACCGTAACTGATCGCTTCACGGATTTCTTCACGGCTTGAGCCTGAACCACCGTGGAATACGAAGTCGATTGATTTCGCAGGAAGGTTACGCTCTTTAGATACAAACTCTTGTGATGCACCTAAGATTGATGGTTTTAATTTTACGTTACCTGGTTTGTAAACCCCGTGTACGTTACCGAATGCAGCTGCAACAGTGAAACGTGGGCTTACTGGGTTTAATTGGTCGTAAACATATAACACATCTTCTGGTTGAGTATATAATTTAGACTCTTCAACATCTGAGTTATCAACGCCATCTTCTTCACCACCAGTGATACCGATTTCGATTTCAAGCGTCATCCCCATTTTGTCCATACGCGCTAAGTATTCACGGCAGATTGCCATGTTTTCTTCCATTGGCTCTTCTGAAAGGTCGATCATGTGTGAAGAGAATAATGGTTTACCTGTTTCTGCAAAGTGTTTTTCACCTGCTTCTAATAAACCGTCGATCCATGGAAGTAATTTTTTCGCCGCATGGTCTGTGTGAAGAATTACTGGTACACCGTACTCTTCTGCTAAAGCGTGAACGTGTTTCGCACCAGCGATTGCACCTAAAACATCTGCACGAGCACCTGAGGTCGGTTTGATACCTTTACCAGCATAGAACTGCGCACCACCGTTAGAGAATTGCACGATAACTGGCGCTTTTACACGCGCTGCGGTTTCTAATACTGCGTTTACAGAGTCAGAACCTACACAGTTTACCGCTGGGATTGCAAAGTTGTTTGCTTTAGCATAAGCGAATACTTTTTGAACGTCGTCGCCTGTTACCACACCCGGTTTTACGATGTCTAATAATGCCATTTTGAAGTTTCCTATATTGTAAATGATTAGGTAGGGACGCAATGTCTTGCGTCCTTCTTAAATTTTGCAATGAACACGAAGTACCGTGTCCCTACTAGCGGTCGGTTTTCACAAAAACTTTGCAATTTCCAACCACATTTTTTTAATTAGCCGTTTGCACGTTTCTCTAAAATTTCAACTGCAGGTAAAACCTTACCTTCTACGAATTCTAAGAATGCGCCACCACCTGTTGAGATATAAGAGATTTTATCTGCAATACCGAATAAATCGATAGCCGCTAATGTGTCACCGCCACCTGCAATAGAGAATGCACCATTTGCAGTTGCTTCAGCAATTGCGTTTGAAATGACTTCTGTACCTTTACGGAAGTTAGGGAATTCAAATACACCCACTGGACCATTCCAAAGAATAGTTTTTGCCGATTTAATGATATTTGCTAACTCTTCTGCTGATTTGTCACCAATATCGAAAATTGATTCATCTGCTTGAACTTCTGCTACTGCTTTTTCTGTTGCAGGTGCAGTTTCAGAGAACTCTTTACCAACACGTACGTCAACAGGAACTGGGATATTAGTTGCTGCGGCTAAGCGTTTTGCTTCAGGGATTAAATCTTCTTCATATAAAGATTTACCTACTGGATGACCTTCTGCAGCAATGAAAGTATTTGCGATACCGCCACCAACGATTAATTGGTCTGCGATTTTTGAAAGGCTGTCTAAAACAGTTAATTTAGTAGAAACTTTTGAACCGCCCACGATTGCTAACATTGGACGTTGTGGTTCTTTTAATGCTTTACCTAAAGCATCTAACTCTGCAGCTAATAAAGGACCAGCACACGCAACTGGAGCATACTCTGCTACACCATAAGTTGAACCTTCTGCACGGTGAGCCGTACCGAAAGCATCCATTACGAATACATCACAAAGCGCTGCGTATTTTTTTGCAAGTTCAGCATCGTTTTTCTTTTCACCCTTGTTGATACGCACGTTTTCAAGTACTACGATCTCGTTTTCGTTTACTTCAACACCGTCTAAGTAGTCACGTACTAAACGTACTGGCACACCTAAATCTGAAGCGTTTAAGTAATCAACAACAGGTTGTAAAGAGTTCGCTTCTTCGAATACCCCTTCAGTTGGACGACCTAAGTGAGAAGTTACCATTACTTTAGCACCTTTTTGTAATGCTAATTTTAAGGTTGGAATGGTTGCACGAATACGCGCATCTGATGTCACTTTGCCATCTTTTACTGGTACGTTTAAATCAGCACGGATAAATAAACGTTTACCAGCAAGATCAAGGTCTGCCATTTTAATAACTGACATAGTAAGTTCCTCTTTTTTAAGTTTCAAAAATAAAACAGCATGATTATATCATTTTCTACCCATTTTGGGCGAATGTAGATCAAATTCTTGCATAAATTTGTAAAAAATAGCTAAATTTTGACCGCTTAACATCCATATTTCACTCCAAATGGAGCGTTACCACCAAGTAGTCCAGAAGAAATACGACAAACATCCTAAAATGAACACACAAGAGAGGTTCATAATTAAACCGACTTTTACCATATCACTCTGTTTGATATAACCTGTGGCAAATACAATTGCATTTGGTGGCGTTGCAATCGGCAACATAAAGGCTGCAGAGGCACCGCAAGCAATAATTGCAGCTAATGAAATAGGTGGTAAACCGAGTGAATTAGCTACCGAAATAAAAATTGGCATCATCAATGCAGCACTTGCGGTATTAGAGGTAAATTCGGTTAAAAAGACAATAAATCCTGCCATAGAAATCGTCATAATCAACCAGTGTTTATTGCCGATATAATTCACAATACCATCTGCAAGGATTTTACTTGCACCCGTATCTTTTAAAACGATACCAAGCGTTAAGCCACCACCGAATAGCATTAAAACCCCCCATTCCGCTCGTGCTTGAATCTCTGACCAAGTGGCAGTATTAGCAATACACAGTACTACGACTGCGACCATGGCAATTACAGCATCAAAACTTTTGATCGATTCCTTTAATTCTAAAGCTTGGCGTAAAATTGGCTCAATCACACTACTAAACGTTAATAAAATGGCGGTTACCACAAATACGACTAAAGTTGTTAAACGTTTTGGAGTCAGTGGAATATTTTCGACATTCACTTCAAACGGCACATTAAAATTCGGACGCAGTATCACAAGTAGAGAAAACACCATGGCGATCATTAATAAAATCGCAACAGGCATACCATAAGCCAACCACTCAGAAAACGAGACCTTAATGTATGAAGCTAAAATGGCATTCGGTGCAGAACCAACTAGCGTTCCCATTCCACCGATACTTGAGCTAAAAGCAATACCAAGTAGCACAAATACATATAGCTTACGGTTTTGTTTGAAATCTAACTGATGCAAGATACCAAGGGTTAATGGCAACATTAATGCGGCCACCGCTGTATTATTAATAAATAGAGAAAGCCCAGCAGTTACACCAAATAAATAAATAATTGTAAGCTTCAAATTCCCTTTTGCTAAACGAATCACATGGCTTGCGATCCATAAATCAATTTTTTGCAGATTAAGCACAGCAGCAATAACGAAACCGCCAAAAAACATAAAGATAATCGGTTCAGAGAAAGGGGCGAAAGCAGCTTTAGTTGATAAGACATTAAGAAAAATGGCGAAGACAGGTACCATCAAAGAAGTTACGGTGATATGGAAAGCTTCGGTCAGCCATAAAATACCGACGAAAATCAGCAATGCTAGCCCTCTATTTTCTTGCGGATTAAATGGTAGTAATTTCAGCAACGTAAAAAATAGTATCAGATCCAACAGTAAAATGATTATACCCCGCATAGGGTTTTTGGTGGTTGTTGACATAGTTATACCTCTAATTGTTTGCATATCGGTCTGTTATAGACGCTAAATTCGACAATAGCGGATTTTTACCAAAAGTAAAGGGGATACACAGAAAATTAATAAATTATTTTACTAAATAAAGAAAATGATTAATTAAGCAAAATAAAATAACCCAAAGCCTGCCTTATAGCTATTTACTCAAAATAATTGCATGAAAATTCAGTTACAAAAATAGAAAAGCGTAGCCCATACACTACGCTTTTAGAGATTTTTGATGGCTTAACCAAGCCAGAAGAAATATGCAATAAGTGAAATCGTTGCGGTACAAACAATACTGAGCTTATATGAGCGCAACATATCACGTTGTTTTACTATACCTGTACTAAATGCAATCGCATTCGGAGGCGTACCAACGGGCATCATAAAGGCGCAAGATGCACCGAAACCAATAATTAATGCAAAGGCACGCGGATCTAAATTTAGCGACTCAGCGATAGAAATAAAAATGGGAACGAGTAACGCTGCACTGGCGGTATTTGAAGTAAATTCAGTCAGGCAGACAATAAAGATCGCAATAATCAAGCAAATAATATAGTAATGTTTACCTTCAATCAGTGAAACAATACCTTCTGCCATTATTTTACTTGCCCCAGTATGACTTAATACATAGCTTAAAGTTAAGCCGCCACCGAATAGGAATAATACGCCCCATTCTGTTCCTTCCTGTAGTTGGTTCCAAGTTGTAACACGAGAAGCACACAGCGCAAGTGCCGCAACCATTGCTACCATACTATCAAAATTACCGATATTTTTAGATAACCCTAATAATGGTGAAATAAAGCTATTTACCTGTCCACCAAATACCCAGCACAGTGCGATTACTACAAAAATACCCAATGTAATCACACGCTTGCGAGTCATAGGAATATCTTCTGCATGATATTCAAAGCTTCCTGAAAATTTTGGACGGAAGTTAAAATACAACACAACTAACGCCATTGGTAATAAAATAGCGACCATTGGTAAACCGTACATTAGCCATTCTGCGAAGCCAATGCCTAACTGTGATGCGGCAATTGCATTTGGTGGGCTACCCACAAGCGTCCCCATACCGCCCAGCCCCGCACTATAAGCGATACCTAAAACCACAAACGCAAAAGTATCGTGATCACGATTTTTATCCATATTACTAAGTAAGCCTAATGCAAGCGGTAACATCATTGCAGCGGTTGCGGTATTACTCATCCACATTGAAAGCACGGCAGTAACTAAAAATAGATAAAGCACAGCGACGAATAGATTACCTTTGGCAAGCGCCATAATTTTATTGGCAATGAGCTTATCAATTTTTTGAATGTGTAACGCTGTTGCAAGCGCAAAGCCCCCAAAGAATAAGAAAATCGTTGGATCAGCGAATGCCACAAGCGCTTGCTTAGATTCTACTAAGCCTAAAAAGACCGAAAGCACTGGGATAAACAATGCGGTGATTGTTACATGCATTGCTTCTGTTAGCCATAACACAGCGACAAAAGCAAGCAAGGCAAGCGCCTTAGTTGGAGCGGGATCAAAGGGCAAGAAAGCGAGTAATGCTAAAAATAAAATCACATCAAAAATATAAATGATAGTATTCCTGCGATTTTTAGCGACATCTTCTTTAAATTGCTTAGCTTCAGGCATTCGATTTACCTCATGTTTCAAGTTTGGTTGAAATGTTACGATTTATTTAAAACAAAGTGACTATATCAAAAAATCGTTTCAATAAAATAACCAAAATACAAAAACATGAGATATATCATAAATTTTGGAAATAAATTTAAACAGGTACAACCAATTTAGACGAAAAACGCCCGATTCCAGTTTAGTTCTAAACCAGAGAATCGAGCGTAAGCGGTTGATTTTAACGATTTTTTTTACAAATTGTGATTACAGCCAGAACAAATAGCCAACCGTTGCAATCACGATAATACAGATAATATTAAGCCAGAAACCAGCTTTAACCATTTCGTTCTGTTTAATCTGTCCCGTACCAAACACAATCGCATTCGGTGGAGTTGCCACAGGTAGCATAAAGGCACAGCTTGCCCCTAAACCAATGATTAATGCCAAACCAAGCGGAGGCATATTTAGCGCCTGTGCAATTGAAATAAAGATTGGCACTAATAATGCCGCACTTGCAGTATTTGAAGTAAATTCAGTTAAGAAAATAATAAATGCCGCCACAATTAAGCCAATCAGGAAGAAATGGCTACCGTCAATTAAAGCCACGATACCGTCTGCCATAATTTTACTTGCGCCAGTTTGACCGAGTACAGCGCTAAGCGTTAAACCACCCCCAAATAAGAACAGCACGCCCCATTCGGTATTTTCTTGCACTTGCTGCCAAGTTGCGACACGTGTAATACAAATTAACGCAGCCGCTACCATTGCCATAATGCTATCAAAGCTACCGATATTGCCTTTTAAGCCTAATAAGCCTGAAATAATTGGGTTAAGCTTAGAACTAAACACCCAGCTCAATGCAATCACCATAAAGATAACAAGTGTTAAGATACGATCACGGTTTAATTCAATTTTTTCAAAAGTTTGCTCAAACTGCACATTAAATTTCGGTTTAGATACGACATATAGCACACCAATCATCAAAGGCATTAAGATAAACATCATTGGCAAACCGTACTTCATCCAGTCTGCAAAGGTGAGATGTAATTGTGAAGCCACAATCGCATTCGGTGGGCTACCAACCAAGGTTCCCATGCCACCAATACTTGCGCTATAAGCAATCCCTAAAAGTACAAATACATAAGTATTATGATTTTCTGCACGATCTAATTTGCTTAAGATTCCCATGGCAAGTGGCAACATCATTGCAGCCGTTGCAGTATTACTCATCCACATAGATAAAAAGGCGGTTACCGCAAACAAATAGATCACCGCAACCGACAATTTGCCTTTTGCCATTGCCATGATTTTATTGGCGATTAAACGGTCTAATTGTTGGATATGGAGTGCAGTTGCTAACGCAAAACCACCAAAGAAAAGGAAGATCGTTGGATCAGCAAATGCAACTAAGGCTTCTTTCGATTTGACTAAACCCAGTGCAATTGCGAGGATCGGCACTAATAATGCTGTTACTGTGACATGTAACGCTTCGGTCAGCCAAAGTACCGCAACAAAAACTAATAATGCTAAACCTTTATTCGCTTCGGGCGCAAAAGGTAAAGTATTCAGAAGGATAAAAAACAACGCTACATTTGCAATAAAAATCAGATTATTGCGCATATTGCTTTTCTTAACGGATAAGGAATTGGCTTCCATAGTGCCCCCACAATTGGATAATAAAAATTCACTGGCACTATACACAAAATTTTAAGGAAAGAAATAAGAATGTTATAAAAATGTGAACTTTCTCAAAAATATTTTTAGCTATTTTATAACATTGAATTAACAAGTAAGCGGTCGAATTTCTACAAATTTTGCAAAAACTAATTGGCAGAAAATCTGAAAAATTCGACCGCTTGCTTACAGCTACTAGCTTCGAGCCAAAAAGCTATACACTCAAATCTGCTTGATCACCTCGGTTTTGTAGCCATTGTTTACGATCCTCTGACCTCTTCTTCGCCAATAGCATATCCATAATTTCAAAGGTGTTCGGCTCGTTTTCTTCCACTGTATCCAACTCGTCTAACGTGAGCTGAACCAAACGGCGTGTACTTGGATCCATGGTTGTTTCACGCAATTGGCTTGGATTCATCTCACCTAAACCTTTAAAGCGTTGCACATTCGGTTTACCTTTTTTCTTTGCTAAACGAGCCAAAATAGCCTCTTTTTCCGCTTCATCTAGTGCGTAATGCACCTCATCTTTACCAATATCAATGCGATAAAGCGGTGGCATTGCCACATAAACATGTCCATTTTTCACCAAGTTCGGGAAATGACGTAAGAATAACGCACACAATAATGTCGCGATATGCAAGCCATCTGAATCCGCATCGGCAAGAATACAAACCTTACCGTAACGCAATTCATCTAAATTATCGTTATCAGGATCAATCCCCATTGCCACCGCAATATCATGTACTTCTTGAGAGGCAAGCACTTGATCAGAAGAAACCTCCCAAGTGTTTAGGATCTTACCTCGTAATGGCAAAATAGCCTGATAATCTTTATCACGAGCTTGTTTGGCTGAACCGCCCGCCGAATCGCCTTCGACTAAGAAAAGCTCAGTACGGCTTAAATCTTGCGAAGTACAATCCGCTAACTTGCCTGGGAGCGCAGGGCCACTCACCAGTTTTTTACGCACCACTTTTTTGGCCGCACGCAATCGGCTTTGTGCCGATGAAATCGCCATTTCTGCAATCAGTTTACCTGTTTGCACATTTTGGTTTAGCCATAAACTAAACGCATCTTTGATGGTACTATCCACATAACTAGAAGCCTGACGAGATGACAAACGTTCTTTAGTTTGCCCTGCAAATTGAGGCTCTTGAATTTTCAATGAAAGCACATAAGCACAACGATTCCACACATCGTCCGCTGTTAATTTAACGCTTTTCGGCAGTAGATTATGAATTTCACAAAATTCCACCATGGCTTTTAATAAGCCATTACGCAAACCATTGACGTGCGTACCACCCTGTGCTGTTGGAATCAAGTTTACATAGCTTTCCGCCAATAACTCACCGCCTTCTGGTAACCAAGTTAGCGCCCAGCTCACAGCTTCAGTTTCCGCCACCACATCGCCAATAAATGGCGGATTGGGTAAGCATTCAAACTCTTTTAAGGCTTCGCTTAAATAATCTGATAAACCATCTTCGTAATACCAGGTTTCATTATTGTTATTAATATGATCGACAAAGTTGATGGTTAATTTTGGGCAAAGCACCGCTTTAGCACGCAATAAATGACGTAAACGGCTAACTGAAAACTTAGCTGAATCAAAATATTTTGGATTTGGGTAGAAACGAACCGTTGTCCCTGTTTGCTTTTTCGGACAAGTGCCAACTACGGCTAATTCTTCCACCTTCACCCCATTTTCAAAGGCTATTGTATAGATTTCGCCATTACGCTTAATTTTAATTTCTACCCGTTGAGAAAGCGCATTTACTACAGAGATCCCCACCCCGTGTAAACCGCCTGAGAAGGTATAGTTTTTATTCGAGAATTTTCCGCCTGCGTGTAATTTAGTCAGAATCAACTCTACCCCTGAAATTTTCTCGGTGGAATGAATATCCACAGGCATTCCTCGCCCATTATCAATTACTTCAAGGGAATTATCTGCATGCAAAATCACATCTATTTGAGAAGCATAGCCAGATAGCGCCTCATCGACACTGTTATCAATAACCTCTTGCCCTAAATGGTTTGGGCGAGTGGTATCCGTGTACATACCTGGGCGAAGTTGGACGGGTTCAAGATCTTTTAAAACGGTAATTTCATCAGCACCGTAGCGTTTATCAGACATGACTAAGTTCTCTTAATGGACGGAAAAGCTGGCATTCTAAGTAAGAATTACTATTTTTGCAAAAAATTTAGTATTTTAGACCGCTTAAAATCGAACATTCGGGGCTGTCATTCCCACAACAAGACTTACTCCAACTTTTCAATAAATTTAACATTTGTTGTAAATCGGCAATTTTTTGCTGAAGTTCTTCAATATGTTGTTCGGTAAGTTGTTTCACCGCGCGGCTAGTGCGTTGAGGGTCGTCGTTTAGTTTTAATAATTCGCTAATTTGCATCAATGAAAAGCCAACTTTTCGAGCATTACTAATAAAATGCAAGCGCTCTAAATCCGCTTCAGAATAAATTCGGTAGCCTGTCGCAGAACGTTGTGCTTGTGGCAGTAGCCCTGCTTTTTCGTAATCTCGAATCTGTTTCGCCGATAAATTGGCTTGTTTTGCTGCTTGACTAATATTCATAGTTACCTCTTGACCTTAACCTAGGGTTAAGCTTTATCATAGCGCAAAATGTTCACTATACGGAGAAATAAAATGACTATTACACTTAAACTTGATGGTTTACATTGTGGCAACTGTGTGAAAAGCGTAGAAAAAGCCTTAAATGCGGTAGAAGGCGTAACTCAGGTAACCGTCACCTTAGATCCACAACAAGCGGTTGTAGAAGGCACAGTAAGCGCTGAAGTACTGATTGCAGCAGTAGATGATATTGGCTTTGAAGCAAGCCTCATCTAACCCTAAACACGGAATACATGCATCGTATTCCGTTGTTTTTCAGCCTTTTATTCTTTTCTTAGGACATAAAATATGACGAAAGAACATCAGCTTTTAATTGACGGTATGCATTGTGCAGCCTGCGTTCGTCGAGTTGAGAAAATCTTGATGAAAGTTGAAGGCGTTACTTTTGCAGCAGTCAATCTTGCCGACCAAACTGCCTTTGTTCAAGGTGAGGCAAATCCGCAAACAATGGTGCAAGCGGTCGAGAAAATTGGTTTTGGCGCAGAAATTTTAGAAAGCGAGCAAGCACGCCGAATCAAACAACAAGCACAAACACAACGCACGTTAAGCCATAAAAAATGGCAGTTTGTCAGCGCTTTAGTAGTGGGTTTTGGCTTAGTTGCACTTGGTTTAGTGATCGGAATGGTGCCAAATGAAAGCAATTTACTTTATTGGTTTATCGCTGCAGCGGTCAGTTTATTTACCATGTATTTTGCGGGCAAAGATTTCTTTGTCAGCGCATGGGTAAGTTTAAAAAACAAAGCTTCCACTATGGATACTTTAGTTGCCCTGAGTACAGGTGTCGCGTGGCTTTATTCCTTCTGGCTAACCTTATTTCCACAGCCGAACGCACACGTTTATTTTGAAGCGAGTGTGATGATTATCGGCTTTATCAATTTAGGTAAATTTCTTGAATTAAAAGCCAAACAGCGCTCCTCATTAGCGCTAGAAAAATTGCTCGATTTCGCCCCACAACAAGCGGTCATTTTTGATGAAAATAATGCAACGCGAACTATTCCAGTCAAAGGCATCAAGCCAGAAATGCGGGTGCAAGCATTAACAGGCGATCGTCTTGCGGTGGACGGTAGATTAGCCAGCGGTTCGATTTGGGTGGATGAGTCTATGCTCACAGGTGAAGCATTGCCGATTGAGAAAAAAGTAGGCGATAAAGTACGTGCTGGTACGCTTATCCAAGACGGTGCAGGTGTTTATATTGCGGAGCAAGTCGGTAACCAAACGGCACTTGCTCGTGTGATTAATGCAGTACGCCATGCGCAATCCAGTAAGCCACCACTTGCGCAATTTGTGGATAAAGTCGCGAGCGTTTTCGTGCCTGTAGTGGTGAGTATTGCGCTGATAAGCGGTCTAATTTGGCTATTACTAGGCAAAGAATTATCGTTTGTGCTTTCGATTTTTACCACCGTATTGATTATTGCTTGTCCCTGTGCGCTTGGTTTAGCAATTCCGCTTTCGACTATTGCGGGCGTAGCTCGCGCAGCAGAATTTGGCGTGCTTGTGCGTAATATCGAAGCGCTACAAGCTGGGTCTGAAATTGATACTTTGGTCTTTGATAAAACGGGTACGCTCACTACAGGGGAAATGACTGTTTCTAATGTGCAAACCTTTAACGGATTTGAGCAGGCTCGTTTGCTCCAATTGGCAAAAAGTCTTGAATTACACGCTTCTCACCCGATTGCGAAAGCCATAGTAAAATTTGCAGAAAATCAGACCGCTTGTGAGGTAAGCGAGGTGCAAATCGTAAGAGGCGCAGGCATGCTTGCTAAAATAGGGGCAGATAAAATCAAACTTGGTAATGCGAAATTTGTAAATCCTGCAGTAAACCTGACCGCTTCTTGTGCCACCCAAATTTTCATGGCAGTAAATGAGCAAGTGGTTGGTGTACTAACTATTGAAGATCAGCTACGTCCTGAAGCTAAAGCGATGATCGAACAATTTAAAGTGGAAGGTTATCAATGCTTAATGTTAACGGGTGATCGCCAAACTACCGCTGAATATTTTGCACAACAACTTGGCTTAGATGGCGTGATTGCTGAAGTACTACCTGAACAAAAGGCGGATAAAATTCGAGAATTACAAGCACAGGGCAAAAAAGTTGCGATGGTGGGGGACGGCATTAATGATGCTCCTGCTTTAGCGCAAGCTAATGTTGGTATCGCAATGCACAACGGCTCAGATATTGCGGTGGAAACCGCTGATCTTTCGCTGATGCAACAGGGCTTAGCACCTGTTGTGCAAATTTTGCCATTCGCTAAACGGGTTCTGCGTAATATGAAGCAAAGTTTATTAGGTGCTTTTATGTATAACGTGATTGCGATCCCCATAGCGGCTGGAGTACTTTATCCGTTCACAGGTTGGCTACTCAACCCAATGATCGCTGCCATTGCGATGACGATGTCTTCGATCACTGTTGTGTTAAATAGCCAAAGGTTGTTGAAATAACTAAACCGTCGTCACTATATTCTCGCTTTCTAAGAGAGGAAAATTTGCAAAAGTTTTGGGAAATTTAACCGCTTTTTTTCTAATCAATAACATAGATTATTTAGCGATAGAAATTACAGCGTTATATAGAAGGCATTGGGAAATAGAAATGTGTTTCAAAGTTATTAAATAGCATTGTGGTTTTAATCATGAAAGGTGCGTTAGCAAACGCACCTTTCACTTAACAGGTGTAAACGCTTTCATTGGGTTACTCACTAACCCCTTAGGCGGAATCTGCCTCGGCTGTAGCGGGTTTTCATTAGGGCAAGGATTTGTTCTTTATCGCTAGTTACTTTTTGGTTGCTCTGTTTTGCCACCACTAGTGAATGCTGGATTGAATGCGCATGAGTAATTGCAATTGCTAAAGCATCGGCTGCATCGGATTGCGGTTTGGCGGAAAGTTGTAGCATCCGAGTAACCATATCTTGCACTTGGATTTTATCTGCCGAGCCAATGCCTGTTACGGTTTGTTTTACTAAACGAGCAGCATATTCAAAAACAGGCAAATCGTGATTAACCGCCGCAACAATAGCAGTGCCTCGTGCCTGCCCTAGTTTTAATGCCGAGTCAGCGTTTTTTGCCATAAATACCTGTTCAATAGCAAACATATCGGGTTGAAATTGGGTAATAATTTCCGTTACCCCTGCATAAATACGTTTTAAACGGCTAGGTAAGTCATCCACAGAAGTTCGAATTGAGCCACTTCCTAGATATTCTAAATGGCGTCCAGTCTGGCGAATCACGCCATAACCTGTCACCCGAGAGCCAGGGTCAATTCCTAAAATAATCGGCATAGTTTGTCCAATATATGAAAACAAGCGGGCGGATTTGCACAAAAATTTACAAATCCGCCCGCTTATCTAAACGAATCAATCTGTTATTTATTTAATTTTGCTGTTGCAGTTTGATTAATTTCGCAGTTTTTTGCAAGGATTTCATCTGCATTTTTACCTTTTTTGAATAACATTCCTGCTTCGGTTTTATTAAAAGTTGAAAGCGTGAAAGTATCATCTAGATTCCAGACATGTGTTTTTGATTCGAATGAAGCAAAGTCTTTATTTTTTTCATTTCGCATTAACCCTTTTACCGCTACATCATTAACGCTTAATGTTGAACTGATTGCTTTTTCACCTTCAAACTCATAGCTTGCAACAACGGTTTTATTGCTTTGGCATTGGTAAACTACAGTTTTAGAAGATGTAGTTAATTTATTTTTTACAGTATTTACCGTGTTTGAAACGCTGGTAGATACAGCATTTGCACCTTCTTTTACTGCATTAGTTGTTGCTGAAGCCGCATTTGATGCGCCTTCAGTTACGGTTGATGCTACATCGCTAGCAGTGGCGCAAGCCGCTAAAAGAGTCGCTAAAGATAATGCCGAAGCAAATTTTGTTAATTTCATTTTATATTCCTTATGTTAGGGATAAACACACACGCTTTAAACGCATTCATTAGATGTTTGATTATTGAATTTAGTTCAATTTAAGTAAAAAAAAGAAGCCAACTTCAAAAGTTGGCTATGTATTGTAATTTATAGCAATGCAGCAACTTCATCGCTGATTTCACCGTTGTGATATACGTTTTGTACATCATCACAATCTTCTAAACGGTTAATTAAATCTAATAATTTTGGTGCTGTTTCCGCATCAAGCTCAACGGTTGTTGATGGAATCATGGTTACTTCAGCATTTTCAATTTTGAAACCTGCTTTTTCAATGCCATCACGTACATCACCTAAATCTTCCCATGCGGTGTAAATTTCAAATGAACCGTCTTCTTGTGGTTGAATATCATCAGCACCCGCTTCAATAGCTGCTTCAGTTAGTGCATCTTCATCGCCAGAAGCGATTAAAATCAACCCTTTTTTGCTGAATAAGTAGCCAACAGAACCTTCAGTACCTAAGTTACCGCCACATTTTGTGAAGCTTGGACGAACTTGTGAAATGGTACGGTTTGCGTTATCACTTAAACATTCCACCATTACTGCAGTACCGCCTGGGCCGTAACCTTCGTAGATTTTGGTTTCCATATTGGTATCATCGCCACCGCCCACACCACGCTCAATTGCACGGTTGATCGTGTCGCGTGTCATATTGTTTGATAACGCTTTATCCACCGCTGAACGTAAACGAGGGTTAGAAGCGACATCACCACCACCTAATTTAGCAGCAGTCACTAATTCACGAATTAATTTAGTAAAAATTTTACCACGTTGCGCATCTTGTGCTGCTTTACGGTGTTTAATGTTAGCCCACTTACTATGACCTGCCATGCTATTGTTTCCTTCTTTATTTAATATGAATAGATCCCGCTCCCTTTCTAAAGAGGGGAATTGTTTGTTAAAAATTTTGCAATCGCCTGCGCATTATTCGGCGATTTTGTTCGTTGAATCGCTTGTGCTGGCGAAAGCCATTCAAACGCTAAATGCTCCGTCAAAATGGGCGCACGCTCGCTAGGTAGCCCTAACAAAAACCAATGTTCCACGCAGTGCGTGATTTCAGGGGCGTATTTATAGCGAAAATGCGGAAAAATCTCAAATTCTACTGTTTCATTGCAATCTATGAGCGTAAATTTTTCCGCCACAATATCAATTCCAACTTCTTCTTTCACTTCGCGAAGTGCCGTTTTAAACGGTTGTTCGTTTGGTTCAAGTGAACCTGTTACCGATTGCCAAAATTCAGGATCGTCTTGGCGTTGAAGCATTAATACTTTTCCTGAATTTTGAGCATAGATCACAACTAAAACGGAGTAAGGATTTTTGTATTTCATTGCAAAAAATCCGCGTTTTTTGACCGCTTATTATTCTGCTTTCTCTTTGCTTATCACCGAAATGCCAAGCTCTTCCAACGCTTGCGGGTTTGCAAAGCTTGGTGCTTCGGTCATTAAACACGCCGCTGCAGTGGTTTTCGGGAAGGCGATAACATCACGGATATTTTCTGTACCTGTGATAAGCATAGTCAAACGGTCTAAACCGAATGCAAGACCTGCATGTGGTGGGGTACCGAATTTTAATGCATCTAATAAGAAGCCGAATTTTTCTTGTTGATCTTGTTCGTTAATACCAAGAATGCCGAACACAGTTTGTTGCATTTTCGGATCGTAAATACGCACCGAACCGCCACCTACTTCGTAGCCGTTGATCACCATATCGTATGCATTTGCAACCGCATTCACAGGATTTGCTGCTAATTCCTCTGGGGTTAAATCTTTAGGTGAGGTGAATGGATGGTGCATTGCAGAAAGATTGCCTTCGCTGTCTTTTTCAAACATAGGGAAATCAACCACCCAAAGTGGTTTCCAAGCGGTTAAATCCGTGATATTTAAGTCACGACCTACTTTAAGACGTAACGCGCCCATTGCATCGGCAACTATATTCGCTTTGTCTGCGCCAAAGAATAGGATATCGCCATTTTGTGCATTAACACGCTCAAAGAGGGCTTTAAAAATCTCTTCATTGAAGAATTTTGCCACTGGGCTTTGAATACCGTCTAAGCCAGCGTTGATGTCGTTAATTTTTGCCCACGCTAAGCCTTTCGCACCGTAAATGCTCACGAAATTAGTATATTCATCAATTTGTTTACGGGTTAATTCGGCACCGTTTGGCACACGAAGCACCGCAACACGTCCTTCAGGATCGTTAGCTGGTGCATTAAATACTTTAAATTCGACCGATTTTAGAATATCAGCAACATCCACTAATTCAAGTGGGTTGCGTAAATCTGGTTTGTCTGAACCAAAACGGCGCATTGCTTCATGCCAAGTCATCATCGGGAATTTGCCTAAATCCACGTTTAAACGATCTAACCATAAACCGTGGATCATTTTCTCCATTAATTCACGCACTTCTTCTGCAGTTAAGAATGAAGTTTCCACATCAATTTGGGTAAATTCAGGCTGACGATCCGCACGTAAATCTTCATCACGGAAACATTTTACGATTTGGTAGTAACGGTCAAAACCCGACATCATTAGCAACTGTTTGAACAGCTGTGGTGATTGCGGTAATGCGTAGAATTTGCCATTGTGTACACGGCTTGGCACTAAATAGTCACGTGCACCTTCAGGTGTAGCTTTAGTTAGCATTGGTGTTTCGATATCAAGGAAACCGTTATCATCCATATAGCGACGCACAAAGCTGGTAATTTTGGCACGGGTTTTGAGTTTTTCCGCCATTTCTGGGCGACGTAAATCAAGGTAACGATATTTTAAGCGCTGTTCTTCGGTATTGTTTTGGTTGAAATCAAGTGGTAAAACGTCAGCGTTGTTATACACTACTATGTTTTTCACAAGAACTTCGATTTCGCCTGTCGCCATTTCTTTGTTAATTTGCGACTCATCACGGGCAATCACTTCACCTTGAATTTGCACACAAGCTTCTGAGCGTAAGCTTGACGCAATTTTAAAAATCGCTTCATCTTTTTCATCAAAGAAAACTTGTACAATTCCTTCACGGTCACGAATTTGCATAAAAATAAAACGACCTAGGTTACGAACACGATGTACCCAACCGCTTAAAGTTACGGTTTGACCAACGTGTGATTTGCGTAAATCGCCACAATAATGAGAACGCATCATATAAACTTATCCTTTAAAATTTTGAAAAATGGTTTCTAAAAATGAGAAAAAACTTTCGAATTATAGCCGAAAATCAAGCTAGATACGACCTACAAGCGGTCGTTTTTCACAAATTTTTTACGAAGTAAACTAAAAAGATAAAAATCATTTTGCGAGCGGGATCGAAAAAAGCAAAAAAGATAATTGGCAAATATAAATGCCTGATTAGACGGAATATCTTTATTATTTTTTATACGCTTTAGGCGTATAGTGAGGTGTCGGTGACATTATCATTTATTGAATTACCTCCTTTTGAGAAATTTCGGCAACAGTATTTAACCAATGAAGCATATCGGCAGTTTCAGTAAGTATTATTAGCCGAACCAGAAAAAGGTGATGTGATTCAAGACATTCATGGATTACGCAAAATTCGTGTTGCAGTCCAACAAAAAGGAAAAAGGGCTGGCGCTAGGGTAATCTATTATTACTATGCGAATGGCGCTCAAATTTGGCTATTTACAGGCTATGATAAATCGGAAAAAGTTGATTTAAGTGTTGAGGAATGAAAAGCGTTTTCAAAAGTTCTTGAACATTTAAAAGCATTAGCGGAGAAGCAATAATGAGTCGATTATTTGAAGAATTAATGCAAGGAGCAGAGGCATTAGAGCAACATTTTAAGGGTAAAATTACGCTCAGAACCACCACATTAAAAAAGCCTGAACCCATTCAAATTAGCCCTGATGAAGTGAAATCAATTCGTGAGAAATTAAATTTATCGCAAGCAGTTTTTGCGCGTAAATTAAGAACTTCAGTACGCACTTATCAAGGGTGGGAACAAGGCAAAACCAAGCCTAATCCTCAAGCAGTGTTATTGCTTAAAATGGTAGAAAAATCTCCCGATACTTTTGAGCAAATTGCACGTTTGTAAAAATAAAAACCGAGCGCAATGGCTCGGTTTTTTTAGGGATTAAAGTAAACCTAATACTTTACGTCCGTTGATGCTGGCGATATTTGCCATTTCTTCAAGGTTGGTAAAACGGCAGCCCGCAGAGAGTAGGCTAAGTTCTTGCCACATATCGCCCTCACATAATGGCACCATATAATCACAGATGTTATCAGTACCGATAGCAACAGTAATGCCTTCTGGAATTAATTCATCAGCAGGTGTAAGCGCATTATGAAAAGGTTGCAAATCTTCTTTACGCCCGCTATCAATCCATGCCATTGGGCAGGCAATTACCATCATTTGTGAGTCACGCATTTTTTGGTAGAGCATTTTGCGATATTCTTTCGGGTGCGCACCAATTGAAATACCATGAATTGCGACTACTCGTCCTTGCATACCGTGTTCAATTGCTTTATCACATAATTGCTCAGTTTCTTTTTCTTTTGGTGTGTTAAATTGATCAACGTGTACGTGTAGCATTTTGCCCAGTGATTTGGCTTTATCCATTAAAATATCTATCGCTTCTAAGCCTTTGCCAAAATCTAATTCATCACGATAAGGCAAGCCACCAATCATATCCACCATTTCAGAACCAATATCAAACCATTTTTTTGCGGTTGGCTCAATTACGCCTTTTAACGTTTGATTAGCAAATTTTAAGATAATATCACTTTTATATACGTCACGTGCTTTATGTGCTGCAATAATTGCGCGGTCTTCACACACTCCATCAATATCAACGAAAGTACCGAATGCAGTAACCCCCTGTGAAATCATTAATTCGATCGCTTGCGAGAAACGACGGTAATAATCATCAACACTTGAATTACGTTTTACTTCATCAACCAAATCCCATTTTTGTTGAAGATTCGCATTTTGGTAAATAGCAATTTTTTCTGGCGTCATTGTAAATGCACGGTCTGCATGGGCGTGCGCATTTACCCAGCCACCTTTTTTGATGATTTCGTCACGAATATGGCTTTTGAGCGTACGAATTAATTGGCTCATATTAATCTTTTCCTCTCTATTTTTATTTGCTGAATTTTAGGTAAAAAAAAGATCTCTATTTAAGAGATCAATATCAAATTTGAAATGCCAAAAAAAGAGCCAAGCACCATAGTGAAATGATGTTTGGCTAAATGAGTGTTTAAGTATGTTGTAAGGTTTTGCATATGAATCTATCTAGTTCCTTTTTGGCACTAGGGCTGTAGTATATCCGCTTGAAAATTAAAAAGCAAACGTTTGCTTTTTGGGTTTGCATTATATTTACGTATGTCTTACAATTTGCCGCGTTCTCATTGGGGTGCTTTACGAAGCTGAGAAATTACCCATAGAACCTGATCTGATTAGTATCAGCGTAGGGATTTGAGACAGTATTTTTATACCTTTATAAAGTATGAAAACTAAGCCCCGTTGCTCAAATCCTTCTAGTTTATGTTTTAGAAGGACTTTAAAATGAAAAAAATTTTTGCATTATCAGCCTGCTTGGCGGCAAATGTGATGGCACAAACGCCTATATTGACGGTTTATACCTATGATTCTTTCACTTCAAAGTGGGGGCCGGCGTCTAAACTTGAAGAATTGTTCGAACAACAATGTCAATGTGATGTGCGATTTCTCCCTTTTGAAGACGGTATTACTATGTTCAATCGTATTCGCTTAGAAGGTAAGAAAACAAAAGCGGATGTGATGTTAGGGCTAGATAATTTTACTATGGAAGAAGCGCAAAAATCAGGGCTTTTTGCAGAGCATGGACTTACAGTTTCTGATTTTTCTTGGCAGAATAACGTTTTTTTTCCGTATGATTACAGCGAATATGCGTTTATTTATGACAAAGAGAAACTTGCGAATCCGCCCAAATCATTAAAAGAGCTAGTTGAACGACAAGATTTAAAAGTGATTTACCAAGATCCAAGAACCAGCACTGTAGGTCGAGGTTTATTATTTTGGGTAAATGGCGTGTATGGCGATACTGCTGGTGATGCTTGGAAAACATTAGCAAAGCATACGGTTACTGTAGGCAAGGGCTGGTCTGAAACCTATGGCGCCTTTTTAAAAGGCGAATCCGATTTGGTGTTAAGTTACGCGACTTCCCCGCTTTATCATCAGTGGCATGAAAAAACGGATAAATATGTTGCGGCACAATTTGAAGAGGGGCATTTGGTACAAACCGAAATCGCTGCAATTACTAAAGTAAGTAAACAAAAAGCGTTAGCACAACAATTTCTGCAATTTTTGCATCAAGGGCAAGCACAGCATGTGATTTCTTATCATAATGTGATGAAACCGATTGTTGATACTCAAGCTGATCCAGCGTTTAAAACGCTTCCTGAGTATAAACAACTTCGCTTTACACAGCCTTCTTCTGAGACCGTGAAGCAATGGCTTGCTAGCTGGCAACAAAGTTGGTAGTGGAATAATTTCATTATTTTGACGGCTAAATGGAATCTTTAGCCGTTTTTATTGTCTGCTAAGCGGTAAAAATTACAAAAATTTTTGCAAAATCTGATTGCCAAAAGGGATTACATTTGCTATTTATACGCCCTTTTGAATTATCCCCCAAAATTTTTTATGTCTATTTATTTTTAAATAGGGGCAACACTATCCAACAAGGAGTGAAATTATGGCTCAAGTGGCAGGTACCACTTCATTAGGTTTATTAGCTTTAGCGGGCGTTACACCTTACCAACCTAAAAAAGATGAAGAGTATATGAGTGACGCTCAAAAAGAGCATTTCCGCAAAATTCTTCGTGCGTGGCATGTTCAAATTATGGAAGAAGCTGAACGTACCAAAAGCCAAATGCAAGAAGAAGTTGCAAATTTTGCTGATCCAGCAGACCGAGCAACACAAGAAGAAGAATTTAGCTTAGAATTACGCAACCGTGATCGTGAACGTAAATTACTTAAAAAGATTGAGCAAACGCTAAATAGCATTGCTGAAGATGAATACGGTTATTGCGAAACTTGTGGCGTAGAGATTGGTTTACGTCGTTTAGAAGCGCGTCCTACCGCAGATATGTGTATTGACTGTAAGACACTTGCAGAAATCCGTGAAAAGCAAATGGGCTTATAAGCTTAATTAAAAATGGATAATTGAAATTGACAATGGACAATCGCAAGTTGTCCATTATTTTTATCTTGTCCATTATCGATTGTTAATTTCAGAGGTGTATTATTTTTAATTATATTAAATCGTTGTTTAGTCGTCGAAAAAACGTCAAAAAACAACCGCTTGTAGAACCAGAAAAGGCATCTCGTAAGCAAAGCAAACCAGCGAAGGCTACGGAATCTCGAACAAAACGTTCTGCATCAAAATCGATCGAAAACAAAAGCCACTCGCCAAAAAAAGCAAAGAAGCAAACGCATACAAATTTGCCTTCTCATCTGTTGCATAAAAAATTTACGGTGAGTGCTGGGCATTACGATATAACGCCGAAAGATTTTCCTAAAAATGCGTTAGCAATTGTTGAAAAATTACAGCGTGCAGGGTTTGAAGCTTATGTGGTGGGCGGTTGTATTCGAGATTTATTGTTAGGTCATAAACCAAAAGATTTTGATGTCGCAACAGATGCTAAACCCGAAGAAATTCAAAAAATCTTTGGCCGTCAATGTCGTTTGATCGGACGCCGTTTCCGTTTAGCGCATATTGTGTTTGGGCGAGATATTTATGAAGTTGCGACTTTCCGTGGCGAACACAGCCACCATAATAGCGATAAAATCTCTAAAGTAAGCGAAGACGGTATGCTATTGCGTGATAACGTGTATGGCTCATTACGTGAAGATGCACAACGTCGAGATTTCACCGTGAATTCACTTTATTATGATCCAAAACATAATCTTATTTTTGATTTTTTTGACGGAATTGATGATCTAAAAGCAGGCAAATTGCGTCTGATAGGAGATCCTGTCGTACGTTATCAAGAAGATCCTGTACGAATGTTGCGTGCAATTCGCTTTATGGCAAAATTGGATATGTTCTTAGATAAACCAACAGAAGCACCGATTCGTGAATTAGCATGCTTATTAAAAAATATTCCAACAGCACGTTTATTTGATGAATCATTAAAGTTATTCCAATCAGGGCAAGGTTTTAAAACTTATCAATTAATGCGCCAATATGGTTTATTTGAGCAATTATTTCCCGTTTTAACGCCATTTTTTACTGAACGTAATGATTCGAATGCAGAGCGTATGTTAAGTAAAGCGTTAAATTCAACCGATGATCGAATTCGTGATAATTTACGGGTAAATCCAGCGTTTTTATTTGCTGCTTTACTTTGGTATCCATTGCGCGAAAAAATGGAAGTGTTAAAAAATGAAGGTGGCTTAAATAGCCATGATGCAATGATGTTAGCGGCGAATGAAATATTAGCTGAAAGCTGTAAATCGATTGCGCTCCATCGTCGTCATACCTCGGTAATTCGTGATATTTGGGCATTACAATTCCAAATGACCAAACGCTCAGGCAAGCGCCCACAGCAAACGCTAGAGCATATTAAATTCCGCGCAGGTTTCGATTTGTTGGTAATGCGGGCGGAAATTGAAGGCGGTGATTTAGTTGAGCTTTCTGCTTGGTGGCATGAGTATCAATTTAGCAATGATGCACAGCGTGCAGAAATGTTGAAAGCGGTCAGAAATTTGCCAAATTTTGCAGGTGAAGAAAAGAAAAAGCGTCGTCGCAAAACGTTTAGAAAGAAAAAAACAGCGAAAAAGCCTTCGGCTGAATAATGGAAATAGGGCGCAAGTGAAAACTTGTGCCTTTTCATTTTAAAAATGGATAAATAGGATAACCAGTATGAAAACGGTATATATCGCATTAGGTTCTAATTTAGATAACCCACTCGCACAGCTCAAACAAGCGGTCGAATCTTTAAAACAATTTGCAATAAATTTTGAAGTAAGCCCCTTTTACGGTAGCAAACCCGTTGGACCACAAGATCAGCCCGATTATGTTAATGCGGTAGCAAAATTTGATACGGAATTAAGCCCGCTAGCATTACTCGATAAATTACAAAGCATAGAGAATACGCAGGGCAGAGTACGTATACGTCGCTGGGGCGAGCGTACACTGGATTTGGATATTGTGTTATATGGTAAAGAACAAATTAGCAATGAGCGCTTAACTGTTCCACATATTGAAATGAAAAATCGAGAATTTGTGATTGTGCCAATGTACGATCTTAGTCCTGATTTAGAGCTACCAAGCGGTGAAAAATTAGCTGAAATTTACCAGCAGTTTAAACATCATCAAATGGTGACATTCTAATTAAAAATGCACGGGATACCGTGCATTTTGTGTTTTATTCCATTGGTGTATCTACCACTGTTTCTGATTTTGCGGCTTTATTATCTGAAGTACGCAAAACTGCACGGGATTTCTCATCAAATTTTACATCAATGCGGTGATCTATCACGACATTCATATTGATCGTAATACCTTCAGCGGGTGTTTCAAGCTGTACTTTGGGGGTACAAGCGGTCAAATTTAGGCAAAAAATTGCAAAAAGTAGGCTTTTTTTCATTTTCTTTTATCTAGCTGTTGGTAAATAGAATTTTCAATGTGTTGTTCGACATAAGAGCCTGAATTGATCATATGCCAAAGGTTAAAGATATTCTCTTTATGATGATAATTAAAGTTAATTTTTGCTTTTTCTTGCTGATTTAACTGCATTTTTAGTTTGGCATCCAGCACCATTTCGCCTGTTGAACCAACATTAATTAAGCTACGCAGGTCGGTAATTTTCGTATCATGGAGTAAATAAAGCAATAAGCGCTCGGAATAACCACTGGTTTGTGAAATCGCTTTCATTAATTCAGGTTGAATTTTTAAATTAGATTCAACCGCTTGTGTAAGTAAGCCATCACATACATAGCACGGTTTACCTTCCAGCCAAAACGGTAGCATGGCATTGGCTTTGCCTTTTAATTCAATTTGCTGATATTGCACAAATTCCAGAATACGCTCGAAATCAATATTTGTTAGCTTTAAATAAGCAATTTGAGTTTGCGGTAAGGCAAATTGTTCGATATTAAGTTCACCGTCCAATAATTGCATTGAAAGCTGTTTTAACATTAGCGGTTTTTTACGGCTATACGGATAATGCCCAAACACTTTGGCGCGGATATGTTGTATCGGTAAGCCTAAATTCAAACGCCCAATCTTGAGATCGATTGGCTGTTTTAAGCCAAAATCAAATTCATTCGCTTGTAAGCGATAAGGCAGATTAAAATCAATCGCTTGGGCTTCGCCACTTGGCATAGAAAGTGAGGCATTACGAATTGCAAAATGTCCGCCAGCAATAATGCCTTTTTCAATACTCGCACTAAAAGCGGTTTCGCCCCGTACTGTTCCTCCTGTGATCAACCAATGTTGACGAAATGGAATCAACGGTTGGAATACTTTTGCGGCTTGCTCGCGCCAATATAAACGCCCAATCAGTTCACTTGCGGTTCTGGTGAGTTTACGGCGGGCGAATAACTGAATAGGCTCAATATTATCAGCCTGTAGCGATCCTTTTACATTTAAATTTTCAATCTCTCCATTCACTTGTAATTTGGCGACAGGAGCAGGGATTTTACCACCATATGCAAATTGCATTTCAGGCGATTTGATTTGAATACCGCCATCAAGCTGCCATTGTTGATAGGCAAATTTTATCGGCTCAATTAAACTTAATTCTGTTTTAGGAATGGTAATGCCTCGCTGCTGAATCTTGCCTAATTCACCGCTTAATTGGTTTAATCGTACTAAATTCTTATGCCAATTACCTTGTCCGCTGATTTTTAATTTGCTCGCAATGGTATGGATATTGGTATCGCCCCAAAGCCTCCATTGCCACTGAGCTTGCACGGCATTTTTATCCGCAACCTCTTCAAAAAAGTTGAGTTGCCCCATTTTAAAATGTTGAGCAAAGCCGTCCAAATGCAGATTAATATTTTTAAAGTCTGGGCTTTCGCCTTTGAATACTGCGTGTAAGCGTCCATTTACACCGTGTTTATTCAGCTGAATCCCCGCTAGTGGAAAACGCAAATCGTGAATAGTGAGAAAACGTTGTTTACCAACTAATCGTAATAATGATTTTGGTTGAAAGTTTAGTGTTAAGTCATCAAATTTTCCGCTAAATGCTACAGGCAACACACTGTATAAAATAAAATCATCATATTTTACATTGCCTGTAATTTGAAACGGCATATTTAGCCTATCAGCGTATAGTTCGCCGTCACGGCTTTCTAACACAATATTACCTTTACCTGAAGTTGGGCTTTGCGATAATAAATTAAAACGCAAGTAGCTTTTTAGCGGGTAATAATCGCCATTGTTAAAACTTTTGGGCGTGAGTTTAGCATTAATAAAACCTTGTAATGGAAAATCGGTAAGCCAATCCCAATAGAATTTTCCTTGGTTAATTTCAAGGGTTTTATAATCAAAGCGGAACGGGAAATTCAAGCGATTTTTCGGCGCAGTTTCAGAGGCGAAAGCCCAATCACCCACTAGCTGATTTTGTGCATCAGTATCCCAACTTAAAAGCGAGCTGCCTTCTCGGAGAACTTCATTATTCACCATTTCTTTCGGCAAGATCCAATGGTAATCGCCTTCAAATTTTGATGGAATGCTAAGTAAATCTGTTGGATTGAGTTGGGCGGAGAACAGTAAATTATGTTTTTCCTGCTCGCTTGGTTGATAAGCAATATTGCCCGATAGGGTTTGGTTTGCAATTTCTCCGCTAAATTCAACCGCTTGTTGGTGTAGATAAGCGGTCAATTTTTGCTGAAAAAATGCGAGTTTGCTGTAGCTTGGTGTTGCCAGTAATTGTGCTAGACGAGGATGTAGCGTTTCGGGCAAATTGACCCAATGTAGCGCCTTAATTTCTGCTACTCCTTCAGGGAGTAGCGCTAAAATAGCTGAAAGTGAAAAGGCGGAGGAAGAATCCGCAGATGTAGGTAATTGGCTTAAACAGCCGTAATCAACTGTAGCGCTATCTAATGATACTCGATTTTGGCTGTGCCAATATATAGCAAAATTATTGGCACGAATAACAGGACAATCCTGATAGCTGAGAGAAAATTGCGCTAAATTTGCGTTTTCAAGATTGGCGTGAATACCACCAGCGGGCATTTGTATTTTCCAACCGCTTGGCAGAAACCAATTTGTGACTGTTGAAAGTTTGCTACCTGAAAATAAAGTTGCCCCACTTAAAATAAGCAGTACAACTAACATGCCAGTAACAAATAAGCTACGTTTTAGCATTAGATCATATTCGTGAAAGGATAGAGCATCGCTAATAAAGTTGCAATTGTCCATCCGAATGGATTTTTAATTTGCTTTTCGCCTTTACCAATTAGCAACCATGCGAGTAATGCAAAAATGATAAATTGCACAATAAAATAAGCTACATAAGGCAATAACGCCATATCTGGCATAATTTGTAGCTGTTGATAAAGCACAAATGCGCTCCATAAATAATTTAGCACTAACACAATTAGTGCGAGTTGAATCAACAATTTGAAAAATACATCCAAACGGCTTTTCGCCAACATTAAATACCAACCAGCCAGCAAAATGCCGAGTAATAATTGTGCAAAATTGTTGGCGCGTATGCCATTAAATAGCGAGGGAAGTTCCACCCAATAAATCGCTAAATACTGAATTATTCCTACTGCGATCATACCAAACGCGCTGTAAATTAACGCATTAATTGGTTTTTCATGAGCATTAAACAGCCAATAAAAAGTGCCGAGCATTAATGAAGCTACGCCCGCCAACGCCATTGGATTATGTTTAGGAGTAAAACCGATTGAATAAGCGAAATTGCCAAGCGCAAACACTATAAAAAATTTCAAAACAAATAACAGTCTGCCTGTCTGCCCAGGGCAAATTTGCCCCTTCCATACCACAAAGAATGTAATCAGATTTGCAATAAAAAAGGCGAGTAAATAAGGCGAAATAAAAATCGCATTTTGTGGTGCAAAATGATGATTAAGGAACATTTGCACAAATAGCATTAAGACCATAGGTAGCAATGCGTGGGTTGCGATATCATATTTTTTTTCAGAATCGTGATCGTGCGACATAAGTTAAAAGGCTAGTTAAATTGGAAAATGATTTTAGTATGAAATTATGCCATAATGTCGCTAATTTTTTAACTTAAATAAGGAATTTACTATGCGAATTTTACATACCATGTTACGTGTTGGCGATTTAGAGCGTTCAATTAAATTCTATACTGATGTATTAGGTATGCGCTTGCTTCGTACCAGCGAAAACCCTGAATATAAATATTCATTAGCATTTGTTGGTTATGCTGATGAAAGTGAAAGTGCGGTTATTGAATTAACCTATAACTGGGGCGTGGAAAGTTATGAGTTAGGTACGGCATATGGTCATATCGCATTAGGCGTTGATGATATTTACACGACGATTGAAAAAGTACGTGCTGCTGGCGGTAAAATTACTCGTGAACCAGGCCCTGTGTTAGGCGGAAAAACCGTTATCGCATTTGCGGAAGATCCAGACGGTTATAAAATTGAATTTATTGAAAATAAGAACGCACAGGCTGCATTAGGCAACTAAGTTTAACTACCACTTAAGTGGGCAAGCGGTCATATTTTAAGAGAAATTTGCACATTCTTTTTTAAAATCCGACCGCTTTTTATTTAACGGGATAAGCTATCCCTTGTAAAAAAATGACAGAACAAGTAACAGATTATAATTTATTAAAAAATCGTTTTCGTGGTTATTTACCCGTAATTATTGATGTAGAGACAGCAGGATTAAATGCGCAAACCGATGCACTTTTAGAATTGGCGGCGATTACCGTTAAAATGGATGAGCATGGTTATTTAGTACCAGATCAAAAATGCCATTTTCATATTCAGCCGTTTGAAGGGGCAAATATCAATCCTGATTCACTTAAATTTAATGGGATTGATGTTGATAATCCATTGCGTGGTGCGGTGCCAGAGAATATTGCAATTCCAGAAATGTTTAAAATGGTACGCCGTGCAATGAAAGCTCAGGGGTGTCAGCGTGCGGTGATTGTGGCACACAATGCAACTTTTGATCAGGCTTTTGTACAGGCTGCAGTAAAACGAATTAATGCAAAACGTGACCCATTCCACCCATTTGCGATGTTTGATACGGCAACATTGGCAGGCTTTATGTATGGACAGACCGTGCTGGTGAAAGCATGTCAAATGGCGAAGATTAGTTTTGATGGTAAACAGGCTCATTCGGCGTTATATGATACTGAAAAAACGACCGAGTTATTTTGTGCGATGGTAAACCGTTTAAAAGATCTTGGCGGATTTCCGCTTATTAGCGAAAGCCAGTCCGAACAAGAACAATAAACCACTGCAAAGTGATCTGACCCCAAAAAGTTAGACACATTTAATTCAAGGACTGGGTTCTGTATTCAACAGGGCTTAGTCCTTTTAGTTTCACTTGAATACGCTCGTGGTTATAGTAATACATGTACTCGTGAAGGGT
>NZ_CABFJY010000023.1 GCF_901687125.1 Actinobacillus vicugnae
ACCCTTCACGAGTACATGTATTACTATAACCACGAGCGTATTCAAGTGAAACTAAAAGGACTAAGCCCTGTTGAATACAGAACCCAGTCCTTGAATTAAATGTGTCTAACTTTTTGGGGTCAGATCATACTCATAGACGGTCATTTTTTATCTTTATTTTGCATAACGCTTAGTAAATTTAGCTTTATGCTTTTCTACTACTTCTTCAATCGAAATATCGTATTTATCCGCCAAAATAAATAAATTATCAAGTACATCACCAAGCTCTTCAACAAGGCAATCTTTTTTGTGCTGATATGAAGCTTCTGTTTCATCAGGACGATCTCGACCAATTTCAATCGCTCGTACCGCCCGTGCAACTTCACCAACTTCTTCACTTAAAAAATTCACTCGAATAAATGGGTTATACTGATACCAGCCCTGCGCTTGATAAAATTCTTTAACCCAATTTTGATAATCTTCGATTTTCATTTATTACCCCAACATGCAAAAAGCGGCAGAAATTCTACTGCTTGTATTCTACTCTTCTTCCCAACTTGCGAATTCAATATATTCCGTCAATTCAGGAAATTGTTTTAGCCATTTATTCCACTGCACTAAATCGACTTCCAACGCAACTAATCGGTCGCCAAACTGATTAAAACGTTCTTGTTTAATACAATTTTGCAAACGAAATTGAGTGTAAATCTGCCCTGCCGTGGCAGGTAATAACACATTTTCACACACTAACTCGTTGCGTAATCGCTCTCGAATCGCTTCATATAACAAATCAATGCCTTGGTTAGCCTGTGCCGAAAGATAAACCGCAATGGGTTTTCCATCATCATTACGCTCAATGTGTGGCACAATGCCTTCCAATTTATCCACTTTGTTATACACCAACAGCATTGGAATATCTAAAGCACTAATCTCATCAAGCACCTGATTAACCGCATCAATATTCTCATTTTTACGATCATCTGCTGCATCAATTACGTGTAGCAATAAGCTCGCTTCCGTGGTCTCTTGCAAAGTTGATTTAAATGCGGAAACCAAATCATGTGGTAAAAAGCGAATAAAGCCCACCGTATCAGCCAAAATAGTGGTGCCAACATCTTGAATTTGCATACGGCGCAAAGTGGGATCTAAAGTAGCAAACAGCTGATCCGCCGCATATACCCCCGCATTGGTGATCGCATTAAATAGTGTCGATTTACCCGCATTGGTATAACCCACCAGAGAAACGGTTGGAATATCCGCTTTTTGGCGAGTTTTACGATTTTGACTGCGCTGTTTATTCACCTTTTCTAAGCGGTTTTGCAATTGTTGAATGCGCACTTTGATCAAACGACGGTCAGTCTCAAGCTGAGTTTCCCCAGGACCACGCAAACCTACTGCGCCACCCTTTTGCTGATCTTGATTGCCTAAACGGCGCACCAAACGTGTCGCTAAATGCTTTAACTGTGCTAATTCAACTTGCAATTTACCTTCGTGTGAACGAGCCCGTTGCGCAAAAATATCTAAAATCAAACCTGTTCTGTCCACTACTCGGCATTCACATAATGTTTGTAAATTGCGTGTTTGAGAAGGGCTAAGCTCGTGATTAACTAAGACGACCGTTGCACCTAGCTCCTCTACGGCTTGTGCAATTTCATCTGCTTTACCTCGACCAACAAAATATTTGATATGAGGCGCTGAACGAGAAGTAGTTAATGTGGCGACGATTTCAACGCCTGCTGATTCTGCAAGGGTTTGAAACTCGGTGAGATTCTCAATATCTTTGTGTTGAGAAAGAAAGAGGTGGACTAAAATTGCTTTATCTTTGTGCTCAGATGGCGCTTTATGCGCAAGTTGCTGATTCTCAGATAAAGCAAAACCAAATACAGCATTTTCATCTGTATTTGGTATTTGCTCGGTAAAAAAAGCTTGCGTAGTAATAGCTTAATTATTCCGCTTTGTCTGTAGATGCTTCAACTGTTTGTGCTTGTTGAGCATGTGAAGCACCGCCGTTGTTGTGCGAAACTGAACGAGCGGGAACCACAGTCGAAATTGCGTGTTTATAAACCATTTGGCTTACGGTGTTTTTTAATAAAATTACGAATTGATCGAACGATTCAATTTGACCTTGTAATTTAATGCCGTTAACTAAATAAATTGAAACAGGAATACGCTCACGACGAAGTGCATTCAAATATGGATCTTGTAGAGATTGACCTTTTGCCATTTTCTTTTCCTTTTTTATTTTTGTGTTAAATACCGTCTTAATTCTGCCAAAAGCAGTTGAGATATTATCATAGATTACGCCATTTTTGTTCGATCTTTTCAACCATTTTCAACCTTGAACTGGTCGGATCTAAACTATCAAGCCATTCGATTTCGCTTCCCCAGCCTCTCAACCAAGTAATTTGGCGCTTGGCAAGCTGGCGAGTGGCACAAATACCTTTATACACTGCCTCATCAAGAGAAATATCACCATCAAGAAATTCCCATATTTGACGATATCCTACACAACGAATAGAAGGTAAATCTTTATGTAAATCTTGCCTTGTATGTAATTTTTCGACTTCATGCAGAAAGCCAAGTTCCATCATTTTATGAAAACGTTGTTCAATTCGATGATGTAAGACCTGTCTATCTTGTGGAGCAATTGCAAATTGTAATACTTCATAAGGCAAACCTTCACCCTGCTGAGCAGTTAATTCAGTCATGGTTTTGCCCGTAATATAAAACACTTCCAATGCACGATTGATACGCTGACTATCATTCGGATTAATACGTGTACCCGCAACAGGATCAATTTTTAGTAATTCTGTATGTAAACCGCCCCAACCAATTTTCTGTGCTTTAGCTTCAATTTCAGCACGAATAGCAGGGTCTGCCGAAGGCAATGGCGAAAGCCCTTCTAACAAAGCTTTGTAATACAACATTGTTCCGCCAACTAATAACGGAATTCGACCGCTTGCGCTAATTTCTGCCATTTCACGCAGTGCATCTTCACGAAAATTCATTGCCGAGTAGCTTTCACTCGGATCTAAAATATCAATTAAGCGGTGAGGCGCAAGCGCTAATTCAGCTTTGCTTGGTTTAGCAGTACCGATATCCATTCCTTTATAGATTAGGGCGGAATCAACACTAATGACTTCCACAGGAAGCGTTTGGCGCAAAGCAATCGCCAAATCTGTTTTGCCCGAAGCAGTAGGGCCCATTAAAAAAATTGCAAGAGGTTTATTTTTCATTTTGTTCTATTAAAGTAGTGTTTATTATCGCTAGCTAATAAGCGGTCGAATTTTAACGGAAATTTGCAAAAAGCCCAAATATCTATAGGATAAAAACACAAACGGTCGCAAGTATTTAACTGACGACCGTTTTATGTTTAATGATTAGTGATTGGCGCAACCACAGCCTTTTTTCATATCAATAACCATTCGTCCTTGAATTTTACCATCACGCATTTCTTGGAAAATATCATTTGCTTCATCTAAACAGCGTAATTGCACCAAAGGCACTACCAATCCTTCCGCACCGAATTGGAACGCTTCAGCTAAATCTTGACGAGTACCTACTAATGAACCCACCACCTCAATGCCATCAAGCACAATACGAGGAATAGATAAATCCATCGTTTCTGGCGGAAGCCCAATTGCGACTACTCGCCCACCTGCTCGCACACAATCTACTGCAGCATTAAATGCAAGTTTAGATACCGCAGTAACCACTGCTGCATGTGCGCCACCTACTTTTTCTTGAATTACTTTAGCACTATCTTCTTTCAGTGGGTTAATGGTTAAATCGGCGCCGACTTCTTTGGCGAAAGCAAGTTTGTCATCATTAATATCAATCGCAATCACGTGTGCGCCAAACACTTTTTTCGCATATTGCACTGCGAGATTACCTAAACCACCAGCACCATAAATCGCAATCCACTGCCCTGCACGCACGCCAGATACTTTGATACCTTTATAGGTGGTTACCCCCGCGCAAGTAATACTACTTGCTTGTGCTGGGTCTAGCCCTTCTGGCACTTTTACCGCATAGTCTGCGCTAACTACACAATGGGTCGCCATGCCACCATCTACGGTATAGCCTGCATTTTTCACGCTACGGCATAAGGTTTCACGACCTGTCGTACAATATTCACAAGCACCACAGCTTTCGAACATCCAAGCGATACTGACTCGATCGCCCACTTTCAAACTGGTTACATCAGGTGCAATCGACTTCACAATCCCAATGCCTTCATGACCTAACACACGCCCAGGTTTTTTGCCGTAATCCCCCGCAGCGACGTGCAAATCTGTATGACACACGCCACAATATTCCACTTCAACTAGCGCTTCACCTCCTTTGATTTCTGGAATATCACGTTCAACAATTTCAATCGATCCATCACATTGTGGTGCAACCACAGCAGCTCGCATTTTCATAATGATTTCTCCTATGAATTAAAGATAACGGTAAGGATTATTCCTCATTTGAAATGAAGAATGAAATCAGTATGCCCCAGTACTTTTTTTGTGCAATCAGAAATATGTATTTTTTTGATATGCTTCACAAAAATTGAATAAAAACAATGAATTAGACCACAATAAAATTATGGCTAAAGCTGTGATAAAAATGTGCTGAAATCAACCTCCACCTTTAATTTTGCTAAATCTGCTGCAGCAAATTGTTCAATTTCCGCCAGCCAATTTAGTGCTTCAGCAAGGCTATAAGCGGTCGGAATTGGCGCAAATTTTGCAAAAAATTGTGAAAATTCGACCGCTTGTGCTCCAAGTATCCCCAATAAAATTTGCTGCAAATTTTGCTCTCTAAGTAAGCGAGGTACTTGGCTAACTGAAAGTCGAATTTGTCCTTGCCACGCCTTCTCGCTAATCACAAACCCTAATTCCGCCAAACTTGTTTTCAACATTTTCCAACGCTCGGCTTGCCCGTCATTTAAACTTAAATTAAGCGGAATTAATAACGGCTGCCCTTCACCTTTTGCAAGCTGTGCTTGAAAACGTAAACGTGCCAATTTTTCTAATGAAATCAAATAGAATTGTTGATCCGCTTTCAGTAACAACGCCTGATTTTGTACAATTGCCAGCGCTTGCAAATGCCCTGTCGTGGGCGTGCTATTTGGCGTAACACTTGATATCACATCCAACGGCGTAATTTGAGTAAGTTCGCTTGTAGGTGCTACTGATTCAAATTGTTCCAACTGTTCTTCTTGAGCAAAAATTACTGGCGCACTCACTAATTCGCCATACCATTTTTGGGCTGATTTAGACACGCTAGTCGTGCGAGGCGTGTAGTTTGAAGAGGTGCGAGAAGTGGTTGTTTTTGTAAAATTTTCTGCAAGTTCAACCGCTTGTGAGCCTAAAAAGCTATTGCTACCTGCGGCAATTCGGTTGGTATCTCGTTGATAAGCAGGCATCGGCTCTTGTACCTGATTATCTATTGCAAGCACACTCTGCCCCTGTAATGCGGTTTGCACACCTTGCAAAATAAAATCATGTACTAAACGCCCTTGATGAAAGCGCACCTCGTGCTTGGCTGGATGCACATTGACATCTACTTGGCTTGGATCAATATCTAAAAACACTACAAATGCAGGATAATTACCAACGGGAATATTAGTCGCTTCATAGGCTTGGCGAATTGCATGATTAATGGTTTTATCACGCATCATTCGACCGTTCACATAGCTATAACACAAGTCATTTTGTGGGCGTGAAATTGCTGGCAAACCAATCCAGCCAGATAAATGCAAGTCGCCGTGCTGCCAATCTAGGTGAATCGCATTTTGAATAAACTCATCACCACAAATTGCCGCTACTCGGCGCTGTTGTTGCTCAACCGAATTATCTTGCACTTTACGATATTGGCGCACCATTTTGCCGTTATGACTAAGACTGAAACTAATATTTGGCTTCGCTAACGCAATACGGCGTACCACTTCATCAATATGCGCAAACTCCGTTTTATCAGTACGCAAAAATTTACGGCGAGCGGGCGTATTAAAAAATAGATTCGCTACTTCAATCGTAGTGCCAACGGGGTGTGAAGCGGGCTGGATTTCCACTTCCATTTTACGCCCTTGTGCATAAGCTTGCCACGCTTCGCTCTGTCCTTCTGGGCGAGAAGTTAGTGTAAGGCGAGAAACCGAGCTAATACTCGCCAACGCTTCACCACGGAAGCCAAGGCTTAAAATCATTTCCAAATCTTCAAGGCTAGCAATTTTACTGGTAGCATGACGAGCTAATGCCAATGGCAAATCTTGTTTACTAATACCGCAGCCGTTATCTCGAATACGAATCAACTGTGCCCCGCCTTTTTCAATATCAATCTGAATCTGACTAGCACCAGCGTCTAAGCTGTTTTCAACCAATTCTTTCACCACAGAGGCAGGGCGCTCTACCACTTCACCAGCGGCGATTTGATTAGCAAGTTGCGGAGGAAGGATATGAATAAGATGTTGAGTCATAGCGTGAATATTGTTAATCAAAAATACTGCATTCTACCGAAAATCTACAAAATTGCGTAGAAAAAGCACCGCTTATTGGCAACTGTGCTTAAAATTATATTTTCGTAAAGCTACTGAAGAATTATTTTTCTGATTAATTACCCAAAAACTTCTACTTTAATCTAGCCAAATAGCTATGATAGACTGTCGATTATTCCAACTCTTCGAGAAACACCACTATGCAAATGATTACCCTCGCTCAACAAGCAAAAATTGCCAGCATTGAACTGGCTCAATTCGGAAATCTACAAAAAAATCAGGCATTGCTAACCATTGCCGATCAGCTTGAACAACGTTCTGCAGAAATTCTTGAGGCAAATGCAAAAGATATTGAATTTGCCAAAAATCAGGGAATTTCGACCGCTATTATCGATCGTTTATTCCTAAACGAAAGTCGTTTGCAAGGTATTGCAAATGATGTGCGTAACGTGGCAAAACTTGCGGATCCTGTTGGGCAGGTGATTGACGGTGGCGTATTAAATTCTGGATTAAAAATTGAGCGCCAACGTGTGCCTCTCGGGGTAATTTTAACCATTTACGAAGCTCGTCCAAATGTCACAATTGATGTGGCTTCACTCTGTTTAAAAACAGGAAATGCGATAATCTTACGTGGCGGTAAAGAAACTAAATTTACCAATGCGGTGTTGGTAGATGTTGTGCAACAGGCGTTAGAAAATGCGGGATTACCAAAACTTGCGGTGCAAGCGGTAACCGATCCTGACCGTGCGTTATTGCTCGAATTATTAAAACTCGACCGCTATATTGATATGGTGATTCCTCGCGGGGGGGCAGGTTTACATCAATTCTGTAAAGAAAATTCGACGATTCCCGTGATTGTTGGTGGAATTGGTGTTTGCCATATGTTTGTTGAACAAAGTGCCGACCAAACCAAAGCCCTTGAACTCATTGTCAATGCAAAAACCCAGCGCCCAAGTACTTGTAATACGCTCGAAACATTACTAGTGGACAAAGCAATAGCGGCCGAATTTTTACCAAAACTTGCAAATCGTATGAAAGCACTAGGCGTAATGCTACATACAGATGCTTTGCAAAAAGCTGATGGAATTGAACCGCTTGATGAGCAAAGAATGCGCCAAGAATGGCTTTCATTAGATTTAAATGTAGTGGTGGTGGATAATTTAGCACAAGCGGTTGCGCATATTCGTGAATATGGCTCACAACATTCAGAAGCGATTTTAACTTCTGATTACCAACTTGCTCGCCAATTCGTCGCACAAGTTGATGCAGCGGCAGTTTATATCAATGCAAGTACCCGTTTTACCGATGGTGCTGAATTTGGCTTAGGTGCAGAAGTGGCGGTCAGCACCCAAAAATTGCACGCACGAGGCCCAATGGGCTTAGAGGCACTCACAACCTATAAATGGGTCTGCGAAGGCGATTATTTGGTAAGAAAATAAAAGGACTAAGCCCTGTTGAATACAGAACCCAGTCCTTGAATTAAATGTGTCTAACTTTTTGGGGTCAGATCATTTTGAATAAAGGAAAGAGTAAATTGATATTAAATCCATCGGTAAAAGAAACTGCTATTGCGAAAACGAGAATATAACAAATGAAAAATAAGCCAAAACTAAAAAAATAGCTAATACAATTTTAGCGCTCCATAAATGCAGATATTTATCTGAAAGATAGCTCATTATGCCGCCAGCGACCGCCCAAGAAAACACAAAAATAACTGCATTTTGGCTTAAAAAAGAATGAGAAATAAACCAACTTATGTCAGTTAATAATTTAACTACGCTCTCTGACATTTTTCCTCTAAATCTTGCATTTATATAATTACCGTGAATTTTTCATCAAAATAATAAAGCTTATCTTACTACTTTTTTCTATTACGTAGTTCTTTTATACTGGGGAAAAATAAATCAAAATAAGGGAAAATAATGTCTTTTGCATTACCACTTTTTCTTAAGCTATTTATCAAGCGCTGGAAAATTCACAATATCCCAATTTCTGCAGGCTATTTAACCTATAGCACTATGCTAGCAATCGTACCATTGATTATGGTGGTACTTTCTATTTTTACCCTATTTCCAATGTTTGAAGAAGCCACCACACAGCTCCAAGCGCTGATTTATAATAACTTTGCGCCCAATGCTGGTGATATGGTGGAAGAATACTTCAATCTATTTGTCGCCAACTCAAAAAAAATGGGGATTGTCAGCACCATTGGTTTAGTCGTGGTGGCGTTAATGCTGATTAAAAGCATTGATGAAATCCTCAATAATATGTGGCAAAACCGTCGCAAGCGGTCCATTTTTATCTCGTTTTTACTTTATGCGGCAATTCTATTTTTTGCACCTCTGTTAGCAGGTGGTAGTATCGCCATTAGTTCCTATATTTTTTCAATGGCAATTTTCAGTGAAACAGGTGCACTATCTTTTAGTCAATGGCTATTGCAATACACACCATTTATCTTGATTTGGCTACTGTTTACCGTTATTTATTGGTGGGTGCCAAATACTAAGGTGAAAATATCCCACGCAATGCTTGGTGCGATTGTTGCTGCTATATTTTTTACTTTAGGAAAACAAGCTTTTATTTGGTACATTACCACCTTTCCATCTTATCAAGCGATTTATGGCGCACTAGCGGTATTGCCAATTATGCTGTTATGGATTCATTTGAGCTGGCAAGTGGTACTGGTTGGCGGATTAATTACTTCAACCTTAAATGTATATAATGAAATGAAAAAAGGAAAATTTAATTTATGATTGGCTTAATTCAGCGTGTAAAGTGGGCAAAAGTAGAAGTAGAAAACCAAACTGTAGGCGAAATTTCACAAGGGTTATTAGTGTTACTCGGTGTGGAACAAGGCGATGATCAAGCAAAAGCGGATAAATTACTCGAAAAAGTGCTGAACTACCGTGTATTTTCTGATGAGCAAGGCAAAATGAACTTAAATGTTCAGCAAGCAGGCGGTAGCTTATTAGTGGTATCGCAATTTACCTTAGCTGCCGATACGAATAAAGGTTTGCGACCAAGCTTTTCTCGTGGCGCTGCTCCTGAGCAAGCCAATGCATTATATGAATATTTTCATCAACAGGCGGCTCAAAAAATTTATACGCAAACAGGACAATTTGCTGCAGATATGCAAGTTAGCCTGCAAAATGATGGTCCTGTTACGTTTTGGTTGCAGGTATAAATTAAAATGCCCAAGCCTATAAAGGCAAGGGCATTAAATTAGTCAAAAATCATAGAAATTTGACCGCTTATATTGCTTTAGCAAGTTTCACTCTTGGCTTATTGGTTACTTTAAGTAAGAAGTAACCAATAAATGCTGAAACAAATGTGCCCATTAAAATACCTAAACGAGCAAGCGCTAAATTGTCAGCATTATTTCCTTCACCGAAAGCAAGTCCTGCAATAAACATCGACATAGTAAAGCCTATACCACACAATACTGCAATTGCAAAAATTTGTTTGAATCTAATTCCTCTCGGTAATTTCGCAATACGTAATAATACTGCTAAATAACTAAATAAGAATACACCTACAGGTTTACCAATAATTAAACCTAACGCAACACCAAGTGGTAACGGAGAAGTAATCTGCTCTAGGTCCATTCCACTGAGCGAAACACCTGCATTTGAGAAAGCAAATAGCGGTAAAATCGCAAACGAACACCATGGTGCGAGAGTATGTTCTAAGTGGTAAAGTGGTGTTTCACCATTTTTACCACGAAGCGGAATGCAGAAACCAATAATCACACCTGCTAATGTTGCATGTACACCTGATTTTAAAACTGAAGCCCATAAAACCGTACCAATAATAGCATAGTTCATCAGTCCGACTACTTTATAGCGGTTCATGCCGATCAGAATTAAAATCGCAATACTCGCAATAGTTAGTGCTTGCATACTCATTTCATGCGAGAAGAATAACGCAATCACCACGATAGCACCTAAGTCATCAATAATCGCTAATGCTAATAAAAACACTTTTAGTGCAGGTGGAACCTGTTTACTTAATAGCGCGACAATCCCGAGTGCAAATGCAATATCAGTTGCCATAGGAATTGCCCAGCCATCTTGATAAGCCTCAAAATCACGGTTAATCATCCAATAAATTAAAGCGGGCACTACCATACCACCAATAGCCGCAAAGGCAGGGAATGCTGCTTTTTGGTAGCTTGATAAAGAACCTTCAAACAATTCTCGCTTAACTTCTAAACCAACCACAATAAAGAACACTGCCATAAAACCGTCGTTTACCCACATTAATAACGGTTTATCAATACTGAATGCGCTAAATTTAATCGCAACTTCAGTTTGTAAAAAACTAAAATAAAGTTGTTTCAAGCCAGTATTGGCAAAAATCATCGCCAGCAAAGCTGAAACCAATAACAAGATTCCACTTGCTGCTTCTAGTTTCAGAAATTTCTGAATCTGTTTGATCATAAAAATCTCCTATCGTTAAATGAGGTATATTTGGAACTATCCTTTTGCCTCTTTAGCGACCTTAACATTTTTTTTAACCAATAAAAAAGTAGATTTTGCTGTAATTTTGTTAAAATAGGCGATAAACTTCACCTATTTGCTTATTTTTAAATCAATTTAAGGAGTGGTTATGTCAAATGAGTGGCTTTATTGGGCGCTAGCCTCCGCATTATTTGCTTCACTTACTGCTATTTTTGCTAAAGTTGGATTACAAGGCATTGATTCCGATTTTGCAACTTTTATCAGAACCGTCATTATTATTCTCGCTTTAATCGCTTTTCTTACCTATAGCGGAAAATGGCAGCCATTTAGCTCATTATCAGGCAAAAATTGGTTGTTTTTAGTGCTTTCAGGCTTAGCTACAGGTATTTCATGGCTTGCCTATTTTAAAGCCTTACAAATGGGCAATGCTTCACAAGTTGCCCCTATTGATAAATTAAGCATCGTGCTCGTAACACTATTTGCGGTAATCTTTTTAGGCGAAAGCCCAAGCGGTCAGGATTGGCTTGGCATTGGATTGATTGCTATAGGTGTTTTAACCCTTGCAATAAAGCGCTAAAATAAGCATATCTTTGCAAAATTTTCGTTAAACTTGACCGCTTGTAACACACGATTTATGCCACAATTTCCAATTGTCGAAGTGGTATTTGCTCACAATGATGAGCCGATACCACTTCCTTTTTTACCACCCGCAGGGCTGACCCAACGCCAATTACAACGTTGGAAAAGCCGCCAAACCGCTCAATTTTTATTGACTAAGCTGTTTGAAAAACACCAATTGCCGTTAGATCTGTTAGCAGAAATCCACCGTACCGTGAGTGGCAGACCTTTTGTGACACATGATCAAATTGATTTTAACATTAGCCATTCAGGTGATTGGGTAGCGGTAATCTTGAGCTATCACCAGCAAAAATTACAAGTTGGCATTGATATTGAACATCCACAAAAAGCCAGAAACTATGTAGAGCTGCTTCATTACTATGCGAATGCAGAAGAAATTGAGGGCTTGTTAACGCAAAACCATACGCCATTTACCAAACTGATCGATCGTTTTTATCTGAGCTGGTGTTTACATGAGGCGGTGTTGAAATCACAAGGTGCGGGTATTGCAAAGCTATCCGAAGTACAACATTTTCCAAAACAGCGCTTGATTTACTCTGCTTATTGCCCTGAAGGAAAACTCGATTTTTATCATCAGTTGCCGTTTTATTTATGTTGTTTTTATCAAGCACCAATAAATTTCAATGCGCCATTAAGCCAATGGAAAGATGGTAATTTGCAAAAAATTTCAGATTTTCGACCGCTTGTTTATCAAGTAAATACCAACAATCACTTATAGATTTACAAATTTTCTTTATCTAAACCGCTTATTTAAAAGCTAAGGATTTTATATGTCAGAGATTCTTCGGTTCTCACAAAATGATTTGCAAATGATCAAGCAAGAAACCGTATATAAAGGTCATTTCGAACTGAAAAAAATGCACTTTCGTCATAAACTCTTTTCAGGCGAAATGAGTGGTGAAGTCATTCGTGAATTATTAATTAAAGGTGCGGCTTCGGCTCTGATTGCTTATGATCCAGTGCGAGATAGTGTGGTTTTAGTGGAGCAAGTACGCATTGGCGCTTACGATCCAACTTCTGATAAATCACCATGGTTATTAGAACTTGTTGCAGGTATGGTTGATAAAGAGAATGAAGATCCTGCCGAAGTTGCGATTCGTGAAGCACAAGAAGAAGCGGGCTTATTGGTGGAAAAAGTGGAACATGCACTTAGTATTTGGGACAGTCCTGGTGGCCAATTAGAGCGTTTGCATTTATTTCTTGGCCTAGTAGATAGCTCAACGGTTCAATCTGGCGCTGTGCATGGCTTAGAAGAAGAAGGAGAAGATATTTTGGTACATATCGTCAGCCGTGAACAGGCTTATCAATGGGTTTGTGATGGTAAAATTGATAATGTTATTGCGGTTGTTGGCTTGCAATGGCTACAGCTTAACTACCAAAAATACCGAAAGTAAGAAATCACTAAAGTAATAGACTAACTACTCTCGCCCTTGTTATGAGGGCGAACTTACTCATAAATACGCAAGCAAACGTAAATTTCTGTGAAAAATGAGGCATAGCGCTCATTTTTAATCATCGGGAGCTGATAAACTTAATTAACGTAGTAAAGTAATAAACAGCAAGTAATCGTTTACACAAGGAGAAAATAATGAACGAATTTTATTCACTAGAGAAAAAAGACTCCGTGGTGCGATTACTGCAAATCACTGATCCTCATTTATTCTCAGCAAAACATGACACATTGCTTGGCGTAAACACCACTGATAGCTTTCAAGCAGTGCTTGATCAAATTCAGCACTCTCCATTTAACTATGAAGCGGTGCTTGCTACAGGCGATTTAATTCAAGATCACAACCCTGAAGCCTATCACCGTTTTGCTGAAATGGTGAAACAGCTTGGCAAACCCATTTTTTGGTTAGAAGGCAATCACGATCAACAACCGCAAATGAGCTTATATTTAGCTAAACATTCGCATATCCAACCCGAAAAACAAATTTTGGCGGGATCACATTGGCAAATTCTGTTACTCAACAGCCAAGTAGCAAATGCACCAAGCGGTAATTTGTCTTTTGGACAACTCGCTTGGTTAGAGAGCAAATTGGCCGAATATCCTGAACGTTATGTGCTGGTAGGATTGCACCACAATATTTTGCCAACTAATTCCGCGTGGCTTGATCAACACTGCTTGAAAAACAGCGATGCACTAGCTGAAGTATTAAGTCATTACCCAAATGTTAAAGCGATTTTACATGGGCATATTCACCAAGAAGTAGATGCGATTTGGAAAAATTATCGCGTGCTAGCAACTCCCTCAACTTGTATTCAGTTCAAACCAAATTGTAATGAATTTACGCTTGATTTGTTACCTCAAGGCTGGCGAGAACTCAGTTTGTTTGCAGACGGGCGTATAGAAACCAGAGTGAAACGATTAACTTCCAACGAATTTTTACCAGATCTCCGCTCCAAAGGTTATTAATCCGATGACAAAAATAAAAATGGCTAGGTGTGAACCCAGCCTATTTTGTTACATAATGAATAAAATTTTTAACTGTCCGAATCAAGTCCGTACGCATAAATAGACGCGTGAATTTATAAATAGTTCGTGATAATGATTCTTTTTTGTAGTGATCTGACCATAATCTCCATTTCGTAACTAAAATGCACTAATTTTTATTTTTACTGTCTAATTTGAGTTAGACGCAAACGATTAAATTGCGAAATCTGCTAATTTCGAAAGTTTTTTAGTTTCGAATCGAAAATTTTTGCAAATAATTCGTGCGATCTATTTAAAATTCTCCCAAATTCTTGTATCTTTTTGCTTTCGCAAATTCCTGTGAAAATCAACCCGCTTGAAGGAAGTTCCACAATGTCTGTAAAAAGAGTATTTGATTTAATCAAAGATAACGATATCAAATTCGTAATGTTAAAATTTACCGATATCAAAGGTAAAGAACACGGTGTTTCACTACCAGTAAGTTTAATCGGCGACGATCTAGAAGACTTATTTGAAGAAGGTAAAATGTTCGACGGTTCATCTGTTGAAGGTTGGAAAGCAATCAATAAAGCCGATATGCTTTTAATGCCAATCGCTGAAACCGCTGTTGTTGACCCTTTTGCTCGAATTCCTACTCTTACCATCCGCTGTAGCATCTACGATCCAAACACAATGCAATCTTATGATCGTGACCCACGTTCAATTGCAATTCGTGCGGAAAATTACCTAAAATCAACAGGCATTGCTGACAGCGTACTGTTTGGTCCAGAACCAGAGTTCTTCTTATTTGACGATGTGCGCTATAACGTCGGTATGAACAACGTATCATACAAAATTGATGATATTGAAGCGGCTTGGAATACTAACCGTAAATATGAAGACGGTAACACGGGCTATCGTCCACTGAAAAAAGGTGGTTACTGTGCAGTTGCACCAATTGATTCAGCACATGATATTCGTTCAGAAATGTGCTTAATTTTAGAAGAAATGGGCTTAGTGGTGGAAGCACATCACCACGAAGTAGCAACCGCTGGCCAAAATGAAATTGCGACTAAATTCAATAGTTTAACCCTCAAAGCGGACGAAACACAAATCTATAAATATGTAGTACAAAACGTGGCATTAGAACACGGTAAAACAGCTTGCTTTATGCCAAAACCATTTGCTGGTGATAACGGTTCAGGTATGCACTGTAATATGTCATTAAGCAAAGACGGTAAAAACGTATTTATGGGTGATAAATACGCAGGCTTATCTGAAACTGCACTTTACTATATCGGCGGTATCATTAAGCACGCTAAAGCATTAAACGCATTCACTAACCCAAGCACAAACTCATACAAACGTTTAGTACCAGGTTTTGAAGCACCTGTATTATTAGCTTATTCAGCAAGTAACCGTTCAGCGTCAATTCGTATCCCTGCGGTAACTAGCCCGAAAGCAACACGTGTTGAAGCACGCTTCCCAGACCCATTAGCAAACCCATATCTCTGCTTTGCAGCGTTATTAATGGCGGGTCTAGACGGTGTGATTAATAAAATCCACCCAGGCGATGCAATGGATAAAAACCTCTATGACTTACCACCAGAAGAGCTTAAAGAGATTCCAGCAGTGGCAAGTTCATTAGAAGAAGCGTTAGATTCACTTGCAGCAGACTACGAATTCTTAACTCAAGGTGGCGTATTCACTAAAGAATTTGTTGAAGCCTATATCAATATTCGTCGTAAAGAAGTAGAACGTCTAAATATGACTCCACACCCAGTAGAATTTGAAATGTACTACGTATAATTGCAAAAAGATCGAAAAAGGCGACCGCTTTGGTCGCCTTTTTTATTGCCCTTTTAGTGATGATCTTTATGCGAATATTGTTTATGGCAACAGCTCGGTACAGGATCTTCACCGCCTTCACTCCAAGGATGACAACGTGCAATACGTTTCGCCGCCAACCAGCCGCCTTTGATTGCGCCATGGATTTTAATCGCTTCCACTGCATAGGTTGAACACGTTGGGTAAAAGCGACAACGAGGCCCAATTAACGGACTAATACAATAACGATAAAAATAAATGGGTAGCAATAGCAAACGAGCACCAAATGATGGTGTGTGTGTTACGCTTGATGCTTTTTCGCTAGACGGATGTGACGAGCCCATAGCTTCTCCAACATCGCAAATAGAGTTGCGTTATCTAGCTTACCTACGCCCGCTTTTGCGACAAAAACAAAATCTAAGTTTGGTAGTTCGTGTTGTTTTAAGCGAAAACTTTCACGCACAATACGTTTAATACGATTGCGATCATGGGCTCGTTTTAAATGCTTTTTAGCAACAGTTAAACCAAGACGAGGATTATCGATATTGTTATGGCGAGCGAGAATAGTAAGTTCGGGGGTGCTAGCTCGAAATGGTTGTTCGAACACAGCTTTAAATTGAGTGGGAGCTAACAAACGTAGCTCCCGAGAAAAGGTTAGCTTTTTCACTGATGTGATAAGGCTTTGCTTTAACTGCAAATTATGCAGATAAAGATTTACGACCTTTAGCACGACGACGTGCTAAAACTTGACGACCGTTTTTAGTAGCCATACGAGCACGGAAACCGTGAGTACGAGCACGTTTTAATACAGAAGGTTGAAATGTACGTTTCATTGCTATCTACCTAAATATTTAAATATGTTGGCTGGAATTAAATCTTTGCCAAACGAGGACTATAAAAAAGAGTTGCGATTTTACCGATAAATTAAACAAAAATCAAGGATGAAAGCAAAATAGCATAAGATTATTTGCAAAGTTTTTCGGAAAACAGACCGCTTGTTATAGATTATCACCTATCTCTGTAATTAACAGCAAAATTCTATTTGTTTTCGTCCACAAATTAACGCAAAATTTGGCTATTTCCATTCATCATTTAACTGAGTTTTAGTATGACTTCACACAAAATTGGCGTATTACTGGCAAATCTTGGCACACCTGACGAACCTACTACACCCGCGGTAAAACGCTATTTAAAACAATTTCTTAGCGATCCACGTGTGATCGATTTACCTAAATTCAAATGGCAATTGATCTTAAATGGGATCATTTTGCCCAAACGATCTCCTAAAGTAGCCAAACTTTATCGTGCGATCTGGACAGAACACGGCTCACCGTTACTAGCAATCTCTCGCCAACAACAACAAGCGCTACAGCATCATTTTGATCAACAGGGCAAAAATGTGCTAGTCGAACTAGGGATGAGCTACGGCAAGCCGAGTATTGAAAGCGCAACCAATCGCCTTATTCAAGCTGGCGTGAGCAAAATTATTGTGTTACCACTTTATCCACAATATAGCAGCACAACTACGGCTTCGGTATTAGATGCTTTTGCTCGAGGTTTAACTCAACAGCGTAAAATTGTGCCATTTGAGTTTATCCATAGCTATCATAACGAACCGCTTTATATTCAGGCGCTTGCTAACACCATTCAATTAGCCGCAGATGAAAAACTATTGTTTTCGTTTCACGGTATTCCCAAGCGCTATCAAGACGAGGGCGATTTTTACCCAGAACATTGTCAGCAAACTGCTCAATTGGTTGCCGAAAACTTATCGCTTTCTGCAGAACAATGGCTGGTAACTTATCAATCTCGTTTTGGTGATGAAGAATGGCTTCAGCCTTATACCGATGAGACATTAGAAAAATTGCCCAAACAAGGGGTAAGTAAAATCGCAGTAATCTGTGCAGGCTTTTCAGCAGATTGTTTGGAAACCTTGGAAGAAATCGCCGAGGAAAATAAAGAAAATTTCCTCAATGCTGGCGGACAAGCTTATCGCTATATTCCAGCGCTGAATGCAAATGCCGATCACATCGCTGCATTAGCAAAACTGATTGCAGATAAGATCTAAAAATAAAGGGAGATACAGCGCTTTGGCTATATCTCCCTTTTGCTTAGCATTGCTTATTTTTAGCGCAACAATCATTCAGATGATCATCAACTAGCCCCATCGACTGCATAAAAGCGTAGCAAGTGGTTTCACCTACAAACACAAAACCTTTCTTTTTTAACGCTTTTGACATAGCACTTGAAACGGCGGTTTTCGCTGGCACAACGGATAAATCAGGCACGTCATTAATTTGTGGTTTGCCTGCCACAAATGCCCAAATAAATTGGCTGAAATCTTCACCATTCGCTTGCATTGCAAGATAGGCTTTTGCATTTTTAACAATCGCCTCTAATTTAGCACGATGACGAATCAGCCCTGCATTTTGCATTAAGCGGTCAATATCCGCTTCTGTCATTTGTGCAATACGATTTGGGTTGAATTGATAAAATGCTTCTCGATAAGCCTCACGCTTTTTCAAAACCGTAATCCAAGAAAGCCCCGCCTGTTGCCCTTCTAGACAAATTTTTTCAAATAATTTCAGTCCATCGTATTCTGGTTTACCCCATTCTTGATCGTGATAATTGACGTAAATTTCATTCTCACCCACCCAGTTACAACGTGTCACCATTTGTCATTTTCCTCTGAAAAAGAACCGCTTGTAAGCTTACTAAAGTCTACAAGCGGTCAAGTTTATAAATAAATTTTCCAGTCTTTTGGCTGCTTTATTAGACGAATCTGGTTATCTTTTGAGATATACCCTCCCTTCACGACATCTAAAATTGTTCCTTTTGGTAAGCTTGCCGAAAACAATTCTGCTTGTGATTTATCTTCCGACAAAATCACATAAATCGCCAAACTATCATTTTTATGATCTGCCAAACGAATATCTGCAATGTCAAATGGCTGCACACATTCTTGCTTTAAAACCGAATAACTAAAGCCTGCTGCGGATAAGCAACCATGCTCATCTTTCTCGCCACCAATTGGCTGTTCAACTTGTGCACAAGCCGAAAGCGAGCTGATCAAAGCTGAGGTGAACAATATTTTTTTCATGGTTAAATTTCTCCTGAAAAAAGACCGCTTGTTCAATCACATGATCTGCCCCCCAAAAGTTGGACAGGTTAGTACACTATAAATATTGAGCTCTGTATTGTGCAGGGCTCAATCCTTTTAAATCCATTTTAATACGCTTTTGGTTGTAATACATCACATATTCTTCC
>NZ_CABFJY010000024.1 GCF_901687125.1 Actinobacillus vicugnae
CGACCTCACGAATACCCAAATCCTGTTCGGTCACTTGTTTGATAATGTTTAAACGAAATTGATAAGAATAAGACATAATCTGCACCTCAAATTAGGTGTCCAGGTTTTGGGGTGCAGATCATGTTTTTCAAGTATTCTGTATTAAATCCTCAAAAAATCAGTTATATTAAAAAGACAACAATTATATAGATAGGAGTGAATATGAATCCCGTTATTCAATTGCAAAAACAGCATCGTTCTATTCGTAAATTTAAAGCGGAAGCTGTTGATCAAGCGATTATTGATGAGCTTGTGGAGGTGGCATTAAGCGGTGCGACCAGCAGTTATATGCAAGCATGTTCAATTATTAGTATTACTGATGAAGCGTTAAAAATGGAAATTGCCAAAATCAGCGGACAATATTATGTCGATCATTCAGGACATTTGTTTGTGTTTGTTGCCGATCTGGCACGCAATGCAGAGATCGCCAAACAACAGGGGGGGAATCCAATTTGCCAAAGCTCGGGCGACCGTTTTTTAGCGGGCGTTTATGATGCTACGATTGCGGCACAAAATTTGGTGCTAGCGGCAGAAAGTATCGGACTTGGCACGGTTTATCTCGGCTCTATTCTCAATGATTCACAACGCATGATTGAGCTACTTAACTTGCCAAAACTCACCTTCCCTGTGTTTGCGCTGGCAATCGGCTACCCCGATCAAGAACCTGATCAAAAACCACGCTTACCCAAATCGATCACCTATATGCAAAATCGTTATGTGTCGGTAACGGAACAACCCGAAGAACTTGCTGCCTACGATCAACAGCTTACAGAATACTACCAAGCCCGAGGCGAAAATACCCGTGTAGACACTTTCAGCCATATGGCAACCCAATACACCCAAACCCAACTCGCCACCCGCACAAATTTAGGCAAGGTGCTGAAAGCACAAGGCTTTTTAACCGAGTTAGATAAGTAAATATTTAATTATGACAAGCGGCCAAATTTCAGGCTAAATTTGCAAATTTTTAGCGAAATTTGACCGCTTGTTTTGATGGAGTCTTAGCGTTTGTCTAAGGTTTTGGTTGAAAGGCGGGCTACGGCACAGAGATTCGCTTGCTCGTCTTTGATTTCAATGTGCCACACCTGCACATCACGCCCTAATTTTAGTGGCGTAGCACGCGCTAGCGCTTTGGTGCCTGCTGGTACTGATTTTAAATGGCTGATATTCAATTCCATTCCAACCGCAATTTGCTGTGGCTCACACACCATTAATGCTCCCGCATTGGCAACCGTTTCTGCCAATGCAGCAGACACACCACCATGCAATACGCCAAACGGCTGTTGAGTACGCTCATCCACCATAAGTTGTGCTTCAATCCAATCATCACCGATCGCCGTAAATTCAATACCTAAATGCGAAACCGCTGAGTTTTGGCTAAGTGCATTTAATTGTTCGCAAGTTGCTGTTTGTTTCCAAATGGTCATTATGTTTCCTTCTTTGTTATAGCAATCCCCTCCTCTCTTTATAAAAAGAAGAATTATTAAATACGAAAATATCTACACTTTCGCCCTTGTGGACGAAAGTGATAGAACTTTTAACAATATTACTTTTGTAAAAGAGTTTAGGCGGATTTATTAAACCACCTCAAGCAAAGCCTGAATTGGGTGTTTGATAATATGATGCTCAAAGCGTTTTACTTGCGAACGGCAGGAATAGCCTGTTGCTAGGCAACGCTCAAGCGGTTTATTTTTCAATTTAATTTGCCACGATTGTTGGTAAATCGCTTTTGACATGTCTATGTGTTTGGTTTCGTGCCCGAAAGTACCCGCCATACCACAACAACCAACACTTTCATGCACCAGTTGTTCACCAAAATGGGCAAAAATCGCTTGCCATTCTTTTGGGGCATTCGGTAACGCAGTTGCTTCGGTACAGTGTGCAAATAAATACCATGACAAGCGGTCATTTTTTAGCGCCTTTTTGCAATGCGCCAATTTGCCTGCTTGAATCTGTTCTCGTAGCCATTCGTGCGCAAGCTGAACGCTAAATTCACCACGTTGTACTTGTAGGATCGCTTTATATTCATCTCGATAAAGCAATGTAAGTGCAGGATCAACCGCCACCATTGGCAAGCCCAATTTGGCAACACGATTGAGAAATTCCGCCTGATTACGTGCGGTTTTGGCAAACTTGCTTAAAAAGCCTTTGATATGTTGCGCCTTGCCGCTTGGTTTAAAAGGCAACAAGACAGGGCGAAAGCCCAGTTTTTGCACCAATTGCACAAAATCCACCACCAATTTCGCATCATAAAATGAGGTAAATGGGTCTTGCACAACCAATACGGTTTTGCAAAATTCTGCGGATTTTTGACCGCTTGCTTGTGCTTCTAACGATTCTAATGTTTCGCCCTGATAGCCAATTTGAACCAATTGTCGTTGCAAGTTCGGCACAGAAAGCGCAGGCAAATAGGTCATGCCAATGGTGTTGCTTGCGACGGTTTCCGCCAGCTTTGAGGTGCTGAAAAAGTTAAAGAATCTCGGCGCTTTTGCCATTATTGGCGCGACAAACTCAAGATTTGAAACCACATAATCTTTCACAGGGCGCAAATAACGGCTGTGATAAAGCGCATTAAATTGTGATCTAAACGTTGGCACATCAATTTTGATCGGACATTGGCTAGCGCAAGCTTTACAAGCAAGGCAGGTGTCCATTGCCGCTTTCACTTCATGCGAGAAATCATATTCGTGTTTTTTATTTAGCGTGTTGCGAATTTTTGCAACAAAATCGGTTAATTTGACCGCTTGTTTTCGCTCGCTAAAGATTAAATCAGTTGGTGCAACATTTTGTTCGGCAAGTAAACGTAGCCACTCTCGAATTAACGTCGCACGGCCCTTAGGTGAATAAAGACGATTGCCAGAAACTTTCATCGACGGACACATGGTACTGTGTACATCAAAGTTAAAGCACAAGCCGTTGCCATTACAGTTCATTGCGCCTTTAAATTCTTCCCGCACTTGAATTGGAATTTGGCGGTCAAAATCGGCGCGCATCGCAGAATCAATGGGATACAGTTGCGCATTGCTCTCAAGCGGTGTACAGATTTTGCCAGGATTTAAGCGGTTTTGTGGATCGAACAGCTGCTTGATATAGCGCAGCTCTCGCCATAAGGTTTCGCCAAAGAATTTTTCGCCATACACCGAACGCATACCTTTACCGTGTTCGCCCCAAATCAATCCACCATATTTGGCAGTGAGTTCCACCACTTGATCAGAAATGGCTTTAAATTGTTGCACTTGCGTAGGATCGGTTAAATCTAACGCAGGGCGCACGTGTAGCACGCCTGCATCAACGTGTCCAAACATACCGTATTGCAAGCCGTGATCATCTAATAATTGGCGGAACTCAGCGATATAATCAGCCAGATTTTCAGGTGGTACGCAGGTGTCTTCCACAAAAGCGATTGGCTTCGCCCAGCCTTTCGCATTACCAAGCAAACCTACTGCTTTTTTACGCATTGCATAAATTTTTTCGATGGATGGAATATCATTGCAAACTTGATAACCAATGATACCGCTTGTTGGGTCAGATAATTTTTCCTCTAAGGCTTTAATTAAGTCTGCCACTTGCTGTTCAATCAGCACCTGATCGCTCCCCGCATATTCCACGATATTAATGCCGAGAATTGGGTTATTCGGATCTTCGGTTAATAAATCAGAAACCGAATGCCAAATGATGTCCTGTTTCGCCAGATTCAACACTTTAGAATCAATCGTTTCAACCGAAAGCGCATTTGCTTGCACCATAAAAGGCGCTGAACGTAACGCTGCATCAAAAGCGTTATATTTAATGTTGATTAGAGTCCGAAATTTTGGCAACGGCAATAAATTGAGTTTTGCTTCACAAATAAACGCAAGCGAGCCTTCAGAGCCCGTTAAAATACGGGTGAGATTAAATTCACTGTCATCGGCATTAAAGACATTCTTTAAATCGTAGCCCGTTAAAAAGCGATTGAGCTGCGGCAGTTCTGCAAGCACAGTTGGGCGTAATGTGCGACAACGGTCAAAAATTTCCTGATGTAACTGTTTGCCCGTTGCGGTGAGATTCAAGCGTTCGATTTCTGCAAAAAAATGATCAGATTTGACCGCTTGGGTTTCCAATATTTCACCATTCATCAATACTGATTTCAGCGCTAAAACGTGATCAGAGGTTTTGCCATATTGCAGTGAGCCCTGCCCTGAAGCATCGGTGTTAATCATGCCGCCTAACGTCGCTCGGTTGCTGGTGGAAAGTTCTGGCGAGAAAAATAAGCCGTACGGCTTTAAAAATTGATTGAGTTGATCTTTTACCACCCCTGCTTGCACTCGCACCCAACGTTCTTCTATATTAAGTTCAAGAATTTGATTTAAGTAGCGAGAGAGATCAACGATGATATTGTGATTTAACGATTGACCGTTGGTGCCTGTACCACCGCCGCGAGGCGTGAAAGTGAGATGCTGAAATTGAGGACGTTGAGCGAGTTTAGTCAAAATCACCACATCCGAAATGGATTTAGGAAATAAAATCGCTTGCGGTAATTGCTGATAAACACTGTTATCTGTCGCTAAAGACAGGCGATCTGCATAACTCGATGCAATATCACCACTAAAATGCTGATATTTGAGCGCTTCTAAAAATTGAAGCACCGTTTGATTAATAGCAGGTATTTTTGAGAGTTGTGGAAGCATATTAATTATACGTAGGGTAGAAATTCGGATAAAACGATATTAACAAGATTTGTGAATATTGAAAATGAAAGTGAAGAAAACAAATAGGAGGATTGAAATTATTACACACAGGTTATTAAACAAACAGTTCTATACACTTTCTTACACTTTTGAGGGGAAAGGGTTATTGATTTTGTGAATTTGAACTCCGATAATAGTCATATTCTTGCTCATTCGACTAGAGAACAAGAATATGTTGTATAGGGATACTGCAATTTTTTAAGCAAAAACACAAATTTTTGTTGTACTTTTGCGCAGTATCTTAGAAAATTAACTATCTTTCTTCTCTAAAGAGTCGGAAGCATATAAGTTAAAACTTTAATACCGAGTGGTATTGAAATGGTTTATTTTTTTAATCGATGACAATCTAGAGGATCATCACAATGAAAAAAACAGTAATTGCATTAGCAGTATCTGGCTTAGCATTAGCTTCAGTAGCTCAGGCAGCTCCACAACAGAACACGTTCTACGCTGGTGCTAAAGTGGGTTGGGCATCATTCCATGAAGGCGTTCGTCAATTTAATGACAAATATTCAAACGATGCTCGTTATAACCAAGCTACAACTAACTTAGGTATTAATCGTAACTCAGTAACTTATGGTGTATTCGGTGGTTACCAAATCTTAAACCAAAACAACTTTGGTTTAGCAGCAGAATTAGGTTATGACTACTACGGTCGTGTACGTGGTAACGATGGTGAATTCCGTTCAGTTAAACACTCTGCTCACGGTTTAAACTTCGCATTAAAACCAAGCTACGAAGTATTACCTAACTTAGACGTTTACGGTAAAGTAGGTGTTGCAGTTGTTCGTAATGACTACAAATTCTACGGTGCAGAAAACACTAACGAACCAACAAACAAATACCACAAATTAAAAGCATCTACAATTTTAGGTGCAGGTGTTGAATATGCTATTTTACCTGAGTTAGCAGCTCGTATTGAGTACCAATACTTAAATAAAGCAGGTAACTTCAATAAAGCATTAGTACGTTCAGGCGCACAAGATGTTAGCTTTCAATACGCTCCAGATATCCACTCTGTAACTGCAGGTTTATCATACCGTTTCGGTCAAGGCGCAGTAGCTCCAGTTGTTGAGCCAGAAGTTGTAACTAAAAACTTCGCATTCAGCTCAGACGTTTTATTTGATTTTGGTAAATCAAGCTTAAAACCAGCTGCAGCAACAGCATTAGACGCAGCTAACACTGAAATCGCTAACTTAGGTTTAGCAACTCCAGCTATCCAAGTGAATGGTTACACAGACCGTATCGGTAAAGAAGCTGCAAACTTAAAACTTTCACAACGTCGTGCTGAAACTGTAGCTAACTACTTAGTTTCTAAAGGTCAAAACCCTGCAAACGTAACTGCAGTAGGTTACGGTGAAGCAAACCCAGTAACTGGCGCAACATGTGACGCTGTTAAAGGTCGTAAAGCGTTAATCGCTTGCTTAGCACCAGACCGTCGTGTTGAAGTTCAAGTTCAAGGTTCTAAAAACGTAACTATGTAATTTAGTACGTTCTTTATGACTAAAGAATAGTAAAAACGCCCGCAGTAATGTGGGCGTTTTTCTTTTTGCCAAGAAAATAATTTAATGCAAACCTTTGCTGATTGCTAAAAATAACGGTTTTATTGTATTTTTGGTTCAAAATTTGATAGAATATAGTAGTAATACCAGTTGTTGTCTTCATATTAGCGCGTAAGAAAGCATACCAACAGGTATTCGTTGTCCCCATAACGGGGGTGTTTTAATGGATGGCGATAAAATTTAGAGGATCATCAAATGAAAAAATCATTAGTTGCTTTAGCAGTATTATCAGCTGCAGCAGTAGCTCAAGCAGCACCACAAGCAAACACTTTCTATGCGGGTGCAAAAGCAGGTTGGGCATCATTCCATGATGGTATCGAGCAATTGGATGCTGCTAAAGGTGGTAAATATGGTATCAACAAAAACTCTGTAACTTACGGTGTATTCGGTGGTTACCAAATCTTAAACCAAGACAAACTTGGTTTAGCCGCAGAAGTAGGTTATGACTACTTCGGTCGTGTACGTGGTACAGAAAAACCAAATGGTAAAGCGGATAAGAAAACTTTCCGTCACGCAGCTCACGGTGCAACTATTGCATTAAAACCAAGCTACGAAGTATTACCAGACTTAGACGTTTACGGTAAAGTAGGTGTTGCATTAGTAAACAATACATACAAAACCTTCAACGCAGCACAAGAGAAAGTGAAAACTCGCCGTTTCCAAAGCTCTTTAATTTTAGGTGCAGGCGTTGAGTATGCAATCCTTCCAGAATTAGCAGCACGTGTTGAATACCAATGGTTAAACAACGCGGGTAAAGCAAGTTATTCAACATTAAACCGTATGGGTGCAACTGACTACCGTCCAGATATCAGTTCTGTATCTGCAGGTTTATCATACCGTTTCGGTCAAGGTGCAGCACCAGTTGCAGTCCCAACAGTTGAAACTAAAAACTTTGCGTTCAGCTCAGACGTTTTATTCGCATTTGGTAAAGCGAACTTAAAACCAGCTGCAGCACAAGCTTTAGATGCAATGCACACTGAAATCAACAACGCTGGTTTAGCAAACGCTGCTATCCAAGTGAATGGTTACACAGACCGTATCGGTAAAGAAGCTGCAAACTTAAAACTTTCACAACGCCGTGCTGAAACTGTAGCTAACTACATCGTTTCTAAAGGCGTTCCAGCAGCTAACGTAACAGCTGTAGGTTATGGTGAAGCAAACCCAGTAACTGGCGCAACATGTGACGCAGTTAAAGGTCGTAAAGCATTAATCGCTTGCTTAGCACCAGACCGTCGTGTTGAAGTTCAAGTACAAGGTACTAAAGAAGTAACAATGTAATTGTTAGTCTGAACTGACAAAATAAAGCCCACGTTATAACGACGTGGGCTTTTGCATATAAGCAGCTATTTTTTCAGTATTATGCAGCAATTACACAGGTATTTTTTTGCAAAATTTAACCGCTTGATTCACTTAAGCAAGCACAGCTAATGCTGCTTCATAATTCGGTTCGTTTTTGATTTCTGAAACTAGTTCACTGTGTAACACACGATTATTTTCATCTAAAACGATGACAGAACGTGAAGTTAAGCCTGCAAGCGCACCGCTTTGAATATCCACACCAAGTTGTTGATGAACTGCTTTATGACGGAAGGTGGAAAGCGTTTGTGCATTTTCAATGCCTTCTGCGCCACAAAAACGGGCTTGCGCAAAAGGTAAATCTGCGGAAATACAAAGTACCACAGTGTTATTTAAATTCGCTGCATTTTGGTTGAATACACGAACTGAAGTTGCGCACACGCCTGTATCAATACTTGGGAAAATATTTAAAATTTTACGTTTACCTGCAAAATCAGCTAAAGAAACATTTTCTAATCCATTGTTTACTAAGGTAAAATTCTCAACAATTTCCCCCGCTTGTGGGAAATTACCCACTACATCAATTGGGTTACCCATTAAAGTTACTTTGCTCATATCAAACTCCTATCTGGTTAAAAGCCCGCCTAATATAACGGCTTTTAATTTCCGTTTAAACCTTTTAATAAAATAAGTAAATTTTGTTATACTTAATACAATTTAATCTTGATTTTTTAAGGGCTTCTTATGTTAAAAATTGCTCGTATTATTGTAATAGCTATTACTGCCATTTTTATTTCTATTATTGGTACACTGTACGCTTTTATTCGTTTCCGTCATCCAAGTTCTGTGAGTGTTGTGGCTAAAATGTATGCTTCAATGCAACATTTAGTTGGTTTAAACGTAATCTACCGCCCACTCCCAGAATTTACTCAGTCCGCAATTTATATTGCAAACCACCAAAACAATTACGATATGCTCACTATTGCAGGAATGGTACCACCCCGTACGGTAACAATTGGTAAGAAAAGCCTGATTTGGGTTCCATTTTTTGGATTAGTTTATTGGGCAACGGGCAATATTTTTATTAACCGAGAAAAGCGTAGTAGCGCAATTAGTACGATGAATAAAGTGGGAGAAATTATTCGCGAGCGCCAAATTTCAATCTGGATGTTTCCTGAAGGTACTCGTAGCCGTGGGCGTGGTTTACTACCATTTAAAACAGGTGCATTTCATACTGCAATTGCAGCGGGAGTGCCGATTGTACCAATCGTGTGTTCTTCGTTGCATAATAAAGTGGATTTAAACCGTTGGAATAACGGCACAGTGATTTGTGAAACGCTTGAGCCAATTGATACTAGCAGTTACAACCGAGACAATATCAAAGAATTAATTGAAAAATGCCATAGTATTATGGCTACGAAAATTGCTGATTTAGATGCTGAAATCGCTGTGTTAGACGCTAAGAAATAACTAGATAATGAAACAAATACTCACTCGTAGACAATTACTCCAACGCACTGTATTAGCTGGCGCGATGCTTTCTGCGCCTCATACTCTTTTTGCCAGCGAACGCCAACTACTGCGCATTCCTCCAATTATTGAAATTGGACGTGGGCGCCCAGTGCGCTTAGATTTACGTCCTGCGCAAACACAATTTGATAAAGGCAAGTTGGTTGATGTATGGGGAGTTAATGGGCAATATCTGGCACCAACGGTGCGGGTTAAATCAGATGATTTTGTTAAATTAACCTATGTAAATAATCTACCTCAACCTGTTTCAATCAATATTCAAGGACTATTAGCGCCTACCAAAATGGTGGGGTCTATGCACCGTAAGCTAGCACCAAAAAGCAGTTGGTCACCGATTGTTTCTGTTCATCAAGCGGCTTGTACGGGGTGGTACCACGCTGACACCATGTTGAATTCCGCTTTTCAGCTATATCGTGGTCTGGCTGGGCTTTGGATTATTGAAGATGTCCACAGTAAAAATACTTCATTGCCGAATAAGTACGGCGTAAATGATATTCCACTCATATTGCAAGATCAGCAGATCAATAAAGACGGTGTTCAGCTACTCGACCTCAACCAGAAGCAGTTCTTTGGTAAACGCTTATTTGTGAATGGACAAGAATCGGCTTATCACAATGTTGCTCGAGGCTGGGTACGCTTGCGTATTGTCAACGCCTCGTTATCACGCCCTTACGAGCTACGCTTAGATAATGATAAGCCATTGCACGTTATCGCAACGGGTATGGGGATGCTTGCCGAACCAGTGGAAATGCCGAGCGTTATGCTCGCCCCTTCGGCTCGTATTGAAGTATTGGTTGATCTAAATGATGGGAAGCCTGTTTCACTGATAAGCGGGCAAAAACGGGATATTTTTTACCGAGCCAAAAGCCTCTTTGCCGATAATAATGACTTAGTCGATAATGTAATTTTAGAGCTTCGCCCAGAAGGAATGGCGTCGGTGTTTACCACTAAACCGACACTACCCACTTTTGACTTAGCTGAATTTGAACTAAAAATTGCTCAAGAGCGCCGTATCGTATTGCGTCCATTAGATCGCCTCATTAACCAGCAACGATTTGATCCTAAACGCATTGATTTTACGATTAAACAAGGCAGTGTGGAACGTTGGTATATTACCAGCAATGAAGCTATCGGATTTACCCTGCAAGGTGCAAAATTTATTGTGGAAACCCGCGATAGAAAACGTGAGCCTCATAAACAACTTGCTTGGCAAGATACTGTGTGGCTAGAGAAAGACCAAGAGATTACCTTGCTAGTTCGCTTTGACCAACTCGCTTCAAACCAGCTTCCATTTAGCTTTGGTGTTTCTGATTTTATGCTAAAAGATCGCGGCGCCATGGGACAATTTATCGTTGAAGAATAAGCGGTCGGATCTGTTGCGAAAATTGCAGATTTTTTGCAAAAAAACACCGTTTTTATACCTATTCTTCCTCTTTCACTGATAAAATAGATAGAATTTTCTGCATAACAGGACTGAAATAATGAGCCAAGAATATTTAGATTTTGAATTACCGATTGCTGAGCTTGAAGCAAAAATTGAATCACTACGAGCTGTAAGTGCGCAAGACGGTAAAATTAATTTAGATGATGAAATCAAACGCCTACAAAAGAAAAGTGAAGAACTAACAAAAAAGACCTTTGCTAATTTAGATGCATGGCAAGTCTCTCGTATGGCACGTCATCCAAATCGTCCATACACTTTAGACTATATCGAACATATTTTCACCGAATTTGATGAACTTGCAGGCGACCGTGCTTTTGCTGATGATAAAGCAATTGTAGGCGGTATTGCACGTTTAGAAGGTCGTCCAGTGATGGTTATTGGCCACCAAAAAGGACGCACCACAAAAGAAAAAGTAAAACGTAATTTTGGTATGCCTGCGCCAGAAGGCTATCGTAAAGCATTGCGCTTAATGGAAATGGCAGAACGCTTTAATATGCCAATTATCACCTTTATCGACACACCAGGCGCATATCCTGGTATCGGTGCAGAAGAACGTGGTCAAGCGGAAGCTATCGCGCGTAACTTACGTGAAATGGCACAATTAAAAGTGCCTGTAATTTGTACCGTGATCGGTGAAGGTGGCTCGGGTGGTGCATTGGCAATCGGTGTGGGTGATAAAGTGAATATGTTGCAATATTCAACCTATTCGGTAATCTCACCAGAAGGTTGCGCTTCTATCTTATGGAAAAGTGCAGATAAAGCGTCAACCGCAGCTGAAGTTATGGGCTTAACTGCACAGCGTTTAAAAGAATTAAATTTAATTGATGGTATTGTAGCTGAGCCTTTAGGCGGTGCACATCGTGATGTGGCACAAATGGCACAAAACCTCAAAGAGCGTATTTTGGCAGATTTAGCTGATCTTGCGCCATTAAACACTGAGGATTTATTAGATCGCCGTTATCAGCGTCTAATGAGCTACGGTTACGTTTAGCCCACTCAACAAGCGGTAGGATTTTTGCAAAATTTTGCGGAAATCTTACCGCTTTTTTATGCAAAGAAAATAAATAAAAATATTGGATATGATAAGAAATTAAAGGGAAATAAAAAGATTAATTAAGAATGGTGCCGACTACCGGAATCGAACTGGTGACCTACTGATTACAAGTCAGTTGCTCTACCTACTGAGCTAAGTCGGCATACTTCGTTGGAAGAGCCGTTATTATAGGTATTTTTATTATACATGCAAGTCTATTTCATCCAAATTTTCGATAAAAGGAATCAACAGAATGAAAAATATCCTTTCTATTCAATCCCACGTTGTATATGGCTATGCAGGAAATAAATCTGCAACCTTCCCAATGCAATTGCTTGGTGTTGATGTATGGGCGTTAAATACCGTGCAATTTTCTAATCATACCCAATATGGCAAATGGAAAGGCATGGTGATTCCAAAGGAACAGATTGGCGAAATTGTCCAAGGTATTGCTGAAATTGATGCGTTAAAACAGTGTGATGCGGTGCTATCTGGTTATATCGGCTCTGCGGAACAGGTTGAAGAAATAGTGAGAGCCTACCAAGCGGTCAAATTACACAATAAAAATGCGATTTACCTATGCGATCCTGTTATGGGACACCCAGATAAAGGCTGTATTGTTGCTGATGGCGTAAAAGAAGGCTTGATCAATATTGCGATGGCACACGCTGACATTGTCACACCTAATTTAGTCGAGTTACGAGAACTCAGTGGTTTAACCGTTGAAAATTTTGAACAAGCGATTGAAGCGGTAAAAGTAATCTTAACTAAAGGCCCACAGAAAGTTTTAGTTAAGCATTTAAGCAAAGTTGGCAAACAAGCGGACAAATTTGAGATGCTTTTTGCAACTGCTGAAGGTATTTGGCACATTAGTCGCCCACTTTATCAGTTTGCCAAAGAACCCGTTGGGGTAGGCGATTTAACTGCAGGCTTATTCTTAGCAAACTTATTAAATGGCAAATCTGATTTAGAAGCATTTGAACATACTGCAAATGCGGTCAATGATGTTATGGAAATCACCGCTAACACAGGCGTGTATGAGCTACAAATTATTGCCGCAAGGGATAAAATCGTTAATCCATCAAGTGGATATAAAGCGGTTAAGATTGCATAAAAATCTATAACACCAAAAAAGCCGACAATAGTCGGCTTTCCCCTTACAGGCTACAGTAAAATACCTGATCTTGATTAACTAATTGCATGGCTAACATTGCTTGCGCAAAGGCATATTGCTTGATGTAGCCATCAAAGCAATTACGCTCTTGCTCATCCGTAGAGCTTAAGAAGAACAAGTTAGCTAATTTTTGTTTCGCACTATTTACATGAATAGTGCTAGCAAACCCACCAATTTTCGCTGGCGCAAAACCTAATAACGCTAAAATTTCAAACGGAATATTCTCAGGTAAAAAGACTATATCGGGATAATGTTCTCGCAATGCTTTGTTTATTTCTGGACTATTCGGATGTCCTTTAAATACAAACAAATAAGGCTCACCAATAAACAGTGAACTATTAGGGTCTAAATGTTCGCGAATCAAAGCCGCATGAATATTTGCCAAACGCTTTTTATGCTCAAAGTTGATGTTAAAAAGTGTTGTTCCACTAAAAAAATACACGGGTTGCGTATTTAATTTCTGAAGTAGCATATCTAAATCTGCATCAACCTTTAAAATTTGCTTTAACCATAAGAGATCGGTTGCTGATAAATGCTGATACTCCATCAGGTTTAATAACTGATAATCCGCTAATTCCGCTTTCAGAGGCTGTAAATTTTCATGCGATAAGAAATGGTCTGAAAGCAAATAATAACGGGTATCAAATACTGCATGCCAAGTGTAGCGAATCAAGTCAACATGTTTAAAAGATCCTTCGCCCGTTTCAAATAAAGAAACCAAAGCTCGTTTAGTTTCAGCTAAATCTTGCGTCAGTGAATGAGACTGCTGCAGCTGATATTGTTTCATTAACCCTTCTGAGCCGTCATCATATAAATGCAACGAAACCTTGCTGATGCGATCTTTATACCTCTCATAAATATGATTAAAGCTAAGAAAAATTTCAAAGCTATGAAACATATTTAAATGCAAACGTAGCTCAAATTGCTTTTCTCCCTGTGAAAAAAACCTTTGTAATTGCGTTAATAATTGCGTGATATCATGATCCTGATTGCGAGAGAAGTGGATAGTATCGTTCCCATTTTGTTCAATAAAAGTTGAAGGTATTTCAAACCGAGCAAGCGAGAAAAAGCGTAGTCTTTGTTGATCTGATTTATGCTTAAGAAAATGCAAAAAATAACATAGGCTAGGAATTGTTGCGAAATCAATATAAATATCGATTGCCTGTACTTGAGTTGTGCTTTCCATAATTTTTATTGTTAAATGATAATTTAATCAGGCAATCATAGATGATATGACGAGTTCAAATTATTTAGAGTGATTAAGCGATTAGAAATCCTTATTAAAGCTAAATGTTCTAATCCGTTCGTTTTGAGATCTGAATTATACTCTTTGATTCAAATAGATACAAAACAAAAAAGGCGTGTCTTTCGACACGCCTCTCTTTAGCTTTTTGCTATCAAATATTAAGTTAAACTCAATTATTTGATGATTTTCGCTACAACACCCGCACCTACTGTACGACCACCTTCACGAATCGCAAAACGTAAACCTTCGTCCATTGCGATTGGGTGAATTAGGCTTACTGTCATTTTGATGTTG
>NZ_CABFJY010000025.1 GCF_901687125.1 Actinobacillus vicugnae
ATAACTTAACTTCGTTCACAACAGTGCGTCGTTGTGTGTGGTGCATTATAGAGATTTTCTAAGCCTATGCAAGTGTTTTTTGCAAAAAATCTTGAAAAATTTATCAAAAGCGCAGTTTTAGTACAATCTGACTGTTTTTTAGTGTTTTTATGCTGAAAAAGTGCTTATTACTCACGTTTCTATTAAAAAATAATCCTAGCTAATGTTACTAAAATTATCTTCCTTTTTGCCAAATATATCGTTACATTTGCATAGTTCATCCATATAGAGGTAGATATTATGCAAAAAGAACATTTTATTGGCTTAGGTGTAGCAGGTAATTTTGCTGGGCATTTAGAGCAGGCAGGCGAAGCCGCTGATTTCCAACAAGTGCAAACGGAAGAAGCGATTCAGCCAAAAGCCATTTTTCCTTTCTATGTTCCTAGTCAAAACTTAGCGCAATCCGAACAATTTCTCTCTGCTTATCCCCTTTCACACGATACGATCACGTTCCCTCATGATGCTGATAATTTGCAAATTGAACCTGAAATAGCATTAATTTGTGAAGTTGCATATCAAGATAAGCAAGTTATAGCACTAAAACCAACGCATTTTGCTGCTTACAACGATTGTTCAATCCGCCGTCCAAATGCTCGCAAAATTTGTGAAAAGAAAAACTGGGGGACTGCATCAAAAGGTATTTCTGCAACATCAATTCCATTAGAAAGCTTTACCGAAGGTTGTACTTTAGATCATTATAATATTGCTTGTTTTCATAAGCGTGATGGCAAACTAAACACTTATGGCGAAGATAGCCCAGCGGTAAGCTATAGTTATTTTCATCAAAAACTGCTCAATTGGATTATAGATAAGATGAATCACCAGCCAGACCAAGGACCGATGAATCATATTGCGGGCTTATTAGCACAAGCGAATTATCCGACTAAAGCCATTATTAGTATTGGTGCTACACGTTATACAGAATTTGGGGAGCGTAATTTCTTACAAATTGGTGACACCAGTATTGTGGTGGTTTACAACGCACAAAAATACTCACACGATCAAATCAAAGCAATGGCAGAAAGCGAGCAATTTTCGGGCGATTTATCGGCGTTAGTACAGAAAGTAGCTTAATAGAAAGCGGTTATTTTTTTCGGAGAATTTGCAAATTCTCGTAAGAAAATAACCGCCTTTATAATAACTAACGCTTTAAACGTACTTTGATAAGAACTCTTTAAATTCACGAACAATACGAAGAAATTTCTTTATATATTCTAAAATCTGTTCTTCTGCCAATCCTACACCTGAAAATAAATCAAATTGTAATGCTAAATATTCTCTATCATCTGCATAATAAGCTCTTGCTAAACGATAGTGAGCGTTCCATCTATTTATCACATTTAATGAAACATCAACATCACTAACCATCCAAGATAATTGCAGCTCCCCTCTATTTCCATTAAAAAGTAAATATTGATCTCCATCGATACGAACTCTTATGAAATGCTCGCCAGCTATATCCACAGCTGAATAGCCATCGTTTCGTAACATAACGACTAATTCTTTATCAGAATAAGATGGTTTAACTACTAAGGTTTCTTCATCATAAAACATTATAAACCCCTCTATTTAACTAACTCTAAATTAACAATTTCAAATAAAATATCGCTTTTTCCAAATCGGAGTTCTAGCAATTCTTCAATATATTCTTCTACCATTACCCTTGCCACTCGTTCACTTCTCGCGTGAACAAAATGGAATGATTTATCTGCCATACTCCCTTCGTATGTATATTCGACGGAATATAAATGAGACATTAAATTTTCCTCTTTTTGCATAACTAATTATGTCTGCAATGTCAATAGCAGACATAAAGGAATATATTCCTTTGCAAAAATCACTTTTCCCCAATAACAAGCGATCAATTTTTATTTTTGCGATCAAGATCGCCAAATTCACCACGAAATCTGATTATTTGCTTTTCTTGCTTTATAGTGCTGAAAACCTTGGAGGCACTATGAAAATCATTACATTACTTCTCTTTTCTCTGTTTTTCGCCACATCGCTATTCGCCCAAAAACCTGCCCTGATGTTGCTGGAACAATATCAAGATCAAGCGCTAACTGGCTGGGTAATGAGCGAGAAACTCGACGGCATTCGTGCGTTTTGAGACGGTGAGCAACTTATTAGTCGACAAGGCAATCCTCTTACGCCACCAGACTACTTTGTTAAAAACTTTCCTCCTTTTGCTATTGATGGTGAACTATTTAGTGAACGGGGAAAATTTGAAGAAATTTCAAGTATTGTCAGAGCAAGCGAACCAAAAGGCTGGTATAAATTAAAGCTTTATGTGTTTGACGTGCCAAATGCTGAAGGCAATTTATTTGCAAGATTGGGGCAACTGCAAAACTATTTAGCACAACACCCCACACCTTATATTCAAATCATTGAACAAATTCCTATTCAAGATAAATCGCATTTAATGCAATTCTATCAACAAGTTTTAGCGCAAAAAGGTGAAGGCGTTGTTGTTCGTAATCCGAATACTGCTTATATCAAAGGAAGATCAGCGCAAATTCTTAAACTCAAACCTATATCCGATGAAGAATGCACCGTGATCGCCCACCACCAAGGCAAAGGAAAATATCGTAATAAGTTAGGGGCAATTACCTGTGAAAATCATCGAGGGCGTTTTCGTATTGGCTCGGGTTTTAAAGATAAAGATCGTGAGAATCCACCGCCAATTGGTAGTTTGATTACTTATAAATATCGAGGTATAACCGAACAAGGTAAACCACGTTTTGCGACCTATTGGCGTCTCAGAACAGATAATGCTCCTCAATAACACTCAAATTATTTATTCGAATAAATCTTTTTATCTGCAACAGATTGACAATTTATAGCTGAAAGAGTAAAAGCATTTTACATATTTTTAACATTTTGGAGTACTTTGTATGCTAACTATTTCAGCAACCAGTGAATATTCACTGCTTTGTTCTCTGCCTCCGCCAACCGCTCTCGCTAAGCAACAAAAGTTATGGCTTATGGAAAAATACGCCAATACAATTGATTCTGTGCAAGAAGCGGTGGTAGGCATGAATAATATTACTTTTTACCATTCGCTGTTTGCCGATAGCGAAAAATTGCAAATGGATATTCAACGGCTTTGGCTCGCGATTCAAGATAAAGATGAGCAATATCAAGCTCGTTTGATAGAAATTCCTGTCCACTATGGTGGTGAATTTGGTGAAGACTTGTATCAAGTTGCACAATTTCACCACACCACGCCTGAAGAAATTGTTAGGCGTCACACCGCTCCTCTCTACACCGTCTTTATGATGGGCTTCCAACCTGGTTTTCCTTATTTAGGTGGCTTGCCTGAAAATCTACACACACCTCGGCGAGAAGTACCTCGCGCCAAAGTGCCTGCTGGTTCGGTAGGGATCGGTGGTAGCCAAACGGGGATTTATCCTTTTACCTCACCTGGTGGTTGGCAACTTATTGGTAAAACTCAAGTTGCTTTATTTGATGCCACACAAATACAACCCGTCTTACTACAGGCAGGCGATCAGATTCGTTTTGTGATGGAGAGCATAAGTTTATGATTTATATAAAACATTTAACCGCTTTTGCCCATATACAAGATCTCGGTCGCTATGGTTTACGTTCTTTGGGGGTGGGTCACGCTGGTGCTATGGATCCGCTTGCATTACAAGCGGGCAATTTTTTACTAAAAAATGCAGAAAATGCACCTGTGATGGAAATCGCTTTAGGTGGAATGACGCTCACTTTCGATTGCGATACGCCATTTTGTTTTACAGGTGCATTAGTCGAGGCTAATTTAGACGGCAAACCTATTTTCCCTTATTGGCGCTACACAGCTAAAGCTCGCCAAACGCTTACCTTAAAACGAATCGTGATGGGTAACTATGCCTACTTATGCGTTGCGGGAGGCTTTCTTGTGCCGAATGTACTAGGCTCGTGCAGCACTGATCTCAAAGCAGGAATCGGAGGTTATCAAGGGCGCTTACTTAAAACAGGCGATAATCTCGCCACTTCTATTCGAGATAGCTATTTATCTCCATTAGGAATTATGCCGATTCCTTTCAGCCAACACATTCGTGCCACCACTTCTTCCGAATATGATGAGTTTTCTGCAGATAGCCAGCAACACTTTTGGCAAAGTGCATGGCAATTACAATCCAACAGCAATCGTATGGGCTATCGCTTTGCGGGCGAAAAACTTACGTTGTCTACGCCACTTGAAATGCTCTCTTATGCAGCTCCAGCAGGCACCGTGCAAGTGCCTCCCAATGGGCAACCAATCATTTTAATGGCAGATGCACAAACCACTGGCGGCTATCCCAAAATTGCCTGTGTCATTAAAGCTGATCTCGGGCGGCTTGCTCAAGTTCCTTTTGGTGAAGCGGTGTATTTTAGCCAAGTTAGCCGCCCACAAGCGGTCGAAATTTACCAAAAAAATGCAAATTATCTTGAAAATATAAGGAGTATTGTTGATGAAGTATGTTGATTTAAATGTCGACCTCGCCGAAGGCTTTGGTAACGATCAAGCTCTATTAAAATTGGTCACTTCCGCCAACGTTGCTTGTGGTTTGCACGCAGGCGATTACCACGAAATGCAAAAAGCACTTCGTTGGGCAAAACAAAATAACGTGCGAGTAGGCGCTCATCCTAGTTTTCCTGATCGTGAAAATTTTGGGCGAACTGCCATGCAGTTACCCGCTGTTCAACTCAAGTCTTGCTTGCTTTACCAACTTGGTGCTATTAGTGCGTTGTGTACTGCTGAAGGTGTTGTATTAAGTTATGTCAAACCGCATGGCGCCTTGTATAACCAAGCGGCGCGAGAGCCAGCACTTGCCTTGTTGATTGCACAGACCATTCAGCAATTCGATCCTACACTAAAATTGATGGGGTTATCGGGCAGTTTAATGCTAACGATTGCCGAAGATATAGGGCTTGGTACCATTTCTGAAGTTTTTGCCGATCGTCATTATTTAGCGGATGGTTCGCTCGTCCCTCGTTCTCGTGCAGATGCTTTGGTAGAAAATGATGAAGAAGCCATTGCGCAAGTGCTACAAATGGTACTTGAAGGCAGTGTGCCAAGTGTTGAAAGCAAAAATGTGCCGATTAAGGCTGACAGCATTTGTCTACACGGCGATGGGGCGCATGCTTTGCAATTTGCGCAAAAAATTCGTCTCGCATTACAAGAACAACAAATTTGCATTTCAGCGGCATAATTTGACCGCTTACAGGAGAAACATATGGCAAACAATAATCGTAACGCATTACTTGGCGCCGCTTTTTTAATGGCAACCTCTGCTATCGGGCCAGGTTTTTTAACTCAAACAGCTACCTTTACCCAAACTTTAGTAGCAAGTTTTGGTTTTGTAATTTTACTTTCGATCTTGTTAGATATTGGCGCACAGCTCAATATTTGGCGCATCATTGCCGTTTCAGAAAAAAAAGCGCAAGACATCGCTAACGCAGTACTTCCTGGCGCTGGTTATTTGCTGGCACTATTAATCATTATGGGCGGACTTGCGTTCAATATTGGGAACGTTGGTGGTGCAGGCTTGGGGCTAAATATCCTCACAGGCATTTCACCTGAAATGGGTGCAATTGTTAGTGGCGCAATTGCAATCGGTATATTTTTATTTAAAGAAGCAGGTAAAGTAATGGATCGCTTTGCACAAGTGATGGGATTTGTCATGATCGCCCTCACAATTTATGTGGCAGCCAACGCAAATCCACCGCTTGGCGAAGCAATTACTCATACTTTTTTACCTGAAAAATTAGACGTCATTGCAATTGTAACACTAGTTGGCGGAACCGTTGGTGGCTATATTACCTTTGCGGGCGCTCACCGTTTATTAGATGCGGGCGTAAAAGGAAAAAATTCACTAAAAGAAGTGAGTAAAAGCTCAATTTCAGCCATATTGATCGCTTCTATCATGCGAGTAGTTTTATTCTTAGCGGTATTGGGTGTGGTATCTCAAGGGGTAAAACTCGATCCTAGCAATCCAGCCGCTACACCATTTTCTTATATTGCAGGAAATGTTGGCTTAATGATTTTCGGCATCGTGATTTGGGCGGCTTCTATCACTTCAGTTATTGGTGCAGCTTATACCTCGGTTTCATTTATCACAAGTTTCTCGCCTGCCATTGAAAAATATAAAAATGGGTGGATCATTGCATTTATTGCTATTTCAACCGCCGTTCTCGCCACTATCGGACGCCCAGCCCAAGTATTAGTTTTTGTTGGTACACTCAACGGACTTATCTTACCGATTTCATTAGGTTTAATCTTATTAGCTGCTTACAAAACTAAAATCGTGGGCGATTATAAACACCCAGTTTGGATGACGATTATCGGTGTTATCGTTGCACTCAGCATGGCAATTTTAAGTGCGATGACCCTCTCAAAATACATTCAAGGCCTTATCAGCTAGTCCTCCCAAGCGGTCATTTTTGATGTGAAATTTGCAAAATCTTAGTTAAAAACGACCGCTTACTTTTTACAAAGCTAAGGAAAATTGTGAAGTAGTTGGCATTTCTTGGGGAAAGCATTTGCAAGCCTACTCCGATTTGATTATCTTGAAAAAGCAACACAATAATAGAAGGTATTTTTATGACAAATGCAGAACTCTTCACTGAGGGGCTCAACCTCATGATTTCAGGAATGGGCTTTGTATTACTGTTTCTGATTGTTTTAATTTATGCGATTAGCTTTATGTCTCAGCTAATTAATAAATACTTCCCAGAACCAATTGCCGTTCCACCAGCCAGCAAACCGATGCCAAATATAGCACCTGCCAATGATCTAGACCATTTACGCCCTGTCATTGCAGCTGCGATTGCCCATCATCGTCGCCAACAAGGACTAAAATAAGAGAGGATTTTTATCATGACTATTCAAAATAAAAAAATTGCGATTACTGATGTTGTGTTACGAGATGCACATCAATCTTTATTTGCGACGCGGTTACGTTTAGACGATATGCTACCGATTGCAGCTGAGTTAGATAAAATCGGTTATTGGTCATTAGAAGCTTGGGGCGGTGCAACCTTTGATAGCTGTATTCGTTTTTTAGGTGAAGATCCTTGGGTTCGCCTACGAGAATTAAAAAAAGCGATCCCCAAAACACCATTGCAGATGCTATTGCGTGGTCAGAATTTATTAGGCTATCGTCACTATGCAGATGATGTCGTTGATCGCTTTGTCGAACGTTGTGTTACCAATGGTATGAATGTATTCCGTGTGTTTGATGCACTAAACGATCCTCGCAATATGCAAGCAGCATTACAAGCGGTCAAAAAACATGGCGGTCATGCACAGGGGACTTTAAGTTACACCACTAGTCCTGTTCACACCTTACAAACTTGGCTAGATGTAACCGAACAATTATTAGAAATTGGCGTGGATTCATTGGTTATCAAAGATATGTCAGGTATTTTAACCCCAATGGCCGCTTATGAATTAGTCAGCGAAATTAAGAAACGCTACGATGTCGAGTTGCATTTACACTGTCATTCTACCACTGGTATGGCTGAGATGGCGCTCTTAAAAGCAATTGAAGCGGGCGTAGATGGCGTAGATACGTCGATTTCTTCAATGTCTGGTACTTATGGTCACCCTGCAACCGAATCTATCGTAGCAACCTTACAAGGTACGCCTTACGACACTGGTTTAAATATCCCTGAACTCGAAAGAATTTCTGCTTATTTCCGTGATGTCCGTAAAAAATATGCCAAATTTGAAGGACAATTGCGTGGAATCGACAGCCGTATTTTAGTCGCTCAAGTGCCAGGCGGAATGCTCACCAATCTCGAAAACCAACTCAAGCAACAAAATGCTAGCGATAAGCTTGATCTTGTATTACAAGAGATCCCGCGTGTGCGTGAAGATCTTGGTTATATTCCTCTGGTTACTCCAACTTCACAAATTGTGGGTACACAAGCAGTGATGAATGTATTGATGGGCGAACGCTATAAAACCATTGCAAAAGAAACAGCAGGTATTTTAAAAGGTGAATACGGTCGTACACCTGCTCCAGTCAATAAAGCATTGCAAGAGCGTGTACTAGAAGGCGCAACACCAATTACCGATCGTCCTGCAAATCATATCGCACCAGAAATGGATAAATTAGTTACCGAGGTGACTGCTCAGGCACAAGAAAAAGGTATTACGCTTTCAGAAAATACGATTGATGATGTGTTAATCGTTGCTTTATTCCAACAAGTTGGCTGGAAATTCTTAGAAAATCGTAATAACCCAGCAGCATTTGAGCCTGCTCCAAGCGTAGAATCAACACAGCTAGTAACTCCAACACCGAAAGCACCACCACAATCAGGTGCAGCGGTTTATACTGTTGAACTAGAAGGTAAGGCTTTTGTAGTGAAAGTGAGTGAAGGTGGTGATATTACTAATATTGCCCCAGCAGCTGTTACGCCAGCAACACCGAGTACGCCACCAGCACCTGTGGCAGCGAATGCCGAGCCAGTTAAAGCACCAATGGCTGGGAATATCCTTAAAGTTGAAGTGAGCGAAGGTCAACAAGTCGCAGAAGGCGATGTGTTACTCATTCTTGAAGCAATGAAAATGGAAACGCAAATTTGTGCGCCCAAAGCAGGTAAAGTACAAAGTATTGCGGTAAAACAAGGTGATGTCGTAGCAGTTGATCAACTATTAATGAGCCTTGCTTAAACAATAAGGAGTTGAGATGGAAAGTATTATCGCTCTGTTTCAGGGCATGGGCATTTTACATATGGAGTTAGGACAAGCCATTATGATTGCGGTAAGTCTGCTATTGCTCTGGCTGGCAATTGCCCGTGGCTTTGAACCCCTTCTCTTATTGCCAATTGGTTTTGGTGGCTTGCTTTCAAATATTCCAGAAGCAGGTTTAGCCATGACTGCTTTAGATAAGCTATTACATCATGGCACTGCTGAACAGCTTGCAATCATTGGTACTAAAGTAAATAGTGCGAATTTAGACATAGAGAGTATTAAAGAAGCCATTGCATTAGCCGCACCTTCACTACAAAACGAGCTGGAAGTAATTGCAGGTGATATGGGCTATACCGCAGGTGTATTAGCGCTATTCTATAAAGTGGCCATTGGTTATGGCGTTGCGCCGCTCATTATCTTTATGGGTGTGGGAGCAATGACTGATTTTGGCCCGTTACTCGCTAACCCTCGAACCTTACTATTAGGTGCAGCAGCACAATTCGGTATTTTTGCCACTGTGCTTGGCGCATTAGGCTTGAACTGGTTAGGCATTATTGATTTTACCTTACCGCAAGCGGCTGCAATTGGTATTATCGGTGGTGCAGACGGCCCAACAGCAATCTATTTAGCAAGTAAACTTGCGCCTGAATTGCTTGGTGCGATTGCGGTAGCCGCCTATTCTTATATGGCGTTAGTGCCGTTAATTCAGCCGCCAATTATGAAAGCATTAACCACCGATGAAGAACGAAAAATCCGAATGGTACAGCTACGCACAGTAACTAATCGAGAAAAAATTCTTTTCCCAATTATCTTATTGTTATTAGTAGCGCTATTACTGCCAGATGCGGCACCATTACTCGGTATGTTCTGCTTTGGTAACTTAATGCGTGTGAGTGGAGTAGTGGAACGTTTAAACGACACTGCACAAAATGCTTTAATCAATATCGTTACTATTTTCCTTGGCTTATCCGTCGGTGCAAAATTAGTGGCTGACAAATTTCTCCAACCACAAACACTCGGCATTTTATTATTAGGTATCGTTGCCTTCTGTATCGGTACTGCAAGTGGTCTGGTAATGGCGAAATTGATGAACAAATTTAGTAAAAATAAAATTAACCCACTTATCGGCTCTGCTGGCGTGTCTGCGGTACCAATGGCTGCGCGTGTATCAAATAAAGTTGGTTTGGAATACGACAAACAAAACTTCTTATTAATGCATGCAATGGGGCCAAATGTTGCGGGTGTCATTGGCTCAGCGATTGCCGCTGGGGTAATGTTGAAATACATTGCAGCAATGTAGCATAAGCTACGATCATAAAGCTAAAAAGCGGTGAATATTCACCGCTTTTTTGTTGTCATCTCAATTAAAACAAACTCTCTTGTGAGCCACTGCGTTTATAAATCTCGTTTTTCACTTGAAAACCAAACTCAGCTAAATAGCCTTTCAGTGTTGCAATATTATAGAAAGAATGGCTTTTCGTGGTATTTTGAAAATAGAGATAAAGTTCATCAAAGCTATTTCGTTGCTGAAACAGTAACTCTGCTAGTTGTGTTAATTCTTCATCACTATAACGATAATCATGGCGCTCCGCGGCCGAATCCACCTCCCACCAATTTTGATTATGTCCGTGTAAACGCAAATAGGCTATACGCTGAAAGCTTTGAAACTGAAACTTTGGCAACCCAATATTGGGCGGATAATCCACATTACACCAAATCAAATTCGGCTGTTTTGCAAAGGTCTGCCAAACCGCCTCAATATGCCAACTGTTATGCCGAAATTCCACCGCCAGCGGAAAATCTTTAAACCACGAGCAAAGTTGTGCCAAATATATCCGATTAGCTGGCGTTCGCTCAAAAGTATAAGGAAACTGAATAAATAAATTTGCTAAACAATTTTGCTCAATCAACGGCTGTAAACTGTGCAAAAAGGCGTGTGCTTGTGTAGCAGTTGCAATGCGTTTATGGCTAAAATCTTGATGCAATTTTATCGAAAAATTTAACCGCTTCTCTGCCTTTTCAAGCATACCACGTAAAGCTTTCTCACCAATTGGCGCATGGAAAGTGCTATTAATTTCCACCGCATCATAATGGCAACTATATTCCGTCAGAAAATCACCTTTTGCTGTACCGTGCGGATAGAGCGTTCCAACTAAATCAGTATCGCTATACCCGCCTGTGCCGATGTAGATGTTAGGCATTACACTCACTTACGCTTTGTTCGCCAACTGTAAATAAATCCCCGAGACATCTTGTCCGCCTAAATCGTTTGTGACCGCTTCACGATATTGACTTGCGGCAGTTTCAACCGCAGGTAACGTTAAGCCTGCTTGTTTAAGCTCACGACAAGCAAGGTTTAAATCTTTACTGGCGTGTTTAAGCATAAATGCAGCGGGGAATTGTTTCTCAAGTAGCAATGGCTTTTTAGTTTGGAACATAGGGGAATTCATCGCAGAACCGCCAATTGCCTCAGCCAATTCAGCCAAATCAATACCAAATTGTTCACCCATTAACATTGCTTCTGCATACGCTTCGCCAAAAATACCCAGTAATGAATTTAAGACTAATTTTGCGCCAGAGCCTTTACCTACTTCACCGAAGTGGAAAGTGCGTTGCCCAAGAATACTAAATACATGGCGTAATCGGTCTAATACGGATGCCGCACCACCGAATAAAATCAAGAGTGTACCATTGGTGGCGGGCACCACAGAGCCAGAAACAGGCGCCTCGGCAAATTGTCCGCCGTGTTGTTCAACAAGCGCTTTAAGCTGCTTATTTTCGGTCGGTGAAACCGTACTCATATTCACAATAATTTTGCCATTTAAATTGGCACAAACATCCGCATTGAGAATATCTTTTGCTGCTGCAAAATCCGATACCATTAAAATAACCGCTTGATATTCACGAACTAGATCCGCCGCAGTTTCATAAACTTTTGCGCCTTTTTCTGCAAATTCAGCGCATTTGGCAGCATTTCGGTTAAATACCCCAACTTCAATTTCATGCGCTAATAAACGGTTTACCATTGGAACACCCATTTGACCTAAGCCAATCCAACCTACTTGTTTCAATTCTGTTGTCATAATGTTTTCCTTTTGTGAACGGCTAAAACTGTTTGGATTGTATGCGATTTTCTTTCAAGCGAAAAGAGGCTTTATGACTATTTGTTGTTGCGAATAAAACATAGATCCTAATAGATAAAATTTCAGGCACTTTGCTAATATAATGGTAAAATATCAACGTAATTTGACCGCTTGTAGGCTTTATATTTGCCAATTGATCTGCACCCCAAAACCTGGACACCTAATTTGAGGTGCAGATTATGTCTTATTCTTATCAATTTCGTTTAAACATTATCAAACAAGTGACCGAACAGGATTTGGGTATTCGTGAGGTCGCTAAA
>NZ_CABFJY010000026.1 GCF_901687125.1 Actinobacillus vicugnae
GCGGATAATAATTTTCCGTTTTAACTAAATTACCAACATTATCATAACTATATTTACGATTAATTTTCGGCACAAAATTGCCGATGTCGTTTTGAACTTGTTGCGCAATTAATCTGCCTACAGGGTCAAACTCAAATTGCGAAATTAACGCGCCTTGAGTACGGCTAATTTCACGGTGCAAGTGGTCGCGCTCGATTTCCGTTACTAATGTTTCGTTAATTTTAATTGCACTTAAATGCCCTGTTCCATAATAAAAATAACCGATTCTATCGCTCGTCGGCAATACTAATTTTGTGCGATTGCCATTTGCATCATATTCGTATTTCAAGGTTTGTGCGTTATTGCCATTTCGGGCGGCCTGCTTCGTCAATTTGCCCGCTTTGTCATAGCTAAATTGTAGCTGATATTGACCACTTTCCACTTGCACAATTTTCCCTGATTTATCATATTGATAGCGCGTGCGCGTATTTTGACTGCCTTGCTGAATATGTTGCTCAAGTAGTTGCCCGAGTTGATTGCGCTTAAACTCCGTTACGCGTAGCGGTTGCGGATTGCTCGCATTTGGGCTTCCCGCCGTCAAAATGCCGTACTCAAACTGTTTCACTAATTCGCCGTTTGGATTGTATTCGTACGTGGTAACTTTGTCATCAAATCCGCTTTCTTGCGTCAACTGGTCCAGCTCGTTGTAGTGGAACTGGTAAACCGCTTGGTTTTCATTAATTAACGCAGTGAGTCGTCTGGCATTATCATAACGATACTGGAAAGTCTGCCCAAGCGCATTGGTGCGTTGGGTTGGCAAGCTGTCTAGGCTGTATTGGTATTCGGTTTTATTGCCTTTCGGGTCGATATAGGCGATTAGGCGGTTTGCCCTGTCATACTCGTATTGCGTTTTACTGTTGTCAGGCAGGATTGTGGCAATCAAGTTGTGATTGCCGTCGTACTCATAGCTTGTGCTATTGCCCAGTGGGTCGGTTTGTTTGGTCAGTTGTCCCCATTCGTTGTAATCGAAAGTGGTTTTATTGCCCGAACAATCCACCGTTTGGCACAGTTGGTTGTTGGCGTTGTAGTCAAATTGAGTGGCATTACCTAACGGGTCTTTGACCGCAGTGAGTAAACCTTTGTCGTTGTAGTCAAAGCTGGTTTCTTGCTCAAGTGCGTTGATTTGACGGATAAGATTGCCTTGTTCATTGTATTCAAAGCGGTTCATTATGCCGTTGGCATCGGTTTGCGCCACCAGGTTGCCATTATTGTCGTACAGCGAATGCACCATCACGTTATCAGGGCGGGGGATTTTGCTCACTTGCCCTTGGTTGGTGTATTCAAAATAAGTGGTATTGCCCGCGCGGTCGGTTTGGCTCAGTATTCTGCCGAGGTTATCACGCTCAAGCTCAATAGCACTGCCGTCTGCGAACACTTGTTTTGTCAGCTCTTGATGTTCGTCAAAATAATAAGTTTCGGTGCGATTGAGGGTATCGGTAACCGTGGTGTAAGTCGGAAAATACACAAATCGCCAATCTTCGCCGAGGTTGGTTTTATTGTGTAACACCTGATCCGTGTGATGACATATAATTATAAATTAAAATAATTTACTCTTATTAATTACGACATAGTCACCATAATTGACATATCTTTTATTTTCACCTACAAAAACCTCATAAACAAAGTTAGTTTTTACATCAATCAACCTATTAACTTTTACATATTCTCCTTTATTCAAGCTCATGCAATTATCACATTTCTCAATTCCTAAAGCTTCATCTAATGAAAGGAAATATGGAGTATCGCTCAAAGAAACTAGATAAACATTTTTTTCATAGAAAAAATAAAATACTATTGAAAATAGTAATACATATAAAATATTTTTCATTTTATTACCTGCTAATATTGATTTTTATTTAGACATACTTGAAATAGGATTACTTTGATACCAATGCCTATCTGGTCCTTTATAAATTACTTTCCCTTTTGAATATTCAGACATATGCAATTCATTACCAATAGGAACAGGTCGCATAGAGTATGTTATTCTTTTTCCTAATACTTCAGCTAAGCATTCTTCATGAGGATCGCCACAATTATTTATAGCAAAATTATATGAACTACGTTCTCTTTTGTAACATTGTTCCAATTTATCTTCTTGTTCTTTAGTTAAATCCATGATTATACCAACGCCTGAACGAAACTCTGTTTGTTTGTTAGCATAAGTATTCGCTGATTTAACTGTATCCCACCCCTTAGGTCCCCAAGAATAATTAGTTCCATTTACATTTGATGATACATGCCCAAAAGATGATGCTCCCCAACCAACAGGTTCCCAAATTATTATCTCTGTATATAAACCTAATGGATCTCTCCAGTTTTGAACATTATCCCCAAGTCGATATAAATTCTCTCCACCAGCAAGCCCAATCGGATCTTGATTAATAAACCGCCCTAAAATCGGATCATAATAGCGGAAGAAGTTATAATGCAAACCAGTTTCTTCATCAAAATACTGGTTTTGAAGTCTGAATGGTTGGTGAGCTGTGTGATTTTCACGGTTAGGTTTAAGCTGACCCCACGCGTAATAATTTCCACGCCAAATTATATTGCCTTGACTATCCGTCATTTCACGAGGTACACCAATTTGATCACAGTGGAAATAATTAACTACTTGCTCGCCGTTTTCCGTGTAAACTTGCGCCAAAGGCTCATAACTGTTCGGGTGGCTATAAATATAATTATAAGTGCGGTCGGTTTTGTGATCGATTTCTTGCACTAAATGCGAGCCGTCCCATACGAACTCCGTGGTTAAAAATTTCTTATTTTCTGACCGCACTTGTGTTTTGGAAATTCGTCTGCCCAGTGGGTCGTAACCATATTCCCAAACTTCAGGTTTATGGTAACGTGAATAGATTTCAGCACGAATCAATTGATTTTGCAGGTCATAAGAAAGTAATTGATATTCGGTTTCACTTTCTTGAATTCTAATCGTATTGCCGAATGTATCATATTCGTACTTAATTCCGTCAAATGATGACACACGGTTGTTTTTAACGATTTCATCAGTTTTATCAATAATATTATGTGCAGGGTCAAAGTTGAAAATCTCTTTGTCCGCTTTTGCAATTCTGCCTAATTCGTCATAAATATATTGATTAATTTCAGGCGGTGTTAATTGATGTTTGGTCTCTGTTGTTACCAAATTACCTAATTTATCGTAACCATAAGTGCGGTTAATTTTCGGCGCAAAACTGCCGATTTCATTTTGGGTTTGTTGTGAGATTAATCTGCCCACAGGGTCGAGTTGATACTGGCTAATGAGTGTTCCTTGAGTACGACTAATCTCGCGATGTAAGTGGTCGCGTTCAATTTCAGTGATTAACTGTTCATTGAATTTTATGGCGGTCAAATGCCCCGTGCCGTAGTAAAGATAGGAAAGGCGTTCGCTATTCGGCAACGTCAATTTGGTGCGATTGCCGTTAGCGTCATATTCATATTTTAACGTCTGTGTTTGGTGATGATTTCGAGCACTTTGTTTTATCATTCTGCCGATTTTATCATAACTAAAGTGAAGCTGATGTTGTCCGCTTTCAACTGTAGTTAGATTACCCGCTTTGTCGTATCCGTAGCGGGTGTGCAAGTGTCGTTCACCCTGTTGAATATGTTGCTCAAGCAGTTGCCCGAGTTGATTGCGCTTAAACTCCGTTACGCGTAGCGGTTGCGGATTTGGTTTGTTAGTTGTCAAAATGCCATACTCAAACTGTTTCACCAATTCGCCGTTTGGATTGTACTGGTAAGTGGTGACTTTGTCATCAAATCCGTTTTCTTGCGTCAGCTGGTCCAGCTCGTTGTAGTAGAACTGGTAAACGGCTTGGTTTTCATTGATTAACGCAGTGAGTCGTCTGGCATTGTCATAACGATACTGGAAAGTCTGCCCAAGCGCATTAGTGCGTTGGGTTGGCAGGCTGTCGAGGCTGTATTGGTACTGGGTTTTATTGCCTTTCGGGTCGATATGACGAATTAAGCGGTTTGCCTTGTCGTACTCATATTGATTTTTGCTATTGTCAGGTAGAATTGTGGCAATCAAGTTGTGATTGCCGTCGTACTCATAACTTGTGCTGTTGCCGAGCGGGTCGGTTTGTTTGGTGAGTTGTCCCCATTCGTTGTAATCGAAGTTTGTTTTATTGCCCGAGCAATCCACCGTTTGGCACAGTTGGTTGTTGGCGTTGTAGTCAAATTGCGTACTGTTGCCTAACGGGTCTTTCACGCTTGTGAGCAAGCCCTTGTCGTTATAGTCAAAGGTCGTTTCTTGCTCTAACGCATTGAGTTGACGAATTAGGTTGCCTTGTTCATTGTATTCAAAGCGGTTCATTATGCCGTTGGCATCGGTTTGCGCCACCAGGTTGCCATTATTGTCGTACAGCGAATGCACCATCACGTTATCAGGGCGGGTGATTTTGCTCACTTGCCCTTGATGAGTGTATTCAAAATAAGTACTGTTGCCCGCCCGGTCGGTTTGGCTCAGTATTCTGCCGAGATTGTCGCGTTCCAATTCGATAGCCGAACCGTCGGCAAACACCTGTTTGGTGAGTTCTTGGTGCTCATCAAAGTAATAAGTTTCCGTGCGGTTGAGATTATCCGTTACCGTGGTGTAAGTCGGAAAATACGCAAATCGCCAATCTTCGCCGAGGTTGGTTTTATTACGAAGCACTTTACCTTGCGGGCGGTAATCGCTGTATTCGTATTCCGACACCAAGCCTGCGCTGTCCGTATGGCGGGTCATGATATGATTTTGATAAGTGAAAGTGCGCACAATCTCATTTTGGCTGTTGCGTACCTCAATTAAATCACCCTGGTCGTTATAACCATAGGAAACCAAGATTTGTCTTTCTTCACTTTGTTCAGTCGGTGCAGTCGCAGAAAGGGCGTTAAGGTCAATCTCTTCCAAAGGCTGTTTTAACCATGACACCGCACTTAATCGCCAATCGTTGATTGTGTCAATATGGGTGAAATGTAATTGGAATATCCGACCATTGCCATCAATAATGGCTTTGGGTAAATTTTGCGTGTTGTTGTCGTAAATAAACTGTTGGCGGTTGCCGTAATTGTCTTGGATTTCATTCAGTGCAAAACGGTTTTCATTAATTTTTCTGCACTTTTTTATCTTGTGTACATATTTTTCAAACACTTCGCATACCGACCGAAAATCTTCACTACGCCCTTTTTTCCATTCGTTCCGATGTTTTACCACTACACCCATTAATCTTCTTTGCTGTATCTGATTTAGCGACAATCTATCCAATTTCCCCGCTTCAAATTGGGCTGTTTCACTGTCTTGAGCTAAGTCTAACTCTCTCAATACCTTTTCAAATAATGGACTGAGCTTTTCCTTTTCCGTTTGTTCCAGAGGGCTGTCTGGGTCGAGATTCTGATGTATGCCGTTTTTAAAAATACTTATGCCGTCCGTTTGTTGGTCAAACACATCCACTCCTTCAAACAGTATCCCGTGTGTTACATGACTATCATCAACATAAATCCCTACATCACTTTTCCTGTCGTGTAAGTATGGTTGAATGTTGTAGTAAGTCCGCTGTTTGGCATTTTTATCTTGTGGATTGTCACTCACTGTCAGCTTCTCTACTTCCGACAAGGGGAGCATTATCTCCACTTAGCAAGCGGTCACTTTTGCCCTAATTTTCGCAAATTTTTTCACAGTTCTAACCGCTTGTTATATAAAATTTATAAAAAATTAACCGCACTTTGAGGCATTTGAGTTTATCTCAAAAGTGCGGTCAATTTTCATAGCATTTTGATTAACGATTATTTCTCTTTCAAATCAACATCTTCTGCCTTTATCCACATATTAATATTTTTTTTACCTTTGTAATTGATGAAGTACCATTTTTGGTTAGACTCATCGATTTTCTCTTCCAAAATGGTTACCTTATTTCCTCTAACCAAATATATCTTAGTTATTTGGTTTGGTATTTTATATAAAAAAACTTTTTCAGAGACTATCACTCCTTCTCTAGTTTCTTTACCAAATTTAAGTTGAAGCTCATTTTTTTCTTTTGTAAGCAGTTCTTGAATGCATAGCAATTTCTCAATATTAGCTTCCTTTCCTGGATAAACTTCACTAAAACGCTCTTGACAAATTTCTGAACTATTTAATGCATAAATTCTATCTGAAATTAACTTTCTTATTTCATTTTCTATTTTTGCATTAGTTATTACAATGCAATTTTCAATTTCATTTGTTTGAATGCTTTCTGGATTGAAAATATTTTCAGCATTTACTGAACTGCAGATAAAAAAACCTGATAATACCACTATAATTTTATTCATAACAATTACACTCTAATCCTTGTTTAAAAAACACAGCCTCTTTATCTCTTCTTATTAATAATCCTCGAGTATCTGGATTATGGAGCCAGAGCCTTTTCATTCCCATAATTTCTTCTGGGATTTGTTCATAATTCTCACTTTTTAAATGATTTTGTATATTTCGCATCTCTATTCTTCTCTCTCCTTTTAACCCATTTCCACGATTATACACAATGGATAGTAATGCTCCTTGACAATGAGGGTGCAATTTTATGACTTCCGACCATATATCAAATGTAGATTGAGCATATCTAGCTTTAGAAATAGCACTCAATTTTATTGCTGTCTCTTTTGATGTCGCTATTTTTGAAACTATAGGTAAAGCAGATTTTGCTTTTTGTGCTTTCAAACCAGAAACACTTTGTAATAGCTTAATTTCATCAGCTGAATAAAGACCAGATAAATCTTTAGCTATTTGTGAGCTATTTTGCTGTCCTAGATCGTAGCCATAACCGATAGTAATACCACTGTCAACACCCGGAACATAAGGATATTTTTCATATCCCTCCGTTTGCAATATAAACTCAAGGGTATCTTTTGAAACAATATAATAATCACCATTATTTAACTTGAATTTAATGACCTCTGTTTTGCAATTCTCAGGACAGCTACCAGCCAACCACCCCACCAATCCCAACGGGTGAAAATAATACGCATCTTTACTCGTGCTAAACTGCCCAACTTCCAGCCCTATCTCTAAATTACTTGCGCGTTGTTTAACCCAGTCCGATTCCGCTTGTTGCCCATATTTTTCAAACACTTCGCATACCGCACGAAAATCTTCACTACGCCCTTTTTTCCATTCGTTCCGATGTTTTACCACTACACCCATTAATCTTCTTTGCTGTATCTGATGTAGCGACAATCTATCCAATTTCCCCGCTTCAAATTGGGTTGTTTCACCGTCTTGAGCTAAGTCTAACTCTCCCAATACCTTTTCAAATAACGGACTGAGCTTTTCCTTTTCCGTTTGTTCCAGAGGGCTGTCTGGGTCGAGGTTCTGATGAATGCCGTTTTTGAAAATACTTATGCCGTCCGTTTGTTGGTCAAACACATCCACTCCTTCAAACAGTATCCCGTGCGTCACATGGCTGTTATCAACATAAATCCCTACACCGCTTTTCGTGCCGTGTAAGTACGGTTGAATATTATAGTAAGTCCGTTGTTTGGCATTTTTATCTTTCGGATTGTCACTCACCGTCAGCTTCTCTACTTCCGACAAGGGGAGCATTATCTCCACTTAGCAAGCGGTCACTTTTGCCCTAATTTTCGCAAATTTTTTCACAGTTCTAACCGCTTGTTATATAAAATTTATAAAAAATTAACCGCACTTTGAAGCGTTTGAGTTTATCTCCAAAGTGCGGTTATTTTTTATCGTATTTTGATTAATGATTATTTATCTTTCAAATCAACATCTTCTGCCTTTATCCACATATTAATGTCTTTTTTTCCTTTGTAGTTGATGAAGTACCACCTTTGGTTAGTGTTATCAGTTTGTTCATCTAATATAGTAACTTTATCTCCTTTAATAAGATAACTGGCTGTTGCCACATTTGGTTTTTTATTTAAATAAACTTTTGTATTTACGATAGGTTGTAATTCATCATTATTAAAAAAAACCTTTGATGTGATAATGTTTCCTTTATCGTCATATTTTCTAATAAGTTCAGCCCCCTCTTTTATAAAGCTATTTTTTTTGCAAAGATATAATTTATTCTTGTAACAATATTCAAGAGTAGCAATATTATGATTTTCATCTAAATAAATATAAGTTTTCTTTTGAGATTCAGAAACATCATACCCTTTGAATTCACCAAACTCTCCCAAAAGAGGATGTCTTTCTATTTTGTTACAATTAATTTTAATTGCTATATAATTAACCACATGATTAGGATCTTTATCACTATTTATAACAATTTCTTTCTTTTTATCAAAATCCATATCAATAAACTTTATATCTTTATCAATAGATTTATGCCCCAAAAGCTCCTCAGAAAAAATAACTTTATTGGTTCCTTTTTTCAATATTCTCAAATTTGAAATTTCTTCTCCTTCGGATTCTGTATAATTCTGAATATCAATAAAAATATTATTTTCTGACAAACACTCACTTGCAAATGAATTCATAGACAAGAGAAAATATAATATTGTAACTAGAAAAACTTTATTTTTCATAATTAAACCCCTAGTGCCTCACGCGCTATTTTAGTCCTTTCAATTCTTTTTCCCATATGATTAGGCTCTGAAGATTTATCTAAATAGTACGGATTTTTTTGTTTCTTCCGACCGTTCACTTTTACAGATACCCAATAGTAATCATCTGACTTCACATATTTCTGTATAGCACTACTTTTCTCACCAATAAACCAATACCAAAAACCTGCTAATACATTAAGCTCTAAATTGCTAGCCACTTGATCTGCATTTAAGGTTGATGACGTCACATCTAAATTCTCATATCCCTGAAAATGTTCCTTAGCATATTTCTGAAATTTTGTGTAATTATATCTGCCAGTCAATTGAATTAGTCCTCGTCCCTTAAATCTAGCCCCATCTCCTGATTGGATATTCCCTAGGTCACTTCTTCCTTCATAGTTCTTAGTAAAATAACTATCGCTACCTTGTTCCCATTTATATAAAAGATCTTCTGTTTCTACAGAAACTTGTCCAAGAAAAAATGCTAAACTTTTTATGTCATTTACTCCAAAGATACAAATTGCCCGATTAATTGGACCATGATAATCATCAATCTCTTTTTTCTTTGCAGATTTAAAAATCTTCATTAACATTTCTTTCGTTAGAAGTTCTTTACAAGTTTTTGCCAACCACCCCACCAATCCCAACGGGTGAAAATAATACGCCTCTTTACTCGTGCTAAACTGCCCGATCTCCAGCCCTATCTCTAAATTACTTGCGCGTTGTTTAACCCAGTCCGATTCCGCTTGTTGCCCATATTTTTCAAACACTTCGCATACCGCACGAAAATCCTCACTACGCCCTTTTTTCCATTCGTTCCGATGTTTTACCACTACGCCCGTTAATCTTCTTTGCTGTATCTGATTTAGCGACAATCTATCCAATTTCCCCGCTTCAAATTGGGCTGTTTCACTGTCTTGAGCTAAGTCTAACTCTCTCAATACCTTTTCAAATAACGGACTGAGCTTTTCCTTTTCCGTTTGTTCCAGAGGGCTGTCTGGGTCGAGATTCTGATGTATGCCGTTTTTAAAAATACTTATGCCGTCCGTTTGTTGGTCAAACACATCCACTCCTTCAAACAGTATCCCGTGCGTTTTATATGGCTGATCAACATAAATCCCTACATCACTTTTCCTGCCGTGTAAATATGGCTGAATATTGTAGTAAGTCCGTTGTTTGGCATTTTTATCTTTCGGATTGTCACTCACCGTCAGCTTTTCTACTTCCGACAAGGGGAGCATTATCTCCACTTAGCAAGCGGTCACTTTTGCCCTAATTTTCGCAAATTTTTTCACAGTTCTAACCGCTTGTTATATAAAATTTATAAAAAATTAACCGCACTTTGAAGCGTTTGAGTTTATCTCCAAAGTGCGGTTATTTTTCATCGTATTTTGATTAACGATTATTTTTCTTTCAAATCAACATCTTCTGCCTTTATCCACATATTAATGTCTTTTTATATCATACACCTATGATAACTACTCATTAGTAACTCTATCAATTACTCTCTTGGGTATCTTATCTCTCTTTCCATTATGCTCAATTTTATTAATATATATTTTATACATTAATATAGCCTTGTTTTTTTCTCCCTCTTTCCAATAAAGATCTCCTAAATTAAGATAAGCAACAATTCTATTAGGAAATTCACTGATAACTTTTTTCAACAAAAATTCAGCCACCCCTCTACTTTCTTTATTACTAGATTCACCTAAATAAAAAGCAATATTGTTATATCTAGTAACCGTTTTTACACTTAATGGAAATCGCTTAAGATACCAATCTAACCTTGTTCTATCAATTTCTAATAAAAGCATATCATTGTTTCTGATTGATAATAAATAGTTTTCCAAGTCATACAGTGAATTATCTAACATATAAAATGTTTCACATCTACCATTCTGTTTATTATCAGCTAATACATACTCATAATTCTTAATGTCTTTATTTATTACAAATTCACAAACCTCTTTTTTTACATCGAAATCATCTTTAGCTACGCTAGTGGTTATTAGCCTTTCAATTAAAAAAATATCCTTATTGTTTTTAATATAAAACTCCTCATAAAATCTTGAAGAAAACAGATCTATTTCAAGAATATAATAATTATCATTATTATTTAAAGATAACTCGGATTGAGATAAACTTACTTCTCCCTCTTTCTCTTTTTTCTTTAAATTTCTAAAGAAATCAATTCTATCCATCACTTTTCCATTTTTATAAATTTCCAATACATATTCACTATTAAGATTTAATGACATATTATTACTAAATGAGACTTCACTTAGTAAACAGGAAATTATAATCAATACTAATTTATACATCTTATCCTCCAATTTTAGAAGCTATATATTTATTATATGCACTCTTCATTTTTATATCATATTGGTTTTTACTATAATCAGGTCCATTATATATACGTGCAATTCTAGCCCAATCCTTAGATTTCATCGCTGGAATAATGCTAGGTGCAACTTTCTTAAGATAATTTTTAAAATAAACAAATTGTTGAAGATCACATAAATGCATAGCTCTTTCAAATTCTGATGGAGAAACATATCCACCTTTATCATAATAAATTCCCATAACTTGAAACCGTCCCCAAGAACAACTCTTTATTGCAGAATAATTATCTATTTTCTTAGCTTTTTCTAACCTTGTGTATTGATATAATGATGTCCCATATTTTTCAGACATACGTTTATTAATGATATCTTGATCTTCATTAACTAATTTAGTTAAATGTTCAGTAGAATAATTTTTTTCATCTCGCAATAATCTATACATATAATGTCTTTCATATAGAATTTTTGCTTTGCGAACACCATTAACATTAATAAATCCTTCTCCTCTTGATTCGACTTCAGCAACAGCTTTAAGAACTTCTTTTTCTACACCTAATTCTTTGGCTAATAATTCATAATGCTCTTCTAATACAGGTGTTCCTTGACCATCACAAGGAGATGACATCAAATTTTGAGCATAACAAAAGCACTCTTTATTTTGTACGCTTAGTAACCCCACCAATCCCAACGGATGAAAATAATACGCCTCTTTACTCGTGCTAAACTGCCCAACTTCCAGCCCTATCTCTAAATTACTTGCGCGTTGTTTAACCCAGTCCGATTCCGCTTGTTGCCCATATTTTTCAAACACTTCGCATA
>NZ_CABFJY010000027.1 GCF_901687125.1 Actinobacillus vicugnae
CGATTTTTACCATTTTGAAGATAAAATTCGATGACTTGTTGTTTGAAAGATTGATTGTATTTAGTCATAAAAAAATCTGCACCTTAGTGAGTTGGCTGTTTAGTCCAACTTTTGGGGTGCAGATCATATGGGAGGTTTTGTTTTTATGGATAAGTAAATGTTCATTTCCTTTAAACAGCGTTAGTATGTTGTTCCAAATTATAAAAAGCTGTTGATTTGCCCTAAAGTACTCTTTACTTTTGTTTATAAAATTAACAACTGGTAACCAAATTTTAACAAAAAATAAAAATGAACAGAGATTTTCTACCTCTTTTAGTTTAAAACTTAGCGTTTGTAGAGTATAATTTTGGCGATATTTTCATTGATTTTACAGTGGGCGGATTGAGTCCATTGGAGTAAATTTAAACGCAAAAGGGTTAAAATGTCTGCTGTAATCAATCGAGCAAAATTACAATATCGCAAAGCGCTATTTATTGAATGGTTTGTCATCTTAGGCTTGAGCTTTTTGTTCCTTATGATGAGGAGTAATAGCGCCTTATCTTTCTTTAGCGGATGCTTAGCGAGTTTTATTCCGCATTGCGTATTTGTCTATTGGGTTTTCTTTAGAAATACTGCAAAAGATCGAACAAAAATGACCGCTTTCTATTGGGGAGAGGGAATAAAATGGCTTACTGCAATCAGTCTTTTGATTGCGAGTTTGACTTTAATTCCTTCTCTTCAAATTTTGCTGTTTTTTTCGGGGTATTTTCTTGCATTATTTTTAAATATCTTCTTACCGATGTTAGTAAGTCGGCAAACAACATAGTTTTTTATTTATAAAGGATAAATTATGGCTGGGACTACCGCAGAGTATATTGGTCACCATTTAACGTTTTTAACAACAGGTGATTCTTTCTGGAACCTGCACCTAGATACACTGTTCTTCTCAGTGGTTTCTGGTGTTATCTTCTTATATTTCTTCCGCAAAGTAGCCAAAAATGCAACAACAGGTGTACCTGGAAAATTGCAATGTTTTGTTGAAATGGTGGTTGAATGGGTAAATGGTGTTGTAAAAGATAACTTTCATGGTCCTCGTCATGAAGTTGGTCCATTAGCACTCACGATTTTCTGCTGGGTATTCATTATGAATGCGATTGACTTAATTCCAGTAGATTTTCCACCTCAATTAGCGAACTTATTCGGTATTCACTATTTACGCGCTGTTCCGACAGCTGATATTAGTGGTACGCTAGGGTTATCAATCGGTGTATTCTTCCTGATTATTTATTACACTATTCGTTCAAAAGGTTTTGGCGGATTTGTTAAAGAATATACGTTACACCCGTTTAATCACTGGGCATTTATTCCAGTAAACTTCTTATTAGAAGTGGTAACTTTACTTGCGAAACCAATTTCTCTTGCGTTCCGTTTATTCGGTAATATGTATGCAGGAGAATTAATCTTTATCCTGATTGCAGTGATGTATATGGCAGAAAGTATTGTGCCACAAATGTTAGGTGTGCCGTTACAAATCGTATGGGCTATCTTCCATATTTTAGTTATCACCTTACAAGCATTCATTTTTATGATGCTAACAATTGTTTATTTAAGTATCGGCTATAACAAAGCGGATCACTAAATATTAAAGCGGTCTAAAATTTGCAAAATTTTGACATTTTTTGACCGCTTACCTTATTTTGTAGACTGGGATCTCCTGTTCTGTAAAGTAACCCTAAAGCGGGCGAATGCCCACTTTGACTCATGTTTATTTAACTAAATCTAGCCTTCGGCTAATCCTCAACCCTATGGAGAACATTATGGAAAACGTAATTACCGCAACAATTTTTGGTTCAGTAATTTTATTAGCTTTTGCTGCATTTGGTACTGCGATTGGTTTCGCTTTATTAGGTGGTAAATTCTTAGAGTCTTCAGCTCGTCAGCCAGAATTAGCAAACAGCTTACAAACTAAAATGTTTATCGTTGCTGGTCTATTAGATGCGATCTCAATGATTGCAGTTGGTATTGCATTATTATTCATCTTTGCTAACCCGTTCATTGGTTTATTAGGCTAATCCCTGTAAATAATAGGCATTACCTTCGGGTAATTTAACTAACTTTTATAGGAGGCGTTGTGAATTTAAATGCAACACTAATTGGTCAACTCATTGCATTCGCACTGTTCGTTGCGTTTTGTATGAAATATGTGTGGCCACCGCTAATTCGAGCGATTGAAGAGCGTCAAGCAAATATTGCTGATGCTTTAGCTGGAGCGGAAAAAGCAAAACAAGAACAAGCAGACACTCAAGCTTTAGTTGAAAAAGAACTCATTAAAGCAAGAGAAGAAGCTCAAAAAATTATTGATTTAGCAACCAAACGTCGTAATGAAATTTTAGAGTCTGTTCAGGCAGAAGCTGAAGTTGAACGTCAACGTATTATTGAACAAGGTCGCGCAGAAGTAGAAAGCGAGCGCAAACGTGTTCAAGAAGAGCTTCGTCAAAAAGTCGCTGCATTGGCTGTTGCTGGTGCGGAAAAAATTGTTGGTCGTTCTGTTGATCAAGCAGCGAACAATGACATTATTGATAAGCTAGTTGCAGAACTATAACAAGGTGGGGCAGATGTCAGAATTAAGTACAGTAGCTCGCCCCTACGCTAAAGCAGCTTTTGATTTTGCTTTAGAGCAAGGTCAGTTGGATAAATGGCAAGAAATGTTACAGTTTTCAGCATTAGTTGCTGAAAATGAACAGGTGGCGGAATATATTAATTCGTCTCTTGCAAGCGGTCAGATTTCAGAAACTTTTCTCAAAATCTGTGGCGACCAGCTTGACCAATATGGGCAAAATTTTATTCGTGTAATGGCTGAAAACAAACGTCTTGTTGTGTTACCTGCGGTGCTTAATGAGTTTATTGAGCTACGTGCACAACATGAAGCAGTAAAAGAGATTACTGTGGTTTCAGCAAGCGAATTAAGTCAAGCACAAATCGATAAAATCGCAAGCGCGATGGAAAAACGCTTAAATCAAAAAGTACGTTTAACTGTTCAACTAGATAGCTCCCTTATTGCTGGCGTTATTATTAAATATGATGATGTAGTAATTGATGGTAGTAGCCGTGGTCAGTTAAATCGCTTAAGCCAAGCGTTGAGCTTGTAAGAGGAATAAAAAATGCAACTAAATTCAACTGAAATTAGTGAATTGATTAAAAAACGTATTGCCCAGTTTGATGTGGTGAGTGAAGCTCAAAGCACAGGGACAATCGTTTCAGTAAGCGATGGTATTATTCGTATCCATGGTCTTGCTGATGTAATGCAAGGTGAAATGATCGAATTACCTGGCAATCGTTATGCTATTGCGTTAAACCTAGAACGTGATTCTGTGGGCGCGGTAGTTATGGGGCCTTATGCGGACTTAGCTGAAGGTATGACTGTAAAATGTACAGGTCGTATTTTAGAAGTGCCAGTAGGTCGTGGCTTATTAGGTCGTGTGGTAAATACACTTGGTCAGCCAATCGATGGTAAAGGTGAAATTGATAATGATGGTTTCTCTCCTGTTGAAGTGATTGCACCAGGCGTTATCGACCGTCAATCAGTAGATCAACCAGTACAAACTGGTTATAAAGCGGTTGACTCAATGGTTCCAATCGGTCGTGGTCAGCGTGAGTTAATTATCGGTGACCGTCAAACAGGTAAAACGGCGTTAGCGATTGATGCCATCATTGCACAAAAAGATTCAGGTATTAAATGTATCTATGTTGCGATTGGTCAAAAAGCTTCTACTATTGCAAACGTAGTACGTAAATTAGAAGAGCACGGTGCATTAGCAAATACTATCATCGTGGTTGCATCAGCTTCTGAATCAGCAGCGTTACAATACCTTGCTCCGTATTCAGGTTGTGCGATGGGTGAATACTTCCGTGATCGTGGTGAAGACGCTTTAATCGTTTATGATGATTTATCTAAACAAGCGGTTGCTTATCGTCAAATTTCATTATTATTACGTCGTCCACCAGGTCGTGAAGCATTCCCAGGTGATGTATTCTATCTACATTCTCGTTTATTAGAGCGTGCTGCGCGTGTTAGTGCAGATTATGTAGAACGTTTCACAAATGGCGCAGTAAAAGGTCAAACAGGCTCATTAACCGCATTACCAATTATTGAAACGCAAGCAGGTGACGTATCTGCATTCGTTCCAACGAATGTAATTTCAATTACAGACGGTCAGATCTTCTTAGAATCAAGTTTATTTAACTCAGGTATCCGTCCTGCGGTAAACCCAGGTATTTCGGTATCTCGTGTAGGTTCTGCAGCTCAAACAAAAGTAATTAAGAAATTATCTGGTGGTATCCGTACTGCATTAGCTCAGTATCGTGAATTAGCCGCATTTGCTCAGTTTGCTTCAGACTTAGATGATGCAACACGCAAACAGCTTTCTCACGGTCAAAAAGTAACTGAGTTACTTAAACAGAAACAATTTGCACCAATGCCAGTAAGTGAACAAGCTTTAGTTCTTTTTGCTGCTGAATTTGGTTATTTAGATGATGTAGAACTTGAGCGTGTCGGTTCATTCGAGTCTGCTTTACTTGCTTTCGCAAATAGTAATCACACCGATTTTATGAAGGATTTAGCAAAATCTGGCGATTATAATGATTCAATCAAAGATCAATTAAAAGCTATCGTAGAAGACTTCAAAAAGAACGGTGCGTGGTAATCACGACTAGCGGAGAAAGATTATGGCAGGTGCTAAAGAGATAAGAACCAAAATTGCAAGTGTGAAAAATACCCAAAAAATCACCAAAGCAATGGAAATGGTTGCTACCTCTAAAATGCGTAAAACGCAAGAGCGTATGTCTGCTGGTCGCCCTTATTCGGAAACCATCCGTAAGGTGATTAGCCATATTGCTAAAGGAAGCATTGGTTATAAGCACCCGTTTTTAACTGTACGTGATATTAAGAAAGTAGGGTACTTTGTAGTATCTACCGACCGTGGCTTATGTGGCGGTCTTAATATCAATTTATTCAAAGCAACTTTGAATGAGTTTAAAACGTTAAAAGATAAAAACGTTAGTGTTGAACTTGGCTTAGTAGGTTCGAAAGGTGTGAGCTTTTATCAGAATCTTGGCTTAAAAGTGAGATCTCAGGTAACAGGCTTAGGTGATAACCCTGAAATGGAACGCATTGTCGGAGCAGTTAATGAAATGATTAACGCTTTCCGCAATGGTGAAGTAGATGCTGTTTATATTGCCTATAACCGTTTTGAAAATACAATGTCGCAAAAACCTGTTATTGCACAATTACTTCCATTACCTAAATTAGATGATGATGAATTAGAAACAAAAGGTTCATGGGATTATATCTATGAACCAAACCCACAAGTATTATTGGATAGTTTACTCGTTCGTTATTTAGAAACTCAGGTATATCAAGCAGTTGTCGATAACCTCGCTTCTGAACAAGCCGCTCGAATGGTAGCAATGAAAGCCGCAACAGATAACGCGGGTACATTAATTGATGAATTACAATTAGTGTACAACAAAGCTCGCCAAGCAAGCATTACAAATGAATTAAACGAAATTGTTGCAGGTGCCGCAGCAATTTAATGGAGAATAGGTAATGGCAACAGGAAAAATTGTACAGATTATCGGTGCGGTAATCGACGTTGAATTCCCGCAAGATGCAGTACCAAAAGTATATGATGCCTTAAAAGTTGAATCAGGCTTAACCTTAGAGGTTCAACAACAATTAGGTGGTGGACTAGTGCGTTGTATCGCATTAGGTACATCAGACGGTTTAAAACGTGGCTTAAAAGTTGAAAATACGGGTAATCCAATTCAAGTACCAGTAGGTACAAAGACTCTTGGTCGTATTATGAACGTATTAGGTGAGCCAATCGATGAAAAAGGTCCAATCGGCGAAGAAGCGCGTTGGGATATTCATCGTGCAGCACCAAGCTACGAAGAACAATCAAACAGCACTGAATTACTTGAAACAGGTATTAAAGTTATCGACTTAATTTGTCCATTTGCAAAAGGTGGTAAAGTTGGTTTATTCGGTGGTGCGGGTGTAGGTAAAACCGTTAATATGATGGAATTAATCCGTAATATTGCGATTGAGCACTCAGGTTACTCAGTATTCGCAGGTGTTGGTGAGCGTACTCGTGAAGGTAATGACTTCTACCACGAAATGACGGATTCCAACGTATTAGATAAAGTATCTCTTGTTTATGGCCAGATGAATGAACCACCAGGTAACCGTCTTCGTGTTGCGTTAACAGGTTTAACCATGGCAGAAAAATTCCGTGATGAAGGTCGTGATGTATTATTCTTCGTAGATAATATTTACCGTTATACCCTTGCGGGTACAGAAGTGTCAGCGTTATTAGGTCGTATGCCTTCTGCTGTAGGTTACCAACCAACACTTGCAGAAGAAATGGGAGTATTACAAGAACGTATTACTTCAACAAAAACAGGTTCTATCACCTCTGTACAAGCGGTTTATGTGCCTGCGGATGACTTAACAGACCCATCGCCAGCAACAACCTTTGCTCACTTAGACTCAACGGTTGTATTAAGCCGTAACATTGCATCTCTTGGTATTTACCCTGCTGTGGATCCATTAGATTCAACGTCTCGTCAGTTAGATCCATTAGTGGTTGGCGAAGAACACTACAATGTCGCTCGTGGCGTACAAGGTACATTACAACGCTATAAAGAGTTAAAAGATATCATCGCTATTTTAGGTATGGATGAATTATCTGAAGACGATAAATTAGTGGTTGCTCGTGCTCGTAAGATTGAACGTTTCTTATCACAACCATTCTTCGTTGCGGAAGTATTTACAGGGTCTCCAGGTAAATATGTATCATTAAAAGATACAATTCGTGGCTTCAAAGGTATCTTAGAAGGTGAATTTGACCATATCCCAGAACAAGCGTTCTATATGGCTGGTTCAATTGATGAAGTAGTGGAAAGAGCGAGCAAGATGTAATTGTTCCCTAACCCCAATTAGGAACTAAAGGAGAACAACATGGCATCTCAATTTGAACTTAGTATCGTAAGTGCTGAAAAAGAAATCTTTAATGGTGATGTAGTTAGCGTACGTGTAACGGGTATTGATGGCGAATTAGGTGTGTATGCAGGACATACACCTTTATTAACATCGATTAAACCTGGTATGGTTAAGTACACCCTTGAAGATGGTAAAGAAGAGTTTATTTATGTGTCTGGTGGCTTTTTAGAAGTTCAGCCAGCCATTGTTACTGTTCTTGCTGATATTGCGATTCGTGGTGAGGAATTAGATCAACAACGAATTCTTGCCGCAAAACGTAAAGCTGAAGATACATTAAGCAAATCAAATAATGCAGAACTTTCTGCAAAATTATCTCGTGAAATTGCTAAATTACGCGTTTATGAAATCGTAAACTCAAAATTAGCAAATCGACGCTAATAAAAATAAACCTCAACCATAAAGTTGAGGTTTATTTTTTTATAATAAGCGGTTATTTATCTTCTTAAATTTGCAACTTGCAAATAAATCATAGAATTTAACCGCTTTTAGAAGAATTAATCGGCTAATTGTTTTAAATGTGTGCTTTCGATGAATTTTTCAAGATTTTTTGCAAAAAACACTTGCATAGGCTTAGAAAATCTCTATAATGCACCACACACAACGACGCACTGTTGTGAACGAAGTTAAGTTATCCAGTGCGTCGTTTCTTTTTGTTCTT
>NZ_CABFJY010000028.1 GCF_901687125.1 Actinobacillus vicugnae
TCCCCTTGTCGGAAGTAGAGAAGCTGACGGTGAGTGACAATCCGAAAGATAAAAATGCCAAACAACGGACTTACTATAATATTCAACCGTACTTACACGGCACGAAAAGCGGTGTAGGGATTTATGTCGATGACAGCCATGTGACGCACGGGATACTGTTTAAGGGAGTAGATGTGTTTGACCAACAAACGGACGGCATAAGTATTTTCAAAAACGGCATACATCAAAATCTCGACCCAGACAGCCCTCTGGAACAAACGGAAAAGGAAAAGCTCAGTCCATTATTTGAAAAGGTATTGGGAGAGTTAGACTTAGCTCAAGACAGTGAAACAACCCAGTTTGAAGCGGGGAAATTGGATAGGTTGTCGCTACATCGGATACAGCAAAGAAGATTAACGGGTGTAGTGGTAAAACATCGGAACGAATGGAAAAAAGGGCGTAGTGAGGATTTTCGTGCGGTATGCGAAGTGTTTGAAAAATATGGGCAACAAGCGGAATCGGACTGGGTTAAACAACGCGCAAGTAATTTAGAGATAGGGCTGGAAGTTGGGCAGTTTAGCACGAGTAAAGAGGCGTATTATTTTCACCCGTTGGGACTTATTCAAGCCTTAACGCCTTATTCAGCCTGTTTTTGCCATAGAGATTTTACGGTTGAGGAGGTTAAAAATATTGTTAATACTTTAAGCGGAGTGAATTCAGGAAATTATTCCTTATTTAACGCCCGTAATTGTCTTTTAAAAGAAGAAGATAGAACATACGCAAGATTGACAGAAGAATTAAATAAAGCCTGTCAACGATATGATATTAATACGTGTATAAGAAAAGTTCACTTTCTTGCACAAGTTTATCTTGAAACAGCATCTTTAAAGACCACTGAAGAATTGGCTTCAGGGAAGGATTACGAGCCGGGGAAAGGGGCTGCCATAAAGAATCATAATACTATCATAGGAGATGGATCTAGATATAAAGGTCGGGGAGCTATGCAACTAACTTGGCGGATAAATTATATTAAATATTTTGAACATACAAGAACAGATAGCGCTTATTATGTTCCAACTATTCCTAAAGAAACAAAAATAGAAGATATGAAGGATAGAAATAACAGGTTTCACTATTTAATATCTGAAAAACTATTTCTATCATTCGATTCAGCGGGGTGGTATTGGAAATATGGAAGTGCTTGGAGGGATTTAAATAAATATGCTGATAATGATGATGTATATACAGTAAATGTAGGAATTAATGGTGGAGCCAATGGTTTTAAAGAAAGAATGCTTTGGCTTAAGAAATTAATTAAAGCCAATAATATAGAAAACTGTTCTAATCTATCTTTAACTAAAGAGTTGGGAATATATAAATTATCCACTAGTCATATGAGAAATACAAAAGTGGGTTCCAGATTAAAATTAGGTAAATATGATGATTAAGAAAAATTTATTTTTATATACTTTAATGATATTACCTTTTTATGCCATCGCGACATCTAGTATGTCAGAGGTTACTGTAGAAGGGTATTTAAATGATGATGATCTTAAGGATTATATTCAATGTGGTGCATATGATGAATCTTCTGATACTATTGATTATAAATGTATTCTTAATGTGTCTAGAGAGGAGAAGAAGGTCTTTGATGTTGTAGATAATAATGAATGTAGATATTTTGGGTTAAGTATTCCAGAAAAGGGAATTATCAAAGTTAATTGCGGAGTTTATATAAATTCTAATGAATATTACTATATGAATAATGGAAATGATTGGATTTTATTCAAGTATGAGTATTTTTCTGGAGTAAACTCTCCTGATGATGAGGGTGATAGTTTTATTGTTGATTCTAACGTATTGAAATCATTAAAGAGAAGCTTGTTTTACGATGTTGGTGGAACTGGAAATAGAATGATTTCCATGGGCTATATTAAGAAAAAAACCAATCTTTATGATAAAAATTATAATAAAGAAAAAATGTATTTAATAAAAGGAGACAAGGTGTTAGTGCTTGATGCAACAGAAGACTCAAAGAATAATAAATGGTATCAGATTTATTTTAAAGGAAAGAAAGAAATTATTGCTTGGGTTAAGTCTAATAATGTTGAAAATTTGAGTGTGCCGAGCAAATTTTTAACCTTTGATAAATGATTTTTATGCAAAATTGTTTCATGAGGATTGTATATTATGGGTTAATCCAAATTTCATGAAAGATAACCGCACTTTTGAGATAAACTCAAACGTCTCAAAGTGCGGTTAATTTTTAGAAATTTTATATAACAAGTGTGCAGACAAGTGATGCATTTATTAGCCCAAGCAAAACAAGAAACTACACGATTTCTTAAATTTAGAGAAGTTCTGAATTATACAAGAAAAACTTATACGGCTGAAAAGCTATATAATTTATCCCCCACCATAATTAATCAAGGTTTTGAGCGACGTGGAATGCATTATAGTAAATCACAAAAACTTGAATATATTGATAAAAAACTACTAGGAAATGATAAAGCATACGGTGAACATTGCTATGGTGGCTTTGGTAAATATCCTAATAAAGATTACAGAGGGAGAGGTTTAATACATTTAACTCATTATTTAACTTATAATTCATTTTATGAATATAGTAAATTTGATGTTTTGGCTCACCCTGAATTACTAGAAAATAATTATTTAATTGCTATAGAATCTGCATTATGGTTTTGGAATGTTCATAATAAAATAGGAAAAATATCTGATTTAGATACACCTACGCTAACAAGTGAGAATTGTATGAAAAATATAACGAGAAAAGTTAATAAAGGATTAGATGGGTATTATAATAGAGTATTCTATAAAGAACAAATAAAGAAAATATTTTTTGATATGTACGGGAGTTGTAAATAATGAAAAATTTAATTTTTGCTATTTTTCTTCTTTTTTCTTTAAACGTGTCAGCCTCAATAGCTAATGATTCACCATTTTTCAATATTACTGATAAATTTGGTCATAAAATAGAGTTTTATATGCCGAAACCTTCTTTAGATTCAGAGGGGTTTTCAGTTGTTCAAAACGATAAAAATAGTAAAAAAATTATTTGGGTTGCTCCATTTCTAGCTCAACAACCAGAGCTTTCATTTGCCTTTTTTGATGAAATTAAAGATAGAGGTAATTATCTGATTGTATCAATAAAGATCCAGCCAAGTTATAATCAAACGGGTATTCCTTATGTTGGTGATTATTTTATTTATACTGCCTTTAGGTTAGATAATGGTATCTATAAATTGGATGAAGCATTATCTGATTTTTTAGGTTCTGGAGGTGATATTTATGATATTCAAGATGTTAATGATTCCAGTGTTATTGAGCCTAAAATAATTTATATATATCCGTATAAAACAGAAAAAGAAGTAAGAAGTGCATTAAATAGTAATCTTTTTAAATTTTGGAGTTTAAATAGGAATGAAGTTATTAAAGGAGAGATAATGCGAAAAACATTGCTTCAAGATGTTCCGAATTATGTTCAGGGTGAAAAGAGATATTTAATTAAAGGTGATGAGTTTATACTTAAAAATATAAGCTCAAAATGGCTGATGATTGAATATAAAAAAAACAAAAGAATTATTACGGGATGGGTTAGATGTATTGATACTAATATATGTTTGAATTAGTTATGTTTGATAATGTACAGTATAAATTTAAATCTAAATGGTATTGTGAATAAATTGGATGTTTAATTAGTTTAAATATAGTATATATAAAATTAATAAAGTAGGATAATAGTGCAATTTGATTTTTAGAAGTTCTGTTAAAACTTTTAATTGTCGAATTGCACTTTTTATTCATTATATCGCCATACAGCTAAGCTAAATGAATATAGTACATCGGCGTTAGATATTATTGCAGAGACGAAGTCAGCAGATAAAAATCCCGTGATGATAAGGGATAGAAATAATAAACCATTGGGAGTGAAATTAACCGATGGCACAATAATCAAGGTAAAAAAACAGGCATCATCTAAAGAGAAACTAGATGAACTAGTTTGGTATAGAGATGTAAATGGTGTAGAACAAAAGCCCCCCATGGCAGATGATTGGAGAATTTTTTCAGGCTCTTATCAAATACTAGTCGACAGTGAACTTAAGGAGCTCCCACTATTACTGGCGCATAATGTTGAAACAGAAACGGATAAGGAAGTGGTGCTAGCCAAACCAATAGCGATAAAGGCGGGGACGGAGCTGGGCTTAATAGGCGAATACAACCAAATGGACGAGCAAGATAAAAAGTTGCTGCATTTAGAAGTGTTTACTTATGACGATATTGAAGCCTTTAAAGTTAAAGCTAAGGTGCAATATGAAAAGGACAAGGCTGAAAAGAAATTAACAGACAACTTTTTGTATGTGGCACGAGATAGTGCTTATTACGGTATTGCTGAGAATAACGTGAGCCAACTAGGCAATACAGTAACAGAAATTATGGTACCGCTATCAGAAGTGGAAAAGAAAACCATAAAGGACGGAAAAGCAAGCAAAGATTATTACAATATTCAACCCTATCTACATAATACCGTGAAAAAAAGTAAGGCGGGGATTTATGTAGATGATAGCCATGTAACTCATGGTATTTTGTTCCCAGGTGTCAATGTTTTTCATCAACAAAGCGACAAGCTAAGTCTGTTTAAAAATGGTCTGCACGAGTATTTAAACCCAGCGAGCGGACTGACGATACAGCAAAAAGAGGAACTAGACCCACTATTTAAGGCGATAATGGATGAGTTAGATTTAGATGCCGATAAAGGCACATCTGTCGTTTTTGAGGCAGGAAAACTGCGGGATGTGTTACTAGATAGTGTGCAACAAAGACGCTTAACGGGCATAATCGCAAAACACGAAAGTGAATGGAAATCAACTCGACAAGCCGATTTTGCCGAAGTGTGTGCGTTATATCGGCAGCATGGTAAAGAAGATATAGTGAAACGACTTAGCAAGCGAGTAGAGGATTTATCGATAAAGCTGAAAGTAAATCAGTTTGATACGGACAAGGAAGCGTGTTATATCCATCCGTTGGGGATGATTGGATGGTTATCCGTAATAATTGGGAAAATGATTGATAGAGAGTATTTTTTTGCTCAATATGAGCAAAAGTTTAACAAATTAACCTCGGCGCAAAAGGTGGCCTTAGAGGCTATTTTCACTGGAATAGAAGAATATTGTGACGCGCATAAAAACTATAACTGTGATTTAAGAAAAGTTGCTTATATGTTAGCTACAGCAAAGCATGAGACAGGTCATTCATTTGAACCTGTTATTGAAAGAGGCAATAAATCATATTTTAATAAATATGATCCTGTTCTAGCTGATACTAAGAAGCGTAGAGAAATAGCTAGAAAAATGGGAAATGTTAATCAAGGTGATGGATATAAATATCGAGGTAGAGGCTATGTTCAATTAACTAGGTATAATAATTATAAAAATGCAGGAAATTATTTGGGGTTAGATTTAATTAATGATCAATCATTAGCTTTGGAACAGAAAAACGCAACAAAAATTATGATATATGGAATGGAAGTAGGTATGTTTACAGATAAAAAATTTTCAGACTACATAAATGATTCAGGTTGTGACTATAAAAATGCACGTAGAATTATTAATGGTCTTGATAAAGCAGATGTAATTGCAGGTTACGCAGATAAACTAGAAGGGTGTTTAAGATGGCTATAATAAAATATTTTGCTTTGTTTTTTTTGATTGTGACTAATTTATCAAATGCCAATCAAATAAATATTAATGAATCTAAAGGTGAAGTTTATATTGATGGTTATTTATTGAAATCACCTTTAGTTAAAGATGAATTGGCGACTGATGTTATTGATAAAGGAGAATACTTTGAAATATGGAATAAATATTATGCATCAGTAAAGATTAAGTCTGAGGTTGGATATTTTTTTAATAAAATAAAAGGAAAGTTAATTAAAGTGAGAAGGATAAATTATTTTCCTGATTACAATGGATATTATGGTTATGACATAGATGTAATGAATGATGAGGTAAATATTATTGATATTACAGAAGAATATATAGAAGATCTAGAAAGTAATGCAGAGCCCAGTGATTATGATTTTTTAAATAAAAAAAGCTACTTAAAATTAGTAATGAAAATTCACGGTGATAATATTAACTTTAAATATGACAATCAAGACAATCAGTTTATTTTTATGATTAATTATTTAAAATCAAAAGATAAACCTTTAAAGATAAATGGGTATTTTCAGTGTAAAATTAATGTGGGCGACATGAAAATAAATGATTGTGGTAGGGTTTTGTTTTTAAAAAGAAAAATATTTTTATATAACAATCCGGAGATGAGTGGGAGATCGAAAATGTATCTTGTGAAAGGCGATCAAATAGTTATATTAAATGAAAAGTCTGATATGTTTGGAAAGAAATGGTACTTTGTTAATTATAAAGGAAAAAAAGACATTAATATGTGGGTGAATGCGGAAGATGTTGATTATAAGGAAAGATAATTATTGTTACAAATTTAAAAAATGCAGCGCGTTACAAATAATATCTTAATATTACACGATAGGAAAAAAATATGACAGTACAATCCAATTACCGCTACAGCCTCAAGGTTAATGGCGAGACGGAATTTGATGTAGTGAGTTTTGTGTTAAAAGAAGGGCTTTCACAGTTATTTCGTTTAGAATTAGAGCTGGCGAGTT
>NZ_CABFJY010000029.1 GCF_901687125.1 Actinobacillus vicugnae
TTAAATCCAAAACCCACAAGGGAAATGGATTTAACGAATTACGCTTTGAAGATGAAAAAGACCGAGAAGAAGTGTTTATCCATGCACAAAAAGACCAAAACAACGTGGTGAATCATGACGAAACCACGCAGATTGGCAATGACCGCACGGAGCAGGTGGGGCACGATGAAACTATCAACATCGGCAATAATCGCACGGAAAGTGTGGGAGTAGATGAATCGATTACGATTGGACAAGATCAAAACCTACACGTTAATCGCAACCGCATTACCAAAATTGAAAAAGATGATGTACTTAACATCGGTAATCATTTTAGTTTGGATGTGTATGCGGATCAGACAATACATAGTGGGCGAAATCATAGCCATACGATATCGAAAAATGTGTCTATTAAAGTAGGCAAAGAGCTGAAACAACATAGCCAACAAGTCAGAATTATCGGTTCAACCAATGTTAAAGTTATGGGGAAAGCAGGCACAATGCTTATTGATGGTTCAGGTATCATGTTAAAAGGAAAGGTAACGATAAAAGGTAATTTATCTATTATTGGAGGAAGCCCTGAAGCACCGCAGGTGATTAGCCTTTCCGCTAACAATGGGCAGGAAATCTGCCAAGTCTGCGAAGCAATGAAAAATAAAGAGTAAAGGGATGTCTAATGAGTGAATCGAAAATTTGGGTGAGTTACTACCACTATTCACCAATAGGTTCAGCAAATGGGGTATCCACAGGCTATATCGTTGGGATAGCGGAAAATTCAGAGGCTTATCTGAAGCAAGTGGATGAATTTTGTCAGGAAAATGCGATTGAAGGCTATATGCAATTAGCCCCTCTGCCTATTTTAACTTGGTTCAATCGACATGGCTTTTCATCAGGTTTAGTTTATTGGGCGAAGCATTTATCTGAGCAAAATCCAATTGCTCTTTTAAATGAAGGCGACTTGGCTAATGTGCCTTTAGCGCAAGACCAAGAATATCTTATTCAAGAGAACATTAATTTTGAACCATTTATAGACATTTTCGGCAACGAAGCATTGCCATCGCCCTTAAAAAACCGTTTTTTCTCAAAATTTAAAGGGTTAGATGAATGGCATAAATTGGTAGATTTGAGTGAAATCTCACAAGGTGAGATGCACTATTATGCCGTTGTTGATTGTGCGAAAGTCGTGGGATTGTCCGACAGGCTGGAACAAGCAGGCAAAGCGGCAAACCTTTATACTGGGGCAATAGGTGAAAGCCTTGAAAATAGTGCCCCTTATTTAATTGAGTTCGATCCTAGTCATCTTGCTTGTGTAGAGTTGCTGCAAACATTATTTCGTCAAATGGATAGTGAGGTGCTGAGTTATTGGCAAGCGAATCCCGCTATTTTTATTCGCAGTACTCATGATTTTGACACGGTGTATCGGCATTTAAAAAAATTTACGCATTTGCAAGATCCTGAAACACAAAAATGGTATTTTTTCCGTTTTTATGACCCGCAAGTACTGAATCGGTATTTACCCAAATTAACAAATCATCCTGCGCATTTGGCGGCATTATTCGGCGTGAGGGACGGCAAACAAGTGATAGAGGCATTCGGTGTGCGGATTGAAAAGCGGTTTATCACTTTTGAATTAGATAGGTTAGCGGAAAATATCCAACCTGCGCGTATTGAATTGGGTGAATTAGAACGGAAAATCATGGAACAAATCAGTTGGGAACGCATGAAAACAAAATTGATAAAAACTGCTGAGAACTACTTTCCTGAAATTGCCCCAAATCTGTTTGATATCTGGCTAGAGGAAGGGAAGCTACGACAAGTTGCGGATTCCGTACAGGGTTATTGGATGTATTTAAGCGGCAGGGTAATAGCGGAAGCTAATAATTGGGATTATTTTGCGTTGTTAGAAGAGGCGCATCAGGAAACGGGTGATACGGGGTTGAATTTAACCGAAAGTTTAATGAACGATTTGATAGAAAAGGATAAAGCATCATGACAGGGCAAGTTGCACAGAAACAACAGTCAGCGTCCCAAAAGGTAAAAAGGGATTAAGCAAACAGCAGAGAAACTATCAACGGAGCCTTACAATAACAACAGTAAATGTATTTTACCGGTGATACCGATTTACCCAGTGCGTTACGGATTAGGCGTTAACTATTTAAATAATGCTAGAAAAGGCCAAGTTGGTCATATTTCTGCCCCGAACGGGATATTGGCGACCCACACGAGGGACAGTTCACATCGGTTAATGCAACTTCGTCAGGGTTTTATTTATATTTATGCGCATACTAAACACCGTTTGTTTTCGACGGATAAGGCGGGGAAATGGCTGGTGTTTCGTTATATTACCCATAGTAATGATATGAACAGCGCAAGCGAGTTTGAACGCCCAGGCGGGATAGAAACGCATTTTGGGCAATATACTTTTTTGCTGTATAAATGGGGGGAACGTGGAGCGAACGGTAAATGGGGTGTTGGTAAATTAGATGAGAAGCGATATCCTTGTGTAGCGAACGTCAGCACGTTCAGTTGTCCGTTTGTGGATAAGGATGTCGGCAAGGTAGATATAGCTTATAGCGAATATGCGTGGTCGTCGGAGATGTTTGAACGCTTGGAGAAAGAGGGCGGATTTAGAAAATCGGTGATGACGACGATAGATGTTGATAAGTTGCTTGATGTAAATCAACATCCATTTGGTAGTTTACAGGTGCATGTTTTAGAGTATGCAGGGACGAAAGACCTATCAACGGTTACGCACGGATGGTACACTCAATTAGCACCGCAATCGGGCTTGCCGAAGCAGTCGTCTATGTTGCCTTATGAGAAAGCGTTGATGGTGGCATTGGAAGACGTAGCGGGGGAAATGCACGAGTTGCAAAAAATTACGCTTGATTTAGCTCAAAAGCAAGCCGATTATCATGCCAAGTATCTTTATCCGATAACAATCGGCAATATTATTGACCCGAAGATTGCATATGACGTGCGGGGAGAGAAATATCCGCATAAAGAAAGTGAACGGGTGATTGCGCAACGTGGCGTAGAAAAAGCATTAAACCCGCAGTTTAAGTCAAAGTTCACCTCTTTATTAAAAACATCATTTGAATCGTATGAAAAACCGATGGAAAAGCTGATTGAACAGATTTGGCGTTTAGGTGAGAGAAAGGCGTTTAAATTCACGATTGGCTTGGCATTACAATGCATGCTAGGTGTCAAAAGTCTGCAGGAATCTGCTTATTCGGCTTATTGTTTTTTTAGTTTATTAAAAGACATTACATTAGGCACATCAAGCACACCGAAAGGCATTGCTTATTTAAGCCATTTATTTGGGGTATCGCTTAAAAATGAATCATCCGAGCCGTTTCTTGAGTGGGCGAAACAGTCTTTATCTAAAGGCTTAGAAACGCTTGAACCGTTGGTTGCACAAGGGGCTAAGGCGGGATTTGAGTTAAATGAAAAATGGAGCTCGTCAAAAAGACTGTATAAGGGACTGAATGATTTTCTGGAAACTGGTTTGAATGTGTTCGGTCAATCGGCGGCATTATATAAGAGCGCCACGGCAAGACATATTTTTAGTCTTTTAGGACTTGCGGATATTTGGGATGACGCCTCAAGAACTAAGACAGCTTTTGAAACGTTACAAAAAATCTTATTAGAGGAAAGCAAAAGCCAATTGTCGCAATTGTCGCAGCAAGAACGGGTGACGAATAAAGCCAACGGAAAGCCTAATCGTCATATTGATTTTTCCGCCGTACATCGAAAAACGTTTTTATATTCATTGAATAAGTGTTTACCGGGGTTAGTTGAAGCGGAGATGGAGAAAATCGCGCAAGGCAAAGCGAATATTGATTTCCTGTTCACTCGGCGTTATGGCGGCACATTGAACTTTATTGCGGTATATAGCGGACTGCTTGCTTTGAATGACGATTTGGCAATAAAAAGCAAATCAGCGAAAACAAAAGCGGGGAAATGGACGACGAATCCGGCGTTGGTGAGAAGTGCGGCGGTGATGGATACGGCGGTGGCGACGATGAACTTATCGTATTTGGCGGGATTAATCTCAAATCCGACGGGATTTACGCTGAGGAATCGTTCGGGGAGTATTTGGCAGGCGATTAAAGGTCAGCCATTAAAATTCGGTTATGCGTCGTTAGGGATATTGGGCGGCGCGTTAACTGCCGTGATAGCATGGGGAGGGATTGAAGAGGCGATAGCAAATCAGGATGCTGCTGCTTTTTTTGGCTATGGTTTGTTGTTTTTAAGTTCTATGATGGGAATGACGGCGATTTTAGCGAGAATTATTGCTGGAACGATAATTTCCGGTCCTGTCGGTTGGGGGATTGGCGTAATAGCTTTAATCGGTAGTATTATTGTGGTTTTCTTTAGCGACAGTACCTTGGTAAACTGGGTGAAAAACGGATTTTGGGGGAATTCGGACAAATACTATTATTGGGATAACTCTGATCGTGATGAGTTTGACAAACAAATACAACGAACAGAAATATTATCTCAAATAGAACCAAAATCTCCGAATGATAAAAAAGAACACCTTCTTATCAGTAAAGGTTTTGAAGATGAAGTCTATGGCTATTTTATTCAGTCCGGGTTGCAAATTACCCCAATGGGCAAAGGACGGTTTAAAATTTCCTGTGCGGAATTTTGGCGAACGCAACCGAATTTAACCAATCTAAAAATTGTCTGCTATATTCCTTATGCAGAATCGAAAGAGATTGAGCACGCGGAATTAACGCTGAATCGCGATGTCGTTTTTTCCTTGAGGGAAAACGGAATTACACAGGAAAATATTAAGTTGGAAGTCACCTTTACCGACAAGGATGGCACGAAATTTTCGGCGGACTATACTACGGATGATTACCTATTGCACACAATAATGATTTAAAAGGAGCGGTAATGAGTACTGAAAATAATTTATCACCGAGAGAGCGACGCGAATTGCGTCGTTGGTTTAGAAAAATAGATGAAGATACTATTGAATTGAAAATAAAATGGAAAGGCGCTTTCAATATCATTTTGATTATAACTATGCTGTTTATTCCATTATATTATGATTTTATTAAACCTGATTCTAGCGAACGTTTTAGAGAAAATTTCCAGTTTTCCTTTCAGCCTGAAAAAAGATTTCAAAAGGAATATAATCAAATAGTTTCTGATTCGGATCCAAATATGACAATGTATGGCGATTCTAAAGAAGAATTTATGGAAAGAATGTGGAATAGACATAAACACAGAGTATGGAATGGATATTTAAGCATCGCATGGTATGTCATAGCACTATTCATCCTTCTTTATCCATCGGAGGGGCGCGTGCGTTTTGACCGCAAACGGGGCATTATTTATACTTACACGAATAAACGACTTTACCTAACGGAAATCAATAAACTTATGCGTCCGTTACCAGAATATTTTATTAATATAAATTCCCTGATTTTCTGGATTCATCCGTATAGTAATAAAGTGAAATTTAATAATTTTCCGCGCCATTCAAGAATAGTTTTTTGTGACTACTCCATGTATCTTCCCGTTATTTTTGGTGGTTTTAGCATTAATATTCATAAAAAGAATCGGTCTCGTTATTTGAAAAAATATTTAGTAGATTTTATGAATCCAAATATTCCACCTGAACGATTGTCAGCGATGATGAATGCGCTGGAAAGTCCAAAAGGATTATTTGAGCGTTTAATTTCATTTTTATTCGGCTGGATAGATGAAGGATTATATACACGAAGATTACCCAAACAAGAAAAACTGGAAGACATGATAACGCAATATTTTAAAGAAGATGCACCAAAGATTCGGGCATTACCGTCTTGCAGGCTACCATACAAAGAAGAAATTCATAAATCTAGAGGCGCGCCTTTATTTAAAATCATCACACAAGATGAAAATAGAAAAGCAGGTTTTATTAAAGTGCCTTGCCCGAATTTATTTGAATATCCGGAAGTGTCAATGCATAAATTTGAATATATGTTTGATGAAGAATGGGGAAATGTGAAAGGGAAAGAGCTTTAAAGGTAATTGATGATAAGTGATCTGCACCCCAAAACCTAGACACCTAATTTGAGGTGCAGATTATGTCTTATTCTTATCAATTTCGTTTAACCAATACCGATTAGAATATGAACGGCGTGAATCGGAAGTGGCACTTGCTACGGGCGATGATTTACGCGTAATCCCGGGTTATCGCTTTAGCCTTACAGGACATCCAAGAGAACACTTTAACCAAAGTTGGCTGGTGGTCG
>NZ_CABFJY010000030.1 GCF_901687125.1 Actinobacillus vicugnae
AATTTATTGCTGAAGAACGCGATGGGGGAAAGGAATATGTTATCCGTTATCCTGATCAATTTAAATTGAATGGGTGTGTATATCGTAGTTATGGTGGTAGAATGAGGATTGAAGAAAAAAGTGATGATCCGAGATTAAAACAAGAGCCTTATGATGAAAAAGATAAAATAGATCGTGCAACATTGATTTATGGATTTGAAGTTTCCCCTTTTTTCGCTGTTTCTGATGACAGATTGGGAAATAATAAAAGTGATCTTTATTTTAATAAATTACATTATAATATTTATTGTTATAAGAAAAACTCTAAAGATTGGAATAATTTGAGTGAACAAGGATATCTTAAATTCTTACGTTGTTCTTCTTCTTCAATAGAAAATGGTGTAGAAAAATATTTAGGAATGGAAAGGTACACTATTTCTTTTTGGAAAGAGAATCCTGATATAGAACTTAATTTTAAAATTAGTCATAATGAATACTGTGATACAGATATGAATATTTGTCAAAAATTTAAGTTACCATTATTTGATGAAAAAAATATTCAGCCTCAATATTTCCAACAATTCTATGATAAGGAACCATACTAATGGCAGACATTACAGAAATTACCAATTCTTGTCGAGAAGTTGAACACACTTTATGGCTTATACATTCTAATAAGAAAAACAACACCTAAAATAAAGGAAAAAGAAATGAGATACTTAAAATTACCCTTAATCTTCTTTGTGTCAAGTGTTTGTGCAGGTTGTTTTGTTGAGGAACTATTACAATCTAAAAATGAACCTGATTACAGTGAAACCCAATGGCGCACGTTTTACGGTAAAAAGTCAGTAGATTATTTACCCGAATATTGGGTAACTTACTATACCGATAAAAATATTAAAGAATGTCAAAAGCCTAATGCGATATCTGCAGCAGATGGTAAATCACCTTTGCCAATGAAAGAATATCGTGAATTTATTGCTGAAGAACGCGATGGGGGAAAGGAATATGTTATCCGTTATCCTGATCAATTTAAATTGAATGGGTGTGTATATCGAAGCCACGGTGGAAAAATTTATATTGAAGAAAAAAGTGATGATCCGAGATTAAAGCAAGAGCCTTATGATGATAAAAATAAAATATATCGTACAACATTAATTTATGGTTTCAAAGTTTCCCCTTTTTTTGCTGTTTCTGATGACAGATTGGGAAATAATAAAAGTGATCTTTATTTTAATAAATTACATTATAATATTTATTGTTATAAGAAAAGTTCTAAAGATAGGCATAATTATAGCGAGCAAGGATATCTTAAATTCTTACGTTGTTCTTCTTCTTCAATAGAAAATGGTGTGGAAAAATATTTAGGAATGGAAAGGTACACTATTTCTTTTTGGAAAGAGAATCCTGATATAGAACTTAATTTTAAAATTAGTCATAATGAATACTGTGATACAGATATGAATATTTGTCAAAAATTTAAGTTACCATTATTTGATGAAAAAAATATTCAGCCTCAATATTTCCAACAATTCTATGATAAGGAACCATACTAATGGCAGACATTACAGAAATTACCAATTCTTGTCGAGAAGTTGAACACACTTTATGGCTTACCCATTCTAATGAATATAGCTATATCAATGCTTATAATTTAGGGTATTTGTCTCGCCTAGCGTATAGTATGCTCTCATTAGATGAAGATTTAAAGCATGAGCTTGATTTTAGTATATTTCTTGATAAAGCAAGGGAAAAACATACTGTATGCCATATGGAAGGAAATTGGCAATATTATAAACTGACAAAAATTAAAGATGATGGTAAAGATACGATTACACACGGTCTAACACCATTTATTCAGTTAGTTGATATTGGTAAAGGAATAAAACGTTATAATTCAGGTACGGGGAGCGTGGACGATAAAAGCACAAGTGCAGCTGCGCTGTTCTATGTTGATGAAACTCGAGCGGTAATTGCTGTACGTGGAACTTATGAAATTTTACACGATGGCTTATTAATTGATGCCGATGCCAAACAAATAAAACCTGACTTTAATATTAAAGGTGAATTACATCGTGTTTTTTACCGACAAGCTAAAAGTATCATAGATTCCCCTGAATTAGAGGGGGTTATTGGAGAGCTTCAAGGCAAAGAACTTTACGTAACAGGACATAGCTTAGGTGGTGCTGTTGCCACCATTTTAAGTGCTTACCTATTTGAATTAGGCTTTAAACCATTGCTTTATACCTATGGCTCACCACGCGTGGGGAATAGTGACTTTGCGCGTTATTACAGTGATAAGTTTACGCATTTTCGCCATGTCAATGCAGGGGACTGGGTGCCAAGTGTGCCAGGGCGCGCAATAGATGGTGGGATTTATAGCCTGCTTCCAAAAGAGGTAAAACTAGGACTATATTGGTTAAGTAAGGGAGAGATTAATTTTCTTGCTGAGGGGCTAATTAATTTTGAAGGCGATCCTTACACGCACCACGGCAACCTTTGCCAATTTATGAATAAGGGCGCGAATGTATATATGTTGCCATTTGCTCAACACGACATTACTCAGCTACGTGTCAGTGAATGGAGCCCTAAAGAACAGCTTGATATGAAAGATCGCGCACATGATATCGGTGATCCAAGTGCGCACAGCATGGATAAATATTTATTGGCAATAAAAACGGTATTAACAAATTTATATAAATTTTATCAAGACAATCAGTGTATTCCTACCGAGCCGAATGCTTGCAAAGAGCACCCGTTGCACCATTTCACTCAACAACAAATTGCGTTGTTAGAAAAAGAAATTGAAATGTTAAAACCAAAACAGATTTATTTTGGTCATATGTCCACCATGGGTATGAGCTTTTTAGTAGAGGCACAATTAACCGCGAATAAAAAAGATACCAAGAAAATATTTGAAGAAATTTTAAAAAAATTAAAAAGTTTCGATAACACCAAAATTACCCAAGATGAGCTATATCGCAAACCAAGTGGCGATGCGGATATAGAAAAACAACTGAGGGATTTGGTTTCATGATTACTAATTTATTACAACGAACTGGACCAGCTGACGCAAGAAAGCGGATTTGATGACAAAGTCACCACTTACCAGTACAATCAAAACGGCGAATTGGTGAAACAGTTTGAATATGGCGTGCTAACGGCGGGAAGCCCAAATGCAAGCAATCCACAGCCGTTGCGTGTCACAGAGTTTAAACGCAATCAACTCGGGCAACTGCTTGAGCAACATATTCAGCAAGGCAGTCAAAATACGCGCACGCGCTATCAATATGATAAATCAGGGAAAATTGTGCAAGTGGAAAGTGGTCAATATCAGCTACAATTTAGCTATGACAAAGCGGGAAAACTCACCAAGCAAACCGTGCGCCACAATAACCACACACAAACCTTGAAATATGAATATGACGCTAACGGCAATCGCACCAAATTGACGTTGCCGAATAGCGAACGCCTTTCCTATTTTTATTATGGAACGGGGCATTTGACCGCCATAAAATTCAATGAACAGTTAATCACTGAAATTGAACGCGACCACTTACATCGCGAGATTAGTCGTACTCAAGGAACACTCATTAGCCAGTATCAACTCGACCCTGTAGGCAGATTAATTGCGCAACAAGTTCAAAACGACATCGGCAATTTTGTGCCGAAAATTAATCGTAAATATAGTTATGATAATGTTGGTAATTTAGTTAAAACGGAAAATTATTATCCGC
>NZ_CABFJY010000031.1 GCF_901687125.1 Actinobacillus vicugnae
AAACAAGCTGTCTAAAGTTTCTTTCTTTGTCTTTTCGCTTTTCTTACTTAGCTTTCGCTTCGTATCATTTGCTGCGTGTTTCCTCAAAAACACTTGAGCGTTGTATAGTTAAGCCTCTCGGGCAATTAGTATCTGTTAGCTCAATGGCTCGCACCACTTACACACCAGACCTATCTACGTCGTAGTCTCCAACAACCCTTACAGTCTTATAGACTGGGAGAACTCATCTCAAGGCAAGTTTCGTGCTTAGATGCTTTCAGCACTTATCTCTTCCGCATGTAGCTACCCAGCAGTGCCTCTGGCGAGACAACTGGAACACCAGTGATGCGTCCACTCCGGTCCTCTCGTACTAGGAGCAGCCCCTTTCAATTCTCCAACGCCCACGGCAGATAGGGACCGAACTGTCTCACGACGTTCTAAACCCAGCTCGCGTACCACTTTAAATGGCGAACAGCCATACCCTTGGGACCTACTTCAGCCCCAGGATGTGATGAGCCGACATCGAGGTGCCAAACACCGCCGTCGATATGAACTCTTGGGCGGTATCAGCCTGTTATCCCCGGAGTACCTTTTATCCGTTGAGCGATGGCCCTTCCATTCAGAACCACCGGATCACTATGACCTGCTTTCGCACCTGCTCGACTTGTCTGTCTCGCAGTTAAGCTTGCTTATACCATTGCACTAACCTCACGATGTCCGACCGTGATTAGCAAACCTTCGTGCTCCTCCGTTACGCTTTGGGAGGAGACCGCCCCAGTCAAACTACCCACCAGACACTGTCCGAGTACCCGTTCCAGATACTTCGTTAGAACATCAAACGTTAAAGGGTGGTATTTCAAGGACGACTCCACAATCACTGGCGTGACTGCTTCTTAGTCTCCCACCTATCCTACACATCAAAATTCAATGTTCAGTGTCAAGCTATAGTAAAGGTTCACGGGGTCTTTCCGTCTAGCCGCGGGTACACCGCATCTTCACGGCGATTTCAATTTCACTGAGTCTCGGGTGGAGACAGCCTGGCCATCATTATGCCATTCGTGCAGGTCGGAACTTACCCGACAAGGAATTTCGCTACCTTAGGACCGTTATAGTTACGGCCGCCGTTTACTGGGGCTTCGATCAGGAGCTTCTCTTGCGATAACACCATCAATTAACCTTCCAGCACCGGGCAGGCATCACACCCTATACGTCCACTTTCGTGTTTGCAGAGTGCTGTGTTTTTAATAAACAGTTGCAGCCAGCTGGTATCTTCGACCGGTTCAACCTTCGAGAGTTAATCTCTACAATCTACGCCGGCGCACCTTCTCCCGAAGTTACGGTGCTATTTTGCCTAGTTCCTTCACCCGAGTTCTCTCAAGCGCCTGAGTATTCTCTACCTGACCACCTGTGTCGGTTTATAGTACGGTTTAGATAAACCTGAAGCTTAGTGGCTTTTCCTGGAAGCGTGGTATCGGTTACTTCATTTCCGTAGAAACTCGTCATCACTTCTCGGTGTTGAATGGAAGACCGGATTTGCCTAGTCTTCCCACCTACCGGCTTAAACAGACATCCAACAGTCTGCTAACCTAACCTTCTCCGTCCCCACATCGCAGTTTATCCAAGTACGGGAATATTAACCCGTTTCCCATCGACTACGCTTTTCAGCCTCGCCTTAGGGGCCGACTCACCCTGCCCCGATTAACGTTGGACAGGAACCCTTGGTCTTCCGGCGAACGAGTTTTTCACTCGTTTTGTCGTTACTTATGTCAGCATTCGCACTTCTGATACGTCCACCAAACTTCTCAATTCAGCTTCATCCGCTTACAGAACGCTCCCCTACCCAACAATGTCTCCATTGATGCCGCAGCTTCGGTGACTAGTTTTAGCCCCGTTACATCTTCCGCGCAGGCCGACTCGACTAGTGAGCTATTACGCTTTCTTTAAATGGTGGCTGCTTCTAAGCCAACATCCTAGCTGTCTAAGCCTTCCCACTTCGTTTCCCACTTAACTAGTACTTGGGGACCTTAGCTGGCGGTCTGGGTTGTTTCCCTCTCCACGATGGACGTTAGCACCCACCGTGTGTCTCCTGAGTATCACTCTTCGGTATTCGCAGTTTGCATCGGGTTGGTAAGTCGGGATGACCCCCTAGCCGAAACAGTGCTCTACCCCCGAAGGTGTCCGCTCAAGGCTCTACCTAAATAGATTTCGGGGAGAACCAGCTATCTCCCGGTTTGATTGGCCTTTCACCCCCAGCCACAAGTCATCCGCTAATTTTTCAACATTAGTCGGTTCGGTCCTCCAGTTAGTGTTACCCAACCTTCAACCTGCCCATGGCTAGATCACCGGGTTTCGGGTCTATACCTTGCAACTCAAACGCCCAGTTAAGACTCGGTTTCCCTTCGGCTCCCTTATTCAGTTAACCTCGCTACAAAATATAAGTCGCTGACCCATTATACAAAAGGTACGCAGTCACCAAACAAGTTGGCTCCCACTGCTTGTACGTACACGGTTTCAGGTTCTATTTCACTCCCCTCACTGGGGTTCTTTTCGCCTTTCCTTCACAGTACTGGTTCACTATCGGTCAATCAGGAGTATTTAGCCTTGGAGGATGGTCCCCCCTTCTTCAAACAGGATTTCTCGTGTCCCGCCCTACTTCTCGTTAGCTTAGTACCATAGTAATGTTTTCGGATACAGGACTATCACCTGCTATGGTTGAGCTTCCCAGCTCATTCTCCTAACAAAACTATTATCACTAACAGGCTCTTCCGCTTTCGCTCGCCGCTACTGACAGAATCTCGGTTGATTTCTTTTCCTCGGGGTACTTAGATGTTTCAGTTCTCCCGGTTTGCCTCTTATACCTATGTATTCAGTATAAGATAGTAGATTCTTCATCTACTGGGTTTCCCCATTCGGAAATCTTGGATTAAACGCCTCTTATCGACTCATCCAAGCTTATCGCAGATTAGCACGTCCTTCTTCGCCTCTGATTGCCAAGGCATCCACCGTGTACGCTTAGTCACTTAACTATACAACCTCAAATGTTTTTATACCTTTGATATATTGCTATATCATCTCAAACACTCAAAGCCGATATTATTCAACTAAACACTTGACTGCTTTTGTTCAGTCAAGATTTTTTAACTACTCAGACTTTTTCTTTATCAGCTTAATATTTTTCAATATCTCCGCTGACTTGAAAGTCTCTTCAGTTTTTCAGCTTGTTTCCAATTTTTTAAAGAACAATTTAGACAA
>NZ_CABFJY010000032.1 GCF_901687125.1 Actinobacillus vicugnae
CGACGCCGAATCCGAAACCGAAAGTAGATGGCCCGCAAATGGCTCATGTTGTCGGTCCAGAGGGCGAAGAAATCTACTGCGACGAATGGGGCAGAGTCAAAATTCAGTTTCCGTGGGACAGAGTGGGTGAAAATAACGAAAACAGCTCTTGCTGGGTACGCGTGAGCCAAGCTTGGGCAGGCGCCCAATTCGGCAATATTGCCATTCCGCGTATTGGACATGAAGTGATTGTGGATTTTCTCGAAGGCGACCCAGACCAACCCATCATCACAGGCAGAACTTATCACAGCACCACCGAGCCCCCCTACAATCTCCCCGAGCATAAAACGCGCATGAGTATTAAATCCAAAACCCACAAAGGCAACGGATTTAACGAACTACGCTTTGAAGATGAAAAAGACCGAGAAGAAGTGTTTATCCATGCACAAAAAGACCAAAACAACGTGGTGAATCATGATGAAACCACGCAGATTGGCAATGACCGCACGGAATTAGTAGGGCGCAATGAAGATATTACTATTGGTAATGATCGCACTGAACAGGTAGCGAATAATGAAATTATTGACATTGGCAATAATCGAACGGAAACCGTCAAAGTTGATGAAAGGATAACAATCGGTCGTGATCAACACAATACTATTCACCGTGATCGTAAAACTAACATCGAAAAAGATGAAATTCTGAATATAGGCAATCATCGCTTAATCAATGTTTATGCTAATAATACGCTTTCAGTGGGTGGCTCTCAAACAACCGAGGTAAAAGGCAATATCCACATTAGCAGTGGGGAACTATTTGAAATGCTTTCCAATAATGTGAAAACAAAAGGCTATGAATCTGTTACTATTGAAAGTCGAAATGGCAAAATTGTGGTAGATAGTAACGGCGTGATGTTGGTAGGGCGTGTTAAAATCAAAGGCAATTTAGCGATTGAAAGCGGTTCTTATAACATTGTAAATAGCTTTAACAACAGCGTAAATCAAGGCTTACCTTTAACAAAAGACTGTGATTTGGAAAAAGCAAACGAATGAAAGAATTACTAAGTGAAGAACAACAAGCAACGGTTACACAAAGTTTAGCGAATATGCTCAAGCATTATTTAGCGCAAAAACATTTTGTTTATGTCGTGCTTGAACCAAACCTTGATGAAGAAATAAAAGACCTCTTTTTTCGTTCAAATATAAAGTATAAAGAGCCTTTTATGCTTTTTGATACGCGCTTTGAAGATGTTGGTCCGAGAATTGCACGCCTTGGCGATAATCAACTGTTTGATGAGTGGGTAATCAATCAGGCTTTTTTCAATAGATGGACGGCGTTATTTGTTAGTCCCTTAGATATTCAAGCCTTTTCATTACAAATCAGTTATTTGTGCAATGCACTAACTGTTGATAATAAGCCTGTGATTTTTCGCTGTTATACCCCCACCATATTAACAGAATGGCTACCTGCATTGCGTGAGGAAAATCAGCTAGAAGAGGCAATAGGATTTTGCTTAGAAGTTGTCTATTTAACGGATTTCCCAGATAAAATCAATCACTACTATATGGATGAAAACGATAATTTCACTCAACAGGAAATTGATCTTCAAACACAACAACCACAACTTATTACACGCACTCAACTTCCAGCTATAAACTATTCTCAACAAAATTGGCATATTTCAGCTAAACAACATCACAGCTTAATTGTCGCGCGAATAAAATATCTTATTCACCGTATTCGTGCAAGATTATTGCTCAATCAGTCTATTCGTCATCATTATTCATTATTCGCGTTACACCAAATTTTAATTAAACTAGCCAATATGTGTATTCAATATCAAATTATGGAAGATGTACTGATTGAAACGTTAATTAATTTGCATTTTGGTTACACAGCGCAATGGAATGATAATGAGAGTGAAATAATAAAGCTATTATCTCAATCTTATTCAAGTGAAGAAAAAATTGAAAGAATAGCAACGGTTTTAAAAAATACTAAGGTAAACTAAATGAAATATCTAAAATTCCCCCTAATCTTCTTTATGATAAATATCAGCACAGGTTGTTTTGCTGAGGATTTATCGCAATCTAAAAACGAGCCTGATTACAGTGAAACCCAATGGCGCACGTTTTACGGTAAAAAGTCAGTAGATTATTTACCTGAATATTGGGCAACTTACTATACCGATAAAAATATTAAAGAATGTCAAAAGCCTAATGCGATATCTGCAGCAGATGGTAAATCACCTTTGCCAATGAAAGAATATCGTGAATTTATTGCTGAAGAACGCGATGGGGGA
>NZ_CABFJY010000033.1 GCF_901687125.1 Actinobacillus vicugnae
GATTGCCTGAGTTGCCTGCTTCTTCTTCAAGCACACCATATTGCCAACCACGGTGTTCGACTTCGACCACCAGCCAACTTTGGTTAAAGTGTTCTCTTGGATGTCCTGTAAGGCTAAAGCGATAACCGGGGATAACCCGTAAATCATCACCGGTGGCCAGTGCCACTTCCGATTCACGCCGTTCGTATTCCAATCGGTATTGGTTAAACGGCTCGCCTTGCGCATCACGCTTATAACGACCTGGGTAATCATATTTTTCATAAAGATTGACCACACTTTCACCTAATACATTGCTTTGTTGGCTGCTGCGTTGGTGCTCTTGATGATAATTAGGGTGGGTAAAGGTGTAATCGCGTAAGGTGTGTTGGGTTGTCCCCAATTTCATTTCATAAGCCCAACGCCATAAAGCAGGCTCCGGACGGTCACCCGCAGGGGTGGGGTTATACAGTAATTGTCCTAATTCTGATGAAAAGGCGGTGGTATTACTGAAATGTAAGGTATGGCTGTCAGCCGTATGGGCAAAATAGTAATAAGCACCTTCTTCCGCTGCGAGCCGTTCAATAAAGGCTAAATCCGTTTCTCGATACTGAACGCAATATTCGCGTTGCCAAAGACGCTCTAAAAAGTGGAATTCATGACGTGCAATACCGTTTTTTTGTAATAAGGTGTGAATGATTTGTGCTGAGGTTTGTTGTTGGAAGATTTTATTATCGGCTTGATAACCAGCGCGGGCAAGACTGGGCTCTATCACCATTTTATAACGTGTGCGTTCAAACCCTGTTTCACCTTGCACCAGTTGCGTGACAATCCCATTTACATGCCGTACCGCCTCATTACCTTGTCAAAAAGTCAAGGTCGCACCGTTATCCAAAATCGTTGAAAACGCAGGACTTGGATTAAAACTCGCCAGCTCTAATTCTAAACGAAATAACTGTGAAAGCCCTTCTTTTAACACAAAACTCACTACATCAAATTCCGTCTCGCCATTGACCTTGAGGCTGTAGCGGTAATTGGATTGTACTGTCATGTTGTTCCTATTTAATCAAAAAATAATTTGTTATATTATACAAAAATTAAACAAAACAAAATAAAAAAATAAACCACGAAGCCTAAACTTCGTGGTTTTATTTATATTACCAGCCTTTTACCACGCCACCGTTAAATAATTTTAACGCTTCTTGGTAAACTTCTTCCGTTTGGAACGCTTTTACAAATGTTTGTAAGCGTTCATCATCTTTATTATCTTCACGACTTACCACTAAATTCACGTAAGGTGAATCTTTAGATTCAACAATAATACCGTCTTTTTCAGGACTTAATCCTGCTTGACCCGCATAAGTATTATTAATAATTGATAAATCTACATCATCTAAAGAACGGGTTAATAATGCAGTATCAACTTGTTTGATCTGAATATTTTTCGGATTTTCAATAATATCGTGTTCTGTTGAAAATAAGTTTTTCGGGTCTTTTAACTTAATTAAACCGCTTGCTTGTAATAATAACAATGCTCGCCCCGTATTACTTGGGTTATTTGGAATTGAAACGATAGCACCATCTCTTAATTCTGCTACATTTTTAATTTTTTTCGAATAACCCGCAATTGGCCAAATAAAGGTATTGCCGATCACCGCCATTTTATAGCCACGATCTTTACTTTCTTGCTCTAAATAAGGCACAGTTTGGAATGCGTTTGCATCTAAATCTTTTGTGTGTAACGCTGCATTTGGCTGTGTGTATTCAGTAAATTGAACTAATTGAACATCTAAACCATATTTTTCTTTCGCAATTTTTACCGCTACTTCAGTCATTTGCGCTTCAGGACCTGTCATCACCCCAATTTTTAGTGGTTTCGCTACTTCTGCTTTTGCTGCTTCCGCTACTTTATCTTCTTTACAACCTGTTAATGCCAATGCTGAAACAACGGCTAAACCTAATAATTTCTTTAAATTCATAGAATAAACCTCTCAATATAGATAAAAATAAGCGGTGAAATTTTCTCACTTTCTTGCAAAATTTTGATGAAATTCCACCGCTTGTTTAAAAGCTGATTAATATCAAGAAATGATTACCAACCTTTTACCACGCCGTCTTTATAATGAGTACGAGCTTCTTGATAAACCTCTTCCGTTTGCCACGCTTTCACTAAGTTCTTCACTTTATCTGAATCTTTATTGTCTTCACGTGCCACAATAATATTTACATACGGAGAATCTTTATCTTCAACAAACACACCATGTTCGGTTGAATTTAAGCCAACTTGACCTGCATAAGTGTTATTTACTACCGCTAAATCTACATCATCCAGTGCCTTCGCAGCAACTGAAGTATCGACTTCTTTAATGTTTAATTTTTTCGGATTTTCTACAATATCTAATGAAGTTGAGAATAAGTTTGTATTGTCTTTTAATTTGATTAAGCCTTGTTTTTCTAAAAGAATTAATGCACGAGCAAGGTTTGACGGATCATTTGGTACTGCAATTACCGCACCTTCAGCTAACTCTGAAACCGCTTTAATTTTTTTTGAATAACCTGCTAATGGGTAAACAAAAGTATTACCTACGATAACAAGATTTTTTAAGCCTTTAGTTTCGCTGTCTTTATCTAAATATGGTTTGTGTTGAAACACATTCGCATCTAAATCACCTTTGCTTACCGCAGTATTTGGCAATGCATAGTCATTGAATAAAACGAATTCAACATCTAGACCATATTTTTCTTTTGCTACTTGAGCCGCTTTTTCCGCAACGGTGTGTTCAGGACCTGACATTACACCAACTTTGATTTTTGTCGTTGCTTCTGCAGCAGTTGCATCCGCTTTTTTCTCTTCTTTACAAGCGGTTAATGCTAAAGCTGACACTAACGCGACACTTAATACTTTCTTGAAATTCATAGGAAAACTCCTTTTTAATGTTGTGTTTAACGATGATCGTAGCGTTTTGCAAGATTATCGCCAATTTTTTGGCTAATCATCACAATCGCTACAATAATAATTGTTGAGATCCACTTCACATAGATCATATTACGGTGTTCACCGTAACTGATAGCAAGGTTGCCTAAACCACCGCCACCAACTGCTCCCGCCATTGCCGAGTAACCGATTAAAGCCACTAAGATTAGCGTGATACCGTTGATTAAAATCGGAAGTGATTCAGGTAAATAGAATTTACGAACCACCTGCCAATTAGTTGCACCCATTGATTTAGCCGCTTCGGTCAAACCAGCAGGAATTTCTAATAACGCATTGGAAGTCAAACGCGCAAAAAACGGAATTGCCGAAACACTTAACGGCACAATTGCCGCTGTTGTCCCAAGAGTCGTTCCCACTAATAAACGAGTAAAAGGTAGCAAGACCACTAACAAAATAATAAACGGCACTGAACGACCAATATTAATAACGACATCTAAGATTTGATGCAAGCGTGGATTTTCTAAAATCTCACCTTTCCCCGTTAAAAATGCTAAAAAGCCAATCGGTAAACCGACAACAACCGCAAGTAAAGTTGCAACAAAGCCCATATAAAGGGTTTCTAGTGTTGAAGTCCCCACTAACACCCACATTTGAGGTGTGAGTTCCTGCATAAAACTATCCCACATAACCTAGCACCTCCACTTTTACGTTATTATCCATTAAATAAAATTTTGCTTCTGCAATTGAATCGTGATTTCCTGTAACTTCTGCAATCACAAAACCAAATTTCACGCCACCTGCATAATCAATTTGCGACATTAAAATACTGAAATCAATGCCGAATTTTTTCGACGCCATCGAAAGTAATGGCGCATCCACCGAGCGACCCGTAAACTCAAATTTGATGATAGGTTTACCATTTGGTGTTTGATGATCAGAAAGTTGATCAGTATATTCCGCAGGTAATTCGTAGTGGAATGTTGATTGAATAAATTTCTGTGCCAATTCTGTTTTTGGATTAGAGAAAATCTCACTCACCGAACCGCTTTCAATCAACTGTCCTTTATCAATCACAGCAACACGGTCGCAAATACGTTTCACAACTTCCATTTCATGAGTAATTAATAAAATGGTTAAGCCTAAGCGCTTATTAATATCTTTTAATAATTGTAAGATAGATTGCGTGGTTGCAGGATCTAATGCACTGGTTGCTTCATCGCACAATAATACGTGCGGATCACTTGCTAGCGCACGAGCAATGGCTACACGTTGTTTCTGACCACCCGATAAATTACTTGGATAAACATCTCGACGTTCACTTAATCCAACTAATTCAATCAGTTCGTTTACTTTTTTATTTATCTGATCTTTTGGTGTATTGCTTAACGTTAATGGTAAAGCGATATTTTCATATACCGTATGCGATGCTAATAGATTGAAATGTTGGAAAATCATCGCAATATTACGACGAGCCAAAATCAGCTCTTTTTCCGACATTGCAGTTAAATCTTGCCCGTCCACTATAACTCGCCCTATGGTTGGACGCTCAAGTAAATTCACACAGCGAATGAGCGTACTTTTACCTGCACCACTCGCGCCAATTACACCGTAAATTGTCCCCTTTGGCACTTCAAGGTTCACATTGTCTAAGGCGGTAATTTTTTTACCTTTTACCTCAAACTGTTTGCTGATATTTTCCAGCTGAATCATAACTCTGTATCCACACTATAAATCATTAAAATTAATTTATTATTTTAGACGTCTAGAATGCTATGTCAATTCACTAAACCGTTTTTTTTATATCAAAAATGAATAAAAAATCGAACAATTATGCTAACAAAGCAAAAAAGCGGTTGAATTTGCAAACTTTCTTACAAATTCAACCGCTTATTCTTATTTTTTAAAGATTACGCTTTACGCCATGTTGTGCCGTTTGGGGTATCTTCCAACACGATATTCATTGCCTTTAATTTATCACGCATCTCGTCCGCTACTGCCCAGTTTTTAGCGGCTTTTGCTTCATTGCGTTGTTTGATGAGCGCTTCAATTTGCGCCACTTCATCATGGTTGGCATCACCTTGTAAAAAGGTTTGAGGATCTTGATAAAGCAAACCTAACACGCCCGCAAGCTCTTTTAAACGTACCGCTAAACCATTCGCTTTCGCCATATCTTCGGTTTTCAGTTTGTTTACTTCACGAGCTAATTCAAATAATACCGCTAATGCACCTGGAGTATTGAAATCATCATCCATTGCGGTTTTAAATGCTTCAATGTATTGCTCACCACCTGCAACCGCAACCGATAAATCGCAACCGCGTAAAGCAGTATATAAACGTTCTAACGCTGAACGAGCTAAATCGAGGTTATCCAAACTGTAATTTAGCAAGCTACGATAATGTGCAGTTAAGAAGAAATAACGCAAAGTTTCCGCTTCATATTTCTCAAGCATGGTACGAATCGTAAAGAAATTACCAAGTGATTTTGACATTTTCTCATCATCAATCGTCAGCATACCAGTATGTAACCAGTAATTGACATAATCACCACCGTGTGCACAGCAAGATTGCGCAATTTCATTTTCATGGTGTGGGAACATTAAATCAGAACCGCCCCCGTGAATATCAAAATGTTCGCCTAACTCTTTGCTATTCATTGCCGAACATTCGATATGCCAACCTGGACGACCAGCCCCCCATGGACTTTGCCAGCTTGGCTCGCCTGCTTTTGACATTTTCCATAACACGAAATCCATTGGATTTTTCTTCACCGATTTAATTTCAACACGTGCGCCCGCTTGTAATTGTTCTAAGTTTTGGCGAGATAATGCCCCGTATTTATTAAAACTTTCCACATCAAACATCACATCGCCATCTGCTGCGACATAAGCGTGTTCTTTTGCGATCAGTTTTTCGACCATCGCAATAATTTCTGGAATATTTTTTGTCGCACGAGGCTCAACATCTGGACGTAAGATATTAAGAGCATCGAAATCTTTATGCATTTCTGCAATCATGCGTTCAACCAATTGATCACTGGTTTCGTTATTTTCTAATGCTCGTTTAATGATTTTATCGTCCACATCGGTAATATTACGTACATAGCGTAAGTTATAGCCCGAATAACGCAAATAACGAGCGATCACATCAAATGAAACAAAAGTACGACCGTGCCCAAAATGACAGAGATCGTAAACCGTTACACCACAGACATACATACCAACTTGGTTTGGATTGATCGGTTTAAATTCTTCTTTTTCACGTTTTAGGGTGTTATAAATTTTGAGCATAGTATCCTCTGTACTTATTTGTTATTGCAATGGCAGAAGTATAGCGAATAAGCGCTCTAATTTTGAGATTTTTTTGCAATTTCCTGCAAACTTTTTAATAATAGCGTCCCAAGCTTCCCTTTCTACTTTTATAAGGAAATCCAAATGATTACATTACATACCAATTTCGGTGATATTAAAATCGAACTTAATTTTGAAAAAGCGCCAGTAACTGCAAAAAACTTTGAAGATTACTGCAAAGAAGGTTTTTATAACGGCACCATTTTCCACCGTGTTATCGACGGTTTTATGATTCAAGGTGGCGGTATGACTTCAGGTTTAATCGAAAAATCAACCAAAGCACCAATTCAAAACGAAGCAAACAATCGTTTAAGCAACAAATGTGGCACATTAGCTATGGCACGTACTTCAGATCCGCATTCAGCAAGTTCACAATTCTTTATTAACGTAGCGGACAACACATTCTTAGATTATCGTTCAAAAGAAATGTTTGGACGTGAAGTAGTTCAAGAATGGGGCTATGCGGTATTTGGTGAAGTGGTTGAAGGTATGGACGTAGTTGATAAAATCAAAGGCGTGAAAACAAGCAATAAAGGCTTCCACCAAGACGTTCCTGTAGAAGATGTTGTAATTGAATCAGTAAGCGTTGCGTAATTGCAAAATTATCTCGAAATTTGACCGCTTGTATTTGCGCAAGCGGTCAAATTTTTTCAGAATTTCACCTAAAATTTCATCCGAAAAGTAACAGTCAACATGCAAATTTACCTCGTCGGTGGCGCAGTCCGTGATCTGCTTTTAAATTTACCCGTTAAAGATCGAGATTACCTCGTCGTAGGCGCCACACCAGAACAGCTTTTAGCGCAAGGCTTTCAACAAGTGGGTAACGATTTTCCTGTTTTCTTACATCCTATAAGCAAAGAAGAATATGCCCTTGCTCGCCAAGAACGTAAAAATGGTGTGGGTTATAACGGCTTTATTTGTGATTTTTCGCCTGAGGTTACGCTTGAACAAGATCTGATTCGCCGTGATCTCACCATTAATGCCATTGCACAAGATGCAAGCGGTCAAATTATAGACCCTTTTGGCGGACAGCAAGATTTGGAAAAGCGCATTTTACGCCATATTTCGCCTGCGTTTAGCGAAGATCCACTACGTGTTTTACGAGTGGCGCGCTTTGCTGCTCGTTTTCATTCGTTGGGCTTTACGATTGCGCCTGAAACGGCAAAATTAATGCAAAAAATGGCCGCTTGTGGCGAGTTAGCACACTTAACCACAGAACGTGTTTGGCTGGAAACCCAAAAAGCCTTTGCGACCGATAATCCACAAATCTATTTTGAAGTATTACGAGAAGTCGGTGCATTAGCTGTTTTATTCCCTGAATTTGACCACTTATTTGGTGTGCCTCAACCAGCACAACATCACCCTGAAATTGATTGTGGTATCCATACTTTACTGGTGATTGAACAGGCAAAACAGCTTGCAAAAAAAGCTGAAAATCCGACCGCTTTACTGTGGGCGGCACTTTGCCACGACTTAGGTAAAGGACTCACCGCAAGCGAGATTTTACCTCATCATTATGGACACGAAGTCAAAGGCATAAAACCCGCCCGAGATCTTGCCAATCGTCTAAAAGTTCCGACAGAAATCAAAGATTTTGCCATTTTAGTAGCCGAATATCACACTCACTGCCACAAAATGGCAGAACTACGCCCTGAAACGGTATTAAAAGTATTTAATGCACTTGATGTATGGCGCAAACCCAAACGCTTTTTCGATTTTCTGCTCGCCTGTGAAGCTGATGCTCGAGGACGTTTAGGCTTTGACCAAAGAACTTACCCTCAAGCCGAATTGGCAAAAAATTATTTTGAAGTCGCCAATCAAGTTGATGTGCAGCAAGTAATTGCTGACGGCTTTGAAAAACAAGCTATTCGCCAAGAATTAAATAAACGCAGATCAAGAGCAATTGCAAATTTTAAGCAAAAAATAACCGCTATTTAAATGCCTTAAAACACAAACCATAAAAAAATAATGGCTTTTTATCATTTCCACTATTTTTTTATGGTTTATTCGTTATAATGCACCCCTTTTAAACAATAAAAGGGGAAAATAATGAGAAAAAATGCCATTACGTTAGCTTTATTTACGGTCTTAAGCTTAACAGCTCAAGCAGAGGAAACGGCTGAACTTGAAGAAGTTAAAGTGAGTGCACAAGGCAAATCAGCGGGTGAGATTTTAAATAATACGCCGAATATCAGCGATCACGTTATCTATAAAGAAAAGCTCAAAACACGTTCGGCAACCTTAGGGAATGCATTATCTGGAGAATTGGGTATTCACTCTAATCCTTTTGGTGGGGGAGCGAGTAAACCCATTATTCGTGGACAAGATGGGGTTCGGGTCAAAATTCTACAAAATGGCACTGATGTCATTGATATGTCTGCCCTTTCGCCTGACCACGTTGTCGCAACTGATACACTACTTGCCAATAAAGTGGAGTTAGTACGCGGAGCAAATACACTACTGTACAGTACAGCATCGCCTGCTGGTGTAGTAAATGTGGTTGATGGCAGAATTCCTACTCAAATGCCAAATGGTTTATTAAATGAGAAAATTGAGGGTGAGGCATTATTACGTTATAACACGGGAAGCCGTGAAAAAGTGGCGACAGCTGGCGTAAGTCTTGCTTTAACCGATCATATTGTGGCTCGTATTGAAGGATTAAAACGCAGTGCTAAAGACTACAAAGTGCCTGAATTTCGTTCAGATAAAGTATTAAATTATTTACCTGACAGTGATAATAAATCAACTGTTGGTACTTTTGGTTTATCCTACATCGGTGAAAAAGGCTTTATTGGTGCATCTTACAGCAAACGTCGCGATAAATACGGCATTCCAGGACATAACCATAACTATGATAGCTGTACTGCTCACTTCATTAGTGCGATTGATAACCCTGAGCGTGCGGTTGGAGGTCGTTATTATCTAAATGCCTATCCACATTTAATGGACGATCAAGATATTGTTGATGCTCCACATTTTGATGGTTGTAAAGTAGCCGATAATGGTGAAGATCACGGACATAGCCACGATAATCCTTTCGGTTTCCATCATAACCATAATCACCGTGGTCCTTGGGTGGATATGAAAATGTCACGTTATGATTTACGTGGTGAATTACATAACCCTATCCGCTGGTTGGAAAAAGTTAAATTAAGTTTGACTTACGCCGATTATTATCACGATGAAAGAGATCCAGGTAACCCTGAGCGTAGAACAGGAATAGCGGAAAACTATACCTCTCGAGATGACTATGGTCACGCTGCTGCTATTTTTAAAAATAAAGGTGTTAACAGTCGATTTGAATTACATCACTCTCCTATTCATTTAGGGCTTTCAACTTTAAAAGGATTAGTCGGAATTCAATACCAACGTCAAAAATCCAGTGCTTTAACACCTTATTTGCCAAGTTATGGAGCAACACCTGCAGCGGACCCGCGTAATTTGCTTGTACCACATACAAACAAAAACCTAAGTTTGTTCGGTTTAGAAGAACTCAAAATAGGTAATTTTACATTTGAAACCGCTGTTCGTTGGGAACGCCAAAAAACACCTGTTGATTATAATCGTGCCTTATTGACTGAAAAATTAGAACGTTATAAAAAAGGAGCTGCGACGGTTGAACGTACACCACAGCATCCTGATCTAACACCGTATAAAGAAAGTGCAGTTTCATATTCTGGCTCATTCTTATGGGATTTTGCACCAAATCATAAACTGAATTTGATTTACTCCCATAATGAACGCTTACCAACGCCAATGGAGCTTTATTACAGTGGTAAACACCTTGCCACAAACTCCTTTGAATATGGTAATAAGGATTTGAAAAAAGAGAAATCTGATAATGTGGAATTAGGTTTAGCCTATCAAGGTGAAAAATTTGGCTATAAGGCAAATGCTTACTACAGCAAATTTGATAACTATATTTTCAATGAAAATATTGTTAAAAAAGGGAACCTCTATATTCGCCGTTATAACCAAACTACCGCGAGATTTTATGGGTTAGAAGGAGAAATAATACTCCCTCTGAATGAAAATCATCAAATTACTCTGTTTGGTGATGTCGTAAGAGGAAAAATTGGTAATCTTTCACCTGTAAAAGGAAAATTACTTCATTCGGGTAGAAAATTTATTATCGAAGATGATTTAAAAGGTCAATCTGTGGACAGTGATGGTTATTATGATCCAAATGGTGGGTTTACTTGTGCGAATAAAACCGCAGACGAATGGGCTGCAATCAATACTGATAATGAATGTACTACCGAAATTAATGTGTACAAAAATGGCACAACAACCCCAGGTGAAGAAGATTATGACGTGTTAGAGCGTAAATCAACTATTTCCCCTCGCCTACCGCCAATGCGATTAGGTTTACGTTATCAAGCTGCTATTGGAGAACATTGGTTAGTGAATCTAGAATATAGCCGTATTTTCAAACAAGATCGTGTTTCAACCTCAACCATTGCGATTAAACCTTCAATCAAAGATGAAAATGGTAAAACGATATATTATTACAATGAAAAGAACCCCAAAAAAATGCAGGCTCGTAAAATTACTGAAAACGTAACCAAAGGCTACAATATGGTTAATGTAGGCATTGATTACAACCGCCTTATCAAAGGTATTGATTATACTTTTACACTTCGTGCTGATAACTTGCTTAACGAAAAAGTGTATATTCACAACTCATTCTTGCCTTATGTGCCACAGATGGGACGGAATTTTACTTTTGCCGTAAATGCGAAATTCTAGCATTCAAAAAAGGCTATGCCATCAATTGTCATAGCCTTTTCAATTCTTATTCACGTACTATCTTATTCGTACTCTTCTAACCAAATCGTTAAAATCGCTTCTAAAATATGCTCATTTGATGCTTCTGGATCATCATCAAAATCTTCCATTTCGCAGATCCATTTATGCATATCCGTAAAGCGTACCGTGGTTGGGTCTAAATCTGGATTCATATCATACAGATTTTCCGCAATCATACGTGTATCAGACCATTTCATTAGTGTGCTGCCTCATTTGCGTGATTTAAGTTATATTTCGGAATCTCGACCACTAAATCTTCGTCACCAACAATACATTGACAACTTAAGCGGCTATCCATTTCTAAACCCCATGCTTTATCTAGCATATCTTCTTCTTGATCGGTGGTTTCATTTAATGAATCAAATCCTTCACGAATCACCACATGGCAAGTAGTGCAAGCACAAGAACCATCACAAGCGTGGTGAATTTCAACCCCTGCATTGTGCGCTAGTTCTAATAAATTATCACCTGTTTGTGCTTCAATCACCATACCTTCCGGACAAAATTCTTCATGCGGAAGAAAAACAACTTTTGGCATAATATCCTCTTTCATTTGGCTCTTCCCTTCTTTACTAAAAAGAGACTAAGAGAGATTTACAAGCGGTGAAAAGTCAGCCACTTTTTACAAAATTGAGATCTAAAAATCTCCCTCAATCCCTCTTTTCAAAGCGGGAGGCTAATTAAATAATCTCATCAACGGCTTTACCCGCTAATGCTTTTTGGATTGATAAATTCATTCGCTTCGCAGCAAATGTTTGTGTTGCAAGATCTAAATCTTTTACCCCTTGGGCAATTGCTTGTCGATCCGTACCTTGTTTTAATTGAATCAGTTTTGCGATTTCCGCTTCAATTAATTTAAACTCTTCAACGCTTAGTACCTCTGCACCATCCTGCTGCAGTGCTGAAATCACGGTATCAATCGTTCGATCCGCTTCAACACGTTGTTCTGCAAGTTGGCGTGCTTCCATATCCTCTTTCGCGTTACTCATAGATGCTTTAATCATTTGCGTTACTTCTTCATCGCTTAAACCGTAAGACGGCTTAATTTGAATTGAAGCTTGCACTTTGGTCGATTTTTCCATTGCTGTTACGCTTAGTAAACCATCTGCATCCACTTGATAAGTTACTCGGATTGTAGCTGCGCCTGCCACCATCGGTGGAATGCCACGTAAAGTAAAACGACCTAATGACCGACAATCTTCAACTAACTCACGCTCACCTTGTAATACATGAACACTCATTGCTGTTTGACCATCTTTTGCCGTGGTAAATTCTTGCGCTCGAGCCACAGGGATGGTGGTATTACGTGGAATAATTTTCTCAACTAAACCGCCCATCGTTTCAATCCCTAATGAAAGTGGAACTACGTCGAGCAACAACATTTCGCTGTCAGGTTTGTTACCGACTAAAATATCTGCCTGAATTGCCGCCCCTAACGCGACCACTTTATCTGGATCAATTGAAGTTAATGGTGTTTTGCCAAAAAATTCGCCCACTTGTTCACGCACAAACGGCACACGGGTTGAACCGCCAACCATCACCACTTCACGCACCTCATCAGCGTCTACACCCGCATCTTTTAACGCACGACGACAAGTCATTAATGAACGTTTTACTAGCGGTTGAATTAATTCATTAAATTGCACACGGCTTACTACACCTTGCCAATCTGCAAATTTCACCTCAATTTCGTCCGCTTGTGAAAGTGCTACTTTAGTTTGTGTAGCAAGCGTTAATAAGTCACGTTGCTCATTTGCATTTTGTGGTTTATAAGCGGCTTGGTTTGCTATCCAATCTGCAAGTAAATGGTCAAAATCGTCACCACCTAACGCTGTATCGCCACCTGTTGCCAACACTTCAAACACACCACGGCTTAAACGTAAAATCGAAATATCGAAAGTCCCACCGCCTAAATCATAGACCGCAATCACACCTTCTTGACCGCTATCCAAGCCATAGGCGATTGCAGCAGCGGTTGGCTCATTTAATAAACGCAATACATTTAGCCCTGCCAAACGTGCCGCATCTTTGGTGCTTTGGCGCTGTGCATCATCAAAATAGGCTGGCACAGTAATCACCACACCTGATAACTCCCCGCCTAAACGTTGTTCTGCAAAATGATTTAAATGGGTTAAAATATCCGCCGAAACCTCAACAGGGCTTTTATTGCCTTGTTGCGTTTGAATTAATGGCAAACCGTTATCGCTCGCAATAAATTGATAAGGCAAATCAGGGTAACGTGTTTGCACGTCTGCAAGCGATCGACCAATTAAACGCTTTGCCGAAATTACGGTATCTTGTGGATGAATACTTGCTTGCGCAAAAGCTTCAACACCGACTAATTTTTGTTGTTCACCGTAATAAACGACCGAAGGCACTAAGGCACGTTCCTGATCATCTAATAACACTTGCGTTTGCCCGCTACGTACACTTGCCACCAAAGAATTGGTTGTACCAAGGTCGATACCGACTGCTAAACGATGCTGATGTGGCGCAGCTGTCTGGCCTGGCTCAGCAATTTGAAGTAATGCCATTATATTTATCTCTCTACTTTATTTCTGTTGTCTTATTTTCTTCGTAAATACAAGCTGTCGAAGAACATAATTCAACATTTCAATTGCGAATTTTCCACAAAATCCCACCGCTTATGCCACCGAATACCCCATATTTTCTGGGGCAAATTCACCTTGGTAGTGGCGTTCAATTGGTACTGCGATTTTAGTTGCTAATTCTAATACTTGATGACCTTGTAAAGTAACAATATCCGCTTGCCAATTGTCCCAACGTAAGTCTTTATAAAAATCAGCTAAATCGCCCGCTAATGCCCAACCTAAAAATTCTGAATAACCTAAATTGAGCGCTTCCCATTTTTTCGTTTTTGGATTGTGATAGTAAATCTGGCCAAGTTTATCACCCAGACCGCCTGCGTTAATGGCAAAATAACCACCAATGGCATCATCTGCGACTAATAAGTGACTTGGTTGCTCACCCGATTGTTTGAAAGTTTTGCCAAAATTCCAATCGAATAACCCTCTTGGTAATTTTTCATTGCCCGAGCCTAAAATGCGTAACCAGCCGTGATCAATAAAAATTCCGCCCGTTTCGTACACAATCGCGCCCATTGGGGAGCGGGTTGAAAGTTGCATTCCCACTAAAGCCGCGCCAGCATCTTCCGGATAGCTAGCTAAAATTTCATAGTGATTTTTTGCTTGGGTGAACCAATCTCTTAAGATCAACCAAGCGGAGTTTTTATCCAATAATTCTTCTAATGTTTTCATTACAAAATCCCCAAGAAATTGAACCGCTTGTGAAGCTAATTTGGCTATAGATTACATATCAAAAAATTTTTCTTCGACTTTTTCAATCTGAATAATTAATTTTTTAAAATAGCGTAAACGGTCAGTGAGTGCATTTGCTTGTTGCCACTGTTGTGCTTCAAGCGTTTTCTCTAGCTGCTCTAGTACTGATTTTTGTTCGCTTTTAATCTGTTTTAAAAATGCGGTTAATTCTGTTTCGTCATGGCGATGTTCAATCATTTCGAGTTTTTCATGCCACTCCATTTGTTGCATTAAAAACTCAACATCTCTCATGCTTTTTTCTTCAAGATTTTTCACTTCGCCCGTTTGAATTTCAATCAGTGCTTCAGCACGCAAAATTGGGTCTTTTAGCGTTTGTAACGCGGCATTAACATCCGCAGATTTTTGTACCGCAGCAAGTTGTTCTGTAGCAGAACTCTTTGCAAAATTATCTGGGTGAAGTTGTTTCTGTAATGCGAGATAACGCTCTGAAAGCAACGCATTATCTAATTGAAATTGAACTGGAAGATCAAATAGCGCAAAAGGATTATTCATCTGTAACCTCTACACGTTAAAGCTTTCGCCACAACCACAAGAATCTTTTACATTTGGATTGTTGTATTTAAAACCTTCATTTAAACCTTCTTTGACGAAATCTAATTCTGTACCGTCTAAATAAGCGAGGCTTTTTTCATCCACAATCACTTTTACCCCGTGTTGTTCAAACACTTGATCATCCTCATTTAACACATCAACAAATTCAAGTACATAAGCCAGTCCTGAGCAGCCCGATGTTTTCACTCCTAAACGTAAACCAATACCTTTACCACGGTTTTCTAAGAATGTACGAACTCGATTTGCTGCTGTTTCTGTTAATGTAATTGCCATAAGTTATCCTTTTAATCTGTTAAATAAAAACAATCTTCACCACGGAAAACACGGAAATACACGAAAAAATTGATTTTGCAAAAATTTGCGAAAAAACAACCGCTTGTCTTCGTGCTTTCCGTGTAATCTAAGGATTAGATTTTACTTACCTTGTTTTTCTTTGTAGTCTGCAATCGCTGCTTTGATTGCATCTTCTGCCAGAATTGAACAGTGTACTTTTACTGGTGGTAATTCTAATTCTTCTGCGATATCGCTGTTTTTAATTGCACCCGCTTCTTCTAAAGATTTACCTTTTACCCATTCGGTAATTAAAGAGCTTGATGCGATTGCAGAACCACAACCGTACGCTTTAAAACGTGCATCTTCAATAATACCTTGATCGTTCACTTTAATTTGTAAACGTAAAATATCGCCACACGCAGGTGCACCAACCATACCAGTACCAACATCTGTGGCTTCTTTGTCAAATGTCCCTACGTTACGTGGGTTTTCGTAATGGTCAATTACTTTTTCGCTGTATGCCATTTTGTATTCCTTCTATTAAAATTCTTCTATCAGCAAAATATCGCTTGCAGTTGCTAAGCGAACCGCCACAGACAGTACAATAAGTACGGCAAGGCGGTTCAACAACGCAAATGCATTGCAATATTTCTGCTAATTAGTGGTGATTCCACTCAATTTTGCTTAAATCCACACCCTCTTTAAACATTTCCCAAAGCGGTGAAAGTTCACGAAGTTTTACGATTGCTTTTTTAACAAGTTCGATGGTGTAATCGATTTCTTCTTCAGTTGTCCAACGACCTAATGTAAAACGAATTGAGCTGTGTGCTAATTCATCATCGCGGCCGATGGCACGTAATACATATGAAGGCTCTAAGCTTGCTGAAGTACATGCTGAACCCGATGAAACCGCAATATCACGCAACGCCATCATCAATGACTCACCTTCAACAAAGTTAAAGCTAATATTTAAGTTTGAATCAACACGTTTGCCTTCTTCCATTGAGCCATTTACATACACTTCTTCAATATCTTTGAAGCCATTGTATAAGCGGTCACGTAATGCTCGTAAACGTGGCATTTCAGTTGCCATTTCTTCTTTTGCGATACGGTACGCTTCACCCATACCAACGATTTGGTGTACAGGTAATGTACCTGAACGCATACCACGTTCGTGGCCACCACCATGGATAATCGCCTCAATACGAACACGTGGTTTACGGCATACATATAAGCCACCAATACCTTTTGGCCCGTATAATTTATGGCTTGAGAACGACATTAAATCAACTTTTAATTCTTGCACGTTTACTGGAATTTTACCTACAGATTGGGTTGCATCCACGTGGAAAATAATTTTACGTGAGCGGCACATTTCACCGATTGCTTTAATGTCTTGGATAACACCCATTTCATTATTTACGTGCATTACCGATACTAAAATCGTGTCTGGGCGAATGGCTGCTTCTAATTTTGCTAAATCTAATAAACCGTCTGTTTCTGGATCTAAATAAGTTACTTCAAAACCTTCACGTTCTAACTGACGGCAAGTATCTAATACCGCTTTATGTTCAGTTTTAACCGTGATGATATGTTTACCTTTAGTTTGGTAAAAATGTGCTGCACCTTTGATTGCAAGGTTGTCAGATTCTGTTGCGCCTGAAGTAAATACGATTTCACGGCTATCTGCACCGATTAAATCTGCGATATGGTTACGTGCCACATCTACGGCTTCTTCTGCTTCCCAACCAAATTTGTGTGAACGAGAAGCTGGGTTACCAAAGATGCCATCTTTGGTCATGTATTGCATCATTTTTTGCGCAACACGCTCATCCATTGGAGTGGTTGCGGCATAATCTAAATAGATAGGTAATTTAACTGACATTGTTACTCCTAACACGCTTGAAATAAGCGGCCATTTTTATTGAATTTTTTGCAATTAGTGTTTGTGTGAATGATCGTGACAATGCTCTTTTTCACAATCGTGATCAGAATGTTCTTCAACAAGCTCTGCTAAGGTAATCGTATTTAAAAACATACCGATTTGGTCTTCTAAACGTTCCCATAAATGGTGAGTTAAGCACTGTGAGTTTTTGCTACAGTTACCACTACCTTTACATTTAGTGACATCAAGGCTTTCATTTACCGCACCAATAATCATTCCCACACTGATTTCTTCAGGCGATTTACCCAGTTGATAACCGCCACCTGGCCCACGTACGCTATGCACAATACCTTCACGACGTAATTGAGCAAAAAGTTGTTCTAAATACGACAATGAAATCGCTTGGCGCTCTGAAATATCGGCAAGGCTTACAGGTAAAGATTTTCCGTGTAATGCAATATCTAAAATTGCAGTAACAGCATAACGCCCTCTTGACGTTAATTTCATAATAATTTCCTCACTTTAGCGCAAAAGTAATGATTTCGAATTAAGTAAATTGTGATATACCCGACTGTTTTAGTCAAGAATTTTACACTTATCACATTGAAAGGTTTTACAAATGATTATCGGCATTAACTGCCCAATTTTGATAATTAAAAGTTATCAATCAAAAATTTTGGAATCAAAAACCCTATAATTATAAATGATTTTTGATCCACTTCAAATAATAATCCCGACTAAAATCGTTTGGATTATCCGCTCACTTACGCTTAAACCACGCTTATAAGCGATCCTCTCCTTAAAAATTAATAAACAGCCGTTCACTGGTCGGAACTCCGATGGTTTTAAGTAAAGAGGCTTGCGGGCTCACTATTGCAACGATTAGAATTCGCGGACTTTAAAAAATCGCGAACACTTGTTCGCTAAAAAATAAAACTTTATTCATATATAAAGGATAATAAGATGAATAACCAATTTAATAAAACGCTTCTAGCATCACTTTTAACTTTTTCAGCTGCTGGCGCACAAGCGGCAGCATTCCAATTAGCAGAAATTTCAACCTCTGGTTTAGGTATGGCTTACGCAGGTAATGCAGCCGTAGCAGACAATGCTTCTGTTGTTGCAACTAACCCAGCATTAATGACTAAATTCAAAAGCACTGAAATTTCAGCAGGTGGTATATTAGTTGATGCAGATGTACATGTATCAGGTAAAATTGGTGGTAATTTCGACGCATCACACGGCAACATTATTCCAAATGCAATCGTGCCAAATCTCTATATTGTTGCACCTGTAAATGATCGTTTCGCACTTGGTGGTGGGATAAACGTAAATTACGGTTTGAAATCTGAATACAACGAACACTTCAATGCAGGTGTATATGGTGGTAAAACTGAATTAACTGCACTTAATTTTAATTTAAGCGGTGCTTATAATTTTGGTAATGGTTTAAGCTTCGGTCTTGGTTTAAACGCAATTCACTCTGATGCTGAAGTTCAACGCCATTTAGGTGTGGGTGGCAAATCAATCGCTCAACAACTAGCAACCCGTGCGGCATCGACACCAGCAGCGCAAGCAGCACAATTATCTGCAGTAGCAAGCCAACTTGCTAATATGCCAGCGAATACTTCGGTATCAAAAATCAAAGGTGATGAATGGTCATTTGGTTGGAATGCAGGTTTAAGCTATGAATTAAATGAAAGCCACCGTTGGGGGTTAGCATATCACTCTGCGGTTGATGTAAAATTCAAAGGTAACTACTCCAACGATTTCCCTGTTGCCTACAACGCATTATTAGCACAATTAGCTAACTCTGGCGTAGCATTACCAATTACACAAGCAACAGGTGGTGCATCCGTGCCAGGTCGTTTAACGCTTAACTTACCTGCATATTGGGAATTTTCTGGCTTCCATAAATTAACCGATAAATTAGCCGTGCAATATAGCTATAAATATACCGAATGGGAACGCTTAAAAAGCTTAACGGCTTATGGTTCTACGGCTAATATTTTATTCCATAAAAATGAAAGCTTTAGTAACTCATCACGTTATTCATTAGGTTTCTCTTATGATGTAAACGAAGCATTAACAGTACGTACTGGTTTTGCTTATGATGAAAATGCAAGTGTAAATCACCCATCAATCTCAATTCCTGATACCGATCGTACATGGTACTCAGTGGGTGCAACATATCGCTTTACACCAAATCTTGCAGCGGATGTTGGTTTTGCACACCTTCGTGGTAAAAAGAATACCTTTAAAGAAGGTCAATCTGCAGTATTCCAAGTTAGCTCAAAAGCAAACCTTTACGGTTTAAATCTTAACTATAAATTCTAATATCTAACTTAAAATAGGTATTACGAATGCTAAAAAGGCGTGTAAACTAATTACACGCCTTTTTATTTAGAACGGAGTTACAATGTCATCAGCTATTCACTACCAATATTACTCATCACCAGTTGGAAATTTATTATTAATTGCTAATCAGCAAGGCTTATTAGGCATTGAGTTCGAGCAAGAACAATTAACCACAGATGCCGAACACTGGCAATTGGCAAACGAAACAAGCGGTCAAATTTACGATATTTTTTGCAAAACGCGAGTAATTTTAGACCGTTATTTTGCTGGCGAAAAAATTGAATTTCAACATTTAGACTTTCTTGCACCACAAGGTACGGCATTCCAAAAATCGGTTTGGAAAATCTTATTAGAAATTCCTTATGGCAAAACCACTAGTTATGGAGAAATTGCACAACAATTGGGTAACCCCAATGCAATGCGAGCGGTAGGCGGTGCAGTTGGACGTAATCCAATTTCAATTATTATTCCTTGCCATCGAGTATTAGGTAAATCTCAAACGCTAACAGGATTTGGTGGTGGTTTACCTGCTAAACGTTATTTATTGGCGTTAGAAGGCATTCATTTTAAAGATAAAGGTATTGAGTTTGTAAATCCTAAACATAAAAAATGGGACTAATGTATAACAACCTCACAACTTTTGCCATTACATAAAAATGGAGAAATGCTAAGCATTTCCCCATTTTCTGTTAATTTATGGATTAAACTTGCATTTTTACCCAGCTTTCTGCAAGCGCTAAATCCGCCTGCCATTGTTGCGCAATTTGGAACACCCAATGCGCAATATTTTCTTCCCACTCATCGCCATTATCGGTTTGAGCAAATTGTGCAATTTCTTGCAAACGTTTTAGGCTGACAGACGCGAGTGCGCCTTTAATTTTATGTGCTTCGTCTGCGGTATTTTTACGCATTTCTGCGGAATCCGTTGCCTGCCATTCAGTAAGATAATACTGTAATTTTTCCAAATATTCGGGCATTAATTTCGCAAATAATGCAAAGTTTGCTAACACCGCTTTAGCGCCCATTACTTCAATCAACTCAGAAAGAATTTTTCGGTCATAAGGTAAGTTTAGCGTTTCAACCGTTTCTACAAGCGGTCGAATTTCACTATTTTTTTCCACAAAATCATTATCGAAATAATGATTTAAACATTCAGACAATGCCTCTAGAGAGAGAGGTTTGCGTAGTACGTCATCCATACCTTGTTGCTGATATTCTTGTTTGGTCTGCATAATATTGGCGGTAAGCGCCACAAGTAGCGGTAAATAATCTACTTCTTCATTTTCGTAGCGTTCTCGCAATTGTTTTGCAATATCAAAGCCTGTCATATCTGGCAACTGAATATCGAGTAGAATTAAGTCGTAACTGTTCTGTTCAAACAATTCAAAAGCTTCATTACCCGTCATTGCTACATCTACATCGCAACCAAATTTTTCTAACATCGCTCGGGCAACTACGATATTCACTTCAATATCTTCAACTAATAGTACTTTTAGCGCATGAGCATTAATTTCAACTGCTTTCTTCTCTTCAACTGAATCAGCATAAATAGTTAGCGTAAAAGTAGAGCCTTTGCCTTCTTCACTTTCAAGCGTTAAATCTCCGCCCATTAATTTTGCAATGCGTTTTGAAATAGCTAAACCGATACCACTGCCCTGCGCTTTTTTCTCTTGTGAATTGTCAGCCTGATAGAACATGGCAAATACTTTACGCTGTTCATTTTTCGGAATACCGATCCCTGTATCTTTTAAGCTAAAACTAAAATGTTTTTCATCGACACGCTGAACATCGAGATAAATATCACCACCTGCTGGAGTAAATTTAACCGCATTACTCACCAGATTCCACAATACCTGACTTAAACGTGCGTTATCCACCAAAATAAAATTTGGTAAATTGTCTGAATAGCTTATATGAAATTTAATTTTGCGCTGATCCGCCATAAGATTCGCAAAATTGCTGATATCGCTGATTAGCTGCGAAAATTCGACTTCTTTATTGAACAGATCAATACGACGGCTATCAATTTTTTCTAAATCAATAATATCGCTAAAAATATGTCCTAATGAGACTGCACTAATATTAATCGTTTTTAAATATTCTCGTTGCTGTGAGGTTAATTCACCTTCCAACAAAATACGGCTCAAGCCAATAATGCCGTTGAGTGGAGTGCGTAGCTCGTGACTAATGGTTGCCATTAATACACTTTTATCTCGATTATTTTTTTCAAGCGTAGCATTTAGATGCGCATCTTGTTCACGTAAAACCCCTAAATCATAAATACTTTGTTCTAATTGAATACGAGATTTTTCGAGTTTTACCACAATCAAATTAAAAAAATAGATCACAAAAGGAGCGGAAATTAAGCCAAATGAAATAGAGCGCAAAATATCTCTGGTTTGGATTTCACCCGTAAATAAATAAGTTAATGCACCTTGCACAATAATCGCAAAAAATGCTAATACAAAAAAACCGAATAGCGCCGCTCTCGCTCGCCCCATACGAAGCACCCAATTTACATAATTTTGGCTACATTGTTTAATTAGCTTCATTTTCCCTCCTTAAAGATAAAATCCTCTCCATTCGTTTATGGAGAGGATTTATTATAGCCGAAATGCAAAGCTATTTAGTAGGCTTAACAATACTATCAACCCATTGGAATAGCTCATCTAAATCATAGTCGCCAGAGTGAGGCACAGCCCAAGGTGTAGCGTAATCAACATTTTTGCCTACCATTTTTAATTTAGTCGCAAAAATAGCTGAAACTGCATGTGAAGTATCTCGGTCAGCCGTTCCTACACGAATACGCCAATGTTGTGCTGCTACACTATTTTCCACATAATTCATTGGGTTCATCACTTTTACTATTTCCGCATCCGCAAGTTGTGCATTTGCAACACGACTGCGATCTAACGAAAACTTCGTGAAATGTTTATTATTTACCAATTTATCTCCAAATAAATTATTTTCACCAGAACTGAGATCTAAACTGTCAAATGCTGGCGGAGATTTCATCCGCTTATCACTTTTAACATAGCCATCCCAATCAATGCCAACGACTTTACTATTTTCCATTTTTACCCACGTGGTTTTGGATAAATCAGCACCTTGCTGCACAGCTTTATCTGCAGCAGTGGCAATAATGTTAGTCAGATAAGTTTTAAATGAGCCGTTACCCTTTTCATCTAAAGTGAGTCGATTGCCCTGCTCATCAGTTAAATTCAAGCTATTTAAATAAGCTGGGAAATGTGCTTTTAGCTGTTCTGATAATTTAATTTCTTGTTCACTAAGCGAACCTTCAATTTTGGGTAGCATACCTTTAGCACGGTCGTTATAACTTTGTGCATTTAATTTACTCATATCCATACGGCTGTATTCATTTACGCCATTAAACTCCCATTCATAAGCACTATCTGCATTTTCTAAATTAATAATCGGGCAATATGCAGAAACTGCAAAAATAGCGTCACTCGCTTCCGCAGCGCCCAACGCTTTAAAATATTTCGCATAATCTGCATGATTTGCCGAAGCCCCTAATAAAGAAGATAACGCCCCACCTGCGGATGTACCATTTGCAATGATTTTATTCGCATCACCAGCCATTTTAGTGTTGTTAGCGTGTAAATAACGTACAGCAGATTTCAAATCAATAATTGCAGCAGGCGCTTTACCAGTGTAATTCCCCTCTGTGCCTAGCGTTCTTCCTCGCGCGCCCACACTAGCTACTACGTAACCTTTAGAAAGTGCGACTAAAATGGTGTCAGGTTTATTGCCTCGAGCTGGAACTTGTACTTTTTCACCCGTTGGATCATCTGCGGGGAATTCAGGAATACCTGCTGGCTTTTTAGTTGGATTACCGATAGGTTTTACCCCCGTTGGGCGAGTATCAGGCGATTTTGCCTTCGCAGGCATATAACCACCAACTGAATTAGGCAAGAAAATAGGCGCATTTTCTACATTATAGCCATTAATTTCTCCACCATTAAAATAGGCTTCTGGCACATAAAAATTAAGTGTTTGATAATCTGGCTCAACAGGATTTTGTACATAAACAATATTTTCAAATGCACGATATTTAATTTCTAAACCATTCACCAATGCTTCTACCGTTCGATAATTTTTATCATTAAAATTTAAATCAAAGCCATTTTCTAGTTGATTAGCAAAAGCAGGTTCTACTGGTTTATCTGTTGATTGAGCAAAGGCTTGATTCATCACAATTGCACTCAATACACATAAGCTAAACTGTTTTATTTTCATATCGACTCCTAATCCTAATAAAAAAGGTGATTACGAATAATCACCTTTTATTATAAATCACAACCTATCTCAGATAACAGGTTATTCATTTCCAATAGAATAAACAGATAATTGCAATAATCGCAATAAACACACCTAAGTAGTTAATTTTATTGATTTTTTCTTTAAAGATTAAAGCACCAATAAAAGTTCCTAAACAAATTACCCCAAGGTTCATACCTGTAAATACCAAGGTCGGATCATCTTTCATCACTTGGTGTGCTTTAATATAGAACAAAATATTACAGAAATTTAAGACACCCAATAACAAGCCAACCATAACGCTTGCTACGTTCCATTGCGTACGTTTCAGCAATAAGTAAGCGAACATTAAACAGCCTGCAAATACAAACGCAATCAATAAGGTAACAGGGAAAGCCGAACCTGATTTAGCAATTTGTTTAAATAAGGTATCGGTCATACCATAACCTAACCATACACAAGCGAGACTAACAATTGCAATTTTGCCCCCTTTACCCATACCATGGTGGGTTTTCCACAACAAACAGCCGAGTGCAACAAAGGCTAACATCAGCGCAATCAGTTTATTTTGGGTAATTTGCTCACCAAAAATGGTAAATGCCGCCAAAATTGGCAAAAATAGCGATAAGCGTTGCGCGGCATCAGTACGAATGATCCCCGCAAACTCCAGCGATTTTGCTTGAATTAAGAAAACGGTTGGCAGTAAAAAGCCCAATGCAAAAAAGAGATACGCTGATGGGCTATTTGCCACAATTTCAACGACTGTTTGTCCTTTAAAATCGGGGTTGAGTAAGAAGTAGGTCATTGAAGTAGTAACAATATAGTTTACTGCAATGCTTTGATCGATAGCGATTTGTTTTTGGCGAGCTACTTTAATCAGCACTCCCACAGAAACGCTACACAAGATAGCAATAACAAGCTCTAACATAAGAAAATAATCCTTTATTGATAAAGATTCGCATTCTACAAATTTCCAATTTGGATAGAAAGCACAAGCGGTCGGATCTGTGCAAAATTTTCGAAATTATGTGCAGATTCGACCGCTTGTAAAAGCTATCTACGTTCAAATAAACGTCTTTCTGGATTTTCTAATTGCTCAACTAAAATCAGAATTGCCGCATCGCCGCCCCATTCTCTTGGCGCTTGATGTAATGCAAGCACTTTAGGATGTTGCACTAGCCAACGAGGGATTTGATCTTTTAAGGTACGTGTACCAAACCCAGTCATAATACTGGCGCAATACACCTGCTCTTTTTCGCACGCCAAAATCAATGCAGCTAATTCTTTTTTAGCTTGCTCTCGTGTTAAGCCATGTAAATCTAAAAAGAGTTCAGGCTGAAAATCACCACGGCGCAATTGTTTTAAAATATAAGGATCAACATCTGCGCGCAGGTATTTTACTTTTTCATTTTCTTCTCGTAATAACGGCTCATATTCATCAGAAAAGAAAAATTCGGTATCTTTTTGTTCTTGCAGCTCTCGCAACTCACTCACTTTTTTACGCAGTGTCGTTTTTGGTACAAATGTGTCTTGTTTAATTTTTTTAGTGCCTTTGATCGCTTCTTGGAAAAGCGCAAAATCTTCATTATCTAGCATAATTCTTGTTTACCCATCACTAACAATTCCGCTTGAGGGAAATAGCGTTCCATATAATTTTTAAAATAGTTTAACGTACTTTGATGAATCACTTCATCGGTTGGCGGATAGCTATTATAGATCAAACTCACTAATGGAATCTGTTTTTGTTGGCAAACCATTAAGCTTAGCAAAGTATGATTGATTGAGCCTAATCGTCCAGAGGTCACTAAAATCAGCGGTAGCTTTTGTGCGATAATGTAATCAAGCGTCGTCTGGTGCGCATCATAAGGCACCGCCAAACCACCAGCGCCTTCTAGCAATACATAATCATATTTTTCCGCTAATAACTGGCTGGCTCGGCTAATTTTGGCTGGTTCAATGACCCTATTTTCTCGTTCTGCGGCTAAATGAGGCGAACAGGGATATTCAAATAAATACGGACAAGTTATACTCGCTTTATCTTCTTCGGTTAAAGCCATATTTTGCATTTGGCGGTGTTGCAAAATATCGCTCGAAACTCCACGGCAACCCGTTTGAATCATCTTTTGCGTAATCACCGAATAGCCCTGCGCCATTAAGCGTTGTGCATAAAAACCTGTAGCCACAGTTTTACCAATGTCAGTATCAATGCCTGAAACAAAAATGATTTTGCCCATTACTTTCTTACTCCCAAAATAAAAATTGGTGTATAAGTTAAATACACGCCCTGCTCACAACTAAATCGCGCAAGATATTGTTGATTAAATTCACTTAGCATTTTGCGAGTCCAGATGTTACGAGAAGTTGCAGTAACGCCTGTTTGGCGCAAATGTTGTAATACCGCTAATGGCGAGGGAAACGCTAAGCGAATTTGCTGTTGATGAATATGCAATTTAGTGAAATCATTACCTAACCACGCCTGCCAATCCTGTTGATTAGGATAAGTTAAACCAACGCCAGTAAGCTGGCGAATTTCAGTTAAATTTTCTGAACTAAAGCTATTAAACAACAAAACACCACCAGTCTGTAATAAGTCCGAAGCTTGCCTCACAAAAGCCTGTGGATGCTCAAACCATTGAATAGCTGAAGCTGAACTAAGCAAATCAAATTTGCCTTCAAAGACCAAATGTTCAGCATCGCCCTCCATAAATTCAAACGAAACAAGCGGTCGATTTTTGGCTATTTTTTGCAAAAGTGGCTTTCGAAAAACTGCACTTAAATCATTCACAACTAATTGTTCAATCGGGTATATGGCTAACAGTTTTTGGGTAAAATCGCCCGTACCACAGCCAATTTCTAACACGCGTTTAAAGCTGGCTTTATCGGTTTGTGCTAATAGCTGAACCAATTGTTGATTAATTTGTTGTTGTGCCAGCGCATGCTCATCGTATTCATTGGAATGTGCGATAAATCGCTCGGCAATCAAAGATTTTGCTAGCTGTTCCATAATTGTTGCCACGCTGAAAAATGTTGCCAGAGATAATGCTCCCCCTCACTAATTTGGCTAATCTGAGCATTTTGCGTTTGCCAGTAAGCAAGTTGATTATGTGGTGGAAAAATTCTATCTTTCTCACCAATAATCACATGATCCCAATGAATACTCGGTGAAACCGCTTGGGCATCTATGGCTAAATTTAATTGCTTAAGCTCCGCCGAAATCTCTGCTAAAGTGCGCCGTTCAGACAACGCTAGATAATGATTGAGCAGTTGTTTATCGCCACAAATTCTGCGTTCAAATTTCAGGCGGTTTGCTTCATTTAGCGTTTGTAAGGTTCCCTCAAAAATTTGCACAGGAATGCCCCATTTATCATGTTTTGGAAACGGTGTACCATTGATGGCTGTAGCACTCTGAAAGGGGAGATGAGCTAAAGTTTTTTCTGCCACCCAAATGCCCATTGACCACGCCACTAAATGGATTTTTTGGTAGCGGTTAAAATCAAATGAAGCTAAGGTTAAATCTTGATAATCATAACAAATCAGTAAATCGTAGCCTGCGGGTATGGTTAAATGACTTACCACACTTGGTGGGGTTGCCCAACCTGCAAAATATACAATCAAATTAGCTTGATCAGTATTTTTTGAATGGGAAATGAATTTGGTTTTCACTTTTTCTCCTTATAAACAAGCGATCAGTTGATTTAGTTCATCTTCGGCTAAATCTGCGGTTAATGATAAGCGAATACGCGCCATACCTTTCGGCACTGTTGGGGGACGAATCGGTAAACAATAAAAGCCTTGTTGTTGTAAATATTTAGCTTTTTGTACCGCTTGCTCATTCTCGCCAACCACAAATGGAATAATGCAACTTTGCGTTTGCAGTGGATAATCATTTTTCTGTTGCACCGCTTGTTTTAATCGGTCACTTAGATAAGCCAAGTGTGTCCGTTTGGCTTGTAATTCAGGCAATTGTTGAAATAAAAAAGCCGTCCAAGCGACATTAAGCGGCGGTAAAGCGGTCGAAAAAATCAATGGACGCATACTATTAATTAAGTAATCTTTGATCAACTGATCACACACTAAATAAGCGCCGACTGAAGCAAGTGCTTTTCCAAAAGTACCGACTAAAAAATCAATCTCTGCAATACAATCAAACACTTCTGCCATTCCTAAGCCTTGCTCTCCATAAGCACCAATAGCGTGTGCTTCATCCACATATAGCATAACTTGGCACTGATTCGAGAACACTTTTTTCAGTGCGACTAATTCGGCTAAAGGCGCAATATCGCCATCCATGCTAAAAATACTTTCTGTAACGATAATAATTCGCTCAAATTGAGTAGCGTATTTAGTGAGTAGCTGCGTTAAATGTTCCAGATTATTATGTTGATAGCGATAAAACGATACGCCTGCTAAACGAATACCATCAATTAAACTTGCATGAACTAATTTATCAGCAAGAACCAGCGTATTTTTATCGGCGAGTGCGGGTAAAATACCAATATTGGCGTGATAGCCACTGTTGAACAACAACGCTGCCTCACGAGAAAATCGGTTTGCGATCAATTGCTCAAGTTCTTGATAGATAGGGAAATTCCCTGTAAGCAGACGAGATGATGATGAAGTTAATGGATTAACAAGCGGTTCATTTTCAAGCATTTTTTGCAAAAATTCGCGCTGTAATCGTTGATCTGCAGCGAGTCCCAAATAATCATTTGAAGAAAAATTTAACATTCTACGCTTATCTGCAATAATCCACTTCCCTTCATGTGAAATGTTAGGTAGCGCGCGTTTTAAGCCCGCTTGAGTGAGTGCCTCTAATTTTTGTGTAAATACATTCATAATACCTCCATGTATTTCAATTATTCGTTATAGGCTTGTTTTAGTACGGCTAATAAAGCACTGGTGAGTTGGGTTAATTCGCTATTGCTAATAATAAATGGTGGCATTAAATAAACTAACTTGCCAAAAGGGCGAACCCAAATGCCGTGTTCGACAAATAATTTTTGTAACGAAGCCAAATCCACCGCTTGTCGCATTTCTAGCACGCCAATTGCGCCTAACACACGGACTTCTGCCACCGATTTAAATTGGCGAGCAGGCGCTAGTTCTTCCTTTAGTTGTTGTTCAATGCGTTTAATATTTGTTTGCCAGTCCTGTTCCAATAATAAATTGATCGATTCATAAGCAATCGCACAGGCAAGCGGATTTGCCATAAATGTCGGACCGTGCATAAAACATTTTGCCTCGCCTTCGCAAATTGTTGTTGCCACTTTTTCAGTGGTAATCGTAGCGGATAAGGTTAAATAACCGCCAGTAAGTGCTTTGCCCAAGCAAATAATATCTGGCACAACTTGTGCATATTCGAGTGCAAATAATTTACCTGTGCGCCCAAAACCTGTTGCAATTTCATCAAAAATTAATAGTACACCAAAACGATCACATAACTCTCTTGCCTTTTGTAAATAGACGGGCGAATAGAAATACATTCCGCCAGCGCCTTGCACTATCGGCTCTAAAATTAATGCAGCAATTTCATCTGCATGCTGTTCAAATAAATCTTGTAATGGCTGAATGGCGTCTTCACGCCATGTTTCCCCAAATTTTACGCTCGGTTGTGGCAGAAAATATTGTACAGGTAAACTCGCATTGAATAAGCCATGCATGCCTGTGACAGGATCGCAAACTGACATTGCATGCCACGTGTCACCGTGATAGCCCGCGCGAATAGTGGCAAATTTAGTGCGTTTTTTTACCGTTTTTGCACCGCTTGCTTGCGCATATTGCAATGCCATTTTCATCGCCACTTCAACCGCCACTGATCCGCTATCCGCAAAGAAAATTTTGTTTAATTCAGACGGTAGAATTTCTAATAATTTTTGCGCAAGTTTTGCGGCTGGCTCATGGGTGAACCCGCCAAACATAATATGGCTCATTTGATTTAACTGCGTTATTGCAGCTTGGTTTAAACGGGGATGATTATAGCCATGCAAAGCGGCCCACCATGAAGACATTCCATCAATCAATCGACGCCCGTCTTTTAAAGTGATGATCACGCCATCAGCACGTTCTACAGGATAAACAGGAATCGGATGAGTGATAGAAGAATAGGGATGCCAGATATATTTTTGATCTAATTCAAGAATCTGAGTTGTTATCATTTTTATTTTTCCTTTAATTTTTTCGGAATTCTAGCGTAAAAACATATATCGGTATAGAATAAGCCAATTTTTACTTAACAAAGGGGACAACTATGTTCGAATACAATTTAGAATTATTAGAAGAAATCTCGGAGTCATCAACCGCTGATGATTTAAAAACCATTCAAGATATGATGCGTTGGGCTTATAGCTATTTTAACGCTTCAGATCTTTACTATGGTCACGGATTAGATAATGCTTGGGACGAAGCGCATCAATTAGTATTAAGTGCTTTAAACTTACCTATTGATGTACCTGAAGCAATGTATTCATCTAATCTTACCCGCCTAGAAAAAGCACGCATTATTGAAATGGTAGAACAGCGTTTAGGTATGCGTAAACCTATTGCTTACTTAACTAACTCAGCGTGGTTCTGCGGTGCAGAATATTATGTTGATGAACGTGTTATTGTGCCTCGTTCACCTATTGGAGAATTAATTCAACAAGGCTTTACAGGCATTTTACGTGCCGAACCAAAACGTATTTTAGATATGTGTACAGGTAGTGGATGTATTGCGATTGCTTGTGCAAACCGATTCCCAAATGCAGAAATTGATGCAGTTGATTTATCAATGGATGCATTAGATGTTGCGCAAATTAATATTGAGCGCCACCAAGTAGCTCATCGAGTATTCCCAATTAGTTCAGATCTATTTAATGATATTCCACAAGATAAATATGATTTAATTGTGACCAATCCTCCGTATGTTGATCAAGAAGATTTAGACGATATGCCAGAAGAATTCCATCATGAGCCTGAATTAGCATTAGGTTCTGGCGTAGATGGTTTAGACATTACCAAACGCATTCTTGCTGAGGCTCCAAATTATCTCGCTGAGAATGGTGTATTAGTATGTGAAGTAGGTAATAGCATGGTACATTTAATTGAACAATTCCCAACTGTGCCATTCCATTGGATTGAATTCAAAAATGGTGGTCTTGGCGTCTTTACCCTTACTCGTGAAGAATTAGTAAAACACCACCAATTATTTCAATAATAAAACAAGCGGTCATATTGCTTCTATTTTTTGCACAAAATCTTAACAAAGATGACCGCTTGTTTTTTTTGAGGTTAATTTAGCTTAAATATATTCTACATTAATAATGTCGAATTCTACTTTTCCACCTGGGGTAACAATACTTACTGAATCATCCACTTCCTTACCGACTAAACCACGAGCAATTGGTGAATTTACTGAGATTAAGCCCTCTTTGATATTCGCTTCATCATCGCCTACAATGCGGTAAGTCACTTCTTCATCAGTATCTGCATTCACTAAACTTACCGTTGCCCCAAAAATCACTTTGCCATTATTTGCCATTTTGGTTACGTCAATAATTTGTGCGTTACCTAATTTACCTTCGATTTCTTGAATACGGCCTTCACAGAAACCTTGCTGTTCACGTGCTGCATGGTATTCCGCATTTTCTTTTAAATCGCCATGTTCGCGGGCTTCTGCAATCGCATCAATAATTTGTGGGCGGCGAACATTTTTTAAAAATTCTAATTCTTCGCGAAGCATTTCTGCGCCACGCATCGTCATTGGAATTTGTTTCATTATTTATCCTTTTAGAAAAATTTTAAGGTTTACGAATATAAGTGAAAGGGCTATTATTCAACGTCTTGTTAAAAATATCAACTCCCGAATTTATATGCTGTTTAAATCTATTGGCAAACTCATGCCAAAACTCTCATTAATTAGTTTACTTCTTCCAAACATTGCGCACGCAGAAATCAATACTCAAGAGTTACTCCCTCATCTTCCTGCAGGAAGCTCTGCGAGTTTTATTGCAAAAAATTTAACCACCAATCAAATTATTGCTCAATATCAAAGTGATATTTTTATGTTGCCCGCCAGTACTCAAAAGGTATTCACTGCATTGGCGGCAAAACTATCGTTACCTACCGATTTTCGCTTTCAGACCGCCTTGCTTACCAATGGCAAAGTAGAAAATGGCGTGCTTAATGGCGATTTAATTGCGAAATTCACAGGTGATCCTGATTTAACAAGCGGTCAGCTTTATCAATTAATTAACCAGTTAAAAAAGCAAGGTATTCATAAAATTACAGGTAATTTGATTTTAGATACCGCCGTTTTTGCCAGCCATGATAAAGCCTCTGGCTGGATTTGGAATGATTTACCCATGTGTTTTAGTGCTCCACCCGCTGCGGTTAATATCGATCACAACTGTTTTTACGTTACGCTGAATGCAGACCAAACAGTCGGTGAATTTGCTAAAGTAAATGTGCCATCAGCTTACCCCGTACAGGTATTCAGCTCCGCTTATATCGTAGAAAAATCACAAGCGCCATATTGTCAATTAGATGTGGTGGTAAATGATAACAATCGCTATCAAGTGAAAGGCTGCATGGCTCGGCAAGTGGAACCATTCGGGCTAAGTTTTTCAGTACAAGATCCTGCAAGTTATGGCGCAAACTTAATTAAAGCGAATTTGAAACGTGTTGGTATTACTTTTGAAGGGAAGATTCAAGAGCCTCTAAATCCACAAAACGGCACATTGCTCGCTGAACATTGGTCTGTTCCTTTGCCTGAATTATTGAAAAAAATGATGAAAAAATCAGACAACCAAATTGCAGATAGCTTATTTAGAAGGATTGCCAATCAACAACATAATCGTCCAGCTTCATTTCCATTAGCAAGTCATACTGTACGAAATGTATTAAAAACAAAAGCAGGGATAAAATTTGATAACAGTGTCGTGGTGGATGGCTCAGGGCTATCTCGCCATAACCAAGTAAACGCAGAAACCATGTTACAAACCTTGGAATACATAGCCAAGCATGAAGAAAACTTACAGCTGTTTGAAACCTTTCCGATTGCTGGTGTTGATGGCACGATTTCAGGCAGAGGATCAATTGCAGTTGAGCCATTAGCAAAAAACCTGATTGCCAAAACAGGCTCATTAAAAGGCGTGTATAATTTAGCTGGTTTTATGAAAAATGCCCGCGGCGAACAAATCGCCTTTGTTCAGTTTGTTAATGGCTATTCAACGGGCGAATTAGAAAACAAAACCAAACGTGCGCCACTATCTAATTTCGAACACAAATTATATATGGCACTTTATAATGAATAACTAAAAATGGCGTACCTCACATTGGTACGCCATTTTTGTTATGCGATTAACGCTTTATGGCTTCGCTGCATTTTTACTTCGATATAACTACAGCCTGGTTTGATTTTGAGTTCATTTTGCTGAACAAATTCAATTAACGCAGAATAAAGTTCTCCTGCAATGCCTTTACCCTGAAAGGCTTCATCCACCTTGGTGGTATAAGCATCGATCACATTATCTTTAATATAGCGATAGCGCAATCTGCCTACCTGCACACCTTCTTCAGTATAATAGCTAAATTCAAAATGAGTTAAATCGTGTTTAATCATTATTCCTCCTATAACTTTCACTATTCTACTCTTCTTCCTAACCTCTGCAAGCGGTCCAATTTGTAAAAATTTCTACAAATTCAACCGCTTGCCCATGAAAAAAGCAAACGTTTGCGCTATAATAAAATGGTATTTGTTTAACATTCATTTTAAGGAACTTAGAAAAATGGCGATTCAACAGGCGTTATTAAGTGTGTCAGATAAAACAGGTATTGTCGAATTTGCACAGGGGCTGGCAGCTCGTGGTGTAAAATTACTTTCAACAGGTGGAACAGCCAAATTATTGGCTGAGACTGGCTTAGCAGTAACGGAAGTATCTGATTACACAGGTTTTCCTGAAATGATGGACGGGCGTGTAAAAACGCTTCACCCTAAAGTCCACGGTGGGATTTTGGGACGTCGTGGTTTAGATGATGAAGTAATGAACCAGCACGGCATTGAGCGTATTGATATGGTGGTGGTTAATCTCTACCCGTTTGCCGCAACGGTCGCAAAACCTGACTGCACTCTTGAAGATGCCGTAGAAAATATTGATATTGGCGGGCCAACTATGGTGCGTGCCGCAGCGAAAAATCATAAAGATGTTGCGATTGTAGTAAATAATAACGATTTTGATGCGATTCTTGCAGAAATGGATCAAAACCAAAATGAATTAACCTTCGCAACCCGTTTTAACCTTGCTATCAAAGCATTCGAACATACCGCACAATATGATTCTATGATCGCAAACTACTTCGGTAAATTGGTTCCGCCATATCAAGGCGCAGAGGAAGAAGATTTAAGCCAAGAGTGTGGTCAATTCCCTCGTACATTAAACCTAAATTTCGTGCGTAAACAAACCATGCGTTACGGTGAAAACTCACATCAAAATGCGGCATTCTATGTAGAAGAAGTGAAAGAAACCTCTGTAGCAACAGCAAAACAATTACAAGGCAAAGCACTTTCTTATAACAATATCGCCGACACCGATGCAGCACTTGAATGCGTAAAAGAATTTGCAGAGCCTGCGTGTGTTATTGTTAAACACGCAAACCCTTGTGGCGTAGCATTAGGCAAAGACATTTTAGAGGCTTATAACCGTGCTTATCAAACCGACCCAACATCAGCATTTGGTGGCATTATTGCCTTTAACCGAGAATTAGACGGCGAAACAGCGCAAACTATCGCAGAACGTCAATTCGTGGAAGTGATCATTGCACCGACTGTTTCAGAAGCGGCAAAAACAGCACTTGCGAAAAAGAAAAATGTGCGTGTACTCGAATGCGGTGAATTTACTCAAGCGCAAAAACGTTTAGATTTCAAACGTGTAAACGGCGGTTTATTAGTACAAGATGCTGACCAAGGTTCAATCTCAATTGAAGATTTACAAGTAGTTTCCGAACGTAAACCAAGCAAAGCGGAGCTTGAAGACTTATTATTCTGCTGGAAAGTCGCAAAATATGTCAAATCAAATGCGATTGTCTATGCGAAAAATGGTCAAACAATCGGGATTGGTGCAGGTCAAATGAGTCGCGTATATTCAGCGAAAATCGCTGGTATTAAAGCGGAAGATGAAGGTTTACAAGTTGCTGGCTGTGTAATGGCTTCAGATGCCTTCTTTCCATTCCGTGATGGTATTGATGCAGCAGCTAAAGTGGGGATCACCTGTGTAATTCACCCAGGTGGTTCAATGCGTGATCAAGAAGTGATTGATGCAGCAAACGAACACGGTATGGCAATGGTCTTAACAGGAATGCGCCACTTCCGCCACTAATTATATGTCCGAACCAGCGGTCTATTTTCGTTAATATTTTGCAAACCTCCTCCGTTTCAATTGCATTGCAAAAAAACCAAATAAAATAGACCGCTTTTATATATAAAATTTATGCCCATAAAAAAGCGAGATTTCTCTCGCTTTTTTCACTGTTACTCTTAGTTGATTCCATATTGTTCTGTATAAGGAATCAAGCCTTTTTTCAGCATCTTACGTACGCCACTACTGTAGTTCGTGCCGAAGCGTAATTCAAAATTCACACCAAACTTATTGTCATAGTATAAATCATTAATACTATCTGGCGCACCCGTTGGGGTTGCAGTCAGCTTACGAGCCACGTAAACATTTGCACTCCAGCAACAAGTGTTATAGTTCATAGAGAATTGTGTTTCCACAAGCTTTTTCAGCGCAATATCATGATAATGGCTTGCCATAAATGCCACTTTATCGGTCAATTCCCAGCCTACTACCGCACCAACTTGTTTAATATCTTGCCCGTAAGCGTTACTGCGCAAGTTTTGATTAATGTAATCTTTACTTGCAAAGCGGTAATTCAACTGAATCACTTTATCTTGGCTTGGCTTGTATTGTAACGATGTATTCGCTAACGAGGTTTGGTTTAAGCGAGTATCGTATTGATAAGCTCCATGCCAATTCCATTTACGGTGGAATTTCCAGTTTGATTCCAACGCCCAAGAAGAAGAACGTTTTGCTGTACTATTTATAGATGAATCATCAATTTTTGATGGACTTAAATAGTAGGTTTGCCCTGCACTAAAGTTAAAGATTTCTGCGCCCGTTTTCTCATTAAAAAAGCGTGTTGTTCCCCCTGCGGTAACTAAATTTGCCGAAGAAATACGGTCTAAACCGCTATAACGGCGATCATTAAACAGAGAGAAATAATCACTTTGCAATAAAGCAGAATCGTAACCTAACCCAACACTGCTATGTTGTTTAGAGCCAATATCAGCTTGGTTTTTATATGGACGATAGATGTATTGCACTCGAGGCTCAAAGGTTTGATTAAAGCCACTAAAGAGCTGTTTATCCGCCTCTAAGACAGTTTGTAAATCAATTTTTACTTGTGGAATCACACGAGTTACGTTTTTATCCACTTCTCCTGCTTGATTACTGCTACCCTTTTCTTGAATATAATGCGTTGCATATAACTTTGTTTCAAAGTTTAAGCTGCCATAACGGTTTGCAAATGGGAAGTTCAGCGTAGGCTCAACATGAAAACGCCATGCTTTTGGCATTAATGTACTATCGTTTTCAAAACGTGCTACTTGTGTGAAAAGCTTGAAATCGCCGCCTTTCACTAAGCCATCTTTGTAATAGTTAAAATCAATTTGTGGTAACACTCGATATGGACCAATTTCCAAATCATCAAAGGTTTGGAATTTCTTACCTGAAATCGATAAGTTGTAATTAGGTTGGAAATAACCCAACTTGAATTGTTGAGTCGCATAACCATCGGTACTGCTACCATATTCCGAATCAAAATCGGAGAAGTAGCGTTTATCACTCACTTTGGTGTAATCCACATATAAACGCCAATCTGTGAGGAAACTCATATTATGGCGCCAGTGTACTAAATAGCGTTTGCGATCATTATCATCTGGTTTGTATTCGTCTAAGCGATCTTTGTCCATATATTCGCCCGCCACAATCCCTTCACCTAATTTGGTGAGATAACGGAATTCTGGACTAATTTGCCAGCCACGACGTGAATAATAGGTTGGTGTAATGGTTGCATCCATATTAGGTGCAATATTCCAATAAAACGGCTGTGAATAAGTAAAACCATCTTTGCTCGAACGGCTAAAACTTGGAATCAATAAGCCTGAGCGACGGCGATCACCAATCGGAAATTGCAAATACGGCGAATAAAATACAGGCATACCAAGTACTTTAAAGCGTGCGTGCCAAATTTCAGCATATTCTTCATCAACATGCTGAATCATCTCATTACCTTCAATTGCCCAAGCATTGTCATTTGGTAAACAAGCAGTAAAAGTCGCATTTTTTAAGATGCGTTTATTTTTACTAAATGAGCCGCTTTCCGCAGTACCTCGTCCTTGACGCCCCACCAGCTGAAATTGCGTATGCTGTAAATCTGCCGTTTCCGAACCAAGATCCATTGCAGCATCACGCCCTTGAGCTTGAATCAAGTTATCTTGATATTGATATTTACCTTTCAAAAACACACGGCGCTGTTGTTCGCCGTTCTGCTCTACTCGCACTTCATCAGCAAGAATGGTACGGTTACCCTGTTTAATCGCTACATCACCAGTATAAGTTGCATCTTTAGGTTGATTGATTATTGCGCTATCTGCTTCAATTTCAACAGGTAGTAAGGTTTGATCACCTTGAATTTCTTCACCTTGAAAATGAGGAACACCTAATAGACACTGTTCTCTCAAATCTGCTTGTGCATACTGAGCATAAAACGCAGTCATCATTGCAACAGAAAGAACACTATAACGAGTTTTCATAATAGTTCCTTATATGGATGGGCTAACCCATCGTAAATTTCAAAAGGATGTACACCTTTTACTTAAATAATTCGAGAAAATTGCTGTCTTTTCGCAAGCTGTCTTGAATACACATCAAAACATAAGCAAATGTTACGAATTAACAAACGACCTCGTGGTGAAACCACAATACTATGCTCATTAATTTCTAATAAACCGTCTTTGACGAGCGGTGCTAATAATGCTAAATCTTCAGAAAAATACTGTTTAAAATCAATTTGATACTCTGCCTGCAAGCGGTCAAATTCGAGTTTAAAATTACAAATCAGCGCTTTAATCACATCACGACGAATACAATCATCTTGCGTGAGTGCTAAGCCCTTATGTAGCGCAATGCCACGCGCTTCTACATTAGCGTAATATTGCTGTAATTCTTTATGATTTTGCGCATAAGTATCGCCAAGTAAGCTAATTGCCGACACGCCCATACCAAGTAGATCACATTCTTCTTGAGTCGTATAGCCTTGGAAATTGCGGTGCAATACGCCTTGTTGCTGTGCAATCGCAAGTTCATCATTAGGTTTTGCGAAGTGATCCATACCAATAAATTTATAGCCATTACTGCCTAAAAACTCGATTGTTTTTTGTAAAATAGTCAGCTTAGTTTCTGGCGCTGGCAACATATCATCTTTAATTTTGATTTGTGCTGCAAAACGGCTTGGTAAGTGCGCATAATTAAATACACTCATTCGATCTGGATCGAGTTCAATCACTCGTTCAAGGGTGTACATAAAACTTTCAACATCTTGCTTTGGTAAACCGTAAATCAAATCAATATTAGTTGAAGCAAAACCTAGTTCTTTCGCACGTTTCATCAAGGCAAAAATAAATGCTTCATCTTGCTCACGATTCACTAGTTTTTGCACTTCTTTATTGAAGTCTTGGATCCCCATACTAATTCGATTAAAACCAATTTGGCATAAATGATCCAACATGGTTAATTCAATTTCACGTGGATCCATTTCGATACTAATTTCAGCATCATCACTTACATTAAAATGCTTGCGTAGCATTGCCATTAAACGCTCTGATTGTGCTTCATCTAAATACGTTGGCGTACCACCGCCCCAGTGAATTTGGGTTACTGTGCGGTTGGTAAATAATGGTGCGCGTGTTTTGATTTCTTTTTCCAGATAATCCAAATAAATATCTACTTTATGTTGATGGCGAGTAATGATTTTGTTACACGCACAAAAGTAACATAATTTATGGCAGAAGGGGATATGCACATAAAGTGATAACGGACGATTTGGATAGCGTGCTGCAGCCACTTTAAAATCATCATCATTGTAGCTTTCACTAAACTCTAACGCCGTTGGGTAAGACGTATAACGAGGGCCTGATTGGTTGTATTTTTGAATAAGGGCTAAATCCCAAATAATTTCTGACATTGGATTTCCTTCAAAGATAGGAGTCACTCACAAAAGGCGATTGTTCTAAAAATGGGTAATATCAATAAGTAATTGATGACACTCTGCTTTAATTTGAGCTTCTAGCTCAATTTCTTTCGATTCACGCCGTAGATCTTGCTTCATTCGTTCATTGCGTTTTAATACCTTACGTGCGTCTAAAATCGGCATATCTTCCACCACTTGATACAGCTCCCACATTGCTGGATATTGATTTAACGATTTACCTAATACCTCAAGTAAGGGTTTTAAACGAAGCACACCTTCTGAAAAATCACATTGTTCAGAAAGCATTGCTCGAGCAATAACATCAATACTCTCAATAATTCGTGTAAAGCGAGTTTTCTGCGCTTGTTCTGCTTGCTGCAACAATGCTTTATGTTGCGCATTTTGTTTGCGTAGCTTCAGCATTAAATAAGCAGCGTAACCCGCCATAGAAAGCACAATTAAAACGGCAAGAATAATAAGAAAAAATCGAATCATACGTTTTTCTAATCTTATCTAAATTGATTAATATCCATGGTTTCGAATTGACGAAGTAACGCATCACCATTGTCTTCGTCTTCCTCTTCGATACCTAATTCTGTCATTAACTCATCAATACGATCTAAACATTCATCCACAAATTGTTGATCTTTTGCCGATAAGGTTTTACCTGCTTCAATTTCATCGAGTAATTGGTTTAAGATCTCATTATTCTCTAATTGTTCTAGCTCTAACTCAGGTGATAAATGTGGTTTGAATGCTTCTAATGGCACAGGTTTGATTGTTTGACCTTTCTCTGGTCGATTCACAAATTCCACCATAAGTGGCACTTTTTTACGGCTACCAATACGAGGATCTTTTACCTCTTTTACTGCTACTTTTTTCTGTTCTGCTGGATCAATATTGCGTGAACCTGTTGGCAAACCTTTATGTTTACGCTTTTTCTTTTCTTCACGGGCTTTTGCATCTAGCTCATAACGAGTAGGTTTACGATTCTTACCGCCACCTAATTTAGGTTGCTCTGGCTTTTTATCTGCTTTTCTGGCAGGCATGATGTCGGTAATTCGACGAGTTTTTTTTGTACGGCTCATAATATCTATTCTTTTCTATAAAAAATTAAACGATTATTCTACAAGGAATCTGATTTGCTGAACAGAGAGGAAATGAAAATAGCGGTCAGATTCTCTGAGAATTTTGCAAAAAATTCTGTAAATTCGACCGCTATCTATCGCTAAAAACTTTTAACTCGCTACCCATAACAGAATAGCTAATAATTGAGGTAAGATAATGCGTAAAAACATCACAAGTGGATAAACCGTGGCATAAGAAAGTGCTGCGGCGCCATTTCCGTCTTTAATTTCATTCGCAAATGCCAATGCTGGTGGGTCAGTCATTGAGCCTGCAAGCAAACCACATAATGACAGATAATTAAGTTTGCCATAAATACGGGCAATTAATGCGGTCACCATTAGTGGCACAAAGGTAATCATTGCACCGTATCCCATCCAAGCAAGTCCTTCAGGGCTTAATAATGTCTCTAAAAAATTCGCGCCTGCTTTTAATCCAACCACCGCAAGGAATAGCACAATACCAATTTCTCGTAACGCTAAATTCGCACTCGGAGGCATAAACCAATAAAGTTTACCGATACTACCAATTCTGGCTAGAATTAATGCTACAACTAGTGGTCCACCTGCCAAACCTAATTTTAGCGCCACAGGAAAACCAGGAAGGTAAAGCGGTAATGACCCCAACAATACCCCTAAACCAATCCCAATAAAAATCGGTAACATTTGTACTTGTTGTAATTTTTGATGTGCATCACCAATGATTGCCCGCACTGTTTCAATATCTTCTTGGCGTCCAACTAAATTCAACACATCCCCAAATTGTAACGACATTTCACCACTCGGAATCAGTTCCACTCCTGCTCGATTTAAGCGAGAAATTACCACATCATATTTGCCTTTTAGCATCAAATGGCGGATCTTTTTACCGAATACATTTTCATTAGTCACCACTGCTCGCTCTGAGCGGTAACAAGTGCCTCTGGTAGATAACGAAATGTTCGCTTGTTCACCTAAAATGAGCTGCATTTTATGTAGCATTGCTTTTTCGCCGACTAAATGCAATACATCACCAAGTTGTAGCACCGTATCCACTTTAGGCACAATCAGCTCTTCTCCTCGTTTTAAACGAGAGTAAATTACTTTGTGGCTTTCAAAATCAGGGATTTCTTTTAATTTCAAACCACCGAGATTTGGATTAATCAGGCGCACATTTAAACTATCTAGCCCTTCTTTTTGCTGATTTTGGCTGTTATCAAAATCAATCGCTTCTTTATCTATATTGATTTTGAATATAATTCGAACAAGCCACATGGATAACAAAATACCAATAATGCCAAACGGATAAGCAATCGCATAACTCATTCCCATTACCGCCGTGGTATTCTCCCCCGCTAGTTCAGCCAATACTTGTTGTCCTGCCCCGAGCGATGGTGTATTGGTTACCGCACCAGAAAAAATCCCTAAAATAACAGGTAATGGTACATCAAAAAGTAGATGAATCAGCGCAACTAAAATACCGCTTAATAACACAATTAAAATGGCAAAAGCATTTAGTTTTAAGCCAGATTGCCGTAAAGAGCCAAAAAAACCTGGACCAACCTGAATCCCAATTGAATATACAAACAAAATTAAACCGAATTCTTGAATAAAATGTAAGGTATGCGCATCAATTTGAATGGCATATAGCGAGGAAAAATGCGAAACGATAATTCCCCCAAATAATACACCGCCAATGCCTAGTCCCACACCATTGATCTTTAAATGCCCTATCCACAAGCCTAAAACCGCCACCAATGATAACAAGCTGACGATAATCGCTATATCACTCATATTGAATCTCCACTAAAAATAATTACTGGTAAAATTCTAGCAAAGCTGAACATTAAAAAATGCGAACTAATTCAAAGAAATGACCGCTTGTTTAGCCCAAAAGCTGATCCACCTCAAAATTTAGGTGGATATACCAATAAGTTTTTCTAATTTTAGAAATAATTTTTCTTATACCTCCCTTTGACAAATTACAGTGTTTGCACTAGTATCAAGTAATATCTATTTTTCAACATTCATTTAACATTTTAGAGGAGCACCTATGGAACCAATAATTCTGAACGGTTACCACACACTTATTGTTGCTACACTCGTTCTTTTAATCGGACGTTTTTTAGTTGGTAAAATCAAATTTCTACAAGATTTCAATATCCCTGAAGCCGTAGCTGGCGGTTTAGTTGCAGCAACCATCATTTTTGGCCTCTACCACTGGGCTGATATTTCCTTTCAATTTGAAAAAAGTTTACAAAATGCATTTATGTTAGCTTTTTTTGCTTCGGTAGGCTTATCTGCTGATTTCTCTCGTCTAAAACAAGGTGGTATGCCACTCGTTATTTTCCTTATCATCGTGGGTGTATTCATTATTGTCCAAAATGCGGTGGGCGTTGGTTTAGCAACAGTATTAGGCTTAGATCCAGTAGTTGGTTTAATCACAGGTTCAATCACTTTAACGGGCGGTCATGGTACAGGTGCTGCATGGGCGAAAATATTCTCTGAACAGTATGGCATCAGTGGCATTATGGAAATGGCAATGGCATCAGCAACCTTCGGTTTAGTTGCTGGTGGTTTGATTGGTGGTCCTGTTGCGCGTCGCTTAGTAAATAAAATGAAAAAAGACCGCAAACAACATAGCAAAAAAGTTGATGCTTCTGCGGAACAGTACGATGATAGCACCTTTGAAGATGCTGATAGCGTACGTTTTATTACCGCAAGCTCAACCATTGAAACCATGGCATTATTTGCAGCCTGTTTAGCGTTTTCATCAGTAATGGCAAATTACTTCCCAGATCTTGGTTTACCACAATTCGTATGGGCATTGGGCTTCGGTGTAATTTTACGTAACGTACTCACCGCAGTATTTAAATTTGATATGTTTGACCGAGCTATCGACGTATTCGGCAATGCTTCATTAAGCCTCTTCTTAGCTATGGCATTAATGAGTATCAAATTATGGGAATTAGCTGGTTTAGCAGGCCCAATGTTAATTATCCTAATCGTACAAACTATCGTGATGATTTTATACGGCTATTTTGTAACATATCGTGTCATGGGCAAAGACTACGATGCGGCAATTTTAACTGCGGGTCACTGTGGTTTTGGTTTAGGTGCAACGCCAACAGCTGTGGCAAATATGCAATCTGTCACTGAAACCTTCGGTCCTTCACACAAAGCCTTCTTAATCGTACCGCTTGTTGGTGCATTCTTTGTTGATCTTCTCAACTTAGGTGTAATTACTTCATTTATTGAATTATTACGTTAATCAGATAAAACTAAGGGCGCTGTTATCAGCGCCCTTTTTATTAATGGTAAGTTTGACTAAATTTTTGATAGGCTTTTAAGAAATTTTCAAAATCTTCTAAACCACAAAACGCAATGCTTTCTTGATCGTAAAATTGAAAACCATCTTCCATTTGTGATTCATCAACAGCATCATCTAAATTATTCGCTTTGACCATCACTTCATCACAATCAAATACTAAGCTATATTCTCTACCCTCAAACACACATTCGTAATGATTCGGATAAGCTGCTCGACATTTATCTAACTCAGTTAAAATCTTCACAATTTCTTGTGGATTCTCTGCGATTTCAGTATTTAACCAACGAGCAAAAGCTTCGTGATCCATTGAACACTTCGCTACCACGCCATGAATTGAGTGGGTAAATTGATATTCCATTGCAAACTCCTTGAATGGGTGAATTTGCTCCTATTATAACGGAAAACAAGCGGTTAAATTTACAAAATTTTTTGCATATTTGCCTACTTGTTATATTAACCAAAAATTTGTTGCCAAATTTTGGCAACAAAGGCGCGCTCTTCAATAAATTCGGCTGCATTAACCACACTTGGGCTACGCAATAAATTCAGGTGATGAATACGGTTACGAATGACGGTATAGCAATGTTTGAGCTGTTCACCATCTTGTTCGGAAAGAATATGACATGCTACTGCCGAATCAAAAATACGTACATTATCCGACCAAATCGCCATTTGTGGGTATTGATTGGCATATTCCAAAACCAAACACTGCGCAATAAATTCAATATCGGTAATGCCACCTTTATCCTTTTTTAGATCAAAATGTGCGCTATCGGTTTTACTTAAATGTTGATACATTTTGTAGCGCATTTCGCAAATTTCTTGGCGTAATTGGCCACTTGTACGAGGCATTGATAAGGTTGCTCGGCGAATTCGCTCAAAGGCCTGCATCAATTCAGGCGATCCATATACACAACGGGTACGCACCAGCGCTTGTGATTCCCACGTCCATGCTTCGTTTTGTTGATAATACTCATAGGCTTTGAACGTGCTAACCAATAGCCCCGCTTCACCAGACGGACGTAAACGCATATCCACTTCATACAGTACGCCAGCGCTGGTGTTTAAGTTAAAAATCGAATTGATTTTTTGAGCTAATTTTAAATAGAACTGATGACTGGAGATCGATTTTCTCGCCCCTGTTGTTTCGCCACTTTCTGGTGCATTATGTAAAAAGACTAAATCTAAATCAGAATTATAGCCCAACTCAATTCCGCCTAATTTGCCATACGCAATTACTGCAAAGCCTTGTTCTGCCTCGGATAAATGCTCTGGCACACCAAAACGCTTCGACAATGATTTCCACGCCATATTTACCACTGCACCAATAATCGCTTCTGCCAAATATGTGAGGTGATCGCTAATTTTCATTACAGGCAATACGCCTAAAATGTCTGCGGCTGCAATGCGTAGAATGTGGCTTTGTTTAAACTGGCGCAAGGCATCAATTAAAGCTTCTTCATCTTGTTCTGGAATACGAATCAAATACTCATTTAATGCGATTTTGTATTGGTCTAATTCAATAACCTGTGTCAGGCTATTTTGAATAATCAGCTCATCTAACAGCATTGGGTAGCGCGAAATTTGCTCGGCAATCATAATTGATTGACTAGACAGAGTAATGAGAAGCGGTAGAATTTGCTCTCGTTCTTGCAAAAGCTCCAGATAAGTAGTGCGCATTGTGATTTTATCCACAATATTCAGTAAACGAGGTAACACCACCAAATAGTCACTTCGTTCGCATACCATATCCAAAATTTTTGGCATTAAACGGCGTAGCACATTGCGTCCTCGCACACCAATTGGGCGTTTTACCCAATCTTGGAAAGTACAAGAAAGCTGGTGAAAAATCTCGTGATAATCAGCCTCTGCTACTGGATACTCTTTTAGCACTGTAGCTAAATCTTCTTCAGTGATTTGATAATGTAGAATATCCTGCCAAACCGCCAATTTTTCATTGAGTGGCGAATCCTCATCCTGATCTTCTTCACCGATAATCTGATTAAATATCGCTCGTACATTTTTTTGATGTTGTTCCAACACATTCAAAAAATCTTGCCATGTATCAATCTGGTACTTGATAACAATCGGTTGATTTTGCTGATCTTGTTGCAAATAAGTTTGGCAGGCAAATATAATCCGCTTACGATCTTGCTCATCAGTCGGCAAAGTTTGGGTTTGTTTATCATCAATCGCTTGCAGTACATTTTCGACTTGGCGGTGAAATAAATATGCATTGCGCAATTGCTTAATTTGTTGCTCACTCAATAATTTTAATTCTGCAAGATGAGGCAATACACGCAATAAACTGCGCTCTTGTAAAATTTTATCTCGCCCACCACGCACCATTTGGAAGGTTTGCACAATAAATTCGATTTCTCGAATACCGCCTGCGCCTAATTTAATATTATCGGTGAGATTACGGCGCACCACTTCTCGGCTGATTTTTTGCTTCATTTCTCGCAGTGATTGGATCGCACTAAAATCCAAATAGCGACGATATATAAACGGACGCAACATTTGGCGTAAATAACGGTGATTCAAATTATTCGGATCTTCCCCCAAAATTTTGGCTTTGATCATCGCATAGCGCTCCCAATCACGCCCCTGTTCTTGGTAGTAATCTTCCATTGCAGCAAAACTCAGCACTAATGCACCACTATCGCCAAATGGACGCAAACGCATATCAGTGCGATACACAAAGCCGTCTAAAGTGATTTCATCCAATGCTTTAATCAAACGTTGCCCCAAACGCATAAAAAATTTACTATTTTCAATCGGCTTTCGACCACCTACGGTTTCACCTGCATCAGGATAGGTAAAAATTAAATCAATATCAGAAGAAAAATTCAGCTCTCGTCCGCCTAATTTCCCCATTCCCAAAATAAGTAACTCTTGCTCTTCACCTAATGAATTTACTGGCGTGCCATACTCTTCGCAGCAACGCACAAATAGCCAATCTCTCGCCGCAATAATCAAGGCTTCCGCCAAATCCGATAAGCGTTCAAATACAAATTCAACCGTGGTAAGTTTATTTGATTGCAAAAAGCTTAGCGTTGCCATTTCTCGATGACGAAATAAGCGCATACAACGAGCTAATTCATCTTCGTTTTTCACCTTTTCAAGCAAAGCTTTTAAACGCTGATGATACTCCGCACAATCAGCTTCCATTGGTGGCGTTTGTTGCCAAAGGATCAACAGTTCTGGTTGTTTTTGTAAAGTTTGTTTAACAAAATTGGATAATGCAACAGCCGTAACAAGCTGTTGATTTTTGTTAGAAATTTGCAATGTGGAGATAGGGATTTGGAAGGACATTATATTTATCTCTATTGTAGATAATAAATTTAATTTTATAGTTCAACTAACGTATCACTCAGAAAATCTGTAAAAATCAATTATAAACAAAAGCATAAAACAATAACTTTTATTATAACTATTTATTTTTATTTAGCTTTTTGTAACAAAAAAAATAAAAATAAACAACAAAGTAAGCCAAGACTACACAAAATAAATTAGTTACTTTATCTTTCTTTATCTCATAATAGTTCATTTCTCCATACCCATACTCATTCGGATAAAATAGAAAGCTAACAAAATCATATATAAAAATCAAACAAACTAAAAATAAAGATATTGAAATAAAGAACCTTCTCTCTCTAAAAAATCTATAAGTAAAAAAAACAACAAAAAAAATACTAATAACTATCCAACCCTCTAAAAATAAATTTAAAGTGAAATTCATATATAACACCTCCACATTTATTTTTTAACACATGATTCATGTTGTATAAATATCTATAGCATTATTACCTCATAAAGGATGCTTTACCTTACGGATCCCATATTTAGTATCACACGTTGCACTAATATCATTATAATTTACAACTAAAAATATTTTTTCCATCGGATATTTATGTAGAGCTGTTTCTAATACTTCAAAGAAACTATCATTATTTTTCCATAGATCTATGCACCTGCACTTCCAGCCTCTGGACCACCATGAATAAAGAAATTATCACGTTTAATGAGATTATCTTGCTTATATATTCTAACTCTAGCACTTCCCCAAGCATAATATCCACCAGGAAATTTACTTATCTTAACACCTGCTATTGTGGTAACTATACTAAGATCAACCATAACTTTATCTATCATCGATAAATTAGCCATTTTTTGGATTTGAGTTGTTTTAATAAAATAATTCCCTTCAGGTATAGGACCAATATTGGCTAATTTCTGCCGTTCTTTTGAATAGTCAAAAAGAAAACGAACTTCTCCATTTTCAGTATATTCTATTGGTCTTCCTGAAACAGCTGGAAAAATAATAATCTCATTATCTATAAATAGTTTTAATTCTATGCCATTAAAATATAGCTTAATTTTTCTAGAAATAGTAATACTTTCTATTTGTTTAGTGGTATCATCTGTTGTTCTCCCTATACTTATATCTTTATTATTACCTATCATTTATATTACTCCCAATCGAAAGCTTCTTTTTCATTAATATGCAAATGAATTTTAACTTTGCTTTCATCCTCTGTATAAAATATAGGAGTCATCCCATTTTCATTCGTCATTCCTTTTTTTAATCCTTCTGGCAATAATACTGAAAAAGCTGTATTTGCGTACGGATTACCATCGTCATCAATAAAATGAAATTGAATTTTATAATTTTTTTCTTTATTAAGTATAATATCTTCTGCAAATAAAGAATCTATACTATAGTGCTCATCTCCATCCACCCAAACCAAGTTCTGCGAGCCGATTAAAATCGCACCACAGGAAATTCTCATTCCTTCTAAGGCTACACCTTTGCCATTGCTTGTCATTTTGGATGATCCCTCAATAATCGGAAAATTTCCGTTACATTTTGGGCAAGTAACTAAATCACCTTCTAAAGAAATGTTATTTCCCGATATACTCATTCCATGAGAACCTTGAATAACGATTCCGCCGTGCGTAGTTTTATCTCCAACAATTATTGCTCTACGACTCGCCATATTTATTCCTATTACATATTAATAAAATTATGCTGAATTATTATTTTGACTACGAAGATACCTCTCTTAAACGTTCATAGCATTTAAAATAGATAAAAATTAGATTCTATTTTTGAAACCTAAAATACTTTTTTAAATGGTTTGATAATGACATCGCCATATACACCTGCTTCTACATACGGATCTTCCGACGCCCAAACTTGCGCATCTGCTAATGACTCAAACTCAGCAATCACTGTAGAGCCTGTTACGCCAGTGCCGTCTTCTGTGGGATTAGGACCTGCAATTAATAAACGCCCTTCTGCTTGCAATTTTTCTAAACGAGCTAAATGTGCTGGGCGAACCTCCAAACGTTTTTCAAGTGTGTTTGGGTTATCTTGTGCAAAAATAACGTAGTACATAATTTTCTCCAATAATTGCTATTTTAGTTTTCATCATTAATAAGGCGCTGTTCCAAAATTGCCAACGCTTCATCTAATTCGGGGTTATTTTCACGAGGAATCGCGCGAGATTTACCCTCTTTATCTACTGCAACATAGGTAAACAGCGCTTCAGTTACACGGAAACGCTCACGTGCACCTTCATAAACTTGCTTGATAAACACTTCCACTTTCACTTGCATAGAAGAACGTCCAACTTTAACTAAAGTGCCGTAGCAACAAACCACATCACCTACAGAGATTGGTAGGTGGAAAATCATTTTATCAACGGTTACCGTCACCACTCGCCCTTTTGCCAACTCTTTTGCCAAAATTGCGCCACCTAAATCCATTTGAGACATAATCCAGCCACCAAAAATATCACCATTTGCATTGGTATCGGATGGCATTGCAAGCGTGCGTAAAATTAGCTTGCCTTCTGGCTCTTTATCATAAGGTTTATTTTTGCTCATTGGTATTCTCCAAATTTTTAAGGTAAGGATAGAGATATGCGCCTGTTGCGATTGCGGCTGCTAAGCTCAATCCTGTAAAGCCAAAGGTTTTAAATGTTGCCCAAACGTCATCAGAAAAATAAGTGCTAATCACAATATTAAGCAACATACAAACAATAAAAAAACCTGCCCAACCTAAGTTGAGATTATTCCAAACATTCACAGGGAGTTTTAATTCTTTGCCTAATAGTAATTGAATCAACGGCTTTTTAAACACAAATTGGCTCACTAATAACACCAACGCAAATAAGCCGTTAATAATGGTAACTTTCCATTTTAAGAAATTTAAATCATTAAAATAAGCGGTCAAAATGCCGAAGAAAATTACAAAAATGCCCACAATCCACTGCGATTTTTCAACTTTTTGATAAAGCACACGCAATGCGATTAATTGCACTATTGTCGCAATCACTAACGTGATCGCTGCTTGCTGAACACCATATAATTTATACACGGCAAAAAATAAAATCAGTGGAATAAATTCTAATAATTGCTTCATGTTCTGCCCTTTTATTGACGATATGCTTGATAAAAACGGAAGCTAAATACAGTAATAAATAAAGAGAAAAACGAACTCAGCAATACTGAAATGATCACGCCAATCTCGCCTTTTAGTAACACACTTAAAAATGACATCAAAATTTGTGGTACAAAATAAGCAATGATACAAAATAGCACTAATGCGATACCTTTGCCTCGACTTAATTGCCAAGTAAAACGGATACTCTCTTTTACGCTCGGTAACTCTTCCACTAAATAGGCATAAACAGCTAAACACAATTTAATAAACAAAAACGCCCCACTCACAATAAGTGGAAAAGCAACGAGTTCTAAGCCATTTCCAGATTGTCTTGCAAACACAAAAAAAGCAATCCCCACCGAAATCGGTAAAACCATAATGACATTCAACCAAATAACAGAGAATAATTTGCTCGCCGCACTAGAGATATGCTGAAAGAAATGCTTAAAACTGCCATCATTAATCGCTTTAATATTCAAAATTAACAAAGCAGTAATAAAAATATTAGCAACACCCATAAACATCAAAGGAAACAGGCCTGATAAAGTTATGTTTTGAGAGTTTGTACCACCTAATGGGATAAGAACTAGATTAGTAAATTGCAATGCACTAAATAAAATGATGGCAATTAACGAGAATTGCGTTTGATTACGGATAAAATTCCAACTATCTTGTAGTAAGTCTGGAAATTTAATTGGCATTTATCGTTCCTTCTATAACTGTAAAAAAATTGTTGCAAAGTATAGCAACTGTTCGCTATTACTGCATTAAAATCTGTACATTTTCGCTAGAGAAAACTTATGCTATGCTGTTTTTATTATTTTTTGCACTAAATCACACTTATGAATATGACTCTTCAAGCAGGGCAACGTTATCTTAACACCTACCCCAATAAAAAAAAGCTCGGGCTGTTTATGCCTGATTATCGGTTAATTCGTTTGGTAAAATTAGCCTCTCGTTTTATGCCTGCTTTCGCCTGTTTTTCCATTTTATGGCAATACTTTTTTGCAGATCCAAGCCAATCTATTCTTGCCAATGCCATTATCACTGCATTATTTGCGCTAAGTTTGCCATATCAAGGCTTATATTGGCTGGGTAAACGTGCTAGCTCGCCACTTCCGCTTTCGTTATTGGGTTGGTATCAAGAATTAAAACAAAAATTGATTAATGAAAATAAAAAAGTCGAAGATCAAGCAATGCCCTCTTATCAAGATTTTGCGAACTTACTGCAACTAGCCGAACAAACTTGGGGCGATGCATATTTTGATAAACTCTAATTTGCAAAAAAATGCTAAAATTAGACCGCTTGTCCGTGCATGAAAGCTTGCAAAAAATGTGGAAATCTTTAGTATGGCGGACTTCATTTTTATTCGTACACCCAAAAATTTCGAAATTATGTAGCAAATGCACAAAAGTGCGAATTTGTTTCAATAAAGATGTAGAGGCAAATTGCATTCGCACCTACAACAAAATGCCTGTGTAACTGCTACATAATACCGAAAAATTTACTTAATTACCTAGTATTATGAACCAAGAGACTCAATCAGCTACTCTCCAACAAGAAAAAAAACTTGCCTATAATTTTAACAAATTACAAAAACGTTTACGTCGCAATGTGGGCAATGCGATTGCTGATTTCAACATGATTGAAGAAGGCGATAAAGTAATGGTTTGCTTATCTGGTGGGAAAGATAGCTACACGTTATTAGATATTCTGCTCAATCTAAAATTAAGTGCACCAATTCATTTTGATATTGTGGCGGTAAATTTAGACCAAAAACAACCTGGTTTCCCAGAACATATTTTGCCTGAATACTTAGCATCTATTGGGGTAGAATACAAAATCGTTGAAGAAAATACTTACGGTATCGTAAAAGAAAAAATTCCTGAAGGAAAAACCACTTGCTCACTCTGCTCACGCTTACGCCGTGGGATTTTATATCGCACTGCAACCGAGCTTGGCGCAACAAAAATTGCACTGGGTCATCACCGCGATGATATGTTAGAAACACTCTTTTTAAATATGTTTTACGGCGGTAAGTTAAAATCAATGCCACCAAAACTGATTTCAGATGACGGTAAGCAAATTGTGATTCGCCCGTTGGCTTATTGCAAAGAAAAGGACATTGAAAAATATTCACAAGCGAAGCAATTCCCGATCATCCCTTGTAATCTGTGTGGATCACAACCTAACTTACAGCGCCAAGTGGTAAAAGAAATGCTTCAAACTTGGGATCGCCAATACCCAGGGCGTATTGAAACCATGTTTAGCGCAATGCAGAACATTACTCTCTCGCATCTTTGCGATCCGACATTATTTGATTTCAAAGGGCTAAAACGAGGTCAAATGTTAGAGGGTGTAGAAGGTGATATTGCTTTTGATAAAGCCGAGCTCCCAACTCAGCCTCCTCTGATTCAAGATGAAGACGAGCAAATTGATTACAGCGAAAACGGTATGATTCAATTTAAAGAAGTTCAATAAAAACAAAGAGCAAACTTTCGGGTTTGCTCTTTTCGTTTACAAGCGGTCAAATTTAACTGCTTTTTTGCATTTAAGCGGTGGCTAGTTTACGTCTCGCAAGGTTTTTATAAATGCCCATTGCAGAAATTGAAATCCAAAAAACCTCAATCACAAACGAACCTAAATTAAAATGTACACACAAGCTAAGAATCAATAACACAGCACCAATGCCATTTAAAATATTATATGACAAAGATGTTGGTTTCCAGCGTTCACTCACGACAAACCAAAATGCCAATACTACACACGCCATACCAATAAAACCGACAATATGCGCCGAAGTATTTACCAGCTCTAGCTGTGATGCGTCAAGCGCATCAAAATTCAACATACCACTCATTTTTTTCCTCCGTTTTCTTATTGAATTTGTAGCACAAATTCCCCTCCATTTTGGCAAGAGGGAGTCGGAGTATACCCCAGTTTTTCGTGGTGTAAAATTAAAAATTCCCTGCCCAAACCACCATAATTTGGTCATTTTGATAGCTTCGGCTGAAAGCAAAATACCGCTCATTAGATGTAATCGTTTGCTCCCCTTTTCCCACCGCAATGTGATTTTTTCTGAAATTGGCAAGGATTTGCCAGTGCGATTTTAGCGCTTGATTTGTTTGCTTATTTTTTAAACTATCCCAATTCATATCTGAACGTGTCCCTTGAATAGGATCCGAGCCAGTCGAACCAAATTCACGTCCGCTTTCATCACCATAAAAGATTTGCACTGCACCAGGTGCTAGCATTAATAAATTTGCAGCGGTCTTTTGTTTATTAAAATCTCGCTCGCTATCTGAATGAAAAAATAAACGTGTATCGTGTGAAGAAAGGTAGCTCAACATATTAAAATCGGTGAGTTTTTCACTCATTTTCTGATAAGTCGGCTCAATATTGGCAAAACAAGCTAAACTTTGTTTCGCTTGATCTTGAAAGTCAAAATTTAGCATTGCATCAAAACCATGTTGGAAATAATCGCTTTTAATCACAGTATGCCCCCAAGCCTCGCCCACCATCCAAAATTTATCATTAAATTGCTGTTGTGGATTATGCGCTTGCCATTCTTGCAACGCTTTTTCTGCCGACTGTTTTAACGCCAGCCAACTATTTTTTTCAACATGCTTTGCTGTATCAACTCGAAAGCCGTCCACCCCATATTTTCTCACCCAATCCGAAAGCCAACCAATTAAGTAATCTGCAACCGTTGTATTTTCACGCTCGATGGCATTGGTATGCTTATTTGCAAAAAATTGCGGTAATTTAACCGCTTGTTGTGCCTCGGTTTTTAAATCCGGCAACGATGCCAATGACATACGCAAATCATCAAATTTAGGGCTGTCATAATCGCCTAAATCCGAACGTACCCAATCTTTGCCCCACCATTTTGCCCAAGCATTTTTATCGGAAAAATTGATAAAGTTATTAAATGAATGCCAATTTTGCCCTGATTTTGGCGTCCAATTCGTCCATTTTTCACCTAAAGTTTGCTGAATTTCATCGCCTTTTAAATGAAGTGAACCAAAGCCAAACTCTTGCATATCCGCCAGTGTCGCATAACCTGTATGGTTCATCACAATATCAAAAATGACCCGAATGCCTCGTTGGTGAGCTTGTTCAATTAAATGTTGTAGCTCTTGTTCTGAGCCCATATTGGCATCAATTTTTGTCCAATCTTGATGATAATAACCATGGTAGGCATAATGTGGAAAATCTCCCTTTTCTCCGCCCCCAACCCAACCGTGAATTTGCTCTAAGGGCGAACTAATCCATAACACATTCACACCAAGCTCCTGCAAATAATCCAGTTTTTGCGTAAGCCCCTTCAAATCACCGCCATGAAATGTACCGATTTCTTGCATGCCGTCATTTCGTCTACCATAACTATGATCATTGCTTGGATCGCCATTATAAAAACGATCGGTAAGCACAAAATAAACCGTTGCATTGTGCCAATCAAATTCTACACTCGTTCGAGTCACGGCTCTCTCTAATAGTAATAAACCGTTTGAGCCTGGCGCTGGTTGTAAACGAATTTTGCCATTTATCACCTGAGCAATTTGCCCTGAATAAGCATCTCGAATGTTTTCACCTTCTTTAAAGGTATTTTTTACGTCAATTTCGACCGTTTGCCCGTCCCAAACAGGACAAATTTTCGGCTTCGTTTCCGCAGTTTGTTCGATACTTAAACGTAAGGTTGGTGTGCCACTTCTTAAATCAATTTGTACGTGATAATTACCGTCACGAAACACTCGAAATTGTGGAATGTTTGCGCTACAAGGCACTAAAGAAATAGTTTGATTTAGCTTAATCGCTGATTGAGATTGAAAACACTTTTGCGCCACCTGAAAAGTGAGTGGATAAACACCCTTCTTCAACATTTGCGTGGCTTGTAATTGTAAATCTTCTGTTTGTATTAATTCTGGAAATAATTCACTTTGCCAATTATTGGCGAAAGCGTTTGGTAACGGTAACCCCAGTGCAGAACAAAACGCCCAAGTACAAAAATTTTTGACTAAATGCATAAAGCCTCCCGATAAATAAATTAGACGCGATACAATATAATGTTAAAAATTAAGTCAAAAAACCTCCCCATTCCAAAAGCTAAAGTAGGAGGAAAAGGGCGTAAAAATGCCCAAAAGACAACCGCTTTAAAGGCAAGTTCCATTATTTTGTTTATTCTGTAAAAAAATACTCGACAACTGTATTTTTTCCGTTACATTAAAAGCTTATTTTTCTATTACAAAAGGGTAAAACACAATGTTCTCTAACGAAGTTGTTATCTCAATTATCGTATTGCTTGGTTTGAGCTTGCTCAGAATCAATGTGGTAATTGCGCTAATTATTGCCGCATTAACCTGTGGGGTGATCGGTTTTTATGGGGTTGATGGAATGAGCCTATTTGAAGCGCTCACAAAAACCATTGAAAAATTTACAGGCGGTTTAGGCGGTGGCGCTGAAACTGCAATGAATTATGCCGTACTCGGCGCATTTGCTGTTGCACTCTCAAAATCAGGAGTAACAGATTTACTTGCCTATAAAGTGATTTCTGCATTTGGTTCTCGCCCTTCTGGACGCTCAGTTTTTTGGTTTAAATATATTGTTTTATTTGTATTAACCGCCTTTGCAATTTCATCACAAAACTTAATTCCAATTCATATTGCGTTTATTCCGATTGTAGTTCCGCCTCTTTTAAGTGTGATGAATCAATTAAAAATTGACCGCCGTGCGGTAGCTTGCGCTTTAACTTTCGGTTTAACCGCAACTTATATGTTAATTCCAGCGGGTTTCGGTCAAATTTTTATTGAAAGCGTTTTGGTAAAAAATATTAACCATGCAGGACAAGCATTTAATTTAGTTGCAACCACACCAGAAATGACTAAAGCAATGGCAATCCCTGTATCGGGTATGATTTTAGGTTTACTTTTTGCATTTTTTGTTTCCTACCGTAAGCCTCGTACTTATATAGAAAACGTGAAAGAGCCAACCGCTGATGAAGTTGCTGCTCGTGTAGCGAAAGTAAAACCATTCCAGATTGGCGTGAGTATTGTTGCGATTCTTACGACTTGTTCTGTGCAATTAGCGACAAACTCAACCGTAATGGGAGGGCTAGTAGGGTTAATTATTTTTGCATTAGGCGGTGTGTTTAAATTAAAACAAACTAACGATTTATTCCAAGACGGCTTACGTCTAATGGCAATGATTGGTTTTGTAATGATTGCAGCATCTGGCTTTGCAAGTGTTGTCAATGCAACAGGTGGCGTACCTGAATTAGTAGAAGCGTTAAGAGACTCAATTCAAAGCAAAGAAATGGCAGCATTATTGATGTTAGTGGTTGGTTTATTTATCACCATGGGAATTGGTTCTTCATTCTCAACAGTGCCAATTATTACTTCAATTTATGTACCACTTTGTGTTTCATTTGGTTTTTCACCGTTAGCTACCATGGCTATTGTAGGTGTTGCAGCAGCACTGGGCGACGCAGGTTCACCTGCTTCAGACTCAACTTTAGGTCCAACATCGGGCTTAAACGCAGACGGCAAACACGACCATATTTGGGATTCAGTTGTACCTACTTTTTTACACTTTAACATTCCATTATTAATGTTCGGCTGGATTGCAGCAATGACACTTTAATTTTTATTTACGCCACGGATAATGCAAATTTTTGCGGAAAAATGACCGCTTATTTGTATTATCCGTGGTTTCTATTTGGGTTTAATTATGAAATTTATTTCTTTTAATATTAATGGGTTACGCGCTCGTCCTCATCAGTTAGAAGCGCTCATTGAAAAACATCAGCCCGATATTATCGGCTTACAAGAAATTAAAGTAGCCGATGAAGATTTTCCGTGGGATTTAGTGAATCATTTAGGCTATCACGTGTTTCACCACGGTCAAAAAGGCCATTATGGAGTGGCACTGTTAACCAAAAAACAACCGCTTGCAGTGCGTAAAGGCTTCCCAACAGATAGTGCAGATGCTCAAAAACGGATGATTATGGCGGATATTGAAACAGAATTTGGTGTACTGACTGTGCTAAATGGCTATTTTCCACAAGGAGAAAATCGCGCGCATGAAACCAAATTCCCTGCAAAACAAAAATTCTATGCTGATTTGCAAAACTATTTAGACAGCGAACTTTCACCTGAAAAGCCTATAGTGATTATGGGAGATATGAATATCAGCCCAACTGATTTAGATATTGGTATCGGTGAGCCAAATCGTAAACGCTGGTTGCGTGATGGCAAATGCTCTTTCTTACCTGAAGAACGTGAATGGTTAGATCGTTTATATCATTATGGTTTAGTTGATACTTTTCGTGCAATGAATCCAGAAGCATCGGATAAATTCTCGTGGTTTGATTACCGTTCAAAAGGATTTGATGATAATCGAGGATTACGCATTGACTTAGTACTTGCCTCAAAACAATTAGCAGAGCGCTGTGTAGAAACAGGAATTGATTTAGAAATCCGAGCAATGGAAAAACCTTCTGATCATGCCCCTGTTTGGGCAGTATTTAAATAACCACAAGCGGTCAAATTTACTGGATTTTTTGCAAATTCTCCGTGAAATTTGACCGCTTGCTTTTTTAGCTTTTTGGTAATAACTCCCAAAATGCCTTGATAATGGGTTCTTGTAATCGTTTTTCTTGCACACAAATGCCTAGCTCGAATGGCGATATTGGTGCGGGCAATTTTAGATAGGAAATCTGATTATTCATTGGGCTGTGCTTAATCACCACATCGGGCAATAATGCCACGCCACAACCTAACGCTACCATCGGTACAATCGCCTCATGGCCTGTAACCGTGGCATAAATATGCGGCTCTTTGATTTTTTGCTCTTTGAACCAACGGTCAATCCGCTTTCGAACAGGCCCATCAACAGGCAGAATAAACGGTACATTTTGCCAATCAATTGGCTGTTGCTGTAAACATTGCGTTGCCATGCAAGCTACGCGAGGCGCAATCACCGAAAGATGAATATCATCAATATAATGAAAAACAACACTATTTGGTAAATGCTCGGGTTTACCCGTTAAAGAAATATCTGCTTCAAAAGCATGTACCGTATTCACTGCTTGGGCAGGATCCCCCGTGCTAAGTTTAATTTCTACCTTAGGATAAGCTTGTCGAAAACGCTCTAAAATTTGCGGCAAATGACTATATGCTGCCGTTACCGAACAAAATACTTTCAGTTCCCCTTCTAATTCTCCCTGGGTAGGTGAAAGCTGACGCTGTAGTTGTTGCCATTCCGACCAACTTTGTGTTGCAAAAATCAGAAATTTTTCGCCCGCTTCTGTTAAACGTACCTGGCGATTATCTCTAATCAATAACGGTTGCCCCAATTCCTCTTCAATGCGTTGAATATGGCGCGTGAGGGTCGAAGCGCTCATATAATTATTTTCAGCCGAACGAATAAAACTGCGTGTTTGGGCAATATCTAAAAACAATTTAAGTGATTGGAATTCCATTTAGTTGACCCATTCAGTTTTGATCTGACTAAAATCTAACTCATTAACACTTTGCTGAAAACGTAAAATATGCGTTTCCGCCTGATTATTCGGGTGCCAGTGAATAAAATTTTGCTGATCCGAGCTATAAAAACCAATAATTTTCTTAGATAGCCCTGAAGCGATATGCACCGTCGAAGTATCGGGAGAAATTAAAACATCTGCATGGCGAATTAATTCAATTGTATCAAACACCGTTTTAGTATTTTCATACACAAAAACATGTTCAAATTGGCTCGCAAGCTGTTTTAGTTTTGCAGTTACTTCAGGAAAAGTGAGTAAAACAATAGGTTTCACGCTATGTTTTCTCAAATAAGTAAGCAGTTCTATAATTTTACTATCGCTAAAACGACGTGCCGAACCTGCTCCGAATAAGTTTAGCGCGATAAAATGGTTAAGCTGATTTTCCGCTAAATAAGTGTTAATTGCGTTAGCGCTTGCTTGATTTTGTGGCACTTCATAGCTGGTATCAATATTGCTAAACCCCGCCAGTTCTAGCGCTTGTTTATAGATCTGTGCAAAATGCTGTTGCTCATTTTTAACATTTAAACTAAACAACTTATAGTGTGACTTTTCATAGCCGATATAGCATTTCGCCTTAATTGTTCGTAAAAATAATAAATCTCTATTCCGCAACGTTACGGTAGGATCAATCAATAGATCATATTGTTCACGTGCCAATTGTTGGCCGCATTGAAGATAATCCGCAATGCTTTTGGTTTTCACTAAATATAATTGATCTATATAAGGGTTATCCTCAAATAAATAAGCATTTTTATACGAACACACTACGCCAATATGAATTTCAGGAGATTGCTTTTTGATCTCTCGAAACACAAATGAACTGACGATATAATCGCCAATTTTTCCATCTTGACGGAGGAATAGGATTTTTTTTAGTGGAAAAGGTTTGCTGCTGGCAGGATTTTTGATCTTTTTATCTAAAAACAGCTTACCTAACGATAATCTAATCTTTCTTAACATTGCTTTCATATTCATTTTTACATACCATTATGCGAAATTTTTAGAGGCTCACACGGAATATATTATAGAGATGAAATCTTTAGTGATAAAATTTTTTGGAACAAAAAAACATAAAAAACAGTTTTATTTTGCCAATATTCAATCCATTTTACTCAAACCCATTGGTGATGCCGTTGGTGATGCCATCGTACATACTTCTCATTTAAGGCAAATTAAAGAAGCGAATCCACATATCAAACTCGGTGTTTTAGTTACTGAGCGAAATAAGTTAATCTACCAACATGCAGGATTTATTGATGCTATTTTAGATGAGTCTGTCTCAACTTATATACAAGAACACGCCAAATGGGATTTATATCTCGATTTTATGCCGTCTTTTACCAGCAAAAGTATTTTTTGCGATTGGTTATTAGCACCTAAATTTAGTATAAACTTCGGAAAAAAAGAGAAAAAACATTATAATTTAAACACTGTAAAAAATTATGATTTTTCAACTCATATTCCCAAATACACACATATCAAAAACTATTTAAATTGCTCGATTATAAAAGATAATATTAAATCTGATGCCGAATATATCGTTCCATTCAATTCAGAACAGGTTGAAAAAGTTGAAAAATTTTGGAATAAAAATAAATCATTACGTATTTTATTAAATCCTCAGGGTAGTAAAAATGAAATACCGCCAGCAGAATTAAAACAATTAATGGATAATATTCCTCAACATTATGTTGAAAAGATTGAGTTTTTACTCACTAATACTCATGGTGCTCAAGAATATATTAATCGCTTAGGCATAAATTTAAAATTAAGCCCTAAAACGACTATTTTAGAATATTTTGCTTTTGTAAATTCTGCCGATATTGTTATTGCTGTAGATGGTGGCGGCGTTCATGTGGCTTGTGCCTGTGCAAAACCGTTATTGGCGTTCTATGCTAATAATCCTAAACTGACAAATATGTGGGCTCCTATCACTAAAAAAGGGGGGGATTCATTACTATTAGTGGGTAAAAATTTAGCTAATAATGCCAGTGAAACCTATAACTTTGATATTCAAGCTGCTTCCGAATGGCTAAATAATCAAATAAAAAAACATTTATAACTAAAAAGCTCCCTTTAAATAGGGAGCGTTATATTATTCTTTATCTCGTAAATACCAATTTTTTGATCCAAAATTTTCTTTCCCGCTATCTAAACATTTCTAATATTTAACGAACAGTATCAGTATCTACTATAGTTCTAGCGCCAAAAATAATCTTTGGAAAAAGCTAAGTAAATTTTATCAATCGTTTTTTATTTTATCTAACGTTCCTTTTATCTCTCTAAAGCCTATAAAACAAAACCTCGCAATTGCGAGGTTTCGTCAATAATTCGGAAATTATTTTGTGCTTGGGATTGAGAAACGTTTGTTGAAACGTTCAACACGACCACCAGTATCAACAACACGTTGTTTACCAGTATAGAATGGGTGGCAGTTACCGCACACATCAAGATTTAAGTTTTTACCCACTGTTGAGCGAGTTTTGATTACGTTACCGCATGAACATGTTGCAGTAATTTCTGTATATTCTGGGTGAATACCTTGTTTCATTGGAAAACCTCTAATGAAGCCATATCGCCACTTATCTTGTTATACCCTACATTATAATGCTGGTATATCCGCTGATAAGTACCATATGTGATAAAAAATATGCCGAGTAATTACTCGACGCCAAAAAGAGTGCGTATTCTAGGGTATTTATCTATCAAGATCAATACTCGCTCTACATTATTCACTGAATTTTCCACAAAATATCCCCAAAGCAACAGGCAATCAAAACAAATCATTTTTAATCAAGTTTTTCTCATGTTTTGTGAAGATGATCACAGATTTTCCTGAGATTTTTTGAGTATTACTTCAAAAATAGTGTAGAATGAATTTCATTATTGAATCTATTATTTTATAGAATATTTGTCATTTTCTTGTCTAGGAGTAAACACATGGCAGAACGTAGAGTATTAGCGAATGCAATTCGTTTTTTAAGTATGGACGCAGTGCAAAAAGCCAATTCTGGTCACCCAGGAGCGCCAATGGGTATGGCAGACATTGCAGAAGTGTTATGGCGTGATTTTCTAAAACATAATCCAACCAATCCTAAATGGGCTGATCGCGACCGTTTTGTTCTGTCCAATGGCCATGGCTCTATGCTTATTTATAGCCTTTTACATTTAACTGGCTACGATCTTTCAATCGAAGATTTAAAACAATTCCGCCAATTACATTCTAAAACGCCAGGTCACCCTGAATATGGTTATGCTCCTGGTGTAGAAACCACTACTGGTCCATTAGGTCAAGGCATTACTAATGCAGTTGGTATGGCGATTGCTGAAAAAACATTAGCAGCACAATTTAACCGTGAAGGTCACAAAATTGTTGATCACTATACTTATGCTTTCTTAGGTGACGGTTGTTTAATGGAAGGTATTTCGCACGAAGCTTGTTCATTAGCAGGAACCTTAGGCTTAGGCAAATTAATCGCATTCTATGACGACAACAATATCTCAATTGATGGACATGTTGATGGCTGGTTCTCAGATGATACAGCACAACGCTTTGAAGCATACGGTTGGCAAGTAATTCGTAATGTAGATGGTCATGATGCAGAACAAATTAAATTTGCGATTGAAAATGCAAAAGCAGAAACCGAACGCCCAACATTAATTATCTGTAAAACCATTATTGGTTATGGTTCTCCAAACAAATCTGCGTCACACGATTGTCACGGCGCACCATTAGGTAATGATGAAATTGCATTAACTCGCCAAGCGCTTAACTGGGAATATGCACCATTTGAAATTCCAGCTGAAATTTATGCAGATTGGGATGCTAAAGCACAAGGCTCTGTAGCAGAAAAAGAATGGAATGCTAAATTTGCAGCTTATGAAGCGGCATATCCTGAATTAGCGGCAGAATTTAAACGCCGTATGGCTGGCGATTTACCAGCAAACTGGGAAACAGAAAGCAAAGCATTTATTGAAAAATTACAAGCAAATCCAGCTGCTATCGCAAGTCGTAAAGCATCACAAAATGCAATTGAAGCTTATGCACACATTTTACCTGAATTCTTAGGTGGTTCTGCAGACTTAGCAAGTTCTAACTTAACCTTATGGTCTGGCTCAAAACCAATCCGTGCTGATCACAATGTAGATGGCAACTATATCAACTACGGTGTTCGCGAATTTGGTATGTCTGCAATTATGAACGGTATTGCATTACACGGCGGTTTCATTCCTTACGGTGCAACCTTCTTAATGTTCTACGAATACGCACATAACGCAGTACGTATGGCGGCATTAATGAAACAACGTGCATTATTTGTTTATACACACGACTCTATCGGTTTAGGTGAAGACGGCCCAACTCACCAACCAGTAGAACAAACCGCCTCATTGCGTTTTATTCCAAATTTAGAAACTTGGCGACCAGCAGACCAAGTTGAGTCTGCAGTAGCATGGAAAGCAGCTGTTGAGCGTAAAGATGGTCCTAGCGCATTAATCTTTACTCGTCAAAACCTAGCTCAACAAGAACGTACTGCAGAGCAATTAGCTAACGTAGCTCGTGGTGGTTATATCTTACGTGAATGTTGTGAAAAAGGTGGTTGTCCTGATTTAATCCTTATTGCAACAGGTTCTGAAGTGGATTTAGCGATGAAAGCGGCTGATGTTTTAGATGCAGAAGGTGTGAAAGTACGCGTTGTATCAATGCCAAGCACGAATGTATTCGACAAACAAGATGCGGCATATCGTGAAAGCGTATTACCGAGCACAGTAACAAAACGTGTTGCTATCGAAGCACAATTATCCGATTTCTGGTATAAATACGTTGGCTTTGAAGGTCGAATTGTTGGCATGAATAGCTTTGGTGAATCAGCGCCAGCTGACCAATTATTTAAACTATTCGGCTTCACTGTTGAAAACGTAGTAGCAAAAGCAAAAGAAATTCTATAATTTCTCTAAACACACAAAAGGCGAGATATATTCTCGCCTTTTTCATCTTCAGCAAGCGGTCAGATTTGTAAAATCTTTTGCAAATTCACCCGCTTGTTTAGCTATAACTGCTCTGCTTGTTCTAAAATTTTTTGTTGCTCTAAAGCCAATTTTTCTAAACGACGTTGTTCACAACGTTGCTCGTCCTCAGCTTCCCAAACATCATAAGCCTGTACAATTTTTGCCACCACGGGGTGACGTACAATATCATGGCTATCAAAATAATTAAAACTTAAATCAGGTACTTCTTTTAAAACTTCCATTGCATGTTTTAAACCCGATTTTTGACTACGAGGTAAATCCACTTGAGTAATATCGCCCGTAATTACTGCCTTTGAATTAAAACCAATACGAGTTAAGAACATTTTCATTTGTTCTATCGTGGTATTTTGGCTTTCATCTAAAATGATAAAAGCATCATTTAATGTGCGACCACGCATATAAGCAAGCGGTGCAATTTCAATAACATTTCGCTCCATTAACTTTTGTGCTTTTTCAAATCCTAACATTTCGAATAAAGCATCATACAAAGGTCTTAAATATGGCTCAATTTTTTGCCCGAGATCACCAGGTAAAAAACCAAGTTTTTCGCCCGCTTCAACAGCAGGGCGAGTCAGTAATATTCTGCGAATCTCTTGTCGTTCGAGTGATTCTACCGCCGCCGCTACAGCAAGAAATGTTTTCCCTGTCCCCGCAGGACCGATACCAAAACTAATATCATGACTGAGAATATTTCTTAGGTAGGCTTGCTGATGTTCACCGCGAGGCTTAATCACACCTCGCTTAGTTTTGATTGAAATTTCTCCTTGAACCCCAGATGTCCACTGGCTTTGAAGTAACATTCGACTTTCTTGAATGGCCAAATGAATATCTTCTAAATCCAATTCTTTAATTTTTCCTTTAATCGGTGCGGTATCGGCATAAAGCTGTTTGAGCAACTTTGCTGCATTTTGAATTAACGACACCGAATAATGGTTTTCATCATTAGATTGGATGGAAAAAGAAAATCCATTACGTGCAATAATAAGATTAAAACTTTTTTCAATTAAAGTTAAATGTTCATCAAATGCACCACACAGTGATTGCAAACGAGCGTTATCTTGAGGTTCTAAAGTTAAGAGAATTTCGTTCAAAATACATCCTATTTATGTTCACCGAAAGTTTCTGGAATATTTTGTAAAAGCTTCCCCCAAATTTCGCTGCTAGATTGGCGATTCTGCATCATGGCTCTCGCTGCTTTCTCTGCATCCTTCTCTAAACAAGCATTTAATAATTCTTGGTAGAAAGCTAATGTCAATTGGCGACAAGCTGGATCTGCAAAGAAAATACTCGCAACTTGGTGATACATTCCTTTGAAGCTATTTAAAATTAAGGCATATACAGGCTTATTCGCCGTAAAAGTGAATTGTCTAAATAAGGTATAGTCGAATTTAGCAAATGCTTCTGCTGAATCTTGTAAGGAATCCAATTGTGCAAAATACTGTACACATTCTTCTGGATCTAATTTAACTGCTTCGGGGATATAAGATTCTGCCATACGGGTACGCAGTGAAACCACGTTAGCAATAATGACGGGTAAATACGATTTATCTAATTTAATAATCGTACTAATAATATTTGGACCTGCGGTTTCCCAAACATCATTTACACGTGTTGGTTTACCATGCTGAATATGTAACCAACCATCACGAGCTAAACGCTGTAATACTTCTCGTAGCGTTGTTCGTGTTACCCCAATACGATCCGCTAGCTCTCGCTCTGCGGGTAAATCTGTTCCTGCAGGAAATTTTTTATCCCAAATACTCCTAACAATATATTCTTCTGCAAGAGCAGCTGGACTCTGAGCTTTTAAAATATAAGATCTGTCCATCATTTTTATGCCTCCATAACATGGCTTGCGAAATGTGCGCAAAAATAAATATAAAAGAAACGATTTTTATCCAAAATCAAAAACATTCCCAGAATACGGGGGAATTACTATTATCCTTTAATCTAAACTAGATTACAATTAGCTTATATTTTTTATTTACAAGGAGATCCTTAATGAATAGCCAAAACGCTATATTCAAAAGCTTTTTAGGTAAAGCGCCAGAATGGTATAAACTTGCTATTTTAGCTTTTTTAGTGATTAACCCGCTTATTTTCTTCTTTATCAGCCCATTTGTCGCGGGTTGGGTGTTAGTTGCTGAATTTATTTTCACCTTATCAATGGCGTTGAAATGCTATCCACTCCAACCTGGCGGTTTATTAGCAATTGAAGCAGTTGTTATTGGTATGACCAGTCCATATCACGTCAAAGAAGAAATAATGGCAAATTTTGACGTTATTTTATTACTGATGTTTATGGTGGCTGGTATTTATTTTATGAAGCAATTGTTATTATATCTTTTTACAAAATTGCTCATCTCTATTCATTCAAAAAAACTTCTCTCTCTTGCCTTTTGCTTAAATGCAGCTTTCTTATCTGCCTTTCTTGATGCGCTAACGGTAATTGCAGTTATCATTAGTGTTGGTACAGGTTTCTATGGCGTCTATCATAAAGTTGCCTCTGGTAACAATTTTGAAGATTCAACCGATATCAGCAACGATGAAAAAATCATCACCAATAAACAAATTCTTGAGCAATTTCGTGCGTTCTTACGTAGCTTATTAATGCATGCAGCAGTCGGTAGTGCCTTAGGCGGTGTAATGACTATGGTGGGCGAACCGCAAAATTTAATTATTGCAGGTCAAGCTGAATGGGGATTCGTTGAATTTTTCTTACGTGTTGCGCCAACTAGTTTACCCGTTTTATTCTGTGGTATCGTAACTTGTTTATTGCTAGAACACTTTAAATTATTTGGCTATGGCGAACGTTTACCTCGCCGAGTATGGGGTGTGCTTGCTCGTTATAACTTATTAAAAGAACAACGCATGACCAAGCAAGACCGAGTAAAAATGACCATTCAAGCGCTTACTGGTATTTGGTTGATTGTCGGTTTAGCTCTCCATTTAGCTGATGTGGGCATTATTGGCTTAACCATTATCATTATTTGTACTGCATTTTGTGGGATTACTGATGAACACGTTATTGGTCGTTCATTCCAAGAACCGATGCCGTTTACCGCATTAATTGTAGTGTTCTTTACTATTGTTGCGATCATTGTTGATCTCAAATTATTTGAACCAATTATCCAATTTGTGCTTTCGGCCGATTCACACTCTCAATTAGCGCTGTTTTATATTTTTAACGGCTTGCTTTCAATGGTTTCAGATAACGTATTCGTTGGTACCGTTTACATTAATGAAGCGAAGAGCGCATTAACCTCAGGTATTATTAGTCGTGAACAATTTGATTTATTAGCTGTTGCAATCAACACTGGCACAAACTTACCTTCAGTTGCAACGCCAAATGGTCAAGCAGCATTCTTATTCTTGCTCACTTCACCCTTTGCACCGCTTATCCGACTTTCATACGGTAAAATGTTATATATGGCATTGCCTTATACTATTGTGCTGTCCTTGGTAGGGTTCCTTACTTTAGAGTTTTTACTACCACCACTTACAGAATTAATGACCCATTGGGCCTGGCTCATTACTCGTTAATTTAATAAAAATCTCCTCCTAATTGAGGAGATTTTTTTTACGAAAGCGAGATAAAATCAGGTACAATACCTCTGCTAAACCGTAGCTAAACTATTCAAACTAAAGGAACGCTTATGCTCAATTATTTCAAACAACTTTCATTAAATCGCACGGCATGGCTTTTATTGGCTTTTATTGCTTTTGCCCTTGAAGCAACGGGTATTTATTTCCAATATGGAATGGGGCTAGTGCCTTGCGTGATGTGCGTTTACGAACGTCTAGCTATTTTAGGGCTGATTTTTGCGGGTTTAATTGGAGCGTTAGCACCTCGCTTTTTCCTCATGCGCTGGTTTGCTTTATTGATTTGGGGATTTAGCGCTTTTAAAGGCTTAGCGCTAGCAATTAAACACTACGATTATCAAGCGAATCCCTCTCCTTGGAATCAATGTGAATTTAAACCAGAATTTCCACAAACGATGCCATTTGATCAATGGTTCCCAAGTATTTTTGCTTCAGGCCCTGTAAATTGCGGTGAAAAACAATGGGAAATGTTAGGCTTTGGTATGCCTGAATGGTTGATTGTCGCTTTTGCAATCTTCTTTCTCGCATTCGTAATCGTATTAATTAGCCAATTCAAACGAGCTAAACCACAATACCGTAGCGTATTCAGATAATTTACAAGCGGTCGAATTTTTGCAAAATTTTGCTGGAATCCGACCGCTTTCGCATAACTAGAACAAGGAAACACAATGTCAAATTCATCTCAACTTGAAACCAAATTTGTCCATGCAGGGCGAAAACCTCGTTATACCCAAGGTTCAGTTAGTCCTGTTGTACAACGAGCGTCTTCTTTAGTATTTGAATCCGTTGCTCAAAAAAAACACGCCACTCGCAACCGTTATAAAGGTGAATTATTTTATGGACGACGAGGCACTCTCACCCACTTTGCTTTACAAGATGCAATGTGTGAATTAGAAGGTGGAGCGGGTTGCTACCTTTACCCATGTGGCGCAGCTGCCGTAACGCATTCTATTCTCGCTTTTGTTACACAAGGTGATCATGTATTGATGACGGGCGCGGCTTATGAACCAACCCAAGATTTCTGTAATGTGATCTTAAAAAATATTGGCGTGAGTACCACATATTACGATCCACTCATTGGTGAAGGTATCCGAGCGTTAATTCAGCCGAATACTAAAGTGTTATTTTTAGAATCACCAAGCTCACTCACGATGGAAGTACCTGATATTCCAACTTTAGTGCGTGTAGCCCGTGAGCAAAATCCAGAGATTGTGATTATGATTGATAACACTTGGGCGGCTGGTGTGTTATTCCCTGCGCTTGAATTTGACATTGATATTTCAATTCAAGCTGGCACAAAATATTTAGTCGGGCATTCCGATGTAATGATTGGCACGGCAGTTGCTAATGCACGTTGTTGGGATCAACTCCGTGAACGCTCATACTTAATGGGGCAAATGGTGGATGCCGATTCCGCTTATACCACCGCACGAGGCTTACGCACGCTTGGTATTCGTTTAAAAGAGCATCAAGAGCGCTCAATTCAAGTGGCACAATGGTTGGCACAACGTCCTGAAGTAAAAGCAGTATTCCACCCAGCGCTCGAAAGTTGCCCTGGTCATGAATTTTTCAAAAGAGATTTCAAAGGTTCAAGCGGTCTATTTTCGTTTGAACTTTGCCAAAAATTAACCGATGAACAACTTTCAAACTTTTTAGATCATTTTGAATTATTTACCATGGCATATTCTTGGGGAGGGTTTGAATCACTGATTCTCGCTAACCAACCAGAAGAAATTGCCCGAATTCGCCCTGCTATTAACAGAAAATTAAATGGCACATTGGTTCGAATCCATGTCGGCTTAGAAGCCGTTGAAGATTTAATCGCTGATTTAGAACAAGGTTTTGAACGCTTAAAATAAAGCTTTATAAGCGGGTAACTTTGCCATATTTTTTGTAAAAAATCAGTGAAATTTAACCGCTTGTCCCAACCGACAAAGCACAAACAAAAGGCTATCTTTCGATAGCCTTTTTAGTGGGTAAAAATAGATTAGCCCAATAATTTATTCATACGTTTGATAAATGCGGTTGGATTTTCCAGTGAGCCACGCTCTGCCAGCAATGCTTGTTCAAACAATAATTCGATCCAATCATTAAACTCTGCTTCGTCTGCTACATCTGCAATTTTCTTAACCATTTTGTGATCAGGGTTTAGCTCAAATGTATATTTCACTTCAGGTACTTTCTGCCCCATTGCTGCAAACAGTTTTGCCATTTGAGTCGTCATTTCATCTGAATCAGTTGAAACAATCGCAGGTGTATCGGTTAAACGATGAGTTAATACCACTTTTTTCACACGGTCACCAAAATAGTTCTGTGCACGTTCAATAAAAGATCCAAATTCCGCTTGTTGCGCTTTTTGCTCTTCCTCTTGTGCTTTATCCGCTAAGTCGCCCAAATCTAAATCTGATTTGGTGATGCTTTGCAACGGTTTACCGTCAAATTCAGTTAAATGTCCTACTACCCATTCGTCAATACGATCAGACAATAACAGCACTTCAATGCCTTTTTTATTGAATAATTCAAGGTGTGGGCTATTTTTTGCTGCCAGATAACTATCTGCCGTTAAGAAATAGATCGCTTTCTGCCCTGCTTGCATTCTGCTAACATAATCCGCCAAACTTACAGTCTGTTCATTCGAATCATTGTGGGTTGAAGCAAAATGGAATAATGAAGCCACTTGTTGCTTATTAGCAAAGTCTTCGCCCACGCCTTCTTTTAACACTAAACCAAATTCGTTCCAGAAGTTTTGATATTTGGCTTGATCGTCTTTGGCTAATTTTTCTAATAGCTGTAACGCACGTTTAGTTAATGCTGAACGCAGTGAAGCGGTAACTTTGTTCTCTTGTAAAATTTCACGAGAAACATTAAGCGGTAAGTCGTTTGTGTCTAATAAACCTCGCATAAAACGCAGATAATTTGGCATAAACACTTCTGCATCATCCATAATAAACACACGCTGAACATAAAGTTTTAAGCCATGTTTTTGTTCTCGATTAAACAGATCAAAAGGTGCTTTCGCAGGCACATAAAGTAAACTGGTGTATTCCTGTTTACCTTCCACTTTATTGTGTGCCCAGATAAGTGCATCGTTATAATCGTGGCTTAAATGCTTATAAAATTCTTGATATTCTTCATCAGAAATTTCAGTTTTTGCACGTATCCAAAGCGCTTGTGCTTTGTTAATTTTTTCCCATTTTTGACCGCTTACTTTGCCTTCCTCATCATATTCTGTGGTTTGAATTTCGACAGGTAAGCCAATGTGATCGGAATATTTTCCAATAATTTCACGCAAACGCCACTCGTTTAAAAATTCTTTTTCTTCTTCACGTAAATGCAAAATCACATCGGTACCACGACTTGCTTTTTCAATATCTGCAACAGTGTAATCGCCTTCACCCGCCGACTCCCAAAGTACACCTTGCGTTTCGCCTGCAGCACGGCTTTTAACGGTAACTTTGTCCGCCACAATAAACGCCGAATAAAAACCAACACCGAATTGACCGATTAATTGGCTATCTTTAATTTGATCAGCACCTAATGCATTTAAAAATTCTTTAGTACCAGATTTTGCAATCGTGCCTAAGTGATCAATCACTTGTTCACGGTTCATCCCGATACCGTTATCGCTGATGGTGAGTGTGCCTAGCGTTTCATCAAAACTCACTCGTACACGTAGTTCGCCATCGCCTTCATAAAGCGCAGGATTCGATAATGCTTTAAAACGCAGTTTGTCTGCCGCATCTGAAGCATTTGAGATTAATTCACGTAAGAAAATTTCTTTATTTGAATAAAGTGAATGGATCATTAATTGAAGTAGTTGTTTTACTTCTGATTGAAAGCCTCGTGTTTCTTGATTAGTACTCATTTTTATCCTCTTTTAATTTGCAAAAAATAAGCGGAATCAAACCGCTTTTAAAAACGCCTTAGTAGATGGGGAATAATCAACGTTTTTCAAGCAGTAATTTCAAAGTTATTTTCTATTAAAAAATCTAATTTAATCGTTAAATTTTATTAAACTGATAGTTTTACAAAGAATACAACAATCAATAATAATATATCCATTGATTATACCTATGATAACTTTTGAAGGAACTTTTATTATGTCTGAACAGAAATGTCCATTTCATCACACATCATTAACGATGAACAACGGTGCTCCTGTTGTTGATAACCAAAATAGTTTAACTGCTGGCGCTCGTGGCCCACTGCTTGCTCAAGATTTATGGTTAAACGAAAAATTAGCAAACTTCGTACGTGAAGTGATCCCAGAGCGTCGTATGCACGCAAAAGGTTCTGGCGCATTCGGTAAATTTACTGTGACGCACGATATTACTCAATACACTAAAGCTGCAATCTTCAGCCAAGTTGGTAAAGAAACCGAATTATTTGCACGTTTCACAACAGTGGCAGGAGAACGTGGTGCGGCAGATGCTGAGCGTGATATTCGTGGCTTTGCAGTGAAATTCTACACCGAGCAAGGTAACTGGGATTTAGTGGGTAACAACACACCTGTATTCTTCTTACGTGATCCACGTAAATTCCCAGACTTAAACAAAGCCGTTAAACGTGACCCTCGCACCAATATGCGTAGTGCAACCAATAACTGGGATTTTTGGACATTATTACCAGAGGCATTCCACCAAGTAACCATCGTAATGTCTGAACGTGGTATTCCAGCATCTTACCGCCATATGCACGGTTTTGGTTCACACACTTATAGCTTAATTAATGCGAACAATGAGCGTTTCTGGGTGAAATTCCATTTCCGCACGCAACAAGGCATTAAAAACTTAACGAACGAAGAAGCGGCGGCAATTATTGCTAAAGATCGTGAATCACACCAACGTGATTTATACGAATCAATCGAAAAAGGCGATTTCCCGAAATGGACACTTTACATTCAAGTAATGCCTGAAGCGGATGCAGAAAAAGTAAACTTCCACCCGTTCGACTTAACTAAAGTTTGGTCGAAAAAAGATTACCCATTAATTGAAGTGGGCGTAATGGAATTAAACCGCAACCCAGCAAACTTCTTTGCTGATGTGGAACAATCTGCATTTGCACCGAGCAATTTAGTACCAGGTATCAGTGTATCGCCAGACCGTATGTTACAAGCTCGTTTATTTAACTATGCAGATGCACAACGCTACCGTTTAGGCGTAAACCATCACCAAATCCCAGTAAATGCACCTCGTTGCCCTGTGCACAGCAATGCGCGTGACGGTCAAGGTCGTGTAGATGGTAACTATGGTTCAACGTTACATTATGAGCCAAATAGTTTTGGTCAATGGCAAGAACAATCACAGTTTGCTGAACCACCACTCAAAATCAACGGTGATGCAGCACATTGGGATTATCGCCAAGACGATGCTGACTACTTCAGCCAACCACGCGTATTATTCAACAATATGACTGATTCAGAAAAAGAATCATTATTTAATAATACTGCAGCAGGTATGGGTGATGCGTTAGATTTCATTAAATACCGTCATATTCGTAACTGTTACTTCTGTGACCCAGCGTACGGTGAAGGTGTAGCAAAAGCATTAGGCATGACTGTAGCTGATGCAATGGAAGCATACAATACAGATCCAGCAATGGGTCAACCAGGTTTATTAAAACCAAACCTCTAATTTAATCGCTAGAAGTACCGTATTTGCAAATGCCGACTTTTCAAAACCTGCGAGAAATCGCACAATAGTCCTCCTTACATAATGGCATTTGCCTTATCAAAGCTCTATCGTCACGATGATAGGGCTTTTCTTTTGTCTAACTAAACGATCTAAGTTACAATCGCTATTCATCACAATCTATCCTCTCTCAATCAAAGGAAAACTTTTGGAATATCGTTATTACATTACTACAACAATTGTGATTATTGTATTGCAATGTTTGATTTTTAATTTGTCACGCACCTTAGCTTGGTTATTTAATTTATCTGCAAAACCTCGTAAGATCGTCACATTTATAAGCTATTTAGCCGCAAATGGTTTAGCAGTTCTAACTGTAACACGTACGTTTAACGGCTTTAGAATCACTGCGCTAATATTAGCTTTATTACTATTTGCCTTATTTGTTAGCCTCACTTGTGCGGTGATTTATCACCTATTTAAAGGTAAACAAGCGGTCAATTTTGCGCTAAAAATTGCCTATCCTTTTGCATTTTTCGGTCTTGTTGGATTAGCGTTATATAACGCCTATACACCGAAAGTAGTACATTATTCTGTACAATTAGATAAGCCCCTAAGCCAACCAGTGCGAATTGGTGTAGCAAGCGATCTACATTTAGGGCAATGGTTTGGTGCGAAACAATTAGATCAGTTAGCGAATATTTTTGATCAACAAAAAGTCGATCTAATTTTATTACCTGGCGATATTATGGACGATAATACCGATGCTTATTTGGCAGAAAATATGCGTCCACATTTCGCAAAATTGAAGGCGCCACTCGGCGTATATGCAACATTGGGTAATCATGATTTCTTTGGTCACCAGCTAGCCATCGCTAATGAAATTGAGCAGGCGGGTATTCACGTTTTATGGGATCAAGCGGTCGAAATTAATGGCACATTAACCATTATTGGACGCAACGATGATTTAGTTAAAAAGCGCCCAACTGCCGAGCAATTACTCAGTAAAGTGAATAGCAATCTACCTGTATTTTTGCTTGATCACCGTCCAACAGAAATCGAAAAACACGCAGTTCTACCGATTGATTTACAGGTATCTGGACACTCTCATAGAGGTCAAATTTTCCCAGCAAATTTAATCACCAAAATGATCTATCGCTTAGATTATGGCTATGAGAAAATCGGATTAGGTCATTATTTTGTCACTTCAGGTTACGGCTTTTGGGGGGTTCCAATGCGATTGGGTACTCAATCAGAAGTGTTTATTATTGATGTAACAGGTAAATAGCCTGAGTTTTTTTATGCAAACCCCTGAATTGATTTTCAGGGGTTTATTTTTTATATTTCTCAAATGTACCACAGCTTCAATCACTTAGCTTTTGTCAATATCTCTTTACAAAACTTTCCGCTTGCACACCCTTCAATAAATCAATATCTTGTATATAAAAGATTTGAAAGCACAATATATAGTGTTTTTATGTTGAGGGTAAAAGGAGACAATTTTTATGCAGAAAACATTGATGGTGACCAAACGTAATGGACAACAAGAAGCTTTTGATTTGGATAAAATCCATCGAGTGATCACTTGGGCGGCAGAAGGTTTACAAAATGTATCGGTTTCACAAGTGGAATTGAGTGCACATATTCAATTCTATCAAGGCATTCGCACTGCCGATATTCATGAAACGATCATCAAAGCTGCGGCGGATTTAATCAGTAAAGAAACGCCTGATTATCAATATCTTGCTGCCCGTTTAGCAGTATTTCATCTGCGTAAAAAAGCTTATGGCGATTTCACTCCACCACATTTATTCAGCCATGTAAAAAAGCTAGTTGAACTTGGTAAATACGATAAAAGCTTGCTTACCGATTATAGTGAACAAGAATGGCAATTGATGAATGAATTTTTAGTTCACAGTCGAGATATGGATTTTTCTTATGCTGCGGTAAAACAGCTCGAAGGAAAATATTTGGTACAGAACCGAGTAACGGGTGAAATTTATGAATCTGCTCAATTTTTATATCTGTTAGTTGCTGCTTGCTTATTTTCTAAATATCCGAAAGCCACTCGTTTAGATTATGTAAAACGCTTTTACGATGCGACTTCAACTTTCAAAATTTCTTTGCCAACTCCAATTATGGCTGGCGTTCGCACCCCAACACGGCAATTTAGTTCTTGTGTACTAATTGAGTGCGGAGATAGTTTAGATTCAATAAATGCGACTTCGGCTGCAATTATCAAATACGTTTCACAACGGGCAGGCATTGGCATTAATGCAGGTGCGATCCGTGCGTTAGGTAGTCCAATTCGCCAAGGCGAAGCGTTCCACACAGGTTGTATTCCGTTCTACAAACATTTCCAAACCGCAGTGAAATCTTGTTCGCAAGGCGGTGTACGAGGTGGTGCAGCAACCGTTTACTATCCACTATGGCATTTAGAAGTTGAAAGTTTATTAGTGTTGAAAAATAACAGAGGGGTTGAAGATAACCGTTGTCGCCATATGGATTATGGTGTGCAAATCAATAAGCTGATGTATCAACGCTTAATCAAAGGTGGCGAAATTACCTTATTTAGCCCATCGGATGTAGAAGGTTTATATGAAGCATTTTTTGCCGATCAACAAAAATTTGAGCAACTTTATTTACAATATGAGCAAGACCCAACCATTCGCAAACGTAGCGTAAAAGCAGTCGAATTATTTTCGTTATTAATGCAAGAACGTGCGTCAACGGGTCGTATTTATATTCAAAATGTCGATCACTGCAACACGCATTCACCATTTAATCCACAAGTTGCACCAATTAGACAATCAAATTTGTGCTTAGAAATTGCATTGCCAACTAAACCGCTTAACGATATTAATGATGAAAATGGTGAAATTGCGCTCTGTACGCTTTCGGCGTTTAACTTAGGCACCTTGCAAAATTTAGATGAATTTGAACCGCTTGCCGATTTAGTGGTAAGAGCGCTGGATGCTTTATTGGACTATCAAGATTACCCTGTGAAAGCCGCTAAATATCCTGCACTCGCTCGCCGTTCACTCGGCATTGGTGTGATTAATTACGCCTATTATTTAGCCAAAAATGGCGTGCGCTATTCAGATGGTTCAGCAAATGCGCTCACACATCGCACTTTTGAAGCAATGCAATATTATTTGTTAAAAGCTTCAATGAATTTAGCCAAAGAACAAGGTGCTTGCGCTCGTTTTAATGAAACTAGCTATGCGCAAGGTATTTTGCCGATTGATAGCTACAAAAAAGAGTTAGATAACCTAATCCAAGAGCCTCTACATTACGATTGGGAAACTTTGCGTGCAGAAATTAAACAATTTGGTTTACGAAATTCCACACTTAGTTCGTTAATGCCATCAGAAACTTCATCGCAAATTTCAAATGCAACCAATGGTATTGAGCCTCCTCGTGGTTATGTAAGCATTAAAGCCTCAAAAGACGGTATCTTAAAACAGGTTGTGCCTGAATACGAAAAACTGCGTGGACAATATGAATTGCTATGGGATATTCCCGATATGAGCGGTTATTTGCAATTAGTTGGCATCATGCAGAAATTCGTTGATCAGGCAATTTCCGCTAATACCAATTATGACCCGCAACGATTTGAAGACGGTAAAGTGCCAATGAAGCGTTTACTCGCTGATTTACTCACTGCTTATAAATACGGTTTAAAAACCTTGTATTACCAAAATACTAGAGATGGTGCAGAAGACGCTCAAGAAGATTTAAATGATGGTTGCGCAGGCGGTGCTTGCAAAATTTAACCTCAAATAAGCGGTAAAATTTTCTAAAAAAATAGCAAGGGCAAACATAGTTTTGCCCTTACCAATAAAAAAATTAAAGAGGGGGACAATATGGCTTATACCACTTTCTCACAAAACAAAAATGACCAATTAAAAGAACCTATGTTTTTCGGGCAGAATGTGAATGTCGCCCGCTACGATCAACAAAAATATGAATTATTTGAAAAGCTGATTGAGAAGCAACTTTCATTTTTCTGGCGTCCAGAAGAAGTGGACGTATCGCAAGACCGCATTGACTATCAAGCGCTACCAGAACATGAAAAGCATATTTTTATCAGCAACTTAAAATACCAAACGTTATTAGATTCGATTCAGGGCCGTAGCCCAAATGTCGCTTTTTTACCACTGGTTTCTATTCCAGAGTTAGAAACTTGGATTGAAACATGGACATTTTCTGAAACAATTCATTCTCGTTCTTATACGCATATTATTCGCAATATTGTGAATGATCCGTCAATTGTGTTCGACGATATTGTTACAAATGAAGAGATCATTAAACGTGCGCGTGATATTTCTTGTTATTACGATGATTTAATTCGAGATTCACAACTTTACACGTTGTATGGGGAAGGCTGTTACACTGTAGATGGTAAACAATGCCAAGTTACTTTACGTAATTTAAAACGTCAGCTCTATTTATGTTTAATGAGCGTAAATGTATTAGAAGCGATTCGCTTTTATGTTTCATTTGCTTGTTCTTTTGCTTTTGCCGAACGCCAATTAATGGAAGGTAACGCCAAAATTATTAAATTTATCGCACGTGATGAATATCTACATCTTACTGGCACACAAAATATGTTGAATATTATGGCTTCAGGACAAGACGATCCTGAAATGGCGGAAATTGCCGAAGAGTGTAAACAAGAAGCCTACGACTTGTTTGTAGCTGCTGCCGAGCAAGAAAAAGAATGGGCGGCTTATTTATTTAAAGACGGCTCAATGATTGGCTTAAATGAAGATATTTTAGTGAAATATGTCGAATATATTACCAATATTCGGATGCAAGCGGTCGGATTACCTCGCCCTTTTGCAACGGCTTCAAATCCAATTCCGTGGATCAACGCTTGGTTAGTTTCGGATAATGTACAAGTTGCACCACAAGAAGTAGAAGTAAGTTCTTATTTGGTTGGGCAAATTGATGCTAAAGTCGATACTAGTGATTTCGATAGCTTTGAATTATAAAATATCTAATTGATTTTTCTCGTTTTGGGCGAATAGCAGTTCGCCCTATATTGAATAAAGTCGTGCATAAAGCTACTCTGCTACCGCATCGCGGTCTTCCTCGCACCTCTCTCCAAATTATCCATAATTCTCTCGCCAAATAAGCTATAATAGATTCTCATCTATAATTTATTAGGAAAGCAATGATTTTATTACGAAACATATTTTTAGGCATCGTGATTATTGCCTGCGTATTGGCTTTGTCCGCTTATCTGTTTATGCAAACTAAGCCTTTTGGTAAATTGCCGAGTGGCGAACATTTAACCCGCATTCAGCAATCACAGCATTATTTAAACGGCGAATTTAAAAACCTATCGCCAACTATTTTATCTACTGGCAACAAAAGCCGTTGGCGAGTATTTTACGATTTTGTATTTGATCGCATTGAACATCTCACTCCGCCAGCGCCATTGCCAACGGTAGAAATCAACCTAAAAGCATTACCTACCGATCGTAATTTCTTTGTCTGGTTTGGGCATTCTTCTTATTTGATCCAATTAGATGGCAAGCGTTTTTTAATCGATCCTGTATTGGTCGCAGGTTCACCCCTTTCATTTATCAATAAAATGTTTGCTGGTTCGAATCCTTACTCACCTGATGAAATGCCAGAGATTGATTATCTGATTATCACCCATGATCACTGGGATCATTTAGATTACGAAACAGTCAGTCAGCTAATGCCAAAAGTGAAGCACGTTATCACCACACTCGGGGTAGGTTCGCATCTTGAATATTGGGGATATGATCCGAAAAAAATCACTGAATTAGATTGGTTTCAACAAAATCCATTAGCCGCTCAACTTAACATTACTGCGTTACCCGCCCGCCATTTTTCAGGACGAGGCATCACAGGTAATAAAACGCTTTGGGCTTCATTTATGCTGCAATCTGCAACTGAAACCATTTATATCGGGGGCGACAGTGGCTACGATCGTTTCTACCAAGATATTGCTAAACACTTCCCAAATATTAGCTTAGCAATTATGGAAAATGGTCAATACAATGTGAATTGGGCGAATGTTCACATTCAACCCCATGAGTTGGTGCAAGCAATCAAAACGCTTAAGCCGAAAAAATTGCTTGGCGTACATAATTCTAAATTTGCCTTAGCGAAACATTCTTGGAAAGAACCTCTCGAACAGCTTTACCAGCATTCTCAACAAGAAAAACTACCGCTATTTACCCCAATGATTGGCGAAGTGTTTTATTTTTCTGAAGATAATCAACACTTTAGTAAGTGGTGGGATAACGTAAAATAAAAATCTAACCTTACTAAGCTGGACTTTCAAAGACGTAGCAAATAATAAAAGCGTTCATTACTATTAACATTTCTGTTTATTAGTCATGGACGTTTTTTTATTTTAGGCATAAAACAAGTAATTTCCACCATTACATTTATGGTTATCACTATAAAAACTTGTTAAAACATCCTAGTTTATTAACTACAAGCTAAAATTGGACAATACCCTCAGCATTTGGAGCTAATTAAATTTATTATAAGCAGCTACTAATATACAAAAGCTAGCCTGTTTCAATAACTTAGCCACTGTGCCTAACGTAAAAAAAGTGAGGTCCAGTGGCTAAAATAACCGCTTATGACATTAGTTATCAGAAGCTTTTGGTTCTGAATTGTTTGAACCTAAAAACTTACCAATCAGCGCTTTACCTAATTCTGATTGATTTAAGCCTTCTAAGGTTGCGGCAATTTTGGTACCGCCTGTTGAGCTAAATAATTCGCCTACACGCTGGATACCTTTATCGACTTTCTCATCATTAATAATAAATTTCATATCTGAATTTGAAAGCGCTTTCGCTTGTTCGATGCCAATTGCTTGATTTGCTTCAATTTGACGAATGCTGATTAAGTAGCTTTGATAGCCTTCGTTTCCGCCAATTTCTTTCGCAAGTTCAATTTGACCAGACACTAATGAAATCTCAAGTTTTTGCTTCGCTTCTGCTTCCGCAGAACCGATTTTCGCAATACCTTGCGCCTCTTTGTCTTTGGTTTCAAGCAAAGCTTCGGCAGCTAAGAATGCTTTTTGTTTTTCCCCTTCTGCCACTAAAATTTGATGTTGTTTTTCTGCCTCAGAATCAATAATTAACGCATTTTTATTTGCCTCAGCTTTAATTTCCTGCGTACGTTTTTCTTGATCAGCTTTTACGATTTCCACATCTTTGGCAATTTCAGCCTGTTTCACTTCAGCGACACGTTTAACTTCCATCTCACGTTCTTTCGTGATTTTTTCTTGTTCTTTCACCAATTGTTGCGCCTGCTCGTTAGAAACCGCAACCTCTCGTTGATTTTCTACCGTTTTCAAGCCAACTTCTTTCTCTGCTTCTTGACGTTTTACATCAGCCTCTTTTTTCGCTTCAATTTCTGCAATTTGCGCTTCTTTCTGATTGCGAGCCACTTCTACTCGACTTTCTTTTTCAATAAAGGATTTTTTAATTTCCATAATATTGAAAATAACCTTTGAATTACCGCTATCACGAATATCCATGAGCTCAATATTTTTAACAGGCTCAATACCCCAATTTTTCAATTGCTCTTTAACCGCTTGAGTAAAATCATCGCCGAGTTCTGAGCGCACTTGTAAAATATCGTTTAAATTACGGCTAGATAAAATCGAACGCACCGAACCTTGAATAATATCCACCAATTGAATATTCATGTCATGGAAATCTGATACACGTTGCGCCGCAAGATTTGAGTCTGACACACGGAAGAACGCGGTAATATCGACTACAAACGGCAAACGTTCTAAATCGTACGCCTCATAGTTATCAATTTTGATTGAGAACACTGAAACAGGTAGCACAATCGTACTCACCCCGATTACAGGTAACCACGACGGAAACGCATAATAAACGTTGCCATTACCAGTATCTTTACCATAAGAAGTCGTTTTACCACCCGATTGTACAATATGCACCTCATTGGTTTTCACCACACGGCGAAACAGCAAGGCAATCACCAATGAAAGCACGATAATTGCAACCAATAAACTACCAGTAGCAATATAAATAAAATCCATACTTTAGCCTCCTTTTGAAAGAATGAATCTTTTCCAATTTACGCGATCAAGCGGTTAAATTCTAGCAAAATTTTGCAAAAATTTATTTAACTCGCAATTTCCATTACAATAGCGCAATGACTATTTATTAAAGAACAAATTATGCGTATTCCTAGAATTTATCATCCAGAACCCTTAGCCAATCAAACTCAATGTATTTTAAGTGAAGATGCCACCAACCACGTTGGTCGAGTATTACGAATGAACGTAGGCGATCAAATTACCTTATTTGATGGCTCAAATCATATCTTTCATGCCACATTACAAGCGGTCGAAAAAAAGCAAATTATTGCAAAAATTGATTCAAGTGAATTAGATAATCGTGAATCTAATTTACCGATTCATTTAGGACAAGTAATTTCTCGTGGTGATCGCATGGAATTTACTATCCAAAAATCGGTTGAATTAGGCGTTAAAACCATTACCCCACTTTGGTCTGAACGTTGTGGTGTGAAACTTAATGATGAACGCCAAGACAAAAAATTACAGCAATGGCAAAAAATTGCGATTGCTGCTTGTGAGCAATGTGGTCGTAATGAAATTCCTGAAATTCGCCCAATTATGAAGCTAACTGATTGGTGTAAAGAGCAAGACGATATGTTGAAATTGAACTTGCACCCTCGTGCAAAATACACTATTCGCCAATTACCTCATGTCCCTGAAGCAGGGGTTCGTTTATTAATTGGTTCAGAAGGCGGACTTTCTGCAGAAGAAATTGTGATGACTGAAACCCAGGGTTTCACCGAAGTGTTACTTGGCAAACGAGTATTAAGAACAGAAACTGCTTCACTCGCAGCCATTACTGCACTGCAAGTATGTTTTGGAGATATTTAGATGTTAGAAAACCTACAAGGCAAATTTCTAATTGCAACGCCCGAAATCGATGACGATTATTTTGATCGAACTGTGATTTATATTTGTGAACACAATAGCAACGGTGCAATGGGGCTGGTGATTAACACCCCAACTGATTTATCTGTTTTAGAGTTGATTACACGTATGGATTTCCAAATGGCGAATCAACGCAATTATCATAAAGATCAAATGGTGTTGAGCGGGGGGCCTGTCAGCCAAGACAGAGGTTTTATCGTTCACACCAAAACCGCACATGAATTTTTACACAGCTACCGCGTGACCGATAATATTTTCCTAACGACATCTGGCGATGTATTAGATAGCCTCGGTAAACCAGAAGCACCAGAAAAATTTATTGTTTGTTTAGGTTGTGCCACTTGGAAACCTGAACAGCTTGAACACGAAATTGCTCGTAATTACTGGCTGATTTCAGAAGCGAATGAAAAAACATTATTCGAAACAGGTTATTTAGAACGCTGGGTTGAAGCAAATGAAATGCTTGGCATTTCTGGCGTATTGGCTCGTTCAGGCAGAGCCTAACAAGCGGTCTAATTTTCATCATTTTTTGCAATAGGAAAAGCATGGCAAGAACAATTCTCGCATTTGATTTTGGTACTTACAGCATTGGGTGTGCGGTGGGGCAAGATATTACTGGCACAGCACAAGGCTTACCCTCCTTCAAAGCACAAAACGGCATTCCCAATTGGGAACAAATTGAAAAAGTGATTAAAGAATGGCAACCTGAACGCTTAGTGGTAGGCTTGCCATTAAATATGGACGGCACGGAACAGCCACTCACCCAACGTGCAAAGAAATTTGCTAATCGCTTAAATGGGCGTTTTAATTTACCCGTTGAGCTACAAGATGAACGCTTAACCACTGTTTCAGCTAAAGCGGAAATCTTTGAACGAGGTGGCTATCGTGCGTTAAAAAAAGATAAAGTCGATTCAATTTCCGCCTGCTTAATTTTAGAAAGCTGGTTTGAAACCCAATAAAAACAAAAGACCGCTGACAAGCGGTCTAATTTTTGCGATTTTTTGTAAGTATTATACCAAATGATCTATACTATTAAACTCGACTAATTCCACTTTACCATTTTCAACTACCGCTCGATTAATCGCTGTGTTAATCACAAAACTGTGTTTGGTTTCATCACGACATTCCGACCAATGCAAGCCACGCAATACTGCAGTCAATACGGTTAGCGTCATACCATGTGCCACAATTAACACGTTTTCATTATCTTGATGTAATTGTGCAATTTGGTTGAACACTTTGATAACTCGATTATAAAGCTCTTCGTAAGTTTCTCCGCCATTAGTTTCAGCACGATATTCTGCGGGTGTTTTTTTCATCGTCCAATATTCATCATGCGTATGTAAATCAACAGATTTTGTACCTTCCCAAAGCCCAAAATCAAACTCATTTAAACCGAAATGATGAAAGTGCGGGACATTTTTATCATCATTTTCCGCCAAAATATAATTTGCGGTATCTTGCGCACGTTTTTGCATACTTGAATAAGCGGCAGAAAATTTAACTGCTTTTAAAGCTCTGCCTGCTTGTTTTGCCCCTTCAATTCCCTCTTCAACGAGCGGTGAATCGCCCGAGCCTTGCAAACGCCCTTCTAAATTCCAAACGGTTTTACCATGACGGACTAAATAAATGTTGAGTGCCATATTCAATTCCCTGTTAAAATAATTAAAATTATTCGGAGTATAGCAAAAAATGACTGAAAAATTGACTATTTGCTTGCAACATCATGACTTTGTCGTAATTGATAAACCTGCTGGTATCAGCGTACACAAAGATGAGGAAGCGGTCGGATTAACCGAAAAATTAGCAAAACAATTACAAGTGAAGCAAGTTTGGCTTGTACATCGTTTAGACAAAACCACTTCAGGCTTACTGATTTTTGCACTAAACAAACAAGCTGCAGCAAATTTTTACCACTTATTTGAACAGCATAAAATTGAGAAAACCTATTGGGCACTCAGCGATCAAAAACCCAAAAAGAAACAGGGCAAAATTGTTGGCGATATGCAAAAAAGCCGTAACGGTGCATGGAAATTATGTCATAGCAAACAAAATCCTGCTGTTACCCAATTCAGTTCATATTCGGTTGAACCTAATTTACGCCATTTTATCTTACGGCCGAAAACAGGTAAAACCCACCAATTAAGAGTCGCAATGAAAAGCTTGGGTAGCCCGATTTTAGGGGATAGTTTATACGCTGGCACAACAGCGGATCGTGTTTATTTGCACGCTTATCAACTAAAATTTGATTATCAAGGTGAATCTTTTTGCATCCAAACTCTGCCTACAAGCGGTCAAATTTGGGCTAAAATTTGTAAAACTAAAAACATATAAAATTGATATTAAATAGAGGATATTATGAGCTTATTTGAGGCAAGTTTAATTATTTTGTTGTTAATTATTGCCAGTGCGATCATTTCTTCCGCAGAAATTTCATTGGCTGGCGCTAGAAAACTGAAGCTGCAAGCGATGATTAATGAAGGTGATCTGCGTGCTGAAAAAGTACTAAAATTGCAAGAACAACCTGGTCGCTTTATCACCGTCGTACAAATTGGCTTAAATATGGTGGCTATTTTGGGCGGTGTGGTGGGCGAAAGTGCGATCAATCCCTATTTCAGCCACTTATTAGCGCAATATACGCAAGCAGAATGGGTCGACAGTGCAGCTTCTTGGATCGCTTTTATTATGGTGACCTCTGCCTTTGTGCTATTTGCCGACTTAATGCCAAAACGTATTGCGATGACCTATCCAGAAAAAATTGCGGTGCGTACTATCGGAGTTATGACATTTTGTATCGCATTATTTAAACCGCTAGTGCTGTTTTTTGATTGGATTGCGAATGCTTTATTCAAACTCTTTCACGTTTCAACTGTACGCCAAGACAATATGACCTCAGAAGATATTGTTGCTGTGGTAGATGCAGGAGCTAAAGCAGGGATCTTAAAAGCACAGGAACATTATTTAATCGAAAATGTATTTGAAATGCAAGAACGTCGTGTCACTTCAACCATGACTACCCGTGAAAATATTGTGTTTTTAAACCGCACCGATAATCGAGAAAAAGTATTAGAGACACTGGGTGAAGATCCTTATTCAAAAGTATTGATTTGTGATGACGGTTTAGACAAAATTTTAGGCTATATCGAAACCCACGATTTGCTTACTCAATATCTAAAAAACGATAACGTATCGCTAACGGATACGAAATTACTGAAAAAATCATTGTTTATTCCCGATACGTTATCACTTTATGAAGTGTTGGAACTGTTTAAATCTGCTGGTGAAGATTTTGCCGTGATCGTGAATGAATATGCGCTGGTTGTTGGGATTTTAACACTCAATGACGTAATGAGCATTGTAATGGGAGAATTAGTTTCAACGGAAGAAGAACAAATTGTTCGCCGAGATGAAGACTCATGGTTAATTGACGGCGCAACTCCGCTTGAGGACGTAATGAAAGCGCTCGAGATTGAAAGCTTTCCTAATGCAGAAAATTATGAAACTATCGGCGGCTTTATGATGTATATGCTACGCAAAATCCCGAAAAAAACCGATTTTGTACTGTACGATCAATATAAATTTGAAATTATCGACACCGAGAATTTTAAAATCGACCAACTAATGGTTTCTTTCCGAAAAGACCTTCAAAACTAAACATTGTAAAAAGGCTCCAAATCAACTGGAGCCTTTTTATTACCAATGATGACGATGTCTGTGGTAGCCGTAGCCAATGCCGATACTCGGATAAATCACAGGCTCTCTTACCACCTGTCTCACCACTTTCGGGCGCTTGTCGCTTTGATTCAATGGTTCATCTGCCTCCACTTGCTGTGCTACACGTTGCTTTTGTTTTGCAGAAACCGTGTTACCACTTGCCACTCGCTGTTGATATTCCGCTACCGTTTTCATATCTAACGGCACACTGCTTTGTTGTGGCGGTGTAGCACAAGCTGCCACCACTAAAGACAAAGCAATGAAGGTTAAACGTTTCATGATTTTTTCCTCTTTGTCAAAATAAGCGGAAATTAGACCGCTTTCATTGATTTTTTATCCTGTTTACTACGCATTTTTTCCAAAATTTTACTCATAAAATCAGGCATTTTTTTGATCGGCTCAATGATAATTTCATCTGCTAGTAACTGGTTTTCTAACGCTAAATACATATTCAGCACCGTATAAACATCAACTTGGTGTTGATTTTTAAAGAAATTCATTAAGCGATATATTTCAATTTGAAGTTGTAATTTATGTGCAATTCTTTGGTAATTTTCGACCGCTTGTAGGCTCACATTCACATTACTGATCACAATTAGCACGGACTTTTGCGGATATTTTTTAACAAATGCCCATGCCTCCTCTAATTTTTGTTCAGCCAGTTTTTTCGCTAATTGAAAGCGCTCTTTTGTCCAAATATACCGCCCATTTTGGTATAGAAATTGGTCATTTTCAATATGAAAAATTTCTGCCATTGGAAATTGGCGCTTAAACGCTTCAATTTGCTGTTGAGCAAAGGTCGATTTTCCCGAACCAGAATGCCCACGAATAATAATCAATTTTTTCATCATATAAAAAAGGACGCCCGAAGGCGTCCTAATCTCTATTCTTTAAAATTAAAGAGCAGATTTTGCTTTTTCAACTAAAGCTGCAAATGCAACTTTGTCGAATACAGCGATGTCAGCTAAAATCTTACGGTCGATTTCAACAGAAGCTTTTTTCAAGCCGTTGATGAATTTGCTGTAAGATAAACCGTTTTGACGTGCTGCAGCGTTGATACGTGCAATCCATAATTGACGGAATTGACGTTTACGTTGACGACGGTCACGGTAAGCATATTGACCAGCTTTAATTACAGCTTGGAACGCAACGCGATAAACACGTGAACGCGCACCATAATAACCTTTAGCAGCCTTAAGAACTTTCTTATGGCGTGCTCTTGCAATAACACCACGTTTTACACGAGCCATTATTTAATCTCCTAAATGTAATAAATTGAACTAAAATTCACTAAAGTACGTTTTAACTTGACTCAACGCTTATGCGTATGGTAAGCACGCTACTACTAATACTTGGTCTGCTTTCGCTACCATTGATTTGTGGCGTAAGTGACGTTTACGTTTAGTGGTTTTCTTAGTCAAAATATGACGTAAGTGAGATTGTTTACGTTTGAAACCGCCTGAAGCTGTTTTCTTGAAACGCTTAGCAGCACCACGTACTGTTTTAATTTTAGGCATTGTTTAATAAACTCCGCATTGTTTTATCAAATACATAATAATCAGGCGAAAAATTCGCTTATTGCTAAGCGTACTTTTACTTGGAAGCACTGATTATCTCGAATGGAGCGTTACCGCTCGTAAGCTTATACAGCTTAAAAAGCAAATCAGGCTGCGAAATGTGCCTGTAGATTGCTTTACTCCTCTTTTTACAAAAGAGAAAGCGGACGGATTTTATAGGATCCGCCCGCTTTATGCAAGAATAAATTATTTTTTCTTCGGTGCAATAACCATCACAGCTTGACGACCTTCCAGTTTACCTGGTGCTGATTCAACTACTGCAACTTCAGCGGTATCTGTTTTCACACGCTCTAAAACATCCAAACCGATATCTTGGTGTGCCATTTCACGACCACGGAAACGAACAGTAATTTTTACTTTATCGCCATCTTCTAAGAAACGTAAGATACTACGTAATTTGATTTGGTAATCGCCTTCATCTGTACCTGGACGGAACTTAATTTCCTTAATTTGTACGACTTTTTGCTTTTTCTTCTGCTCTTTTGCCGCCTTTTCTTTTTCGTAGATGAACTTACCATAGTTCATAATACGACAAACTGGCGGTTCCGCATTAGGGCTGATTTCAACCAAATCTAATTCAGCATCTTCCGCTCTCGCCAAAGCATCTTGAATTGACACAATTCCAACTTGTTCGCCATTTTCATCAGTTAAGCGAACTTCTTTCACGCCACGAATTTCATCATTTAAACGATGTGTGCGATTTGACTGAACACGTTTTACAGGTTTAATAGTATTATTCCTCTAGATAGTTACTTGGTGTTTTGCAACCTTGGTTGCAAAAAATAGTGGTCATTTATTCTACGCCACAAAGGCAAAACAAAAACAGCATGATTCTACTTGAATTATTTATTTTAAGCAAGCCTCTACAATATTTTACTGTTCGTTTCAAACAAAAATAGCCATACAAGCTTTGCATGGCTACCATTTTCTAAATAGGCTATTTCTTTGCCTCTTCTTTTCCATAAAACGGATGGCGAGGACCAACTAATAAACCGCCCGATTTACCGATATAAACAAGATTACTCATTGCAGATGCTGAAACTTCATAACCCTTATCTTTTGTGGTGTCTACAACTTGGCTAATTGCCGCTTTAACTAGAGCAGTCAAAGCACCATCATTTTGATGTGTTGAGCCTTGAGCATAAGCTCCCGTTCCCTCCCACAAGGTTTTACCCGTTTTTAGATCTACTAGTTTTCCTTCTAATTTTACCTCTGTAACGCTATCAAAAACTTTATAGCTTGTGCCATATTCATTGACATTAATATATAAAATACTATCTGCGCCGAAGATATCATAGACTTTTTTAATGTTCGCACTACGAATTGCATTGCTATCTGTTAAGCCATTTTGCTTAAACATCTCATCAACTAGAGATACAGGAAAAACATAATATCCTTTCTCAGCTAAAGGATAGCTAGCACGAGCAAGTACACTACTATCAGCCTTTACATCTACAGAGTTATTTGTTGGCATGACAACCAAAATAGATTTTGGCTTACTCTCTTTTAAGGCACTATAATCATACGTAGGAGCCGTTTTTTGTACACAAGCTGATAATAGAATAGCACTTGTAATTAAGAGCAATAATTTTCTCATTCTACTTATCCTTATCTTTTACGTTGTAAATGTTGCATAAAGACTTTACTTTCAGGAAATAATTGCTGTTCTTGCTGGAATGCATTTTGTGCCTCGAGAGTTTTCCCCTGCTTTAATAAAGCAAGTCCCAAATGTCCATACACGCCTGGTGCGACAGGTTTATTTTTTTCCTTTGCGGTTTGAATAATATTATTCAAACTATCTGCTTGTTTTGCAAAATCATTCGGTTCATTGTAATAACTGTAAACGACATCCGAATAATTTCCCCAATAATATATATCGGTATCAACCGATTTAGACAAGCAACCTGCTAACATCATCGTAATAGCAACAAATACACCTGCATAAATCTTGTTCATGCTTACTCCTTAGTTAGTTGGATTCCAGCGCCCAGTTTCAATACCATTTACGAGATTATTTACCGCTTCTCTAATTGCTAGATCAAGTACTTTGCCATTTAAGGTTGAATCATAACCCGCTGTACCGCCAAAACCTAAAACTTCTCGATTTGATAAGTTATATTCGCCCGCACCTTGTACCGAATAAACCACTTCCGAAGTATTTACATTCACCACATTAAGCGTCACTTTTGCGTAGGCGACTTGCTCTTTTCCACGGCCTAAAATACCAAATAATTGATGATCACCCACCGTTTTACGGCCGAATTCTGTTACATCTCCTGTAATAACATAACTAGCACCCTTAAGTTTTTGTTGTTGCCCTTTGATTTTAGCTTCAACCGCCGCTTCACTCATATTTGTTCGGTCAAGTACAGAAAAACGCCCCGTTTGCTGTAAATGGGAAACTAAAATTGTTTTTGATTGATTGCCCAGCTGATCTTGTCCATCTGAAAACACACCATTTTGAAAACTGGATTTATTATCAAACTTACCAATTGAAATAGCCGATTTTACACCGTGATAATTTGCAGCAGTACTTGCAACCTGTGTTACCGTTGGTGCAATAGTTCTAGATCCTTCAGTTGCACATCCCATTAAACTAAGTGTTGCAACACATAATGTAGTCATTAGTAATTTTTTCATTTATAACTCCTTTTAGTTAGATAGAAACTCACTTGGGATTCTAGCATATCGAAAAATGCTTTTAAATATACAAACCTTGACTTAAATAAACAAAAAAGCGGTCAAATTTGACCGCTTTTTTACAAATAATGAAACTACTCTTCGCCTAATAATTTAAGTTCACGAGCCTTCACTTGGTTTTTTAGAATTTCAACAAATTCTTCAATAGTGAATGTGCCTAAATCCGCACCTTTACGAGTACGTACCGATACTTTGCCCGCTTCGATTTCTTTATCGCCACAAACTAACATATACGGCACGCGGCGTAAGGTATGTTCACGTACTTTAAAGCCCACTTTTTCGTTACGTAAGTCTGATTTCGCTCGGATACCTGCATCTGAAAGTGCTTTTGTCACTTTTTGTACATAATCCGCTTGGCTATCTGTAATATTCATCACCACCGCTTGTGTCGGTGCTAACCATGTTGGGAAGAAACCAGCGTACTCTTCAGTAATAATACCGATAAAGCGTTCGATTGAACCTAAAATCGCACGGTGAATCATCACTGGTGTACGACGACCATTATCTTCTGCAACATAAGAGGCATCTAAGCGACCTGGTAATGCGAAGTCTAACTGAATCGTACCGCATTGCCATTCACGATCTAAACAGTCACGTAATGCGAACTCAATTTTCGGACCATAGAATGCGCCTTCACCTTCTTGAATTTCATAACTTAAACCGTTCGCAGTTAACGCTTTCGCTAAACCGTCTTCCGCACGATCCCACATTGTATCTTCACCGATACGATTTTCAGGACGGGTCGAAAGTTTTACTTGAATATTACTAAAGCCAAACGTGCTGTAAATGTCGTACACCATTTTGATACAGCTGGTTACTTCAGATTCAATTTGATCTTCAGTACAGAAAATATGCGCATCATCTTGGGTAAAACCACGCACTCGCATTAAGCCGTGTAATGAACCTGATGGTTCGTTACGGTGGCACGAACCAAATTCTGCCATACGAATTGGTAAATCACGGTACGATTTTAAACCTTGGTTAAAGATTTGCACGTGACCTGGGCAGTTCATCGGTTTAATTGCATATTCACGGTTTTCAGATTGAGTGGTGAACATTAAATCTGCATAGTTTTGCCAGTGACCTGTACGTTCCCAAAGCACTCGATCCATCATAAACGGACCTTTTACTTCTTGGTAATCGTACTCTTTTAATTTGGTACGCACGAAAGTTTCAAGTTCACGGAAGATTGTCCAACCATCGTTGTGCCAGAACACCATACCTGGTGCTTCTTCTTGCATATGATATAAATCTAATGCTTTACCAATACGGCGGTGGTCACGTTTTGCCGCTTCTTCTAAACGAGTTAAATATTCGCTTAATTGTTTTTTATCTGCCCACGCTGTGCCGTAAATACGTTGTAACATTTTATTTTTGCTATCGCCACGCCAATATGCACCCGCTACTTTTTGTAATTTAAAGTGATGGCAGAAACGCATATTTGGCACGTGAGGACCACGACACATATCAATATATTCTTGGTGATGATATAACGCTGGCGTTGCAGTGCGTTCAATATTTTCATCTAAAATCGCCATTTTGTATGGTTCGCCACGTTTTTCAAACGTATCACGTGCTTCTTGCCAGCTAACGCGTTTTTTTACAACGTCATAATTCGTTTTAGCCAGTTCAAGCATACGTTTTTCGATCGCATCTAAATCTTCTTGTGTGAGTGAGCGATCTAAATCTACGTCATAATAGAAACCATTGTCGATTGTCGGACCAATCGCCATTTTTACATCTGGGAATAATTGTTTGATCGCATGACCTAATAAGTGCGCACATGAGTGACGAATGATCTCTAAACCGTCTTCGTCTTTTGCCGTAATAATTTCAAGTGAGCTATCTTCAGAAATGAGGTCGCACGCATCACGGCGTTCGCCATTTACACGCCCTGCGATGGTTGCTTTTGCAAGCCCTGCACCGATTGAAAGAGCTACTTCCATGACAGAAACAGGATTATCAAATTGGCGTTGTGAGCCGTCTGGTAAAGTGATAATAGGCATTTTTATATCCTTGTTACAGTGGTCACCCATACGAGAGGTGACTTGTTGGTTTAAAAATAAAAACCGCTTACAAGCGGTCTAATTTGAATCGTTTTTTACAATTTGTTTTACATCACCCCAACCATGGATGAATCGCAAAACGAGTGAATTTTATCACAAATTCTCAATAAGCGGTCTTATTTATCCGCTAATTTGCAAAATTTCTATAAAAATTTAGGCTTCACTGCCGTATAGGCAGCTTCGAGAAAAAAAAACTAATTTATTTCGGTGCGCTTGCCCTTTCATTACCATAGTGGCAATTTAAATTATAAATGACAAGGAGCTTGTATGAAAAAAACACCTTATATTCCTTCTTCAGATTTAAAAACAATTTTACATTCTAAACGTGCAAATATTTATTATTTAGAACATTGTCGAATCTTGTTGAACGGGGGGCGAGTTGAATATGTTACAGATCAGGGAAGCGAGTCACTTTATTGGAATATTCCTATTGCAAATACTACTTGTCTGCTATTAGGAAGCGGAACATCTGTCACGCAAGCAGCTATGCGTGAATTATCCAAAGCAGGAGTGATGGTTGGCTTTTGTAGCGGCGGAGGTACACCACTATTCAATAGCACAGAAGCCGAAATTGGTTGTGATTTTTTTAGCCTTCAAAGTGAATATCGTCCTGTCGAATACCTACAGCAATGGTGTCAATTTTGGTTTGATAACGATAAGCGGTTAAATTCGGCAAAAACATTGCAATTACTTCGTTTACAATTACTGCTCCGTACATGGAATAAATTTGATTGGGAATATTCTCAAACAAAACTTACGGAGCTAGTACAGCAATATCAAGCAGAATTTACTCAAGCAAAAGATAGTCAATCGCTATTAGCCGCAGAAGGGCGTTTAACCGCTAAGTTATATGCATTAGCCAATCAGGCAACAGTTAATGACGAAGATTTTAAAAGAGAAAGTGGAAAAGAAGGTGCAAATCAATTTTTAGATCATGGAAATTATTTAGCTTACGGACTCGGTGCAACAGCTTGTTGGGTATTAGGTTTATCGCATGGATTAGCGGTATTACATGGAAAAACGCGTCGCGGAGGATTAGTATTTGATGCGGCAGATATTATTAAAGATGCTATGATTCTACTTCAAGCATTTATCTCTGCCCAAAATGGAGATAATGAAAAACAATTTCGTCAAACTTGTATTAATAATCTACTTCGGTTTGAAGCACTAGATATTATCATCAATACGCTTAAACAATTAGCTGCTGAAGGCGCCAACTCATGAATATTTTATTGATTAGCCAATGTCATAAAAATGCACTTACTGAAACAAGACGTATATTAGATCAATTTGCCGAGCGTTGTGGTGAACGCTGTTGGCAAACGGCAATTACCCAAGTTGGATTAGAAACCCTTCATTCGATGTTACGTCAAACCGCGCGCAAAAATACTGCTGTGGCGTGCTATTGGACACATGGCAAAAACTTAACTGAATTATTGTGGATTGTTGGCGATAAAAGCCAATTTAATACCGAAGGGCGAGTGCCAACTAATCGAACTAAGCGGAATATCTTGCGTACCGAGGATGAAAACGGTTGGTTAAGTGCATATTCTATCCAAATCTTGACCGCTATTGCGGCATTGCTACATGATATTGGCAAAGCGAATCTCGCCTTCCAGCAAAAATTAAAACCTAAAGCGAAATTTTTCCCTGATTGTTATCGACATGAATGGATTTCTGCTCGCTTATTCGAAGCGATGATTGCAGGTTGTACAACAGATGAACAATGGCTCACCCGTTTAGCAAATTGGCAAGGCTATGTTGAATCTAATCCTCATTGGCTACCAAACCTCACATTAAATGCCGACAAACATGATTTTCTGCATAATTTTTCTCATTTTCCACCGCTTGCAAAAGCGATTTTGTGGCTTATTCTTTCACATCACAAATTGCCTTTTACTCAAAAAACGCTCAATTGCCATCGTGATCAAGAACATATTCTAAGGGAACATTTTATAACCAAGACCGCAGTAGTTCCCTTCTATTGCTTTTTAGCACCTGTAGAACATTGGGTGATGAATTATAGCGAGCATCCTCATCCAGAAAATTTTTGGCAATTTGCAACATTACCGATGGAAAGCAAATCTTGGCAAAAAGCAATGCAACGTTGGGCGAATAAGGCGCTTAATCATGCACCGTTGCGTGACCTATCTTTACTGAACCAAACAATTAACGATCCTTTTCTACTACTTTTATCACGTTTGTGCTTAATTGTTGGCGATCATCATTACTCTTCTGTGCCAGCTGATCGCCAGTTAGGTGATATGCTTTTTTTTGAAAAATTAATTGCAAATACCGATAGAAAAACGAAACATCCAAAACAAGCACTTGATGAACACTTACTTGGCGTTTGTAAAACCAGTGCAAAATTTGCCCGCTTGTTACCTAAATTATCGAAAGCATTACCAACTGTTCAGCAACATCGTCCGTTTATGAAACGGACAAATGTTGAGCGTTTTAAATGGCAAAATAAAGCATTTGAATTAGCTCAAACGTTACAAGTTGAAAGTGACCAAGCAGGCTTTTTCGGGGTAAATATGGCAAGTACAGGGCGAGGCAAAACGCTCGCTAACGCAAAAATCATGTATGGATTAACAGCCCCTAAAAAAGGCGCTCGCTTCACTATTGCACTTGGTTTACGTGTATTAACCCTACAAACAGGTATCTCGCTTCGACAAAAGCTCATGCTGTCATCCGAACAACTTGCCGTTTTAGTTGGGGGAGCAGCTAATAGGGAATTATTTGAATTACAACATGAAGCTGAAATGGCAACGTATGGCAGTGAAAGCGCTCAAGCTTGGTTAAATGAAAATGAAATTTATGGCATGAATTTTACTGAAAATGGAATAGATAAAAATGCATTTGGTACAATCTTAGTCGATAAGAAGGCTCAATAACTCCTCTACGCTCCCATTGTAAGCTGTACCTTAGATCATTTGGTTCAAGCAAGTGAAACCATTCGAGGAGGTAAACATATTGTCCCTACTTTACGTTTACTCACGTTAGATCTTGTATTAGATGAACCCGATGATTTTAGCCAAAATGATCTACCTGCTCTCAGCCGTTTAGTACATTTAGCGGGTATGTTTGGTAGCAAGGTCTTATTGTCTTCCGCCACACTCACACCCGATCTGATTATTGGGCTGTTTAATGCTTATCAAGCAGGGCGAAAAATTTATAATCGTCATCAAGCTATTAACACCGAATCGGCTATCTGTTGCGCTTGGTTTGATGAGTATAAACAGCAACAACAGCAATGCGCTACCGCCAATGATTTCGAACAGCTACATCACCAATTTACCCTCGCACGAGCAGAAAAATTGGCACAAGCTCCTGTACGCCATAGAGCTGAAATTATCCAGCTCCCTGCACTTTCGTCTATAGAAAATCAAGGGCTGGATTACACTACACTCGGAAACACATTACTTGAGCACGCCATCACTTTACACCATAGATATGCCCAACAAGATTCGGTTTCTCAAAAATATGTGAGTATTGGTCTTATCCGCTTTTCAAATATTAGACCGATGATCCCTTTAGCTAAAAGATTATTTAACCTGCCTTTAAATAGTCAATTTAGCCAGTATAAAATACATTTATGTTGCTACCACTCTCGTCAGCTACTAATGCTACGCTCTGAACTAGAAGAAAAGCTAGATAGAATCTTAAATCGTAATGACCCTAACTTGCTTTTTTCTCAACCAGAAATTGCTAGCGCACTTATGCAAGATCAGGCTACTCATCATATCTTTATTGTATTAGGCAGCCCTGTAACAGAAGTTGGTAGAGATCACGATTATGATTGGGCGATCGTTGATCCTTCTTCTATGCGATCTATCATTCAACTTGCAGGGCGGGTATGGCGACATCGTTCAGAAAAAATCGCAAACCAAGCTAATATTTTCCTATTACCAACCAATTGGAAAGGGCTAAAAAATCGAAATAAGGGTTTGGATCCTATTTTTTATCGCCCAGGTTTTGAAGATAAGAATAACAAATTAGCAAGTCACAAAACTGTTGATTTAATTCATCCTGAGCATTTAGATCAGATAAATGCCATTCCTCGCATCATAAAAGCAGAGAGATTACAGCCACAAAACAATTTGGCGGATTTAGAACATAACGTTATTGCAGATTTATTAAACAATAAAGAAATTAATCGAGTAAATGCCTATTGGAAAGACGATTTAACCAATAGGATAAATGCTAATTTGCCACTTATCACTCCGTTTAGGAGAAATGAAGGACAATGGCAAACAGATATAGTGTGCTTGCCAAGTGAACAAAATGAATGGGGATTTATCTTTAAAACGAAAGAAAAAGCTTGGGAAAACCCGAATGACGAAAGTAATTATTTACCTGAAATCCGCTACCAAAAACTGGAAAATCGCTCTCCATGGGTCACACCATGGCTTACAACACCTTTAAATCAAGCACTTACCCAACTAGGGGAACAACTTGACGAACAGGATCTCATTCAGGTCGCACTACGTTTTGCAACAATTTCGCTCCAACATTACGGTAAAGAATTACCTATTTGGCGATTTAATGAAAGCTTAGGCTTTTGGCAGGAGTAGTAAGCGGTCACATTTGCTTAAAATTTTGCATATCTTATCGATAAAAAAAAGGATAGAATTCTGAAGTTGTTATTTTGTGAGTAGAAAGATGAAATCCCCAAAACGATTTTTTGAATGTATTGCGATTGTAGGTAAACCTCGCCATGATATTGCCTTAGAGACACATTTGGCAGTTTATAATTGGCTAAAAGATCGCCATTACAGCGTATTATTAGAAAAAAATATCGCCCAACAACTAAACCTCCCTGATGGCAAAACTTTAGATGAAATTGGTCAGCAGGCTAATTTAGTAATTGTGATAGGCGGTGACGGAAATATGCTTGGAATGGCGCGCCAATTGGCTAAATATCGTATTCCACTGATTGGTATTAATCGTGGAAATTTAGGTTTCCTGACCGATATTGCACCACAATCTGCTTTCGAACAGTTGCACAATTGTATTGAGCGTGGTGAATATGTAATTGAAGAACGTTTCTTGCTTGAAGCCCGTATTGAACGTAACGGTAAAATTATTGCGAGCAATAATGCGCTAAATGAAGTGGTGATTCATCCCTCACAAGTAGCGAGAATTATTGAATTTGAAGTTTATATTGATGGCAAATTTGCTTTTTCACAACGTTCAGACGGGCTAATTATTAGCACGCCAACGGGTTCAACTGCTTATTCATTATCTGCTGGCGGACCAATTTTAACGCCAAATATGAATGCAATCGCACTGGTGCCAATGCATCCCCACACGCTTTCTTCTCGACCGCTAGTTATTGATGGCGATAGCCAAATTTCTTTGCGCTTTGCTCAACATAATCAACCTAGCCTAGAAGTGAGTTGTGATGGTCAATACGATATGCCGTTTACACCTGAAGATCGTATCATCGTCACCAAAAGCCCTGACCCACTACATTTATTGCATCTAAAAGATTATAACTATTTCACCGTGCTAGGCTCTAAACTAGGTTGGTCTAGCAAACTATTTTAAATATCGCATTCATACCAAGCGGTTAAATTTTGTAGAAGTTAAGGAAAATTTAACCGCTTGTTGGTTCGATAAATCTTTTTCATGATTAGCACAAATTAATATGCAATAGTTGTGATAAAAAAAGACTATCTTAGTACACAATAAATGTGTAGAATGCTTACATTCTCTATTGCGCAAACGTTTGCGCAATTTTATTTACTAGCACACAGAGGACCTTCATATGTTTACAGCAAACATGAATATTCAAGACTACGACCCTATTTTATGGCAAGCAATTGAAGACGAGAATCGTCGCCAAGAAGAGCATATTGAGTTAATTGCGTCAGAAAACTATGCAAGTCCTCGAGTGATGCAAGCGCAAGGTTCACAATTTACTAATAAATACGCTGAAGGCTATCCAGGCAAACGTTATTATGGCGGTTGTGAATATGCTGATGTCGTTGAGCAATTAGCAATTGATCGAGCGAAACAACTATTTGGTGCAGATTATGTGAATGTGCAGCCACACTCTGGCTCACAAGCTAATGCTGCCGTATATGGTGCATTAATTCAGCCAAATGATACCATTTTAGGTATGGATTTAGCGCACGGTGGTCACTTAACACATGGTGCAAAAGTAAGTTTTTCAGGCAAAATTTATAATTCTGTGCTATACGGTATTACGGCTGAAGGCTTAATTGATTATGAAGACGTGCGCCAAAAAGCGCTTGAATGTAAACCCAAAATGATTGTGGCGGGCTTCTCTGCGTATTCACAAATCGTAGATTGGGCAAAAATGCGTGAAATCGCCGATGAAGTTGGTGCTTACTTATTTGTAGATATGGCGCACGTTGCAGGTCTAATTGCAGCAGGTTTATACCCCAATCCATTACCACATGCGCACGTTGTTACCACAACAACCCACAAAACATTAGGAGGCCCTCGTGGCGGTTTAATTCTTTCAGCTTGTGGCGATGAAGAAATTTATAAGAAACTACAATCATCAGTATTCCCAGCGAATCAAGGTGGCCCGTTAGTACATATTATTGCAGCAAAAGCAGTTTGTTTTAAAGAAGCATTAGAGCCTGAATATAAAGTGTATCAGCAAAATGTGATTAAAAATGCTAAAGCAATGGTGGAAGTATTTAAACAACGTGGCTATGACGTGGTATCTAACGGTACTGAAAACCATTTATTCTTAGTCAGCTTTATTAAACAAGGCAAAACAGGCAAAGCTGCTGATGCAGCATTAGGTAAAGCGAATATCACAGTAAATAAAAATGCGGTGCCAAACGATCCTCAAAAACCATTTATCACTTCTGGTATTCGTGTCGGTACCCCATCTGTCACTCGTCGTGGCTTTAATGAAGCGGACGTGCGTGAATTAGCAGGCTGGATGTGTGATGTACTAGATGCAATGGGTACAGAAAACGAAGAAAGCGTCATCGCCAAAACCAAAGAAAAAGTGTTAGCAATTTGCGCACGTTTACCGGTTTATCCAAATTGACATCCTCCCCTGCTTAAAGGCAGGGGATTCCTACTAGCTCCCACGACTTTGTCGTGGGCTACTCTCGGTGGGTTCTTGTTGCTGATGGCTAATGCCATTCACTTCACAAGCTAACTGGACGTGTCCCGCCCTTAATACATTCATTGCTCCAACCACGTCCGCATTTTCACGCCAGCCACATTCCACACATTCAAATTTCGCCTGTGTTTGGCGATTTTCTTTGGCAATATGCCCACAACTCGGGCAAGTGCGACTGGTATTTTTCGGATTAACCGCAACTAAATAACCACCCTGCCAAGCGGATTTGTATTCCAACTGACGGCGGAACTCAAACCAACCCTGATCTAAAATCGAACGGTTTAATCCCGATTTTGGGGCAACATTTTTGCCCTGTTGCTCGGCTGTTCCTTTGGCTGATTTGCTCATATTCACCACCTGCAAATCTTCAATGAAGATCATTGCGTGGTTTTTGCTGATTTCTGTTGAGATTTTATGCAAGTAGTCCTGACGAGCATTGCGGATTTTGTGATGGATTTTGCTGACTTTTGCTTTCTGTTTCAGCCAGTTTTGGCTAAATTTCACTTTTCGGCTTAATGATTGTTGTGCCTTTCTTAGGCTTTCTTGATGTTTTTTGAAACTGTTTAACGGTTCAAAAAATTTGCCATTGGAGAGTGTCGCAAAACGTGCCACGCCCATATCTATGCCGATTTCTGAACCCTGATGTTGCGGTATTTCCTGTTCAAATTCCGTTTGAATGCTCACAAAAAATTTACCGCATTTTTTGCTTACGGTTACATTTTTAACTTCACCTACAATTTCACGGCTATTACGATAGCGAACCCAACCGATTTTTGGTAGATACAAGCGGTCATTTGTCTGCTCAATTTTGCAACCTTGCGGATAGCGAAAACTGTCTTTTACGCCTTTTTTCTTGAATTTAGGAAAGTCTGATCGCTTGCTGAAAAAGTTACGGTAAGCACTTTCTAAATCTTTAAGAGACTGTTGCAACACTTGGCTATGGCAGGCTTTCAACCACTCAAATTCTTTTTTCCATTGAGGCAAAAAGTTCGCTAATTTGGTGTAGCTAAATTTGATTTTCGGATCTTGTTCGTACGCCTGTTTTTGCCAATCCAACGCCTTATTAAACACAAAACGAGAACAACCACAAAATTGTGCAATTTTGCGTTGCTGTTCTCCATTTGGTCTAATTTCAAATTTAAAGGCTTTACGAATGAGCATAGGTATCCGATAATTCAAATTTTCAACAATTATACACTTGGTCTATGGAAAAAGAAATGGATATTAGACGTGGTCGCCACGTTGTTTTTAATTTACATGTTCACTTAGTCTTCGTTACCAAATATCGCAGACACGTTTTCACAAAAGCCATTCTTGATGATTTAAAACTGATTTTTGAGAATGTTTGTCGTGATTTTGAAGCTGAACTTGTCGAGTTTGACGGAGAAGACGATCACGTTCATTTGCTTGTGAATTACCCTCCCAAAGTCGCTATTTCAAATTTGGTGAATAGTCTGAAAGGTGTTTCAAGTCGAATGATTAGACAGAAGAATTATCCCACAATTAAGCAAAAATTATGGGGAAATGCTCTGTGGTCTCCATCTTACTTTGCAGGAAGTTGCGGTGGTGCTCCTATCTCAATTATTCGCCAATACATCGAACAGCAAAAAACACCTGATTAGTTAGAGCCGCCTTATATCCCTGCCCTAAACGGCAGGGTTTTATGGCGGAGATTGATAAAACCTATCTTAATCAAGAAGTCCTGCTTAGGGCTTCTTTTTCTGCTTTATCTTTTACAATATTCAATTTGAGCTTTTCACTTCTTAAGATTTGATTAATCTTTTTTTGATATAATGCATACGTTGGCAAACAATGCCAAACTATTTTATTTTTTATTTAACGACTTTTTATTCGGAGCAAATTTATGAAAAAATCAGCTATTTTAAGCACTATTTTATTCCTCTCAGCGCCAGTATTCGCTGGTTTTCAAGATAACAATGCAACAGCAAATCAAGGTGGCTTTAGTGGCAAAGGAGCAAAAACAGCTCCGACAACCGTTGCACAAGCCCACAAAGCGTGGGACGATACGCCAGTAACTCTCACGGGTTATATTACGAAGCAAATTGATCATGATGAATTCTATTTCAAAGATGCTACAGGAGAGATCAAAATCGAAGTAGAAGATCACGCTTGGAATGGGCAAAACATCACTCCAAAAGATAAAATAACTATCCAAGGCAAAGTGGATAAAAACGATTCGGGTAAATCAACAATCGACGTATATCACATTAAAAAATAATTTTAGTTTTCTGGGAGTTTAAGATGAAAAAACTAACAATTATCTCAACATTAATCGCAACAACCTTATTAGTAGCTTGCTCTACCCCACCTGTTCAAAATCAAACTTTCGGGGCTAATCGCACCAATGCTGTAACAGTTGCACAAGCAAAATCGTTACATGACGATAGCCGTGTAAGCTTAGAAGGCAAAATTCTGCGCCAAGTAGATCATGATGAATATATTTTTGCAGATAGCACAGGCGATATTAAAATCGAAATTGATGATCACGTTTGGAATGGTTTAAACGTAACACCAAATGATAACATTCGTATTCAAGGTAAATTAGATAAAGAAACCTTCCATTCATCAATTGATGTCTACACGATCGAAAAAGTACAATAATCTCTCCTCTCTCACAAGCGGTTGAATTCTGCAAAATTTTTGCAAAAATCGACCGCTTATTTGTTTTAATGAAAGGATAAAAATGCGCATATTGCTTATTGAAGACGACCGATTAATAGGTGAAGGTTTAAAACTTGGCTTAACTAAACAGCAATTTGTAGTCGATTGGTTTCAAGACGGCAAACAAGGCTTTGAAGCGTTATTTGTTACACAATATGATGCAGTCGTTTTAGATCTCAGCCTGCCAAAAATGGATGGCTTAGATATATTGAAACGCTGGCGCAAAGAAAATCAGGATATTCCCGTACTGATTCTCACTGCCCGTGATACGTTAGACGAACGTATTCTCGGCTTTAATTCGGGGGCGGATGATTATTTGTGTAAACCTTTTGCATTAATGGAAGTAGTAGTACGCTTACAAGCACTGATCCGCCGTCGTTACCGACAAAGCTCCAGCGAAATTGTTATCGGCAATTTACACATTGATAACAACACGCACAGCGTAACTTTGGCTGATAAAGCCGTGATTTTAACTGCTAAAGAATTTCAATTATTACAGCTATTTGTAAGCAATAAGGATAAAGTCTTAACCCGCTCATCTATTGAAGAGAAATTATATAGCTGGGATAACGATGTGGGTAGTAATACGCTTGAGGTTTATATTCATAATTTACGCAAAAAACTTGGAAAAAGCTGGATTAAAACCGTACATGGAGTCGGCTATCGTTTAGGGAATGAATATGATTAAAAGCTTTAACAAGCACAGCCTTCGCTACCGTCTTATCGTAGCATTATCAGGTATTTCATTACTGATTTGGCTAATTTCCGCTCTTATTGAATGGCGAGTGTTACATAAAGAAATTAATGAATTATTTGATTCACAACAAATTTTCTTTGCCGAACGACTAGCTTCATCTAATATCGCTGAAGGCTTTCACAATGTACAAAACAAAAGTAATTTTTACCAAGCTGATGTGGATGATGATGCGCTAGCTTTTGCGATTTTTACCGATAAAGGTGAACAAATTATTAACGATGGTCGTAACGGACAATTCTTTACTTTCACACCTACCGAAGGCTTTCAAAATATCCGTTTAATTGAAACCGATGATGAAGATGATGACGATGAACAAGATATTGATATTTGGCGTATTTATTGGCTAAAAGGAAATAATGCTTATATTGCGGTGGGGCAAGAAATCAATTATAGAGACGAACTCATCAATAAAGCCGTGATTTCACAATCGTGGAGCTGGCTATTTGGTTTTCCAATGACAATTTTAGCCATTTTATGGATTATTCATCGTGAGTTAGCAAGTCTTAAGCGATTAGAAAATGAAGTTGCACAGCGCAGACCTGATGAATTAAAAGCGATTAGCACTTCACAATTACCAAGCGAAATCATACCACTAGTAAATAATCTCAATCACTATTTTGAACGCACCCAAACTATGTTTAATCGGGAACGTCGTTTTACTTCTGATGCTGCACACGAATTACGTAGTCCGATTGCTGGCTTGCGCATCCAAACTGAAATTGCACAAATGACAGCGGATGATCCGATCGCACATCACAAAGCGTTGCAAAATATCACAGGCAGCATCGATCGTATTTCGCAGTTAATTGAGCAATTGCTCACGCTTTCACGACTAGAGAGTCTCGCTGAACTAAATGAGTTAGAACCAATTAATTGGCGAACATTAATAGAAAATAATTTGAATCAGTTCTACTCACTCGCAGAAAACAAGCGGTCAAAAATCATTGTAAATTTGCAAAATGAACCGAAAAAACAGCTCGGAAAAAGTCTCTTGCTCAATTTAGTGTTGCGTAATTTACTTGATAATGCACTAAATTACACACCTGCTGGCAGTACTATTCAGCTAACACTATCAGAGAAAAGTTTAACGATTGAAGATAACGGTAATGGCGTGAGCGATGAAGATTTGGCAAAACTCGGGCAGCCTTTCTACCGTCCAACAGAGAGACCCGTGACACATTCAACGGCTTCAGCTCAAGATGAAAAAGGCAGTGGGCTTGGCATTTCAATTATTAAACGTATCGTTGCACTACACCATTTTGATTTAAAACTTTCTCGTAGCGAATTAGGTGGTTTAAAAGTTGAAATTTTGTTCTAGTGAAACAACAAGCGGTCAAATTTCCTGCCGTTCTTGCAATGTGTAACTTACAAAAAACAAGAAGAATTTGACCGCTTTTCATTAGCCGTTAAACCACAAATTAGAATACAAATGCGTTACTGTATTCTGGATAAGTTACGGTTGAAATTTCTGATATTGGCACAAGCAGATCATTGTAACCAGAAGGCTCAATAATCACATCAGGAATTTGTGTACCTTTATCAATTGGCATTGCAGGCGGTAAATTTAGTAATTCAGATAAATCTTCTACGCTATAAACTTGTGAAAAACCTGTTCCAAACACAAATTTTGAAATCGCAGTAGTCTCACCATTATTTGAATACTGATCATGAATAATAATGAAATGATCGGTATCATCCACATGGATTTCCCAAGTCGTATTCCCGAGATCATTTTCCGTAATATAAACTTTTAAATCTTCGGGACGAATACCATTACCAAATTGCAGAGTATTTTCGCCTTGTGAATCGAAAATATGGTCTTGACCAGCACCTTTATAGAAGTAATAGGTGTCGTTACCCTCACCGCCATATAAAGCATCATTGCCATTACCGCCATTTAGCCAATCTGCTCCCGTTGAACCATATAGCGTATCATCGCCATCCCCTCCTAATAATCGGTCATTACCTGCTCCACCATTAAGCGTATCATTACCATACCCACCGCTGATAAAGTCATTACCATTTAAACCATGAATCGTATCATCTGCATAAGTACCAAACAGACTATCCGCACCATCTGTACCGAATATAATGCGATTGCTTGAAGTTAAATCTTGTACATCAAAATGAATGGTGTACTTATCAGTATAAATAGGTGAACTACTCATGCCATTTGCTTCAACGTGGAATTTCACATGAATTCTAGCATCCACAGCATCTGGTGAATTTGGTAAGAAATAAAGACGGCTATGTTCCGTATTTCTTAACTCGCTATATACCCAGCTGTTATTGTTTGAATCATTAATCTCACGATAATTGCCATCATTGCTAACAAGCAATAAACGTCCGCCACTAATGTCATCAAACACAATACGGTCTTTATAACTTGGAGGAGATACCCAATGATTAATTAATACTAATGTGGCTTGATCATCATCAATCACAACTTGTCGCAGAATTTGGACAGGAATACTGGATGCAGGGGTTAGTGATAATGGGTTAGATCCATTATTTCCCCCATGGTATAAATTGTAACCCTCATTCCCAAAATTAAAATTGTCAAAAGCCATAATATATTCCTTATGTAAAGTGGAAGGAAATTGAACAATATAAAACTTATGCTCAAAAAACCAGCCTGACCACAACAGGCACGGCTAGATCCTGTTCAGGTTCGGAGCAATTTTGCTACAGCCTGATAAATTACTCTCTATAATTTACACAACATTTATTAACCACAAAAAAATCGTGATCTCGTTCACATTTTTTAGATATTTTGCTTTTAAAAGCAAATTGGTAACGTTAACATTCAAGTATTCTGCAAAAAACAGAAAACTTCTATGATTACAAAATTATCGGTAATCCTCTGATAGAACTTAAATTGGAGTAATTCATAATGAGTGAACCATTTATCCTAAACGATCACCCGCATCGCCGTTTTAACCCATTGAAAAACCAATGGATTCTAGTTTCTCCTCATCGAGCAAAACGCCCATGGCAAGGTCAGCAAGAAGAAAATGTCGCGGACGATAAACCAAGCTATGATCCGACTTGTTATCTCTGCCCGAGCAATAAACGTATTACAGGCGAGCAAAATCCTGCCTATACCAAACCTTTTGTGTTTAAAAACGATTTCTCGGCGTTATTGCCCGACACCCCAGCGCCAGAAGCGAATCAAGATCCGCTCTTTCAAATTTCACATACGCAAGGTGAAAGTCGTGTAATTTGCTTTTCGCCCGATCACAGCAAAACCTTACCACAACTTTCAGTTACAGAAATTGAGCAGGTGGTACAAGTTTGGCAAGAACAAGCCAATGAATTAAAAGCACGCTATCAGTGGGTACAAATTTTTGAAAATAAAGGCGCCATGATGGGTTGTTCTAACCCTCATCCGCACGGGCAAATTTGGGCAAGTAATTTCTTACCAAATGAAATTGCGATTGAAGATGAATGCCAAGCCAATTATTTTGCGCAATACGGTCGCCCGCTACTGCTTGATTATGCCGAGCGTGAACTTTCTAAAAAAGAACGCATTGTCGTAGAAACCGAAGATTGGATAGCAGTTGTGCCTTATTGGGCAAGCTGGCCGTTTGAAACGCTCTTATTGCCCAAACGCAAACATTTCAAACAAATCACCGATTTAAATGAGACAGAACGAGAAGATTTAGCCTTGGCACTGAAAAAACTAACAACTCGTTACGATAACTTATTTAATATCAGTTTCCCATATTCAATGGGCTTCCACTTTGCGCCATTTAATGGAAATGATAATGCACATTGGCAATTGCACGCTCATTTCTATCCACCATTGCTTCGCTCTGCAACAGTGCGTAAATTTATGGTTGGCTATGAAATGCTGGCAGAAAGTCAGCGTGATCTCACCCCAGAGCAAGCTGCAGAGAAACTGAATGCCGTAAGCGATAGCACTCACTATAAAGATCGATAGCAAGTAATAAGGAACAACATATGAAACCACAACAAATTTCTACTCAAAAATTTGCCGAACATTACGGCTATCAAGCATCGCAAACCGTATTCGCACCAGGGCGAGTCAATATTATTGGTGAACATACCGACTACAATGACGGCTTTGTTATGCCATGCGCCATTAATTATGGAATGGCAGTAAGTTTTAGCAAGCGTGATGATTCGATTTGGCGAGTGTATGCAATTGATATTGAACAGCACGATGAATTTGATCTTAGCCAACCCATTGAACCTTCTAAGCACAAATGGGCGAATTATGTGCGTGGTGTAGTGAAATATATTCAAGCTAAATATCCTGAATTTAAACAAGGCGCAGATTTAGCGATGGCCAGCGATGTACCAATGTCTTCAGGGTTAAGCTCTTCGGCTGCATTAGAGATTTCGATTGGAAAAACTGCCCAACTTTTGGGTGAATTACCACTTAATTTGACAGAAATTGCCTTAATTGGACAAGAAGCGGAAAACAAATTTGTGGGTGCGAATTGCGGCAATATGGATCAACTAACCTCGGCACTTGGGCAAAAAGATCAATTAATTATGATTGATTGTCGCTCGTTAGCGATTACTCCAACGCCTGTGCCACAAGGTTATTCGATTGCGATTATTAACTCCAATGTCAAACATGATTTAGTAACAGGCGAATATAACAGTCGCCGTAAAGAATGCGAATTTGCTGCCCAATTCTTTGGTGTAAAAGCTTTACGTGATGTTACGCCTGAACAATTTATTGAACGGGCGCACGAGTTGCAAAGAGAAAACCAACTTGCTTACCAACGAGCAAAACACGTTATCAGTGAAAATCATCGTGTACTCGAAGCGGTGAAAGCACTAAAAGCTAATGATATGCAAAAACTCGGTCAGTTAATGGCAGAATCACACAACTCCATGCGTGATGATTTTGAAATTACCATTCCAGAAATTGATTATCTGGTGGAACTGGCGCAAGTTGCGATTAGTAAAAATGGTGGTGCACGTATGACGGGCGGTGGTTTTGGTGGTTGTATCGTTTGTTTAGTGCCAAACGACAAAGTGGAGCATTTACGCCAAATCATTGCAGAAAATTACGAAAAACAAACGGGCATTAAAGAAACCTTCCATCTCTGTACCGCTTGTGACGGAGTTCATCTCGTTTAATCATCAGATATGGCAATCACGAACTCCCGTGATTGCCTCACTTGGGAATATGAGCTATGCAAACATTTACCCTTGAAAATGCCTTTCTAAAAATCACACTCTCAGATTTTGGCGCAAGCTGGCTTTCTTGTGTAGTGAAACACCCGAAAGGCGAACGTGAAGTCTTAGTAAGCACTTCTGTCAAAAATTGGCAAAATCAGACCGCTTACTTTGGAGCAACCTGTGGGCGTTTTACGAATCGAATTGCCAATGCCCAATATCAGCTAAACGGCAAAAGCTATTTGCTTGCCAAAAATAATGGCGAAAATAATTTGCACGGAGGCATTCAGGGAGCAGACAAACAGATTTGGCAAGCCGAGCCAATTGGCCCACAAGCGGTCAAATTTAGCCGAATTTTTGCAGATGGCGAAGAGGGTTTTGGTGGCGAAGTGAACGCAACTGTGACTTATCGTTTACACGAAAAGCAGCTTGAGATTCAATTTGATGCGATTGCTAACCAAGACACACCATTAAGTTTAACCAATCACGCCTATTTTAATTTACTTGGTGGTGGTAATGTACTGTCACATCAATTAACCATTAATGCGCAGGAGTATTTGCCCGTCGCTGCTGACGGTATTCCTGTTTTGCCGTTTAAAACAGTGGAGCAAACAGGCTTTGATTTCTCGACACCCAAAACAATCGGGCAAGATTTGCTAAAAGATAGCGATCAGCAATTAGTAAAGGGCTACGATCATGCTTTCAAACTTGTTAAAAATAATGAAAATCCGACCGCTTATTTAAGTGTAGAAGACCTTGCATTGGAGCTAAATACCTCAATGCCCGCACTTCAACTCTATTCAGGAAATTGGCTTGCAGGGCAACCTGATCTCAACGGTTCCTATTATTCAGATTACGCTGGCATTGCGCTAGAGCCTGAATTTTTCCCCGATGCCCCAAATCAAGCTGAATTGGCACAATTTGGAGGAATCAGCAAAGCGGGCGAAGCCTATCAACACCATATTCGTTACACTTTTCATTTTTAATTTATAAAACTCGAGGAAATTAAAATGATATTGCCAAATTACTTTCAAGATCCAAATACGTTACATGTAAATACCACAAATCATCACGCTTATTTTATTCCACACAAACAAAGCGAAACAGCTTTAGCTGGTGTGCGTGAACAGTCTGATTACTTTACGTTGCTCAATGGTCAATGGGATTTTAATTACTATCAAAGTTATCATGATCTGCCTGACAATTTCCTAGATTCAGCTTTTGAACACAAAATCCCAGTGCCGTCTAACTGGCAAAATCACGGTTTTGATCACCACCATTACACCAATATTAATTATCCATTCCCATTTGATCCGCCATTTGTACCGCATCAAAATCCATGTGGTGTTTATCACCGTACCTTCCAGCTAACGCCAAAAAGCAATAAGCGTTATTTACTTAATTTTGAAGGGGTGGATTCCTGTATTTTCCTTTATGTAAATAAACAATTTGCTGGTTATAGCCAAATTAGCCATAGCACTTCAGAATTTGATATTAGCGATTATTTACAAATTGGCACAAACCATTTAACCGTTGTGGTATTGAAATGGTGTGATGGTAGCTATTTAGAAGATCAAGACAAATTCAGAATGTCAGGAATTTTCCGTGATGTTTATCTACTTGAACGTGAACAAAATTACTTACAAGATTTCTTTATTCAATATGAATTGGACGATGAATTACGCCATGCCAATTTAAAAGTAGAAACCACATTCCGCAACCAAACACAAGCGGTAGAATATCAGCTACTCGATCCAAATGGCTTTACTGTTTTCAATCAAACCAGTGCTAATTTGAATGTTGATTTGGAAGAAATCCAATTATGGAATGCCGAGCAACCACAGCTTTACACGCTTATTTTACGCACGACTGAAGAAGTGATTGTGCAAAAAATTGGTTTTAGAAAAGTGGAAATCAAAGACGGTATTTTGTTATTCAATCACCAGCCGATCAAATTCAAAGGGGTAAACCGCCACGACAGCGATCCAAAAACAGGTTATGCGATTAGCTACGCTCAGGCGTATAAAGATTTGCAATTGATGAAACAACACAATATCAATGCGATTCGTACTGCACACTATCCAAATGCGCCGTGGTTTAGTGAATTATGCGATCAGTACGGTTTTTATCTGATTGGTGAAAGTGATGTGGAATCGCATGGCGCTTCAATGCTTACTGTAAAAACACCTGAGCCAAGTATTTTCTTAAATCATGAAAACGATCTAGAAACTGCACGTATCCGCCAAGATACAATTGATAATTTCTGTTACTTTGCCCGTGATCCGCTATTCAAAAAAGCAATTTTAGATCGCCAACAAGCGAACGTAGAACGAGATAAAAACCGCACCGCAATTATTGTTTGGTCGTTAGGCAATGAGTCTGGCTATGGTGCAAATTTTGAAGAAGCGGCGGCTTGGATTAAACAACGTGATAAGTCTCGCTTAGTGCATTATGAAAGTTCTATTTATCAACATTCTGCGGGCAAAAATGATCTATCAAATTTAGATTTCTACAGCGAAATGTACGGTTCAACCGAAGATATTGATCGTTATTGTGAATCCCGAAAAGACCGACCATTCTTATTATGCGAATATACTCACGCAATGGGTAACTCTTGTGGTGATGCTGAAGATTACTGGCAAACCTTCCAACGTCATCCACAAGCTTGTGGTGGCTTTGTATGGGAATGGTGCGATCATGCACCTTATCGTGCAAACGGGCAATTCGGTTATGGCGGTGATTTCGGCGAAACGCCACACGATGGTAATTTCTGTATGGATGGTTTAGTTTCACCCGACCGTATTCCGCACACCAGCTTATTAGAGCTGAAAAATGTGAATCGCCCTGTACGTGCAAAATTACTTGATAATCAAATAGTTATTCATAACTATCTCGATTTCAGCAATTTACAAGATTATTTAACCATTGATTACGAATTTGTTGAAAATGGCATGGTAACAAGCGGTGGAAGTTTATCAATAGATTGCAAGCCTCATAGCGATACCGTATTACCAATTGAATTACCGCAAAATAACGGGCATTTATGGCTATTAAACCTACACTATCGCCTTAAAGTAGAAGAGGCATTATTGGCAGCAGAACACGAACTCGGTTTCGATCAACTCAATTTATTTAGCGAAAACCGACTAGCATTGCCAACCTTTAGCATTGAGAATAGTGCCTTTGACGTGCAAGAAGATCGTACAAAAATTCGAGTGCAAAACGGTCAATTTAGCTATCAATTAGATAAACAAAAAGGGATTTTCAGCCGTATTGAAAAATCAGGGAAAGCGATTATTCAGCAACCGCTGGACTTCACTATTTGGCGAGCCCCAACCGATAATGACCGCTTAATTCGTGCCGCATGGCAAAGTGCAGGCTATAATAATGCTTACACTAGAGCCTACGATATTGCATGGCAACAAACGAAACAAGCGGTTGAAATTTCAGTAAAATCTGCAATTGTTTCGATTTCAAGAGGACGCATTTTAACCCTTGATGTGTTATATCGAATTTTCAATGACGGACAAGTTTCGGTTGAAATTAATGCGCTCCGTCCAACTGAATTGCCGTATTTACCACGCTTTGGTCTGCGCTTCTTCCTCGAAAAAGCAGAAAATACAGTGGAATATTTTGGTTATGGCGAACAGGAAAGCTATGTAGATAAACATAACCTCGCTAAATTGGGCATTTACCACACCACTGCCCACCAAAACCATGTGGAATATGTTAAACCGCAGGAAAATGGTAGCCATTTCGGTTGTGAATATTTGAAATTGGAAAATTTATTTGTGCGAGCAAATCAGCCATTCAGCTTTAATTTTTCGCCATATACCCAAGAAGAATTGACCGAAAAAACACATTGCTACGACTTACAAGAATCCACTTACAACGTATTGTGTGTCGATTACAAAATGAGTGGTATCGGCTCTAATTCATGTGGTCCAAATCTAAAAGATCAATATCGTTTAATGGAAGAGAAATTTAGCGTGAGATTTGATTTGGTGATGGGTTATCATATTTAACCTGTTTATATTATTCACATATACAAAATGTGTAGATTTTCTAAATAACAAATTCTTGTAAAAAAAATAAACTGGCACAATCTATTAAAATTGTGCCAGTTTATTCTAACTAAACTTCATCTAAAGTATAAGTATCGACCTCACCAATAAAATCAATACCTACTGTTTTACCAATTCCAGACGGATCAATAATACTTTCCAAGCCTAAATTAACTAGGTTTGACCAAAAACCACCTTTAAAATCAAAATCTTCCTCTTTGTTGAGCGGTTCAATTCCAAAATTCTCAATATAGCGTTTTCCTGATTTTTCAATGACAAAATATAAATCTCGTCCAGATTGCCCCTTTACATTATCCCGAATTTTAAACCCTGTAGTATTCCAAAGGTAAGCCTGTGCCAATAAGTCACCTTTATTATCATCATAAAAGCCTAAAGCTTGTATCTCACCTGCAAATTTTATATTTGCACCGTTTTTAGTATAACCTAGTATTTCTAATATCTGCGCTTTAGAATATTTACCCGGTTTTAAATCTACTAAGATACGAGCTTGAGGACTTAAATTAATTAATGAATCTTTTGCTATAAAAAAATATCTGACAATATCAGATATCTGTCCAATATTAAATAGTACGAATAAAAAAGCGGTAGGATTTGCAAATTTTTTCGCAAATCCCACCGCTTGTTTTATTTTATGTAGTTGTTGGTAAGCCCCTCTTATTTCACTTCACGAATCATAATTTCAGACGGGATAACCGAACCTTGCCAATATAATTCCGAAGCCACTTTTGCCGCTAATTCGATATAGGCTTGGCTGGTTTCATGCTCAGGTGCGGCAACCACTGTTGGTGTACCTGCATCCAAATCTTGGCGTAAACGAATATGTAATGGCATTTGTCCTAACACTTTTGTACCATATTTTTTCGCCACTTTATCTGCTCCACCTGTGCCAAAAATATCCTCATGATGACCACAATTTTGGCAAATATGCACGCTCATATTTTCAATAATGCCCAATACCGGCACCGATACTTTTTGGAACATAGAAATCCCTTTGATCGCATCTAATAACGCAATATCTTGCGGAGTAGTCACCACTACCGCTCCTGTTACAGGAATTTGCTGTGAAAGGGTAAGCTGAATATCACCTGTACCTGGTGGCATATCGATCACAAGATAATCTAATTCCGTCCACCATGTTTCGTTCAATAGTTGGCTTAATGCAGAACTTGCCATTGGACCACGCCAAATGGTTGCATTATCTTCCGCCATTAAATAGCCGATAGAATTTGATTGAATACCATAAACTTCAATCGGAGTAATGTGTTTATTATCAGGCGACGTTGGACGCTGATCTTGTGCACCTAACATATGTGGAATAGAAGGACCATAAATATCCGCATCTAAAATCCCCACTTTCGCACCTTGCGCTTTTAATGCTAAAGCAAGGTTTACCGAAGTAGTGGATTTACCTACCCCACCTTTGCCTGAAGTTACCGCAATAATATTTTTCACGCCGTTTACTGCAGGGTGATTATTGGCACGTTTTAAAGTCGCAATTTGGTAATTTAATACCCACTTCACTTCGCTTGCGCCAGTCACTTGTTTGAGTTTTGCCTCAGTTTCTGCTTTTAGCGCTTCAAAACCACTATTCCAAGCGAAAGGCATAGTGAGTTCTAAACGCAAAATACCCGCACCTAGCTCGGCCTTTTTAAGGGTATTCAGGGCGATTAAATCTTTTTGTAAAGTAGGGTGAGTGAAATTTTGAAGTACAAATTTAATTTCACTTAATTGCTGTTCGTTAAGTTGATTCATCGATTAATCCTTGGGCTTCATTCGATATAAATGTTTACTATAAATTACTTCGCTATCGTTATTTAGATCAATACCTAAAATGGTGGAGTCTAACGCAATTTTGCGATGATATTGGAACATTGGCAAAATTGCCACATCCTGCTCTAGTTGCTGAACGATATTTTGAATTAATTGCTTACGCTGCGTCTCCGATAAATTTTCTGCTTGCAATTGTTCTAATTGCTTATCCACCATTGTATTCACATAATTGCTTTTATTATCAGGGCTTTGTGAATGGAAATGTAATAAGAACGGTAGCGGATCTGCATATTCCGCACACCAACCAGCACGGCTTAATTGGAAATCTTTTTGCTCACGCAGGGCAAGAAATTGCTCCCAGTTTACCCCTCTTGGTTGGATTTGTAGTAAATCTGATTCCCCTAACGTGCGTACCATTTGGTTAGCAATCACACTATGTCTGCCATGATCATCATATAGCAAGCTAAGCTTCAGTGGGTTTTGTAAATTAATCCCCGCTTTTGCCAGTAATGGTTCTACCACCACTGGCGCCCATTGGCGTGTCACTTCTGTTTGCATATTTATCGGTAACACCGAAAAATTGGCTACACCATATAAATGTGGAATACGCGCCGAAAGCACAATCGCTTTAAGCGCCTGACGCACTTCTTTTTTCTTTAACTGCGGATCGGCAAAATTAAACTCATAGTAATAGGTGCACAAACGTGGAAATTCCCAAATGTTATGCTGTTGGCTTTGTAGCGGATTTTCCAACACATCAAATTGTTTGATCGCTTGTAATTCTTCTATCGCGTGGTGTTCTACATTTGCAAAATCTAAGCCATTTTTGACCGCTTCTAGTTTAACTAACTTATCATTCGCACTTACCACTCGATATTCACCACTGCTAATCAAATTGCTAAGACTTGGAACTTCGCCTTTAAAGCTTGGTAACAAGGCTGAATGTCCAAGCATTTTCACAAACTGCGAATTGTTTTTAGTTAACCTAATTTGTAAGGTATGCGGGTTTAACGCTTTAACCCCAAGCTCACTCACTGGCTTTTTGCCTTCGGCAATCTCTTTCACATTCTCGATTGCCATATAAGTTAGATAAGGCGCTAAAGGCGAAGCATTTTTGGGATCAGCTAAGCGTTGCCAGCTTGCAACCACGTCCTCTGCAGTTACACTTTCACCGTTTGACCATTTGGCATTATCATCTAAGATAAATAACCAATCCTGATTATTTTCACTAAACCAGCTTTTGGCAAGTGCAGGCACAATCTGACCTTTTTCATTAAACTCAACTAATCCCGCAAAGATATCACGTGCTAGCGCGGCTTCTTCGGCAGTTTGAATAAAGTGCGTATCTACATTTAATTGTTTACTATATACCGCTCGCTTTAATACGCTCTTATCAATAATAGGTATTTCTAATGGTGCATTTTTTGCGGATGATATGTGTGTCTTTTTTTGATCACAAGCAGACAGTAAGCCTACGCCTACTGCACAAATTGCAAAAAATCGCCCAAATTTGACCGCTTGTTTAAGAAAAAGCATCTGTATAACCTTAATTAATGAATTGATGTTAAACCAGGAAATAGATTACTTAAACCTGCCACAATGATTTCAATCCCTAATGCCATTAAAATCAAGCCCATAATACGTGTTACCACATTAGAGCCTGTTTTACCTAATCTTTTTACTAATGGTGCAGAGAAACGGAATAAAATATAACAAACCGCTGCAAATGCGACGATGGCAAGACTAAATCCAAGGTAATCAATCCAGTGATTGTAACGCGTTCCCCAAACAATCGTTGAACCTATTGCACCAGGACCCGCCATAATTGGCATTGCCAACGGCACTACTGCGATATTTTCATATTCACTGACATCAGCGTTTTTCTCTTCTTTATTTTGCTTATGTTCACCCAATTTACCGCTAATCATCGTCATTGCGATACTCACAATCAAAAAACCGCCCGCCACTCGGAACGAATCTAAAGAAATGCTAAACGCATCTAAAATCAGTTTGCCAAAAAATAAGCTCACCAACAAAATAACGCCGATAGAAATTGCAGTAACTAAACTTGTATGATTACGTTCAGCCTCATATTGATGGCTCGTCATACTAAAGAAAATAGGCAAAGAACCAAAAGGGTTCACAATCGCAAATAAACCGATAAAAAATTGAAGATAAATGGCAAAATTAATCACTATTTCCACATAAACCTACTTTTACACACAAAACAAAATTTGCATTATATCGGGGATACTCTCTCGTGACAAAATAAAAACGCCCAAAACTCAATGTTTTAGGCGTTCATACTAATCGGCGTGAATTAATGTGAAGATGAACCTAATTGTTGCATAAAATCTTCATTCATTTCAATTGAGGCTTTTGCTCGTAAATCTTTTAATAAATCATTACGTAACATTAATTGATCTGCTTGATTAAACTGCGCAACAAGCGGTTTAAATTCATCAATATTTCCGTCTGTTACTTTATCTAAAGCGACAATCACAACATCACCTTTTTCATCACGAGCAACGATATAACTCGCTTTGTTGGTCGGTTTTGCCATTGAAAACACTGTTTGTGCTAATACAGGTTGTTGTCCTTGCGCTTGCGCATAAACTAAAGCTTGCGTTGTACCAAATTGTACATCTGCTACTTGACCATTTGCTAAGGCAGTTACCTTTTCTTGCGCTGTCGCTAGCAAAGTTTGCTCTGCTTTTTGTAATTTAACCGCAGTTTCTACCTCAGCTTTTGCTTCGTCTAAGGTTTTCACACGTTCTGCTTGGTAATCACTCACACGCACAAACATTGTTTTCGGATTATGTTCATCACCAATGTCTAACGCATCGGAATTTTGACTGCTTTGGCGTAATTCACCGCTAAATAATGCTTTTAACACTTTTTCATTATTTAATTCCGCTGGCACATTTTGTTGGTTAAATGGTGCTGTTTTGTGAACTGCTAAGCCAGCTACTTCTGCAACACCATCTAACGAACCGTTATTTTCAAACGCTTTGTTTGCCATTTCTCTCGCAAGATTTGAATATTCTGTTAGTACTAATTCATTACGAATTGTTTTCGCAATATTTTCTTTTACTTGCTCAAGCGGAATTACTTGCTCATTTTTACGCTCTAGTACTTTAATAATATGATAAGCGCCATCAACTCTTACTGCTGGGCTTACTGCGCCAACTTGTAAATTATTCGCCACATCTTCAAATGCTTTCGGAAATGTACCTGCTTTTGCCCAGCCTAAATCACCGCCTTGTGTGGCTGATAATTTATCTGCTGATTTTTCTTTGGCAAGCGTTGCAAAATCTGCACCATTAGCAAGTTGCTGTTCAACCGCTTTAGCATCCACTTCATTTGCAAGTTGGATATGCGCAAGGTGAACTTCACCTTTGGTTAGGTAATCTACCTTATTTTTTTCATAGTAAGTTGCAATTTGTTCATCTGTAACCTGTACATTTTTTGCAACATTTTCTGGAGTTAAAGTCACATATTCAACCGTTAATTTTTCAGGTTCAACAAATGCATTTTTGTGAGCATTATAATAAGTTTGTAACTCTTCTGCAGAAGCGGTCTGATTTTGAGCTTCTGCTACAACAGAATAAGTTGCTAAACGTACTTCACGTTTTTGTAAGAGTAATTTCGCTAAACGCTCTTGTTCTGCTGGCACTGAAAAATGGCTACCGATAATCCCTTCTTGAATTTGTGAGAATAACATTCCCTCATTAACGATCGCTGCATAACCGTCAGCACTTAAGCCATTATTACGTAGCGTTTGTTGATATAATTGATTATCAAACTTACCATCTCGTTGGAATGTTGGGCTATTTACAATTTCTGATTTAATTTGTTCTGCACTAATGCCTAATTTTAAATTTTGCGCATATTGACGCAGAAGCTCATCATCAATTAAGCCATTTAATACCGATTGGTTAAATTGGTGAGCATACTCAGGTGTATCTAATAGATCCCAAAAGCGCTCACCCATTTGGGTATTTAAAATATTTTGTTGGCGACTTTTCGCCGCATTAAACGCTTGTTGCTCAATCGCAGTGCCATTTACCTTTACGGCTGAAGTATCTACACCTGCAAGCCCTGTACCAATCCCTGTAATCACGAAAGATAAAGAGACTAATGCAAAAATAATTTTAAAAACGGGACCATTTGTCCGCTCATGCATTTTTCCAATCATTGATAGATTCCTAAATGTAATGGTCTATTGACCTTGTTTATATGCAAAAAATTGTAGCGATTATACTGTAAAGTGTGTAATTCTCAAATCTGAAATTCGCTACTTTTGTACAAATTTATTAGTAAATTTCAGCACAAATCAGACCGCTTACAGATACTGAAGTTCGTCTTTTTTCTTTACTTTAACGCTGAAAGTTGCTTTAATTTCACACTTCATAAGCCTTATTTTTGGCGCTCTCATTTCTTTCTATTTTATTCACATCGACAGGATTACCTATGGGCATTTACGCATATATTTGCTTCCTCTCGGCGCTGTCTATTTTGCTCGGATTCATTACTAGTAAAATTAGCGCAAAAGTACAATCAACTATTGCAATCTCCGCTGCAGCAATGATCTGCTCTCTACTTGTTTGGGGATTGGGATCATTAGGTTGGTTTAATATCGACACAATTGCTAAAGAAGTAATGGAACAAATTGATTTCAAAAGCTTTTTACTCAACGGTATTCTTGGCTTCTTGCTGTTTGCAGGTTCACTTGGAGTAAAACTCCCTGTATTAAAAGACCAGAAATGGGAAATCACTACCTTCGCTTTATTTTCTACTCTCGCCTCAACCTTCTTTATCGCAAGCCTAATTTGGGGTATCGCTCACCTTATTGGCTTACCAATGGATTTCATTTATTGTGTCGTTTTTGGTTCTCTCATTTCCCCAACCGACCCAATTGCTGTGTTAGCGATTATCAAAAATTTACGAGCACCAAAACGTTTATCTATGCAAGTAGAAGGCGAATCATTATTTAATGATGGTGTTGGTTTGGTGATTTTCGTTACCGTATTTGCAGTAGCCTTTGGGGGGCAAGAAGCAAGCTTCTCTGGCATTATGGGATTATTTATGCATGAAGCTATCGGCGGGATTTTATTTGGTTTCGTGCTTGGTTTTATTGCGCATATTTTAATTTCATCAACCGATGATGGTTCAATGGAAATGCTTATCACGCTAACCATTCCAACTGCAGGTTTTATGTTTGCGAGCAATATTTTGCACGTATCTGGCGCATTAGCGATGGTAGTTTCAGGCATTATGATCGGTAACTGGACACGTCGTTCGGGCTTCTCTGAGCAAAGCCAACGCTATCTTGACCACTTCTGGGAAATGATTGATCACTTCCTTAACTCATTATTATTTTTCCTTATTGGTTTCGCACTATTATTAGTCGATTTCAATATTTATGGCGTCATTTTAATGCTTGCAGCTATTCCTGTTTGCTTAGCTTCACGCTATCTAAGTTTATGGATTCCGTTTAAGGCAATGCAGCAATTCCGTACTTATAATCCATACACTCTAAAAATTATGACTTGGGGTGGGTTACGTGGCGGTTTAGCATTAGCTATGGCGCTTGCAATTCCAAGTAAAGTTGCCTTTGCTGGTGATGTTGATGTGAAAGATTTAATTCTTGTGATGACTTATGCGGTAGTAATGTTCTCAATTTTAGTTCAAGGCTCAACCGTTGAACCAATGATTCGTAAATCCAAAACGGTTGATCCAAATAAAGAAGAATATTTACAACCAAGTAATCATCATTAATTAAAGGATTCAAAGCGACTTGCAAATTTTTGTTGAAATTTGACCGCTTTATCTTTAGAATTTGCGCTTCCTGTCCTCGCTGAGTTAGAGATCGGCGAAGGATGTATTATCAACCCTTAAAGAAAAGGATATTAAAATGTCTCTAAGCGTAGAAGCAAAAGCAAAAATCGTTGCTGAATTTGGTCGTGATGCAAAAGACACTGGTTCATCAGAAGTTCAAATTGCATTATTAACTGCACAAATCAACCACTTACAAGCACACTTTGCTGCGCACAAAAAAGATCACCATGGTCGTCGTGGTTTATTACGTATGGTTTCACGTCGTCGTAAATTATTAGACTACTTAAAACGTACTGATCTTGCTAAATATTCAGAAACTATCGCACGTTTAGGTTTACGTCGCTAATTTCGAATTGCAATCAGAAGAACCGAGCTATTATTTAGCTCGGTTTTTTTCTAAATGGACTTATTAAGGAAAACAATAAATGGCATTTAGTTCATTATTTACGTTATTAGATGATATTGCTGCAGTGCTTGATGATGTATCTGTAATGACCAAAGTCGCAGCCAAGAAAACTGCGGGAGTAATCGGAGATGACTTAGCTCTGAATGCAAATCAAGTAAGTGGCAAAAATATCAGCCCTGATAGAGAATTACCTATTGTTTGGAGTGTAGCGAAAGGCTCATTAATTAATAAAGTGATATTAATTCCTCTTGCTCTGCTGCTTTCAATTTATCTACCAAAAGCCATTCTGCCATTACTAATGATTGGTGGAGCCTACTTATGCTTTGAGGGTGTAGAAAAGCTATTGCACAAATTCCTACATAAAGATGAGTCACATACGGATTCTGCGGAAGAACAGGTTTCAGAAAAAGATAAAATTAAAGGTGCAGTCCGTACTGATTTTATTTTATCAGCCGAAATTATTATTATCGCATTAGGCGTGCTACAAGAATCATCAACGATGATCAAAATCATTGCTCTTTCAAGTATCGGGATTGGTATTACCGTTTTTGTTTATGGTTTGGTTGGTCTAATTGTCAAACTAGATGATATCGGCTTATGGTTGATGCAGAAGAAAAATGGGCTGTCACAGTCTATCGGAAAAGCATTATTAGTTATTATGCCTTGGTTTATGAAATCGCTTTCTGTGATTGGCACCATTGCGATGTTCTTAGTCGGAGGCGGGATTTTCTCGCATAATATTGCTGAAATCCACCATTTAGCAGAACAGCTAGCCATTCCAAGCCAATTCGCAAGTTTAGTTGATTTTGTTGTTGGTATTGTGGTGGGTCTCATTTGCTGTGCAATTATTTTACCTTTGATGAAAATATTTGCTAAGCAACATTAAGCTATCACGCGTAAAAAGCCGCTTATCTTACGATAAACGGCTTTTTTAGATCTCACTGCTAAACTGATTTATCAACTAAAGCTGTAGTTTCCTGAGTATCGTTTTTCTTATCCATACTCACTTGTCTTAGATTAATCTCACGAATTTTATTTGCTAATACGCTATCGTGTGTTTGCTCTGCAACATGTAATGCCATAATACGATCATTTGGCACACACTCACGATGCTCAAGTAATTGCGAAAAGTAATGTTTCGCTTTTTCAAACACGCCTTCACGAGTATAGATATAACCTAATGCTCTTGCATAATCATCCGAATATTGAACATCCGCTTTTTCTGCTCGCTTCGCTAATACTTTGACTAATTTGCTATCTTCTGCAACTTGTAAACGTGTGAGCTGCTCAAGCAATGGCAATAATTGTTCATCTTCATATTTTTTCACAGTCTCTAGCGCAATATCTTGTGCTGATTCGTGATCATCGGTATCAATTAAACGTTTAATTAACCCTGTCCGTACATAGATAGATTTACGGCGACGACTTGGTTGATTTTCCCACCAAGTTAATAAACCGTCTTGACCTTCTTCATTCATTTTTTCATCTAACAGACCATCATCCACAAAATGCTCTAATGATTCATATTCTTCTGCTGATAAGAAACTACGCGGACCAATATCTTCTAAAACACTATCTAATGCATTATAAGCTTTTGAGTCTTTATAGATTTGAATCGCAAGACGCAATACTTCTGTATTACGAGGCGCTAACTCAATTAAACTATCAATCGCACTACGAGCCGCTGGTAATTTGCCTTGTTGCATTAAAATTTTGGTTCGTGCTAATTCCACTGCAACATTATTAGTGCCTGCTAATTCACCTGCTTCAATTAAATATTTATTAGCATTAAATTCATCTCCTCTTTGCTGAGCAGCTTCAGCAGCTTTAAGTAAATTTAATACAGGCTCATCTGCATGTTTGGCATTTTTGCTAAATAATTTTTCTGCCTTTGAATAATCGCCTTCACTCATTTTGATTAAACCTTCTAAGGTTTCTTGCTGAGCTTTTTTATGTTTACGATTAAAGAACCAATTATATGAACCTTTACTTAAACGGCAGAAACGACTGATTATCCATTCCACCGAATAAACCACCGCCATTGCAACAACAAAAAAGACAACCAACATTACGATGCTCATTTCGATCACTTTGTCTGTTGTTTCAATACGCACATAACCCTGACTACCCGCAATATACGGACCAGCAATCAGCCCTGCTAAAAGCAGAAGCATTAAGAAAAGCACTCTAAACATAGATAATTTCTCCTATTGTGCAGAAGGTTGCTGTACTGGTTGTTCTACAGATGACTCTGCAGGTGTACTCTCAGCGGGCTTTTGCTCTGCTGGGGTTGCTTGTGGTTCGCTTGCAGCTTCCACTTTTTTATCTTCTGCAGAAGTTGGATTCGTTAATTCTTTTTCTGCTTTTATTTCAATCTTTTCAACCGCTTGTGGCGCTTTATTGAGTAACTGCTCAAGCAATTCTAAGCTTTGCAAACGTGTTGGTGCATCTACATAAACAGATTGTTCAGTTAATTCATCTAACTCTTTCAAGAAGTTTTTCACATTTTCATTTTGCGTATCAAAATAGCTACGAATCCAAGTGCCAACGGCATCTAATGATTTTTTGTACAATTCATTTTGTTGACGAGGCACCGCTAAAATCGCAATTTGTAAGCGTAAACGAATGTTTTCACGTAAATAAATTTCTTGGTTTGGTGCCACAAACGCCTTTTCATCGGCTTTATTACGATCGCTTACACGAATAAAGTGATCTAAGAATGAATCTACACTTTTCTTGATATTGTTTTGCCAATCTTGAATTGAATCACTCACTTCTCCGCTTGCAATCACAGGCTCTTCACTTGATTCATTGGCTAACATTGGTAAATCATCTAAATTATTCGCCAACGTAGTTAAATGCTGCATAATGCTATTTTGATCAACATTATTCACATTCGCTAATTGCGCTAAATCATTCTTAATTGCGGCACGAATATTATCAACCTGCCCGTTAGCCACCTGCGCTAGCACAGCATCAGCTTCTTGTAACAGGCTTTTAGTTGTATCAATATCATTATCGAGCACTAATTTACGTAACGCATTGTTTAATAAGAAATCTGCATCAGATAATTTCCATACCACGGCATCTGATTGAGGCATTCCACTCACATTTTGGAGTTGCGTTTGTAAATGAGTAATTTGGTTCGTATAAGCAGATTGGTTTTGCTCCAATTGATTAATTCGCTCCAACGCTTTTTGATAGCTGTCGGCTAACTCTGTCAGTTGTGCTTTTTCCGCCTCAAAAGTTGGAAGTTCACCTAAAGCTTCAACAGGTTTGCCCGCTAATTGTGCAATTTGTTGTTCAACTTCGTTGAATTTTTTATTTGCCATATAGTGACCTGCGCCACCGACAGCCATTGCAACCAATAAGGCTAAAATTGCGATCGCTTTTCCGCCAGACTTTTGAACAATCACTGTTTTCTCTTCTGTTTTCGAATCCATTTTAATATCCCCTTTATCCGTATCATAAGCGGTTAATTTTTCAGGATTTTTTGCAAACTCCTTATCAGACTCGACCGCTTGTTTTGCTTCAGACGTTGTGCTTTCCACAACCTCTTCTGCTTGTTCAATCACCTGTTTATCTTTTGACATACGCCCACCTTAGTTCGATTTTTCGATCTCTTTCAATACGGTTTCTAGCAAACTATTATTATCTGCTTTTTCGGAGAGAATCACGTGATTCTGCTTCCACCCTAATTTATATGCCATGTTTGCAATACGCTGACTAACCACAATTAAACGGCATTCATTTAGCCAAATACGGTCATTTTCTGCTGTTTGTTCATATAACATCGTTAAAATATGACCGCTTGTTACCACAATCGTATCAACCCCAACCCGTTTGCATAAGCTGATTTTTTCGGTCAGATTTTCTTCAACATATTTTCGACGGTAACATTCCAAGCATTGAACTTCTGCACCGAGAGAACTTACCTTTTCTGCCAGCAAATCACGCCCTGTTTCAGCACGTAATATCAATAAATTTTTACCACTTAGTGCTTGCATTTCTGCTAATTGCAATAAACCTTCGCTATTTTCAGATGTAATTGGATAACGCACAGGCTGTTCACTACGTGCTGAAAAATATTGTGCCGATTGTTGCCCTACTGCAAAATAATTTAAATCTGAACGGTAATGAAAACCTGTTTGTTCTAATGTTGCCGAAGCAAAATCGATCGCATGTTTAGAAACAGCAAATACGTAATCTCCTGCATTTAAACGAGCCATAACCGACGGAAGCTGGGGAAGTTCTACCCCAGCTTCGATCGTAAATAATGGCTGATGAATCGCAAAAATTTGATGCTGATTCAACATTTCCACTAATTCCAGCCCTCGCTGATCGGGGCGAGTAATTAACACATTCATATAATTAGTCTTTATATATTTCAGCGAGAATTTTATCCGCGCCTTGTGCAAGTAATTGCTCTGCAACAGAAATACCAAGTTGCTCTGCTTGATTTATATCTGCTATCCCAGAAGCACGAATAATGTGCGAGCCATCCAGTGCGCCAACCAGTGCATTTAGGGTAATTTTATTGCCATTTAACGTTGCAAAACCGCCAATTGGTACTTGGCAGCCACCTTGTAAGCGAGTATTCATCGCACGCTCAGCAGTCACACAACAAGCGGTCGGATAATGATTTAATGCTGCAAGATAATTTAACACTCGCTCATCATTCACTCGTGTTTCAATCCCTACAGCACCTTGCCCTGCTGCAGGTAAAGATTGTTCAACAGGAATAAAGCTACGAATACGTTCTGACATTGCTAAACGAATCAGACCAGCAGAAGCAAGAATAATTGCATCGTATTCGCCATTGTCTAATTTTGCTAAACGTGTTCCAACATTGCCTCGTAAAGATTTCACCTGTAAATGCGGATATTTTGCCATTAACTGACATTGGCGACGTAAACTAGAAGTACCTACCACAGCACCTGCTGGTAATTCATCTAAATTTTGATATTTATTTGAAACAAATGCATCACGAGGATCTTCTCGCTCACAAATCACCGCTAATCCCAAACCTTCAGGAAAACTCATTGGCACATCTTTCATTGAATGCACTGCAAGATCAGCTCTATTTTCTAATAGCGCTAATTCTAATTCTTTTACAAATAAACCTTTACCACCAATTTTAGCAAGCGGAGTATCTAAAATAATATCGCCTTTTGTTACCATAGTAACTAATTCAACGGAGAGTTCTGGAAAACGTTTTTCTAATTCACTTTTTACAAAGTTTGCTTGCCAAAGTGCCAGAGGGCTTTGGCGCGTTGCAATACGCAAAATCTCTTTCATAGCTAATTACACAACTTTATTCTATTTATATAAATATTGTTATCCTACCATTAATTAGCAGAACTTCCAAAATTTCTGTGCAAAGTTAATGCGATGTTAATAGTATGTTTTTTATTCGTTTCGAATAAATTACCTACCATTTTATTTTTGATACAGATCAAAAATACTTCTAAAGAGTTATTAAATTAAATGAAATTTAATGTCATTTAGGCAATAATTTCACCAGTTAAAAAAATTTGAAATTTTAAACTTTAGAGGAACCAAACTATGGCTAACAATGCAAAAAATGCACAACCATATGATGCTCAAGCAGAAGTAAATGCACTTGTGGAAAAAGGTTTAAAAGCACTAGACGAATTTCGTTTATTAAACCAAGAGCAAGTGGATTATATTGTTGCAAAAGCCTCTGTGGCGGCACTGGATAAACATGGCGTTCTCGCAATGCATGCTTATGAAGAAACAGGTCGAGGTGTATTTGAAGACAAAGCAACCAAAAATTTATTTGCTTGTGAATATGTCGTTAATAATATGCGCCATTTAAAAACCGCAGGTGTAATTAGTGAAGATGATGTCACTGGTATTACAGAAATTGCAGATCCTGTCGGCGTTGTCTGTGGTATCACACCAACGACTAATCCAACCTCAACAACCATTTTCAAAGCGTTAATCGCCCTCAAAACCCGTAATCCTATCGTTTTTGCTTTCCATCCTTCAGCACAAAAATCATCAGCGCACGCCGCACAAATCTTACGTGATGCTGCAATAGTCGCTGGTGCGCCTGAAAACTGTATCCAATGGATCGAAACCCCATCAATGGAAGGGACTTCAGCATTAATGAAACATCCAGGCATTGCAACCATTCTTGCAACAGGCGGTAATGCAATGGTTGAAGCGGCATATTCTTGCGGAAAACCAGCGTTAGGTGTAGGGGCAGGTAACGTTCCTGCTTATGTTGAAAAAACCGCAAAACTAGAACAAGCGGTATATGACATTGTAATGTCAAAATCTTTCGACAACGGTATGATTTGTGCTTCTGAACAAGCGGCTATCGTAGATAAAGAAATCTACGCTGACTTCGTTAAAGAAATGCAATCTTACGGTGTATATCTGGTAAACAAAAAAGAAAAAGCACTATTAGAAAAATTTATTTTTGGTGTTGATAAAGCGAACGATGAAAACTGTGCAGGCGCAAAATTAAATGCTGCAGTAGTAGGTAAACCTGCTGCGTGGATTGCAGAACAAGCAGGTTTCACTGTTCCAACAAAAACTAATATCTTGCTTGCAGAATGTGCATTCGTCGGCGAAGGCGAACCACTTACCCGTGAAAAATTATCACCTGTGCTTGCACTATTAAAATCTAACTCAACTGAACATGGCTTAGAACTTTCTGAAGCAATGGTGAACTTCCACGGTTTAGGTCACTCTGCGGCAATTCATACACAAAACGCTGAATTAGCGAAAACATTTGGTGAACGAGTAAAAGCGATTCGGGTAATTTGGAACTCGCCTTCAACATTCGGTGGTATTGGCGATGTTTATAACTCATTCCTTCCGTCCCTCACCTTAGGTTGTGGTTCTTACGGTAAAAACTCTGTAAGTAACAACGTAAGTGCAGTGAACTTAATTAATATTAAACGTGTGGGCAGACGGAGAAATAATATGCAATGGTTTAAAGTTCCATCAAAAATCTACTTCGAACGTGACTCTATTCAATATCTCAAATCAATGAAAAATGCAGATAAAGTGATGATCGTGACCGACCGTTCAATGGTAGATCTTGGTTTTGTTGATCGCATTACAGAGCAGTTACGCCAACGCCGTAATAAAGTGATGATTCAATTATTTACTGATGTTGAGCCAAACCCAAGTTTACAAACAGTACAACGTGGTACAGAGCTTATGCGTAGCTTCCAACCTGACACTATCATTGCGTTAGGTGGTGGCTCACCAATGGATGCGGCCAAAGTAATGTGGTTATTCTATGAGCAGCCAGAAGTTGATTTCCGTGATTTAGTTCAAAAATTCATGGATATTCGTAAACGTGCGTTTAAATTCCCACAATTAGGTCGCAAAGCAAAATTTGTTGGTATTCCAACCACATCTGGTACTGGTTCTGAAGTAACACCATTTGCAGTAATCACTGATGGCGATATTAAATATCCATTAGCGGACTACTCATTAACACCAACCGTAGCAATTGTAGATCCCGCATTAGTTATGTCTGTACCTTCTCACGTTGCAGCAGATACAGGTTTAGACGTATTAACTCACGCAACTGAGGCTTATACCTCAATTCTAGCTAACGACTATACTGATGGTTTAGCGTTACAAGCAATTAAATTGGTATTTGAAAACTTAGAAAAATCAGTGAAAGAGTTTGATGAAGTTGCACGTGAAAAAATGCACAACGCATCAACCATGGCTGGTATGGCATTTGCAAATGCATTTTTAGGTATCTGTCACTCAATGGCGCATAAAATCGGTGGTAAATTCCATACTATTCATGGACGTACCAATGCGATTTTATTACCACACGTTATTCGTTATAACGGTACTCGCCCAACTAAAGTCGCCACTTGGCCGAAATATACCAACTATGTTGCGGATAAACGCTTCCAAGATATTGCTCGTATTTTAGGTTTACCTGCTACGACCCCAGAAGAAGCGGTAGAATCTTACGCAAAAGCCGTACATGATTTAGCTGTGCGTTGTGGCGTAAAAATGTCATTACGTGAACAAGGTATTGATGAACAAGAGTTCTTGAGCGCTCGCCGTGAACTTGCATTAAACGCATTTGAAGACCAATGCACCCCTGCAAATCCTCGCTTAGCAATGGTTGAAGATATGGAAGAAATCATGACCAAAGCTTATTACGGTAAATAATAAATAAGCGAACACCTAATAACGGTTGATAAATAAACGAAAGGGCTAACATCAGTTAGCCCTTTATTGTTTACTACTTACAAGCGGTCATATTTTAATGAAATTTTACCATTGCAAAAAATCTGTAAAATTCAACCGCTTTTTGCTGATCATTGTGCCTGCCAGCCTCCGCCAAGCGCTTTGTAGAGGCTAATTAAATTTTGCGCTTGAGCAAGTTGAGATTGCACGATTTGCTCTTGATAATTAAGCGCTGAAATTTTCGCTCGCAAGGCAACGTCCAGCGTTTTTTCATCGTGTTTAAACAACGTTTGCGCATCACTGGCTTGTTTATTTGCCTGCGTGTAGGCGGTTTTCAGTAAGTTGGTTTGATTCACTAAACTGTATTGCGTTTGATAGGCTGAATCCACTTCCGCTAATGCGGTGAGCAAGGTTTTATCATACTGAATCACTGCCGCTTTTAAACGTGCGTCTGCACCGTCAATGTTTGCTTGAATACGTCCGTTAGTAAAAATCGGCAACTGCACACCTGCACTGGCAAGCCCTGCTAAACCTGATAAATGTGAGAGCTCATTATCTAATTTAATATAGCCCCCCTGCCCCAAGAAATTAATGTCGAAGCGAGGATAAAGATCCGCTTTTGCGCTCGCCACTTTCGCTGCCATCGCTTGAATTTGGTACTGGCTAGCTTGTAAATCAGGGCGACGTTCAATCACACTATTTGGATATTGTCCCGCAGGTGCCTGAGGGATATTGGCTAATGGATTGCCATTTTTTACGATATGGAAACCTTGTGGCGATTGCCCTAACAACACGGCGATGTTGCGCTCATAAATATCCGCTTGTGCTTTTAATGTTGCTTGACTGGCTTGCAGTGCGCTGATTTGTGTGCTGATTTCATTGACTTCATAGGCACTGGCTTGCCCTGCATTAAATCGTCCTTGAATATAGCGTTTTAGCTCGGTTAAAGTAGCAAGATTCTGCCCAATAATCGCATGGCGCTTTTCTAATGCATGAATGCGAAAATAATTATCCGCAATTTGGCTAGAGACTAACAGCTGAGCCGCATACACTTGCGCTTGTTGGCTAAACACGATTGCTTGCGCCACATCAACATCACTGCGTTTTTTGCCAAAGAAATCAGGCTCCCACGAGGCTTGGATGCCACCATAGGCATTGCGAGAATCCGAACGGCTTGGGTTAATGATTTTGGTGTTTACATTACTCACGCCAGCCCCCGCTGAACCACTTGCGCCAACATTAATACCTCGATCAGCTTCAGCGTAATCACTATTCGCTTGCACTTCATTTAGACGTGCTTGCGCCAGTTTAATGTCTAAATTCGCTTCCAAGCCTTGTTCAATTAAGTGAATCAGTTGTGGATCATGCCAGTTACGCCACCATTGTTGAATCTCTGCCGAACCTTTAACAACTTGTGCTTGGTCAAATTGAGTAGGCACAGCAACCGAGGATTGCTGTTCTACTTGGGTAAGCTGACAAGCGGTCAAAATTGATACAAAAATTGCGATGGCAGTTAATTTATATTTTTTCATAATTTATCCTTGTCTTGAAAGCATTGATTTAAATTGCCACAAAGCGATACTTAAAAATAGCCCGCCTAATAACGCCATTTTCACTAAATGTATCCACACCAGCTCAAGCCCTGCACCGCGGAATAACACATCTTGAGCATAAGAACCCAACACCGTTGTTGGAGAGAATTGCGTCAGTTTTTGGGCTAATTCGGGCATATTCTCAATTGGTGACGTTGTGCCAGAAAGCAGATACATCACCACATACACAGGCAACACTAAAAGCGCAAATTGTGGCATGGTTGGAGCCATCACTGCCAATAAAATACCTAATGAGGCAATAGAGAATAAGAAAATCGCCACACCTAGCGCAAATAATGCAATTGCCTTGTTATCAAAAGGCGCACCTAGCACACCTTTGGTGATCACCCTTAATGCCACAGAGGAAACTGCCAACAATACTAAACCATTCGCCACAATTTTCGCCACCGCAATTTCACTTGAACGAATCGGCATCACTAATAAGTGTTCCAACGTGCCTCGCTCTCGCTCTCTAATCACGGCTGCCCCCACCAAAAGCAAAGTCAGCAGAGTTAAATTCCCCACTACTTGGGTTGAACCCATAAACCACTCGCTTGAATAATTAGGGTTAAACATCACATTCGTAGTAGCTTGAATTGGGGCAACTTGTGAGCTGTTCTTTAAAAAACGCTGAATTTCTTGGCTAAAAATTGTATTTAAATAACTCGCACCAATGCTGGCTTGTGTTATCGCGGTTGCATCAACTAAAACTTGTAATTTCGGCGCTCGCCCTGCCAGCATATCAGTTTGATAATTTGGCGGAATTTCTACCACAAAGGTGTACTGCCCCGTATCCATTAAGCGATCGATTTGATGCGCCTCAATATCCTCCACTTTTTTAAAATAGGGCATAATCAACGCATCTTTTAAGCGATAAGACAGCACCGAATGATCGTAATTCACAATTGCCACTGAGCCATTTTTCACATCCGTCATTCCTTGTTTTGCAATGGTAATGAGTGCGGCGGAAAACATATAGAGAATCAACCCCATCATTACAGGATCGCCTGCAAGGCTTTTAAGTTCTTTCATGGCAAGGTACGCCATATTTTTTAGCCAGCGAATCATCTTATTTCTCCTGTTTTTTCAAAGCGATCGTTGAAATAGTGAGATAAGCGAGATAAATAAGCCCTAATGCGGTATAACTTGGGATAAAGTCCATAAAGCCTAACCCTTTGGTAAAGCCCCCAAGGCTGATTTGTTGTAGCCATGAACCAGGAAAAATTTTGGCAATCAGCAACACATTGCCGTCTAACCGAGAAGTCGGAAACATCATGCCCGAGAAGTTAATCGTTGGCACAATCGCAATAATCGCCGTGGCAAAAATTGCCGCCACTTGCGAATTCATAAAGCTCGACATCACTAAACCAAACCCTGTTGAGGCAAAAATACCGAGTAATGTCCCTAAAAATGTCGCCAGTATCGAGCCTTTAATCGGCACACCAAAGACAAAATACGCCACAGCAACCATAACCAAATAACTGATAAAAGATAACGCCACATAAGGCAATTGCTTACCCAGTAAAAATTGCAGCTGAGAGGCAGGCGAGCCGTATAAATTCATAATAGTACCAATTTCTTTCTCTCGCACCACACTCAGTGCTGTCATCATCGCAGGGATCATAATCATCGCAAGCATAATCACACCTGGTGTCATCGCATAGATACTTTTGAAATCTTGGTTATACACCATACGGGGTTCTGTTGCTGAGGTACTCGCAATACGAATACCATTATTTTTTGCTAACTCCTGTACATATTGATTAATCACACCTCGTGCCGAACCATTTAAATTCTCTGCGGTAGAAGGGAAAGCGCCATCAATAAAAAGCCCAATTTCAGGTTGTTGCCCTCGCAACAAATCTCGCCCATAGCCATTTGGAATTTCCAAAATCAATTTCGCTTTACCTGTTTGTAAAGCAGGTAAAATCTCTTCTGAGCTATACACATTAGCTTGGCGAATAAAATAAGGTGAATGTTCGAAATGTTCGATTAATCGACGACTTTCCGAAGTATTATCTTTATCTAACACTGCAAATTTCATCGGATTAATATCAAACGAAATACTCGATGCCATCGAAATCAACATAATCAACGGACCAAGCAACGCAAAGAAAAGACGGATATTATCACGTAATAGCTCTTTGCCCTCACGTACAGCAAAGGTCCAAATAATCGCAAACCAGTTCGTAAAATTTTGCCAAAATCCGACCGCTTGTATGGGCTCTTCTAATACTTTTTGAGCGGTATTATCACTACTTGGCGAGGTAATTTCATCGGCTTCTTCCAGCAAATAAGCAATAAAGGCTTCTTCAAGGGTCGGGGCATTTTTTGCCAGACGAAGTTCTTCAGGTGTACCAACACCAAGCACTTTACCTCGGTGCATAAATGAAATACGGTCGCATCGAGCGGCTTCATTCATAAAGTGAGTGGTCACGAAAATGGTAATTTTATCTTCACGAGAAAGCTTGATGAGATATGCCCAAAACATATCCCGTGCAGCAGGATCTACACCCGAAGTTGGTTCATCTAAAATCAGTACTTCTGGTTTATGCAAACAAGCCGCTGCTAATTGCAAACGCTGACGAATCCCAAGTGGCAAGGCAGAAGGTTTTTCATCTGCTAAATGGCTTAAATCAAATTGTGCCATTGCACCATTTACATAATCTGCCCATTCTGCTTTCGGAATTTGATAGAGTTTGGCGTGCAAATCTAAATTTTCTCGCACTGTCAATTCTTCATAGAGCGAAAAGGCTTGCGACATATAGCCCACCCGTTTACGGGTGTCGATATTGCTGGCATCAATCGACTGCCCAAGCAACGTTGCACTGCCTTCGGTGGGGTCAAGCAAGCCTGTCAGCATTTTCATGGTAGTGGATTTACCACAGCCATTCGAGCCAAGAAAGCCAAAAATTTCGCCCCTTGAAATCACAAAACTTACATTATCAACTGAGGTAAAATCGCCAAATTTTTTGGTTAGTCCCTCGGCAACAATCACAGGAGGTTCATTCGGCACGCTTTCAAACGGCGGAATTACCAGCCCATTTTCAGCACCGCGTTTTTCTTTTGGTAATAATTTGATATAGGCTTCTTCAAGATTTTGGCTCTCGGTTTGCGCAATCACCGCTTTAGTCGGTTGGTCAGCAATCACTTTTCCATCATCCATTGCCAGCACATATTCAAAATTCTCGGCTTCATCAATATAAGCGGTAGCAACAATCACGGTCATTTCAGGCGTTTCAGCTCGCAATTCATCTACCAGCTGCCAAAATTGTCGACGAGAAAGTGGATCAACCCCTGTGGTCGGCTCATCTAAAATCAATAATTCAGGGCTATGTACTAAAGCACAGCAGAGACTGAGTTTTTGCTTCATCCCGCCAGACAGCTTGCCCGCGGGGCGATCGGCAAAAGGTGATAACCCTGTCGCTTTCAGCAAACGTGCAATACGGGCTTTGCGTTTTTGACAAGAAAGTCCAAACATTCTGGCGTGGAAATCGACATTTTCGTAAATAGAGAGCGTAAGATAGAGATTTTTACCTAAACCTTGTGGCATAAAGGCAACTTGATGGGTCAGCGCTTCACGATCTGCTTTATCCGAAACATTGCGCCCAAACACAAGCACCTCGCCCTGTTGCAAGATTTTTGTGCCCGCAATCACTGATAACAAGGTGGATTTCCCCACTCCGTCGGGGCCAATCAGCCCAACGGTTCTGCCTTTGGGAATCGTAATCGAGACATCTTGCAACGCTTGTGTTTTACCATAAGCGTGATGTAAATGTGAGATGGATACCGCCAATGTTTGATCATTCATGGCTATTCACCTTGCGGTAGATTGACGGCTAAACTATCCACCCAAGCTGCTTGTGCGTCATACTTGACATAGCCCATTGCTGTCATCCCACCTTTTAACAAGCCAGCATAACGTCGGGTAATGTCCACTGGCAATTGCAATTTGACTTTAAACATCAGCTTGGCACGTTCTTCACGGGTTTCTACTGCTTTTGGAGTGAACTGTGCTTCACTTGCCACATAACTAATAGTGGCAGGTAATACAATATCTGAGCCATCAATTTTAATGCGAGCTTCATCGCCAATTTTCACCAAATTGGATTGATAAGCTGGCAAAAAGACATTCATATAAACATCGCTGGGATCAAGCAAACTGACCACCTTTCCCCCCACCGCAAGCACGTTGCCGACTTCGGCAATTTTATATTCGACTCTACCAGCAATAGGGGATTTAATGAGCATATCGTTATGTTGTGAAATTGCACGATCTGATTCAGCTTGAGCTTGACTTACCGCCGCTTCGGCTTGAGAAATGGTGGCTTTGGCTTGATTGACTAAGGCTTGTGCTTCTTGGCGAGCTGCTTTTGCGGTATCGAGGGTGGCGACGGTGGCTTTATAATTGGCTTGGCGACGTTCTAATTCACTCGCTGAAACTAAATTTTCACGGCGTAATTTTTTGGCATTATCGAGTTCTAATTTCGCCACATTAACCTGCTGTTGCTGAGCGGTAATTTCCGCACTGGCTCGAGTAACTGCTTCTTCTGCTCGTACACGCTGTGCTTTGGCGTTTTCAACTTGTGCTTTACTTGCTTCAATTTGTGCACGGCTTGCATCTACTTGACTTTGGGCTTGTGCCGAGAAAATACGGACAAGCACTTGATTTTTCTCTACATTTTGCCCTTCTTTCACATATATTTCATCCACACGCCCTGCATAAAGGGTTGCAATGTCTAATCGTTCTAGCTCTAAGCGCCCATTTACTGCCACAATTCCTGACAAATTGTCATTCACACCACATATTTGTTGCCATAAATACGCACTACCTACTACTGCGACAATAAGTGCTACAACCAATAATTTTTTCATTTGATTTATCCTCAAATATGCTGATTGACTAGGATTATAAATAACAGTTTATTTTTCAACAACCATCAAAAAACGATAAATTGTTGCTTAATGGTATAAAAAGAAATAAATTGTTGGTTATCTAAATCCATTAATGGAATGGAGGTCATAATGAAACGCGAAGATCCCCGTATAGTACGTACACGTGAAACGATTTACTACGCTTTTATCCAAACACTAGAAGAAAAGAATTACGATGAAATTACTGTACAAGATATTTTAGATAAAGCCAAAATTAATCGCTCAACGTTTTATAAACATTATTTAAATAAAGATATGCTTGCAGCTTCCATTATTGAACAGGTTCATCAAGATATTTTACAGCCATTACTTGATCAGCGTTTTTCTACCCCGAATTTAGAGTTTGCTGAACAAGCTGCCATTGTGATGAATCAATATCGCACACTCATTCAGTTATTATGGAAAATTGAAAATCGTCGCATCAGTTTAAAACGTAATATGCAAGAAGCGATGGAACAAAAATATATTGAAGTTCACCAACATCAATCAAAAATAGAACACGCTGATATTGCCTTTCAAAGCAAATTATTTGCGATTATTTCAATGGGATTACTAGAACAAGTAATTATGCGAGATACGCCACTGGATGTATCCATTACTAATGATAATGTTAAAGAAGTACTGACTTATTTTAAATTAGACTAAACAAGCGGTCGATTTTCAGATCTTTTTTACAAGAAAGGCGTCATTCGACGCCTTTTATTATTTGAGTAATTTATCAATTACACGACTAACCGCAAAAAAACCAAAAGTTGCAGTTACCATTGTTACCGCACCAAAACCATTTGCGCAGTTCATTGTTGCTGAAATTTCACACCCATCGCCCATTTTGGGAAAAATTAATGGCTGAGTAGAGAAAACACAATCAATGCCAAATTTTCGTTTTGGATTCTGGCTAAAATTATATTCCTTGCGCAGTAACGAACGTACTTTTGAGGCAAGCGGATCTTGAATCGTTTTGCTCAAATCCGCAATTTGGATTTGGGTTGGATCGGTCTGCCCGCCTGCTCCGCCTGTTGTAATCAACTTAATTTTGTTACGTTTGCAGAATGCAATTAACGCTGCTTTGGTTTTCACCGAATCAATCGCATCAATCACATAATCATAACCACGGTTGAGGTATTCAGGAATATTCTCGGTAGTGATGAAATCATCAATAATTTCAACCACACATTCAGGGTTAATTCGCTCAACACGCTCTTTCATCGCCTCTGTTTTCAGCTGTGCCACCGTGCCACTCATTGCGTGAATTTGGCGGTTGATGTTAGTCACACAAATGTCGTCCATATCAATCATGGTGATTTTGCCGATACCCGAACGAGCTAATGCCTCCACCGCCCACGAACCAACACCGCCAATACCAATCACGCAAATATGCGAATGGCGTAGCTTTTCCAGCCCTTCAGGTGTGTAAAGACGACCAATGCCGCCAAAACGCTGTTCATAATTGTCAATTCTTTCTGCCATATTATAAATTTCCGTTTTTGATATTTTCCAATGCTTCCCAACGCTCAAAAGCGGCTTCTAATGCGGCTTCAGTTTCTGCCAATTTTTGCAATTTCGCCTGCGTATAGCTTAGATCTTTGCTAAAGAAATCTGTACTATTAACTTCTTGTTGCAACGCTTCCATTTCAGCTTCTAATGCTTCCATTTTGGTCGGCAATTCATCTAACTCTCGCTGCTCTTTATAAGAAAGTTTCACTTTCTTAGCAGGTTCGTTCTTAGCGACAAGCGGTTGTTTTTCTTCTGTTTTTTGCAAGTTTTCCGTAGAATTTGACCGCTTGTTTACTTGGCTTTGAGCAAGTGTTGCATGATAATTTTCTTGTTGCTGTTTTGCATCAAAATAGCCGCCTACGTATTTATTTAATACGCCCTCGCCTTCAAAGAAGTAACATTCTGTGACGGTGTTATCAATAAATTGGCGATCGTGACTTACGATCAGTAATGTCCCCTGATAATTCGCTAGTAACTCTTCTAATAACTCCAGCGTTTCCACATCTAAATCATTGGTCGGTTCGTCCAAAATCAATAAGTTGTTTGGTTTAAGCAACAGTTTTGCCAATAACAGGCGATTACGTTCACCGCCCGATAAAGCTTTTACAGGTGTCATCGCCCGTTTTGGTGGGAACAAGAAATCTTGCAGATAGCCTAGCACATGGCGTTTCACGCCATTGACTTCCACGTCTTGCTTACCATCTGCTACGTTGTCCATCACCGTTTTTTCAAGATCAAGTTCAGCTCGGTATTGGTCAAAGTAAGCGACTTCTAATTTAGTACCACAACGAATTGAACCTGAAGTAGGTTGTAACTCACCTAGTAGCAATTTGATAAAAGTAGTTTTACCACAGCCGTTTGGCCCAACCAAGGCGATTTTGTCTCCACGCTGAATAGTCGTAGAGAAGTTTTTCAACAAGGTTTTGCCTGCAATTTCATAACTCGCATTTTCCACTTCAAACACAATTTTGCCCGAACGAGCTGTTTGGTCGAGCTGAATTTTGGCTGTACCTTGCACCTCACGGCGATTACGACGTTCTTCCCGCAATTTTTTCAACGCTCGCACACGCCCTTCATTTCGGGTACGGCGAGCCTTAATACCCTGTCGAATCCACACTTCTTCTTGAGCGAGTTTTTTATCAAATAGCTCATTTTGTAAGGCTTCAACCCGTAGATCTTCTGCTTTTTCTGTTAAATATTGATCGTAATTGCTTGGGTAAGACACCAATTTTCCACGATCTAAATCCACAATTCGGGTTGCCATTTTGCGGATAAACGAACGGTCGTGCGAAATAAAAATAATTGCACCGTTGAAGTTCAACAACAGCTCTTCAAGCCAAGTAATCGCCTCCACATCTAAATGGTTGGTTGGCTCATCGAGCAATAAAATATCAGGGTTTGACACTAATGCACGAGCGAGAGCCGCTCGGCGAACCCAACCGCCCGATAATTCGCACAATCGTTTTTCAGGATCAAGCTCAAGCAATTTGAGAGTATCTTGAATCCGATTTTCAAACTGCCAGCCGTTATTATGCTCAAGCTGCGATTGCACTACTGATAATTTTGCTAACAGCTCATCGCTATAATCAGTCAGCATTTGCTGCGAAATGTGGTGATATTGCTTCAACAAGTCGCTAAGATGCGCAATTCCCTCTGCAACATAATCAAACACAGTATCTTGAATATGACGCGGCGGAGCTTGCTCAAGTCTTGCCACTACAATGTCTTTTTCAAAAATCAGTTTGCCATCATCTAGCTGCACTTCGCCCGCCAGCACTTTCATCAGCGTGGATTTGCCCGCCCCATTTCGTCCAACCAAGCAAACACGCTCATTCGGCTCAATATGTAATTCAGTATGATCTAATAAAGGATGATCGCCAAAGCCCAAATAGGCGTTGGATAAGTTGAGTAATGCCATTTCTATTCCAATGTAAATTAAATATTTCCACCTACACCTTTAAATTTTTCAATAAAAGATGATATTTTTTGGAAAACTTTCTGTTTTAAAGTATGCCTTTTAGGATCTAACGGGCTCATTTTAGGTAATAATTCTACCAACCCAGTACCGTTTTCGCTCGCATATTCTCGTTTTAATGATGTGTTAATGTAGCGTTTTGCGGCTTCTTCATTGAGATTTTCGAGCTGAATAAGCTCTTGGGCTTCTCGTTGCTGTTCTTGTTGAGCAAATTTAAAAAAGGCTTCAATCAAATCCGCTTTGTGCGAAATGCCATCAATATCGGTTTGGTGGATAAAATCTACAATCAAACTCTCTTTCGCACGGTTGCCGATACTTGAACGCACAACTCGCCTAATTTCTTCTACTAATGCTGGCTTATCTTTGGTTTTTTTATGTTGCTCAAAAATCAGCTCTAAAATGTAATCCAAATTGATCTCTTGCGATTTCAGCAAATCCACTTCAAACACCACATCGCTCCAATCAATGTCAGATTGCTTGTCGGCACTACTCCGCTCACGACGTTGCCAATCACGAATATCGTTATAAGCTGAGCGATAATCTTGTAATTGGCGTTCTGTTGGTAACACCACCGAATTGCCGTAGCTCGCTGGCGTTTCGCAGACTAAATTTGACTCTGCATTTTGAGTTTTAAGCGCATAAAATTCGTCATAATTTTGTAACACATTTTCCAAACGCAGATACTCACCAAACAGTTTGGTAAAGGCTTTTTTCTCTTTTTCTTCGACAATTTGGCTCGGATCAGGGAATTTTTCTTGTAGCTCTTTCACCACGTCCAAATAACCACGCACTTGCTCGCCAGCACTGGTTTTATAGCCGTACATATAGTCGGTATAACTGCGTTCAAGCACCACATTTCGCGTGTTTTTATCGCCAAACAGCGTAATGGCATCAATAGTCGCTTGCTCTAAATCTCGGAAAGTCACGATGTTGCCGAAACTTTTGGTGGCATCAAAAATACGGTTGGTGCGAGAAAATGCTTGCATTAAGCCGTGATAACGCAGGTTTTTATCGACAAAAAGCGTATTTAGCGTTGGGGCGTCAAAGCCTGTTAAGAACATTCCCACCACAATCAACAAATCCACTTCTTGATTTCGCACACGCTGGGCAAGATCACGATAATAATTCTGAAACTCTCGGCTCTCCACGCCATAATTGGTGCGGAACATCTGGTTATAATCGCTAATCGCAAGGGATAAAAACTCTTTCGCTGAGCTATTTAACGCCGTCGGCTCAAAAGATTCATCTTCAATTTCGCCAATTGCATTTTGCTCTTCATTGGCGGCAAAGGAAAAAATCGTTGCAATTTTTAGTGGATTTGTAACCGCTTGTTGTTGCAATTTGAACTGCTCATAATAATGCTTTGCGGCTTCCACGCTACTCACTGCAAACATCGCATTAAACCCTTTGCCAGACGCATTTAAGCGGTGGGTTTTCTGTTTAAAATGAGTCAAAATATACTGCGTAACTTCCTTGATTCGCTCAGGGTGCAATAAGGCTTCTCTGCTTTCAAGTGCGGTCAGTTTATCGAGATTTTTTTCCGTTTCCATTTTACGGAATTTCGGGCGAACATCGTTATAATCCACCTTAAATTTCAACACTTTTTCATCACGAATCGCATCGGTAATCACATAAGAGTGCAATTCTCGCCCAAACACGCTCGCCGTCGTTTCCGCCCCTAAGGCATTTTCGGTAAAAATTGGCGTTCCTGTAAAACCAAATTGGCAGAATTTTTTAAATTTCTTATTTAAATTCTTTTGTGCTTCACCAAATTGGCTACGATGACATTCATCAAAAATAAATACCACAGGCTGTTTATAAATTTCCAAATTATCTTCACTTTTCATTAAATTATTTAATTTTTGAATAGTGGTAACAATAATTTTATTATCATCTTTTTCAATATTGCGTTTTAAACCTGCGGTACTTTCTGAACCATTGACACTATCAGGCGAAAAGCGTTGATATTCTTTCATCGTCTGATAATCCAAATCTTTTCTATCCACCACAAAAAATACTTTATGAATAAAATCTAATTCCGTAGCCAAACGAGCGGCTTTAAAGCTGGTTAATGTTTTACCCGAGCCTGTGGTGTGCCAAATATAACCACCACTTTCCACATCACACCAATTTTTAGTTAAATGTGTACTGCGAATTTTCCATAAAATACGTTCTGTTGCTGCAATTTGATAAGGGCGCATAATTAATAAATTATTGCTGACATCAAATACCGAATAAGTCAATAAAACATTAAGCAACGTGTTTTTTTGGAAAAAGGTTGCGGTAAAATCTTTTAAATCTTTAATTAAACTATTATCGGAGTTCGCCCAATTCATTGTGAAATCAAAGCTATTTTTATCTCGCTTGGTGGTATTCGCAAAATAACGAGTATCTGTGCCATTTGAAATCACAAAAATCTGCAAAAATTTGAAAAGGGAATTTTCTTGATTAAAACTTTCTTTGCTATATCGATGAATTTGATTAAAGGCTTCTCGAATTGCCACACCACGTTTTTTTAATTCAATTTGTACTAATGGCAAACCATTTACCAAAATAGTCACATCATAGCGATTGGCAAATGAGCCTGTTTGTTCAAATTGGTTAATCACCTGCACTTTATTGCGAGCAATATTCTTTTTATCTACCAAATAGATATTTTGAATCCGCCCATTATCAAATACAAAATCATAAATATAATCGTGATGAATTTTACGCGTTTTATCTAAACTATTTTCAGATGGTTTATTTAAATACTCTGCTAAAAACCGTTGCCATTCCGACTCTAAAAACTGCACATTATTCAGTATTTCTAATTGCTCACGCAGATTTTTTAACAACACTTCTTGGTTATTTAAATCTTGGCGATATTCATAACCTTGATTTTGTAAATCTGCAATAAATTCACGCTCTAAATCATATTCTGTTTGATAATGCGATGACTGTTCAATTCTTTCATAATGATCTAAAACAATAAAATTATTGGTTTCGGTGATAGGGGTGGTTTCAATGTACATTGCCTTGTCCTTTTTATATCATTTGATTTTTGGGGCGGATATAAAATTCCTCCCCTACGATTTTAATCAAGAACCAAAATATTCATTACGACTTCGTAGGGGCGGAATTTATTTCCGTCCAATTACACGCCATCAATTATCGAGAATAAAAACGATCCAATTCCCATTGAATAGGATTATTTTCTATATATTCTGAAATACGTTCGTAATCTTTATCATTTCTTATGATATGTTCATAAAATCCACGTTGCCATAATGGAAAATATGGTTCATTATTTTCTTTATAATATTCTCGATAAAATGCTGCCATTCTTCCTTTTATCTTTTTAACAATATTGGATAAACTTTCATTATCTTGATTAAACCAAATAAAATGTAAATGATTTGGCATAATCACATAATCAGGAATTTCACTATTCTTATTTTCAGACAGAACAGAAAACAAAGATTTCTCCATCAGATAACCAAAATGATTTAAAACCATTTTTCCTTCTTTTATCTCACCAAATATTGGTTTTCTGTCTTTGGTACAAATAGTAACAAAATAACAACCATACTGAGCATAATCATAGAATGATAATCGTAGTCTTTTTCTTCTATGATGAAGATCCATTTTATATTCCTTCTTCATATTTATCGCTTTGGTTATCGAACGGATATACCCCAAAAAATTTTCAATCCATTCCAAAATATTCATTATCATCTCGTAGGGGCGGAATTTATTTCCGCCCTTTTCATCTTTATCGTTTATGTTGTCGGGCGGATATAAAATCCGCCCCTACGATTTTAATTAAAATCCAAAACATCCATTATCACCTCGTAGAGGCGGAATTTATTTCCGTCTTTTGGTATTTATCGTTTATGTTGTTGGGCGGATATAAAATCCGCCCCTACCAAAAATATGTTATTTATTCCTATTAACGAGAAAAATTCAACAACCGCTCCCGATAATACTCATACTGTTTCTGTCTCAATGCAATTTCTTTTGGTAACCCCTCAGAAATAGAATTGGTTAAGCGGTCAAATTTATCAAGAATATTGACAATTTTTTGTTGGGTTTCTAGGGATGGAACGGGAATTTTTACATTCCGCAAATATTTTAAACCGATTGTTTTCTGTGCTGCCCCCGTAGCCGCAACACAAGCGTTATTGAAAAATTTTGTAGTTTGCACAAGATAATATAGATATTCCTGCAATATTTCTTTTTTAGGTTTAATGATTGCAATATGTCTTTGAACAACAAATGGTTTATCTACCTGAACTCGAATCGGAATACCTAATGTTCCGACCACCGTGTATAATAAATCTCCTTTTTGAGGAACCCTATCTTTGGACAATTTATTGAAATATTCTACTGAAACATATCTAGTATTATCAAAATTTATATTATTTTGCTTATCAATATTAGAAATGGTAATAAACGGTATTCCATTTGATGTTTTAGGTGGTGGCTGATGATCTCCATCTGTAATTAAACATAAATCCCCCAAACTTTTCCATTCCACATTGTAGGGGCGAATCACATTCGCCCCATTATCTATATCATCGGAATTATCGGGCGAATGTAATTCGCCCCTACATTCAAACGTTAATAATTCATCACGATAATAATTATATTGTTTGACACGCAGTAATAATTCAGCTTCCAGCGTAGCTTCCAGCGTAGCTTCCAGCTCAGTGAATTTGTCAAGTATTTTTACAATTTTTTGTTGGATTTCTAGTGGGGGGATTGGGATTTTGATTTTTCTAAATCTTGATTTTGAGATATTAAAACGCGTTACTCCACTTGCAGATTTTGCAATTTCAGAACGAATAAAATGACAGCGAAATAGATATTTAGAAAATTCAGGAATAATTTTAATATCATCATTAAATCTAATTCCAAAAGAAAAACTATTTAAATAAACATTCTCTTCAAAATAAGTTGTTACTGCCGAAGACATACCTGCTTCCTCAGCTGTTTCTGATGAGCCTGTAAATAATACATCTCCATATTTGACAACATGCTGTTTTTCATTCTCAGATACTGTAACATTTTCTAATATAGATGGATTAACTTCTATATTATCAAATATATTTTTGTAAGAAACATACTTTGCATTTCCTTTTTCAAAATCGTGTTTATTTTTCCCTGTTAATCCACCATAAATTTCAGCAATTTCACCCAACGACTTCCATTCCACTTCACAATTTTCAATCAATTCTAAAATATTCATTATCACCTCGTAGGGGCGGAATTTATTTCCGCCCTGTTCATTTTTAATCATCTATCTTATCGGGCGGATATGAAATCCGCCCCTACATTTCAATTTTATGTTGTTATATACATTTGCAAAAATTCGCTAAAATCAGACCGCTTTTTTACTTTTTTCGACTCTCTTTTTTAGATAATTGATAAACTTCTTGAATCGTGTTTAAGTAATCTTTTTCCACATCAGATAGCATTTTAGCTTTATATTTTTGATATTCTATTTTTGCTTTTTCTTTTGCCTGCTGATGTGTTATTTTTCCTGCATTATCTAATACTTTTCTACCTGTACTCGCTAAAATACGATCAAGTTCATCAACATAATCTTTCATATACATCGGGCGTTCTTCAATCGCATTTAATTCTGCAAAATCAAAATAAGCAGACACTAAATTATTTAACACTCGCAGTTCTTGTTCTGTTAAATAATTTTTTGCGATCATTGCTTCAGCTTGTGTTGGTTGATTTCCTTTGAAATTGGTTAATCCAGCAAAAGGTTTATCACTATCGACTCTGAAATAAATCACTTCACTGGCTGTATTTCCGTGAGCCGCAAAATGGAGCTTGTTTTGAATAATTTTAAAGAATTTGATGCTGGCTTCATTGCTCGGATCATAATCCATTGCCGTGGCATAAAGATCCAATACTTGACGATACATCACCTTTTCACTTGAACGAATTTCCCTAATTCGCCCTAGTAATTCCTTAAAGTAATTTCCTCCACCTAAGTTTTTCAGCCGTTCATCATCAAGGGTAAAGCCTTTCACCATATATTCGTGCAACCGTTCTGTTGCCCACTGGCGGAATTGAGTACCACGAGGGGAGCGTACTCGGTAACCTACTGCAATAATAAGGGGTAAAGAATAGTACGCAAGCTTACGTTTGATTTCTCTACCGCCTTCATTTTGAACTGTCAACTTATAGTTGACGGTTAAATTTTGTTCAGCTTCACCTTCCGCAAATATGGCATTGATATGTTTGCTAATATTTTGCTTGCTCGTTTGGTACAGCTCCGCCAGTTGCGTCTGCGTGAGCCATAGCTGCTCATCAAATTTTTGTAGTGAAAATTGTGCTTTACCGTCTGATGTGGTGTATAGAATTAAATCCATTATTTATGCCCCCTCAATCTCCCCCACAATCGCATCAATATCTAGTCGCAAGCGGTCGATTTTGGCGACAGTTTCGCTGATTTCTTGGTTTAGGGCTTGAATATCGATGACTTCTCGGGTGTCTTCAGCTTCAACGTAGGAACTCACCGCAAGGTTGTAATCATTTTCGGCAATTTGGCTGTTTTCAACCGATTGAGCCAAATGGGCAACATCGACTTTTTCACTGAATAATTTCAGAATTTGTGCGATATGTTCATCGGTTAAAACATTGTTGTTGGTTTCTTTCTTAAACAGACCGCTTGCATCAATAAATTGGGTTTTGGAATCAGTTTTGTGCTTGGATAACACTAGAATATTCACCGCAATGCTTGTGCCAAAAAAGAGATTCGGCGCAAGAGAAATCACGGTTTCCACAAAGTTGTTATCGACCAAGTATTTACGAATTTTCTGCTCTGCACCGCCACGATAGAAAATGCCAGGGAAAGTCACAATTGCCGCGCGACCGCGTGCAGAAAGGTAGCTTAATGCGTGCAAAATAAAGGCGAAATCGGCTTTGGATTTCGGGGCTAAAATACCTGCTGGGGCAAAGCGTTCATCGTTGATTAAGGTTGGATCATCACTGCCAATCCATTTCACGGAGTAAGGCGGATTGGAAACAATCGCATCGAACGGCTTTTCTGTGCCAAATTTCGGTTTGAGCAAGGTGTCGCCCAAAGTGATATTGAACTTGTCGTAGTTGATGTTATGCAAAAACATATTCATTCGAGCCAAGTTGTAAGTAGTGTGATTGATTTCTTGCCCGAAAAAGCCCTCTTCAATAATGTGATCATCAAACTGCTTTTTCGCTTGTAACAATAACGAGCCAGAACCGCAGGCTGGGTCGTAAATTTTATTGACGGCTTTCTGACCAAATAAAGCAAGTTGTGCAATCAATTTGGATACATTTTGGGGCGTGAAAAATTCGCCGCCTGATTTACCTGCGTTGGCGGCGTAATTGGAGATCAGAAATTCGTAAGCATCGCCAAATAGGTCAATTTGGTTATCTTCAAACCGCCCAAAATCCAGCTCGGCAACGCCTTTTAGCACCGAAGCCAATCGTTTATTTTTATCTTCAACCGTGTTGCCTAAGCGGTTAGATGTGGTGTCAAAATCGGCAAATAGCCCTTTGATGTCCTGTTCGGAATCATAGCCCACCGCTGAGCTTTCAATTTCGCTAAAAATCTCTTTTAATTCGACATTCAAGCTCGGATTAGTGTGAGCAGTTTTCACCACATTTTCAAATAGTTGGCTTGGGTAGATAAAATAGCCTTTTTCCTTAATCACGCTCTCTTTACCCAGTGCGATATTTTCATCATCGTCTGACCAATTTGCATAATTTATGCTTGAATCGCCCGCTTCAATATAATTCACAAAATGTTCACTGATAAAGCGATAAAACAGCGTGCCTAATACATACTGCTTAAAATCCCAACCATCGACCGAACCTCGCACATCATTCGCAATCTGCCAAATACGGCGTTGAAGTTCTGCACGTTGTTGACTACTTGTCATTCTATTATCCTCTGTATGTTAAAAGCGGTCGTTTTTTCTGAAATTTTTGCAAAATTCTTTGAAAATTCGACCGCTTGTATTGTGTAGGGTTATGCTTCTGGAGAAGTATCTACGCTTTCTGCTTCGCCAGTGTCCCTGTTATCAGCTTCGATGTTTTCGTCTTCTTCAGGTTCGCATACTCGCTCTACGCTTACTACATTTTCATCATCTGCGGTGCGGATAATGCGAACGCCTTGGGTGTTACGGCCAACAAGGCTCACTTCAGCAACACGGGTACGTACTAGCGTACCTGCATCCGTAATCAACATGATTTGATCCGCTTCTTCAACTTGAACCGCTGCGACCACTTTGCCGTTACGTTCGTTTACTTTGATTGACACCACACCTTTGGTTGCACGAGATTTCACTGGGTATTCGCCAATCACCGTACGTTTGCCGTAGCCGTTTTGGGTTACGGTTAAAATATCGCCTTCAGTACGAGGAATCACAAGAGAAACCACTCGGTCGGTATCAAGGCTAACGCTTGAGGTATCTTCCGCTTCTTCGTTTTCAATCTCAATAATTTCGGCTTCTTCAATCTCTTCTGCTGAAATTTCAGTAGTTGAAAGTTTGATACCTCGCACCCCTGTGGCGGTTCGTCCCATTGCACGCACTGCTTTTTCTGCAAAGCGAACCACTCGACCTTGTGCAGAGAACAACATAATTTCGCTGTCGCCATCGGTAATATCTACGCCGATTAGCTCATCCCCTTCGCGAAGTTTTAATGCAATTAGACCGCTTGCACGCACGTTGCTGAACGCATCAAGCGAGACTTTTTTCACCACACCACTTGCGGTTGCCATAAAGATAAATTTATCGGCACTAAATTCACCATTTGGAATCGGAAGAATCGCTGTGATACGTTCGTTTTCTTCTTTCACAAGCGGCAGAATATTCACGATTGGCGTGCCTCTTGCCCCACGGCTGGCTTGCGGTAATTGATAGACTTTGAGTTGATACAAGCGTCCACGACTTGAGAAGCAAAGAATCGTATCGTGGGTATTCGCTACCAATAATTTTTCAATGAAATCGTCCTCTTTCATCTTTGTTGCCGATTTGCCTTTACCACCACGGCGTTGGGCTTCGTAATCAGACAGCGGTTGATATTTCACATAACCTGCGTGAGAAAGCGTTACGACCACATCTTCTTGGGCGATTAAATCTTCCATATTGATGTCGCCCGATGCGGCAGTAATTTCCGTACGGCGCTCGTCACCAAACTCAGCTTTTACTTTTTCTAGCTCTTCACGAATCACTTCCATTAAGCGATCTGCACTACTTAAAATATGTAACAATTCGCCAATTTCAGTGAGCAACTCTTTGTACTCATCAACAATTTTTTCGTGTTCTAAGCCTGTTAAGCGGTGTAAACGTAACTCTAAAATCGCACGCGCTTGGGCTTCAGAGAGGTAATATTGTCCATCACGAACACCTAAATGCTCAGGTAAATCTTCTGGACGAGAAGCATCTACGCCTGCGGCTTCTAACATTGGTGCAACATTGCCTAATGCCCATGCCCGCGCTAATAAACCTTCACGTGCTTCATCTGCCGTTTTTGAGTTACGGATCAATTCGATAACAGGATCGATATTCGCCAGCGCAATCGCTAAACCTTCTAAAATGTGCGCACGTTCGCGTGCCTTACGCAATTCAAAAATAGTACGGCGCGTTACTACTTCACGACGATGTTTAACGAAAGCTTCGATAATTTGTTTTAAATTCAATACCTTAGGCTGACCATGGTCTAGCGCTACCATATTGATACCGAAGGTTACTTGCATTTGGGTAAGTGAATAAAGGTGATTTAACACCACTTCGCCTACAGCATCACGTTTCACTTCGATAACGATTGAAATACCTTTTTTATCTGAGTGATCTTGAATACCGCTAATGCCTTCAATTTTTTTGTCTTTCACTAGCTCAGCGATTTTCTCAATCAATTTCGCTTTATTCACTTGGTATGGCAATTCGGTAACAACAATTTGCTCACGCCCTTTGTCGGTGGTTTCAACGCTTGCTTTAGCACGCACATACACTTTGCCACGCCCTGTGCGATAAGCATCTTCAATGCCTTTACGCCCATTGATAATCGCCCTTGTCGGAAAATCAGGACCTGGGATATAACGCATTAACTCTTCAACAGTAATCTCTTCGTTTTCGATATACGCCAAACAGCCGTCTAACACCTCACCTAAATTATGCGGCGGGATATTGGTTGCCATACCCACCGCAATCCCTGATGAACCGTTTACTAACAACGCAGGAATTTTAGTCGGCAGCACATCGGGGATCATCTCTTTGCCGTCATAGTTTGGCGAGAAATCCACGGTTTCTTTATCTAAATCCGTTAATAATTCCTGGGTAATTTTTTGCATACGAACTTCGGTATAACGCATCGCCGCTGGCGCATCACCGTCAATCGAACCAAAGTTACCTTGACCATCAACTAACATATAACGAAGTGAGAAGGGTTGCGCCATACGCACAATGGTATCGTAAACCGCAGAGTCACCATGTGGGTGATATTTACCGATTACGTCACCCACCACACGAGCCGATTTTACATGTGGGCGGTTAAACGTGTTGCTGTTTTGATCCATTGAGAATAACACGCGGCGGTGTACTGGTTTTAAACCATCACGCACATCGGGAAGCGCACGTCCGACAATAACAGACATCGCATAGTCGAGATAAGACGTTTTTAACTCGTCTTCAATACTGACGGGGGTAATATCTTTGGCTAATTCGCTCATTGAAATTTCCTAATCAAGTTTATAAAAAAGATTGCCCAAGCTACTGGAAAAGTAGAGGGCGAAAAATTCAGGCGATTATAGCATAAAAAAACAGTTGAAAGTTGAAAATTGAAAGTTGAAAATGTAAGGAAGCGGTCAAATTTGGCATTTATTTTGCAATTTGACTTTTTTATTCCTATTTCCAGAGGCAGTAATGCGTAATATTGACCAACAAGAACTTGATAAATTTGAAAAAATGGCAACAACTTGGTGGGATCCGAACGGTAGTTTTAAACCGATTCACCTGCTTAATCCACTGCGTTTTGCTTATATTCAAGAGAAAGCTAACGGTGTATTTGGCAAAAAAGTGCTTGATGTTGGTTGTGGTGGCGGTATTTTAAGCGAAGAAATGGCAAAAGCAGGGGCAAATGTTACGGGGATTGATATGACTAATGACCCCCTTGAAGTTGCTCGCCAGCACGCCCAACAACATGGCTTAACTATTGATTATCAACAAACCACCATTGAAGATTTTGTACAAAATCAGACCGCCTGTCAGGCAGAGAAGTTTGATGTCATCACTTGTATGGAAATGTTAGAACACGTGCCAGATCCATTATCCATTATTCAAAGCTGTAAAGCCTTACTTAAACCAAATGGCGTGCTGTTTTTCTCCACGATCAATCGTACTTTCAAAGCATATATGTTAGTGATTGTAGGTGCCGAATACATACTCAAAATGTTGCCGAAAGGCACGCACAAATTTGAAAAATTTATTAAACCAGCAGAATTGCTAAATTGGTGTGATCAGGCGCAATTACGTTGCCAAGAAATGAAAGGTTATCATTTTAATCCATTGACGGAAAAATTCTGGCTAAATAATGATGTAAGCTGTAACTATATTGCTTGCTTACACGCCGAATAAGCGGTCAAATCTCATTAATTTTTTACCAAAAAAGAGGGCGTTTTAAAACGCCCTCACTTTATTAATTACTGGTTAATTGCTTAACTAAATCAATGACTTGCTGAACCTGATTAGGTGATAATTTTCCTTCTGCAACAAACTGTACCTTACCTGCTTTATCCAACACAGCAATAAAACTTTCTTTCGCTTTTAAGCCCCACGCATTTTTTACACTACTCGCTTGATCTAATACTACTTGGCTGTGTGGATTTTCCAATTTGCCGTCTTCCACGCTATTTTTTACAAAAACACCCGTACCAACAATCGCATCATCTGCATTCACAATCGTTACTGTTTGGTATTTTGCACGATCAAAACCTGCATTTTTAATCGCATCAATCAACGCTTTATTTTTATCTTTGACGCTACTTCTACCTGCAAAATGGTGAACCACGCGCACCTTTCCAGCAAGGCTATTACTTGCCCAAGTTTTATAGCTGACATCTTTGCCTTTTAACGTGAGTTCGCCATCTTTTGCGACGGTTACCGCAGGAAGTACATTGTTTAACTGAACCTGATGTGCAAAAGCCACATTTGCAAAAAATAGACCAAAAACGACCGCTAGTTGAGAAAATTTTTTCATTTGTTCCCCTTTAAGTGAATTGAAATATTAAAAATAAGCACAATATTGCTATATTACTTTAAAACTAGCGACACAGCATTAAAATTTTCTACTCGTTAAATGCGTGATTTTATGCTATTTTAACCATCAACTTTCCCATTGATTGTGGGATTTTCATTTTTAAACACTAACTCATTGATTTAAGGAGCTTTTATGCAACAAGGCGGCGGATTAGAAATGATCGTAATTTTAGCAGTTTTCGGTCTTATTTTTTACTTTATGATTTATCGTCCACAAGCAAAACGCCAAAAACAACAACGTGATTTACTTTCTAACCTTGCAAAAGGCGATGAAGTATTAACAAACGGTGGTTTAATCGGTCGTATCACTAAAGTAAGTGCAGAAAACGAAAATATCGTTATCGCATTAAACGACACAACAGAAGTTGTGATTTCTCGTAACTACGTGGTTGCGGTATTACCAAAAGGTCAAATGAAAGCCCTTTCTTAATTTTCCTACCTTAGGGGACTTATTGTGTTAAATCGTTTCCCATTATGGAAGAACCTGATGATTATTATTGTGATACTCATCGGTGGTTTATACGCTCTTCCAAACTTATATGGCGAAGATCCTTCGGTACAAATATCTGGTACTCGAGGTCAAGAAGCCACGAGCGAAACCCTCGCTCAAGTACAGGGAACATTGTCATCAATGAATATCACACCAAAATCAGCCGTTCTAGAGAACGGCTCAATTTTAGTGCGTCTTGAAAATGATGAACAACAATTACCTGCCAAAGAAAAAATTTCTGAAGTATTAGGTGACAAATTTTCGGTTGCGTTAAACCTTGCACCTGCGACGCCTAGTTGGCTAACCGATATTGGCGGTAGTCCAATGAAGCGAGGCTTAGACTTACGAGGCGGTGTGCGCTTCCTCATGGAAGTTGATATGAACACGGCTCTCACTAAACAGCAAGAAAGCTTGCAAGACAGCCTTCGTAGCGAATTACGCAAAGAAAAACTACAGTATAAAGCGGTCAAAAAAGGCGAAAATTTTGCAACTATCATTGAATTCGCTGATGCTGACACAGCAGATAAAGCAGTTCGTTTTGTACGTCGCCAATATACTACTTTAGAAGCTGCATTTATTGATACAACAACGGTATCATTCTCTCCTTCTGCAGATGGTTTATCTGCTTCAAGAGATATGGCAATTGAGCAAAACCTTTCTATTTTGCGTAAACGCGTGGAAGAACTCGGTGTTTCTGAGCCAACCATTCAGCGTCAAGGTGCCGATCGTATTGTAGTTGAATTGCCAGGTGTGCAAGATACGGCGCGTGCAAAAGAACTTCTTGGCGCAACCGCAACACTGGAATTCCGTTTAGTCAATGCAGATGCCAATGTTGAGTCTGCTTCACGCGGTATTGTGCCTGCAGATTCAGAGCTAAAATTTAGCCGTGATGGTGGCGCTGTAGTATTACGCCGTAAACCCTCTTTAGGTGGTGAACATATTATTGATGCAACCTCAGGTAAAGACGAACGTGGTTTACCGCAAGTAAGTATCAACCTTGATGCTGAAGGCGGTAATATGATGTCTGAAATTACCAAAAGTGCTGTTGGTAAACCGATGGCAACCCTTTATAGCGAATTTAAAGATTCAGGACGTAAAGACGCTCACGGTAAAGTCATTTTAGAAAAACATGAAGAAGTGATTAACGTTGCAACGATTAACTCTCGTCTTGGCAGCCAATTCCAAATCACAGGTATTAACTCACCTGCTGAAGCACAAAATCTTGCGGTATTATTACGTTCAGGTGCATTAATTGCACCAATCGTAATTGTAGAAGAACGTACAATTGGTGCATCCCTCGGTGCGGATAATGTGGCGAAAGGGATGGAAGCAGGAATGTATGGTCTAATTTTAACGATCATTTTCTGTTTAGTGTACTATAAAATGTTCGGTGTATTCGCTTCTGCAGCCCTTACCGTAAATATGATTTTAACTATTGGTTTAATGTCACTCGTTGGCGCAACGCTAACCATGCCTGGTATTGCGGGTATCGTTCTTGCGGTTGGTATGTCAGTGGATGCTAATGTATTGATTTACGAGCGTATTAAAGAAGAGTTACGTAACGGACGTTCAGTACAGCAAGCAATTCACGAAGGCTATAATGGCGCGTTTACTTCGATTTTTGACTCGAACCTAACAACAATTTTAACCTCTTTAGTACTCTATGCGGTGGGTACAGGCCCTGTAAAAGGCTTTGCAATTACACTTGCACTAGGGGTAATGATTTCAATGTTCACTGCAATTACTGGTACTCGTATGCTCGTTAACTGGGTTTACGGTGGCAATAAACGTGTGAAAAAACTTTGGATTTAAGGTGGAATAAATGGCAACTATGCAAGAAAAAGATGCGTCAGAAATTAAACTGCCGTATAAACTAATTCCATTTATGAAATATCGTTATGTCGGTTTCGTATTTTCATTAATCGTGACGACATTATGTATTTTCTCTATCGTGACCAAAGGATTTAACTGGGGTTTAGACTTTACAGGTGGTACTGTAATTGAAACCACATTCTCACAACCTGCCGATTTAGGTAAGGTTCGTGCTTTGTTGGAGCAAAACGGTTACGGCAATGCACTAGTACAAACTACAGGTAGCCAAAAAGAGCTAATGATTCGTTTACCTGCATCTGCAGGCGATATGTCGTTAGGTAATAAGATCATGGATATTGTCCACCAAGATCTTGACCCTGCTGCAACGATTAAAAGTGTTGAATTCGTAGGACCAAATGTAGGTGAAGAACTCACTCAAGGTGCGATTTGGGCAACGCTTGCTACACTTGGAATGTTGTTACTTTATGTCGGTACTCGTTTCGAAATCCGTTTAGCCATCGGCGGTATTCTGGCATTATTCCACGACGTATTAGTTACTATCGGTATTTTCTCATTTTTACAGATTGAGATCGACCTTACCTTTGTGGCGGCAATTCTGTCGGTAGTAGGTTATTCATTGAATGACTCGATCGTGGTATTTGACCGAGTGCGTGAAAATTTTAGTAAAATTCGCCGTGTAACTTCACAAGAAGTGATTGATATTTCATTAAGTCAAACGCTTTCAAGAACATTAATGACCTCAGTAACCACATTATTCGTGGTCGCAGCGTTATATTGGTTTGGTGGTCCTACCATCCATAGTTTCTCACTAGCATTATTAATTGGTATCGGTTTCGGTACTTATTCATCAATCTATATTGCAATCGGTGTCGCATTGCAACTTGGTTTAAACCGTGAACACATGGTGAAACCAGTAGTAGAAAAAGAAGGTGCAGATCAACAAGCATTTATCGATTACTAATTACTAAGAGGGGGTAGCCTCTTGGTAAAAAAGTGAGTATAATTAATACAATTATTCAAAGGGGTGGAAATTTTTCCGCCCCTTTGTCGTATCTAGATTTCGGAATGAAATTAACTCTCATTATTTAACAAATTTTTAATATTAAATAGAGGTGTAAAATGTTACAGCAAAAAATCATTGATAAACTCAATGAACAAATCAACTTAGAGTTCTACTCTTCAAATGTTTATTTACAAATGTCTGCATGGTGTTCAAAAAACGGTTTTGCTGGTGCAGCAAATTTCTTACTTCGTCACGCCGATGAAGAATTAGAGCATATGCAAAAATTATTTGATTATGTGTGTGAAACAGGCGCAATGCCATTATTAGGTCAAATTGAAGCTCCTCGCAAAGAATATTCGTCACTTAAAGAATTATTTGATGTGGTATCTGAGCACGAAAAACACGTTACAGCTAAAATCAACGAATTAGTAGAAGTAACCTTCGCAGCAAAAGATTATTCAACCTTTAATTTCTTACAATGGTATGTTGCGGAACAACATGAAGAAGAAAAATTATTCGGTGAAATTTTAGATAAGTTTGCAGTGGCAGGCGAAAGCAATAAATCACTCTACTTTATCGATAAAGACTTAGAAACCTTAGATCAATCACAAGGAGCAGCATAATGTTATCACCAGCAATCATCAAACATTTAAACGACCAATTAAATTTAGAATTTTATTCTTCAAATGTGTATTTACAAATGTCGGCATGGGCGGATAACAATGGTTTCCCTGGTGCAGCAAAATTTTTAAAAGCACACGCAACAGAAGAAATGGAACATATGCGTCGTTTATTTACTTATTTAAACGAAACAGGTTCACTTGCAGAAATCTATACAATTGAATCACCAAAAGCTGAATATGATTCATTAAAATCATTATTTGAAATTGTATTAGATCACGAAAAACATGTGACGGCTTCCATCAATAAATTAGTAGAAGTAACCTTTGATGCAAAAGATTATTCATCATTTAACTTCTTACAATGGTATGTCGCAGAACAGCATGAAGAAGAATTTCTATTTAATTCAATTTTAAATAAATTCAAACTATTAGGCGAAGATGGCAAATCTTTATACTATATTGACAAAGATTTAGAACAGCTTGCTGGCTCGCACTAATTCGCTATTACAAGCGGTCAAATTTCCCTCATTTTTTGCATATCACCAATTTTTGCGGAAATTTGACCGCTTATTTTATTGCGCTTACGCAAACGTTTGCTTATTGAAGCAGTTTTCGGTAAAATTCGCCGCTTAAAATTTCTATTTGTTTATTTGAGGTTTTCATTTTATGTCTTTGTTTAAGTTTGAAGAACGTGGCGCCAACACTCGCCAAGAAATTATTGCGGGTTTAACCACGTTCTTAGCGATGGTCTATTCGGTGATTGTTGTACCAGGCATGTTAAGTCAAGCAGGTTTCCCAGCCGAGTCAGTATTTATTGCAACTTGTTTAGTTTCTGGCTTAGGTTCAATCTTAATTGGTTTATGGGCAAATGCGCCAATGGCAATTGGCTGTGCAATTTCTTTAACCGCATTTACCGCTTTTAGTTTAGTGCTTGGTCAAGGTATCTCAACTCCTGTCGCCCTTGGTGCAATCTTCCTGATGGGGGTGCTATTTACGCTTATTTCGGTAACAGGTGTTCGAGCATGGATCTTACGTAACCTTCCTGCAAGCATTGCACATGGTGCGGGTATCGGTATCGGTTTATTTTTACTGTTAATCGCAGCAAATGGCGTAGGGTTAGTGGTTGGTAATCAGGCTGGCTTACCTGTAAAAATGGGTGATTTCACTTCATTCCCTGTCATTATGGCGCTACTTGGTTTAGCCGCAATCATTGGTTTAGAACGCTTAAAAGTGAAAGGCTCAATCCTTTGGGTGATTATTGCGATTACCATTATCGCGTTAATTTTTGACCCGAATGTAAAATATATAAGCTTTTTCAAAATGCCTAGCTTCGGCGAAAACTCTCAATTCTTAAATCTAGATGTGATAGGAGCCTTAAATACAGCAATTCTTCCTGTGGTATTCGCTTTAGTGATGACAGCAATCTTTGATGCGACAGGTACAATTCGTGCGGTGGCAGGCCAAGCAAACCTGTTAGATAAAGACGGTCAAATTATCAATGGTGATAAGGCTTTAACCTCAGACTCATTAGGTTCTGTGCTGTCTGGTTTATTCGGTACAGCGCCTGCTGCGGTATATATTGAATCAGCAACAGGCACAGCAGTAGGTGGTAAAACAGGTTTAACTGCCGTAGTGGTGGGGATTGGTTTTTTATTAATGCTATTTTTCCAACCGCTTGCTTTCTTAGTACCCAATTATGCAACAGCACCTGCATTAATGTACGTAGGTTTATTAATGCTAAGCAATGTATCAAAACTTGATTTTGATGACTTTATCGGCGCAATGTCTGGCTTAGTTTGTGCAGTATTTATTGTATTAACGGCAAATATCGTAACGGGGATTATGTTAGGCTTTGCAACCTTAGTTATCGGTCGAATTATTTCAGGTGAATTTAAAAAACTGAATATTGGCACGATAATTATTGCCATTGCTCTCGTTGCATTCTATGCATTTGAATTAGCAATTTAATCTCAAAAAAAGACCGCTTGTAAGGCTTTTTTATTACCTTACAAGCGGTCAAATTTTTTATAAAATTTGCACACCACACTGCTTTAACAATTCTGCCGTTTCACACACTGGCAAGCCCATCACCCCCGTAAAACTGCCTGATAATTGCGCCACAAATACTCCACCTAACTGTTGAATACCATAAGCGCCCGCTTTATCCATCGGTTCTCCCGTTGCGATATAAGCATGAATTTCTGCATCAGTTAATGTTCGAAAACATACTTCACTGGTTTGCAAACATTCAAATTGTTTGCTTTGATAGCTGACACAGACGGCGGTGAATACTTGATGTGTTCTACCTGAAAGCATTTTTAACATCGCAAAAGCGTCTTGCTCGTCTTTAGGCTTGCCCAGAATTTTCCCATCAATTGAGACGGTCGTGTCTGCGGTTAATATCGGATATTCAGCAAAATTTTGTGCCATTCTGACCTCTTGTGCGGCTTGATTTTTTTGCTGTGCAATACGCAAGCAATATTCCGAAGCCTTTTCGTTTAAAAGTGGGGTTTCATCAATTTCACTCGCTAGACGAAGTAAATTCAAACCTAAGTTTTGTAATAATTCCCAACGACGAGGGCTATTTGATGCGAGGTATATCGGTTGATTTTTCATTGGCGTCTATCCTTTTTATTATTTCTTATAGAATTTTTTGTTATATCAAAGAGGGATTAATATCAGAAAATTGTTCAAAAAACTTTGCATTTAAGGGAAGTTAACCTTTATTATTCCACAAAATAGATTTAAATCTATCAAGACTGCTTAGGATAAAGGAACTTATACATGTCAAAATTTCAAATTCATACTATCGAAACCGCACCAGAAGCCACACAAGAAGCATTAAAAGCTGTACAGCAAGCTAATGGTTTTATTCCAAACTTAATCGGCGTATTAGCCAATGCGCCAACTGCATTAGAAACTTACCGCACCGTAGGTGGCATTAATGGTCGTAATAGCTTAACAGCACTTGAGCGTGAAGTGGTACAAATTACCGCTGCAGTAGTAAATGGCTGTGGTTTCTGTGTTGCAGGTCATACTAAAATTTCATTAAAAGCGTTAAATGCACCAAAAGAAATCGTTGATCAAATTCGCGCTACCGCACGTATTTCTGATCCCAAATTAGATACTTTGGCGCGTTTCACGCTGGCAGTAATGTTACAAAAAGCAAAATTAACGGATGCGCAATTACAAGCGTTTTTCAATGCAGGTTATAACCAACAAAATGCGATTGATGTGATTTTAGGAGTAAGCCTTGCAACTTTATGTAACTACGTAAATAACATTGCAGAAACGCCAATCAATCTAGAATTACAAGACTTTGCATAGTGCAAATTAAGGGTGCGCTACAGCGCACCTTCTTGTTATCCGCTTAATCTCCATCTTTTCCGCTAAATAATCGCTCACCCAATACTTAAGCAACATCGCAATACCTCCGTCCACTAATATGAAATTGAGCTAGGTATTTGTGTCATTTGTGATGAAGACTAGTTAGCTCTAAAGCATTTTGTTACTGAAGGAAATTTAGTGGTGTTATATGTGCATAGTAAATTAAACGCACAAAATAAAAGGGAAGCCATGGTGGATTTACCGCTTTGATCAAAGCGGTAAAATTGTTGAGCACAGGGATGTAATCCAACCTGTTTCAGAAAAAACCGAAAGCGGTCGTAGTATGTTCTAATCTCTCAATAAATAAGCGGTCTATTTTTACTAAAAATTTCGGTATCATGTAACAATTACACAGAACCCGTCTCTATATCATTGAAACAAATTCGCATTTTTGTGCATTTGCTACATCATTTCGTAAAAATTTGCAAAATAAACCGCTTAATTTATCTCTCATTTAAGTAAAATCACGACGATATTGAATCATGCCTGTTTTCCTTGCTACTTGATTATACAATGCCTGAGCCTGTAAATTATCTTGAGCTGTTAGCCAATAAACTCGGTTTAATTGATTATCTGTAGCATATTGATAAACTGTTTCAATTAATTGTCGGGCCACACCTTTTCTTCTTGCTTCTTCGCTTACAAACAAATCTTCTAAATAGCAACTATCGGTATTGTTCCATGTGTTAGGGTGAATCACAATGTGAGTAAATCCTAATAAATGACCGTGCTCATTAAAAGCACCGAATCCTTTTACAGTTTTCGTTTGAGTAACCTTCCGCCATGTTTCATTCGAAACCGAATCACATAATGAGGTTTGATAAAATTGTAAATATTTCTGCCATAACGTATACCAACCTGCGTAATCTGATGATTGTAATAGACGAATTTCCATAATCTTTCTTATAAATAAGCGGTCATTTTCAGTAAAAACTTGCAAAAGTTTAACCAAAAATAACCGCTTACAAAAGCCTACCTTTAGAAACGGAACACCTTTACATTGCTAAAACCATTTTCTTTAAGATAAAGCGCTTGTAATTTGCTCATTACCCCACGCTGGCAATAAAGTAAATAGTTTTTCGATTGATCTAATGTTGCAAACTGGCTCGAAAGTTTGTAGAACGGCATTAATTTCACTTCCACACCTGCTAAACCAAATGGCGCTTCATCGGTTTCTTCTGGGCTACGAATATCTAAAATAATATCGTTTTCCGTCAATGCCGAAGTGGTTTCAACCGAGACAACCTCTTGTTCGGTTTGCTGAGCAATTTCACGAATATCAAGGAACTGTGCATTTTCGACCGCTTGTTCTAGCACTGCAAAATCAAAATTACCTTCTTCCTCAACAATTTTGCTTTCAACGGCTTTCACTGTCGGATTTTTTGAAATCACGCCACAAAATTCCGGCATTGATTTGGCAATATCATCGGTACCGATTTCTTTCGCCATGGCGATAATTTGCTCTTTATCATGTGTAATTAATGGACGTAGCACTAATGTATCAGACACTTTATCAATTAAACGTAAATTGGTGAGTGTTTGGCTAGAAACTTGCCCTAGCGCTTCGCCCGTTACAATTGCTTGAATATCAAAACGCTCAGCAATTTTGCTTGCCGCACGCACCATCATACGTTTTAGCACCACCCCCATTTGACCATTATCGACTTTCTCTAAAATTTCGCCGACCACATTTTCAAAGTTGATTGCAACAAAACGCACTTTGTGCGAGGTGCTATAACGGCTCCAAATATGATATGCCATCTGTTTCACACCTATTTCATGCGCTGCACCACCTAAATTAAAGAAGCAGTAATGCACTCGAGAGCCACGGCGAATCAACATATAACTTGAAACACCCGAATCAAAGCCACCTGAAATCAGTGATAACACATCTTCTTGCGTACCAATTGGATAACCACCTAAACCTTCATGACGTGCGTTGATCAACAACATCTTATCGCCGTCAATATCAATTCGCACTGTCACATCTGGCTTAGTAAGTTTTACTCGAGCCGATTCGATATGTTGATTTAAGCCACCACCCACGTATTTTTCTACGTCTAACGAGTGGAATTCGTGTTTACCTTTACGGCGTACACGTACGCAGAACGTTTTACCTTCTAATTCATCACGCACTTTTGCTAGCGTATTTTCAAAAATATCGTGCATGGTACTAAATGGCATTTCTTCCACTTCTAAAATATGGTGAATACCTGGTGTGCGCTTGAGTAAATCTAACACCATTGGTGCTTCTTCTGCGACTTTGGCACGCACTTCAATAAAGTCCCAGTTACGAATGACTGCGACATTTTCCGTTTCACGTAATAACACATTACGAATATTTGAGGTTAAAATTTTGATAAAGCGTTTACGAACCGAATCGCTTTTAATCATAATTTCAGGGAAAAGTTTAATAATAAATTTCATAGTTCAACTAAAAGAATAACCACGGAAAGCACAGAATACACAGAAAATCCCGTGAACTCCGTGTTTTCCGTGGTAAGAAAACAACTTAAAATTTAAACAACATTACGCAGCAAATGGATCGCGTAAGATCATTGTTTCAACTCGGTCTGGACCTGTTGAAAGGATATCTACTGGCACACCAACAAGCTCTTCAATGCGTTTGATATAGTCTAACGCTGCTTGTGGTAACTCTTCACGTTTTGTTACACGGAAGGTATTTTCACTCCAGCCTGGTAGCGTTTCATAAATTGGCTCTACACCTTCCCAATCTTTAGCTGCCATTGGTGCATATTCTACAATTTCACCATTTGGCATTTTGTAAGCGGTACAAATTTTTAACTCTTCAAAGCCATCTAATACATCTAATTTTGTCATACAGAAGCCTGAAATTGAGTTAATTTGTACTGCACGGCGTACAGCTACCGCATCAAACCAACCACAACGACGAGGACGCCCCGTTACCGCACCAAATTCATTACCTTTACGTGCAATTTCCGCACCAACATTATCAAATAATTCTGTGGTAAATGGACCGCTACCTACTCGAGTACAGTATGCTTTGATAATACCTAATACATAATCAAGATTACGAGGACCAAAACCAGAACCCGTCGCAACACCGCCCGCAGTCGTATTTGAGCTGGTTACAAATGGATATGTACCGTGGTCGATATCTAACATAGTGCCTTGTGCGCCTTCAAATAAGATATTCACACCTTCTTTACGCGCTTCGTGTAACAATGTCGTTACATCTGCCACCATGCCTTTAATTACATCAGCAACCGCAAATACATCATCTAATGTTTTTTGGAAATCTACTGGCTCAACTTTATAGTAGTGTACTAATTGGAAATTATAGTAATCTAAAATATCTTTTAATTTCTCAGCAAACGCTTCTTTATCGAATAAATCGCTTACACGTAAACCTCGACGTGCTACTTTATCTTCATAAGCAGGGCCAATACCACGACCTGTTGTACCAATTTTGTTTTTACCTAATGCTGCTTCACGTGCGTGATCCATTGCAACATGATAAGGAAGAATCAATGGGCAAGCTTCTGAAATTTTTAAACGCTCACGAACGTTGATTCCACGTGCTTCTAATTCACCCATTTCTTTCATTAATGCTTCTGGAGAAAGCACCACACCGTTACCAATTAAACAGGTCACATTATCACGTAAAATACCGCTTGGAATAAGACGAAGAACAGTTTTCTCACCATTGATAATTAAGGTGTGTCCCGCATTGTGACCACCTTGATAACGAACCACATATTTTACACGGTCAGTTAATAAATCTACGATTTTACCTTTCCCTTCATCGCCCCACTGAGCGCCGAGAATAGCAACACTTTTACCCATAGGAATGCCTCTTTAGTTAGCCTTGAATTGAATGAATATAACCACGGAAATATAGAAACACATATCCACTACAAGTGGCCAAATTTGGGCTGAAAATTTACAAAAAAATTGGTAATTCACACCGCTTATTTCGTTATGTTCTATTTTGCTGTGATAAATAAAAAAATCAAAGACCCGATAAAGATCGGGTCTTATAGATACAATTATTTTGTAGGTGCTTTCATAAAGCGGAAAAAGTCACTGTCCGATTTAAGTAGCATCATATTACTTTGCTCTTTTGCAAAGCTGTTTTCATATGCTTTTAAGCTACGCACAAAGCTGTAAAACTCTGGTTCTTGGCTAAATGCGTCTGCATAAATTTTTGCCGCTTGTGCGTCACCTTCACCGCGTAAAGTTTCAGCAGTTTTCTTCGCTTGAGCTTCAATAAGCACCACTTTCTTATCTACTTCAGCACGAATAATTTCTGCTTTTTCTTCACCCTGCGAACGGTGTTCACTTGCAACAGCTGCACGCTCTGCACGCATACGCTGATAAATTGAAGATGAAACTTCATTTGGTAAGTTGATTTGTTTTACACGTACATCAACTACTTCAATACCAAGTTTTTCTGCACCGTCATCACCGTCATTTAAGGCTTTTTGTGCACCCGCCATTAATTCACCACGGGAACCCGAAACAATATCTTTAATTGTACGAGAACCAATTTCAGAACGTAAACGGTCGCCAACTTTACGGCGTAATAAATCTGATGCACGTTGTGCATCACCACCTGTTGCCGTATAAAATTGACCAAAATCACTGATTCGCCATTTTACATACGAATCAACTAATAAGTCCTTTTTCTCAACGGTAACGAAACGATCTTCTTGACCATCTAAAATCTGGATACGCGCATCCAATACTTTTAAACTATCAATAAATGGCACTTTAAAGTGTAAGCCTGGTGCATAAACCACCACTTTTTGCTCTGCATCACGCTGCACCTTATTAAAGCGCAACATAATGCCTCGATAGCCTTCTGGCACAATTGTCACACATGAAAGCACGATAAAACCAGCTAGCGCTAAAATAGGTAATAATAATTTACGCATTATTAAAATCTCCCTTTACGAACTGGTTCTGCATTTTGTGTACTTGGTACAGAATGCGGTTGAACAGGTTGCTGTTGAACCACTTGTGGTTGCTGAACCACAAGTGGCGCTAGCTGTGTAGCCGCTACAGAAGCGGTCGGCTTTGCTAATAATTTATCCATTGGTAATACGTTTAAATTATTACCATTACCATCCATAATTACTTTCGGTGTATTTTTCATAACTCTTTCCATGCTTTCGATATATAAGCGTTCACGCATTACTTTCGGTGACGCTTTATATTCTGGTAAAAGTTTCGAAAAACGCTCTACTTCACCCTGCGCTTCTAACACGACTTGAGCTTTATAAGCAGTTGCTTGTTCAACAATACGTTGCGCTTGACCTCGTGCAATTGGCTCACGTCCACGAGCATAGGCTTCTGCTTCACGAATTAAACGTTGTTCATCTTCTTGCGCTTTAATCGCATCATCAAATGCATCTTTTACTTCTTCTGGCGGGCGTGCAGATTGGAAGTTTACGTCTGTGATCAATAAGCCCATATCGTAGGTTTTAATAATATCACGTAACGCCTGCCAAGTTTTTTCACGCACGGTTGCACGACCAGTAGTTAAAATATCGTCCATCGACATATGACCGATTACATAGCGCAATGCACTATCGGTCGCTTGTTTTAAGCTATCGTCCGCATCACGCACGCTAAAGAGGTATTTAGCGGGATCTTCTACACGGTATTGCACGGTCATTTCAACCTGCACCATATTTTCATCTTGGGTAAGCATTGAGCCACTGGTTTTCAGTTCAGAAACTCGCTCAATATTCACTGGCGTGACTTCATCAATCAACGTTGGTTTCCAGTTTAAACCAGGCATTACAATATCATTCAATTTACCGAAACGCGTTACTACGCCACGTTCCGCTTCTTTAACCGTATAAAAGCCCGAAACGCCCCATACAATAGCAGCGAAAACTAAAGCAAGCGGTAGAAATTTACCAAAATTTTGCGAAGGAGAAGAATTGTTATCTTTATTCCCTCCCATTTTCTTTAATAACGAACTAAAAGCCTCTTCTAAATCAGGTGGCTCTTGGCGATTATTTTGCTTATTTGGCTCTTGTTGTGAACCTTGTTGTTCAGGCTTCTTTTGACCTGGTTTACCCCATGGGTCTTGCTGATTGCCTGATTCATTCCACGACATAAATTTCTCCAAAGAATAAAATCTACTCTTACAAATTGTAAAAATGTGTAACTGGAGGATTGTACCTATTTGCGCCTGATATTGCTAGGCTTTATTCCCCTAAAGCGGTCTTTTTTAACAATTTTTTTGCAAATGAAAAGGGCGAACAAAATTCGCCCTCTTTTTTAAATGAGTATTAAAGTGCTTGCTCAACAAATGCACTTAATTGTGATTTTGGTAATGCGCCTACTTGCGTTGCAACCACTTCACCATTTTTGAAAAGAATTAACGTTGGGATTGAACGGATACCAAACTGTGCTGGGATCTGTTGGTTCTCATCTACGTTTACCTTAGCAATTTTTGCACGACCTGCAAACTCTTCTGATAATTCATCTAAAATTGGTGCAACCATGCGGCAAGGACCACACCATGGCGCCCAGAAATCTAATAATACTGGTACATCTGATTTTAAAACTTCTTGTTCGAAAGTTGCATCTGTAACTTGTAAAGTCATAATTTGTTTCCTTAATTTAATCTAAAAAGAAAACGCCACTTGACCGTGGCGTTAAGTTATTTCGTAAGATAAGGCTTCAGTTACTCAATTTCAAGTAAGTTTTTCCAATTGCACTAATTATTTATTCTTTATCCTCTGGCAAAACGAGATTTAACACTAGCGCAAGCAACGAGCCAACTGTAATTCCTGAGCCAAAGACTTCTTTGAAGAAGCTCGGTAATTTATCTAACAATTCTGGGCGAGTAGTCACCGCTAAACCACAACCGATTGAAATCGCAATAATTAACCCATTGCGTTTTGAGCGTTCTACTTTGTCCAGCATCTGGATACCTGCTGCGATAATCATCGCAAACATCATCAAGCCAGCGCCACCTAATACAGGACTTGGAATCGAAACGATTAATGCGCCAAACCAAGGGAACACGCCAGCAAGTACGAGTAATATTCCCATAATGGTAACGACATAACGGCTCGCTACGCCAGTGAGTGAAATCACTCCGATATTCTGTGCAAATGAAGAAAATGGTGTAGTAGACATAATCGCTGCGAAAGCAGAGCCTAACCCATCGCACAAAACACCACCACGTAGATGTTTACCTGTAATTTCAGTTTGGGTTGCGTTACCTAACGCTAAAAAGTTACCGCTTGATTCAACGATCGTCACTAAATAAGCAATCGACATACCAATAATACCTGAAATCGGGAAAGCTAAGCCAAAATGCAACGGTTGAGGAATTGCAAAAGTTTCTGCATTTTTGACCGCTTCAAAATTGATCCAACCAAGCGCTAATGCCACTACATAGCCAATCATCATACCAATAACAATCGCGGCCGCCGAGAAAATACCTTTACCCCATTGTACAAGGATCACCACTAGCACTAATACAAAAGTTGCCATCGCAAGATTGGCAGGCTCAGCATAATGTGCATCGCCTTTTTGACCGCCCGCAAACCAATCCACAGCTACTGGGATGAGGCTCAAACCAATCATCATCACCACAACGCCCGTTACCACAGGCGGAAACAATTTACGTACGTATGGCATAAAAAAGCTACCGATAATCATCACCAGTGAACCAATTAATGAAGCGCCCATAATACCTGCTACACCATGTTCACTAAAACCAATCGCAAGTGCTGCTGCCACAAAAGTAAAACTGGTTCCCATTACACTCGGTAAACGTAAACCAATTGGACCAATCCCTTGACATTGAATAATGGTCACAATACCTGAAACTAATAATGCTGCATTCACTAATACAATCGTATCTGGCGTAGGTAATTTAAGAACATTACCGATCACAAGTGGTACGGCGATAATACCGCCAAGCGCAGCCAATAAATGTTGAGCCGCAAGTAGAAGGGTTAATCCGAAAGGAGGTTTGGAATCAACTGGATAACGTAAGTTTTGCATAAATGCCTCAAAATAAAAAAATTGGGGCGAATTATATATTCTAGCAAACGATTACGCAAACGTTTGCTATCACATATTGTAGTAAAAACAAGCGGTCAAGTTTGGGCGACAATTTGCAAAAAAAACCATAAATTCGACCGCTTACGCCATTTAGCTATTTTGTAATGTGTCAAAAATCACTTCAGCAAGTTGTTTAGAAATACCTGGCACAGATTGAATTTCTTCTAATGTTGCTGCTTTCACGCCTTGCATACCACCAAGGTATTTGAGTAGTGCTTGACGTCGTTTAGCACCTACTCCTGCAATCGATTCTAATCCACTTTCAGTAAAAGCTTTTTGGCGTTTTTTACGGTGTCCTGTAATCGCATGATTATGTGATTCATCTCGAATATGTTGAATCAAATGCAATGCAGGGCTATCTGGTGGTAAATGCATTTCCTTGTCCGCTCGGCTGATCAATAAAGTTTCTAGCCCTGCTTTTCTTTCCACACCTTTTGCCACGCCAATTAACAATGGTTTACGCTTGTCCCAATTCACATTTAACGATGCAAACGCCTCCAATGCTCGATTAAGTTGCCCTTTACCGCCATCAATAAAAATAATATCGGGGATTTTATCAGCCTCTAAATTACGGTTATAGCGTTTTAACAATGCTTGTTCCATGGCTGCATAATCATCTCCGCCTGTAATACCTTCAATATTAAAACGGCGATAATCTGATTTTAGCGGGCCGTTTTCATCAAATACAACGCAAGACGCTACCGTTTGATTTCCCATCGTATGCGAAATATCGAAACATTCCATCCGCTTGATCTCTGCCACATTTAATACCGCTTTGAGTTCGTCATAGCGGTGGCGAATATTGCTATCTTGTTTTAACTGTAAAGTTAATGCCGCTTCAGCATTGGTTTTTGCCAATGCAAGATAACGGCTTTTATCACCGCGGATATTTCTATCGGCAATGCTAACCTTATGCCCTGCCTGTTCCGACAAAACATTGGCGAGCGCGTTTGCCTCACTTAACGGCTGATCAAGAATAATTTGATTTGGAATGGTGCGATGCTGATTCATTTGCAAATAAAATTGCCCAATAAAAGTATCTGCTAATTCAGTTAAATCGGTATTATTCGGAACTTTGGGAAAATAAGAACGATTACCCAACACTTTTCCGTGCCGCACAAATAAAATATGTACGCAGGCAATGCCGTGTTGATAAGCAATTGAAATAATATCGAGATCATCTAAACGTTCATTTGATACAAATTGCTTTTCTTGTACCGCTCGCACCGACTGAATTTGATCACGAAAACGTGCTGCACCTTCAAAATCAAGCGCCTCAGCTGCCTTTTCCATTTTCTGAACTAAATGCTCAATCACCTGCCCGTCTTTACCTTGTAAAAACAGTCGAACAAGGTTTACTTGATTATCGTACTCTTCTTGTGAATAAACGCCTTCTACACAAGGCGCAAGACAACGCCCAATTTGATATTGCAAACAAGGGCGAGAACGATTTTTATAATAACTGTCTTCACATTGACGAATGGGGAATAACTTTTGCAGTAAATTTAACGTTTCACGCACTGCTCCCGCATTTGGATAAGGGCCGAAATACTCACCTACAATTTTTTTACTTCCTCGAAACGAGGTGATACGAGGGTGCTTGTGTTTAGTTAATAAAATATATGGATAGGATTTATCATCACGCAACAACACATTGTATTTAGGCTGATTTTCTTTAATGTAATTGTGTTCCAGCAATAGCGCTTCTGTTTCAGAATGCGTAATGGTGGTTTCAATGTGATGAATATTAGCAACCAATGCTTCTGTTTTTTTGCTAGAAAGTTGGCTACGAAAATAACTAGATAAGCGCTTTTTGAGATCTTTTGCCTTACCAACATAAATGATGATGTTTTTTTCATCATACATTCGGTAAACACCTGGAAGGTGAGGCACATCAGCAAGAAAAGCTTTGGCATCAAACATAAAAACTCGTATCGCGTTAAAAAATAAATAAGCTCTATGATAACGAATATTTGACAATTAGGGTACTTCCGCCAAGGCTTCAGCAACTTAGCCTTATAGATAAACTGAAAAAGCGGTTATAAATATAACCGCTTTTGCAAAATAGTTAGCTGATTCGCAAATAGATTAGAAGCTATAGTTTACACCTAATTTAAATTCACGTCCTGGACTTGGTGGCGTTACTGCTGTATTTCTTTGGCTATGGCTACGATAGAATTTATTGCCGATATTTTTAACCGTGAAATTCACGTTAAAGTTATCTTGATCAAGCGGCTGCCAGTTTACAAAAATATCGTGCACACCGTATCCAATACGTTTTTGGGTTTCTACCTTAGCACGAGAAACCGCTTGATATTCTTTAGATTGCGCATAACGCCCTAACCAACCAATCTCTAAACTTGGTTGCATAAATTTATACGAAATTCCCATGCTCCATTGACGGCCTTGCGGAATAATATTCAACGGATCATTACTAATCAGAAAATCTGTTTTAGGATCCGCATAGGATACACCAGCGGTCAATTTTAAACCATTTAACTGATAATCTAATTCTGCTTCATAGCCTTTCGTAGTTAATGTACCTGCATTGCTGATTACGCCATTAGTTGTTTGATAAAAATGCTTAACTTTTTGCTCAAACACGTTACCTTTGAGTGTAACATTCGCATAATTCCATTCAAAGCCAACTTCGGCTAAGCGTGCTTGTTCCGTTTTTAAATTCGGATCAATAAAGCGTAAACCTCTCGCCTTATCTAACGAGCCACGGTTATCGGTCACAGTGTAAGCAGAAGCTAATAATGGGCTACGGCTAGCATAATTTAATTTAGCATTTAAGGCAAAATTAGGCGTTACATCCCAAATTAAGCCAAAACTCGGATTCAATTTATTATCCGAAACCGATTTTTTACCCGCAAGCGGTGCGCCTGTTTTATCCACTTTTCCTGCGGTATCTAACGCATAATAATCATAGCGAAGCCCCGTTGTTAAAGTGACTACTTTGCCTAACGACCAAATACCTTCAGCATATAAGCCGTATTCTGCTTTTTTTTCGCCCTTGATATGACCAAATGAATTTTGACTCTCGGTTTTCTCTTTACGAATATTCACACCGTATTTCAATAAGTGATCGTGGAACAATTCGCTGGTAAAGCCTAAATTAGCCCCAGTGGTATTGGTTTCTGAACGACGTTGATAGCCTGTTAATTTGTCTTTTTGGTAGTCTTCGCGCTTATCTGTTCCTGCAATGTAAAATACATTCGCCTTAACATCTCGTACAAAACCAAGATTTTTCGCTGCATAATCCAAATTGTAAGTGCGAGTTGTCGTATTTGCATTGACTGGGCGACCATTGAAGATCATTTCAAAACGATCTTGACCACTTCCATAAAATGTTTCCTGACGGAAGCTGAATCCAATACGATGATTTTCATTTAAATCATAGCCAAATTTTGCTAAGTAATTCCCTTGGCGACGAGTGGTATTATTTACCACTCGGCTATTGGTATTTACTGCATCTAAATAACCTCGCCCAGCTTTGTAGTTTTTATCATTTCCCCAGCTTCCTAGTAATAACACATCTAAGCCAGACTCTTGTCCATAAACAGAAAATGAGCCATTAATACCTCTATTACTGTTATATTCCGAGCCAATTCTCGCACCTAGTGACTGACCCTGTTTAAGTAAATCTTTTGCTGAAACAGTTTCGGCACGAATCACGCCATCAGTTACACCAATTCCCGCACTTGCAGCACCCGCACCTTTATCTACTTTAATTGATTTCACCATCGACGGATCTAACTGAAAACGTCCTTGATGGTACCATTGTTGCGTATTGGTTGAAGTATTATCAATCAGCATACCGATACGATCCTGCCCAGCACCTCGAATCGAAATATATTGAGCAGAAACGCTCCCTCCACCAATATTTACATCGGTTCGATTCGCTAATAATTCACGTAGGTTACTGATATTGCGGGTATGATTTACTGTTGGTTGGGCGTGAACCTCCACAGTATCCAAATGGGTTGAATGCGCAGAAGCATAGCTAGCAACAGCTAAGCTTATAACGCTCAGTGGAAAGATTGTTTTTTTATGTTTATGCATTTTTTGTCTCCTTTTAATTGTAGTAAGTTTCCCTATACAGATTAAATAAAAACAATTATCATTTCAATTAAATATGTAATTTACATAAACAAAAGGCGGGATTTTATCCCGCCTTATCTATTAAAATTTATAATTATGATTTCAATAAACTACCTTTTGCTGCTTTTAAGTACTGAAACATCGACCAGAGTGTAAGACCCGCAGCAATATAAAGTAGAATCCAAGCAAGCACCTCCATTGCGAAATTAAATCGCCATAACATTCCGCCAAGCGCTAACATTTGTGCAGTAGTTTTAAATTTACCCCATACGGAAACTGCTACGCTCGCACGCTCTCCCAATTCTGCCATCCACTCTCTTAATGCAGAAATAATAATCTCTCTCGCAATCATAATTGCAGCAGGAATAGTAATCCACCAAGTGTGATAATACTCCACCACACAAACTAATGCGACAGCGACTAAGACTTTATCTGCCACAGGATCCAAAAAAGCCCCCAAACGTGTCGTTTGGTTCCATTTACGGGCTAAATAGCCATCAAAAGCATCAGTAATAGAAGCAATAAAGAAAATAAGAGTGGAAATTTCAGGTGCATACCAACCCACAGGCAAATAAAACGCAATAACAAATAAAGGGATTAACATGACCCGAAATAAGGTTAAGTAGGTAGGGAAATTTAGTTTCATATAGAAGTGTTTGCAAAGTAAATATTAGTAATGAGAGTGTACCACACTCATAAGAAAATTTTTAACTATTGCATAGATAAAGTCAATTGACTTTAGGCAAATTTGTCGCTAATTTACACTTGATTTATGGAAGTTTGTCCATATATGAATCACAATTTTACTTAACTTAAAGGAAATAGTATGGAAAATCGTGTAATTACGGGTGCAACAGGTAGTGAATCACTGCTTAGCACTCACAAAGTATTACGTAATACTTATTTATTGCTTTCAATGACGTTAGCCTTTTCAGCTGTTGTTGCATTTATTGCAATGTCAATGAACGCACCTGCATTACCATGGTGGGGACTATTAATTGGTTTCTATGGTTTATTATTTTTAACGAATGCGACTGCAAATAGTAGTGCAGGCATCCTTAGCGTTTTCGCTTTAACTGGCTTTTTAGGTTACACCCTAGGTCCAATTTTAAACCGCTATATCGGCGCAGGTTTAGGCGATGTTGTAGTGCTTGCTCTAGGCGCAACCGCATTAGTTTTCTTCGCTTGTTCAGCTTATGTTCTTACCACGAAAAAAGATATGTCGTTCTTATCAGGTATGATGGTGGCATTATTCGTTGTATTGCTTGTTGGTATCATTGCTAACATTTTCTTAGCAATCCCTGCATTAAGTCTCGCAATGAGCGCATTATTTGTCGTATTCTCAAGCGGTGCGATTTTACTCGGAACCAGCAATATTATTCACGGTGGCGAAACAAACTATATTCGCGCAACAGTGGATTTATATGTATCTCTTTACAACCTATTCTTAAGCCTATTACAAATTTTTGGCGTATTGGGTAGTGATGACTAGTTATAAATAAATTTAAGACTGAGTGCCACTTTAGTGGCACTTTTTTTATATTATGAATTATATTGAATTAAACGAACAAAAATATCCAACCGATGCATCTGGTTATTTAATCAATCTTTCTGATTGGTCAGAAGAACTTGCTATTGAAATTGCTAAACAAGAACAAATTACCCTCACCAATGAACATTGGGAAATTATCGTTTTAGTACGAGCTTTCTACCAAGAATATAAAACTTCGCCTGCTATTCGTATGTTAGTAAAAGCCATGGCACAAAAATTTGGTGAAGAGAAAGGAAATAGCCGTTATTTGCAACGTTTATTTCCTAATGGCCCCGCAAAACAAGCTACCAAAATCGCTGGTTTACCTAAACCCATAAAATGTTTATAATCATAATTAATTGAGATTTATTCTCAATTGACAAGATAAATATATTCATATTAAAGGAGAAACTATGAAACTTTCATTTTTAAAACAAGCATTTGTTGTAGCATTAGGTATGACCGCTACACTCGCTATGGCAGCGCCATTTAAAGTAGTAACCACTTTTACCGTGATTCAAGATATTGCGCAAAATGTAGCGGGTGATAAAGCCGTTGTTGAATCAATCACCAAACCTGGCGCAGAAATTCATGATTATCAGCCTACTCCTAAAGATATTGCTAAAGCACAAAAAGCGGATCTGATCTTATGGAATGGCATGAATTTAGAACGTTGGTTTGAGCGTTTCTTTGAAAACGTAAAAGGTAAGCCTGCTGTTGTGGTAACAGAAGGTATTACACCAATTGCGATTACGGAAGGCGAATACAAAAACTTACCAAATCCGCACGCTTGGATGTCATCCACTAATGCATTGCAATATATTGAAAATATTCGTGCTGCGTTAGTTAAATATGATCCAAAAAACGCTGAAAGCTATAATAAAAATGCCCAAGCTTACGCTGAAAAAGTGAAAGCAATTGCCGAACCACTACGCCAACGTTTATCTGTTATCCCTGAAGCGCAACGCTGGTTAGTAACCAGTGAAGGAGCATTTAGTTACTTAGCGCAAGACTATCAATTGAAAGAGCTTTATTTATGGGCGATTAACGCTGAAGAACAAGGCTCACCTCAACAAGTGAAAAAAGTTATTGATGGCGTAAAAGCAAATCATATTCCTGTCGTATTCAGCGAAAGTACGGTTTCAGATAAACCAGCTAAACAAGTAGCAAAAGAAACAGGCGCATTATATGGTGGTGTATTATACGTTGATTCACTTTCAACGAAAGATGGAGCGGTTCCAACTTATTTAGATTTATTAAAAGTGACAATCAGCACAATTGTTGATGGTTTTGAAAAAAGTAAACAATAAAATGGCATTAACTCCAACCTCTATTTCCGTAGAAAAGCTAAGTGTCCGTTATAACAACGGGCATTTAGCCTTACATGACGTTTCTTTTCAACTTGAAAACGGCACCATTTGCGCCTTAATTGGGGTAAATGGTGGCGGTAAATCCACTTTATTTAAAAGTTTAATGGGATTAGTTAAACCTCAAACGGGTACTATTCAATTAAACCATATGCCTATTGCAAAAGCACTTAAACAGAACTTAGTTTCTTATGTTCCACAGAGTGAAGATGTGGATTGGCAATTTCCTGTGTCGGTTTACGACGTAGTCATGATGGGACGTTATGGCTATATGGGTTTTCTACGTCGCCCATCTGCTTTAGATAAGCAAAAAGTTATGCAAGCAATGGAACGTGTAGATATTCACCATTTACAAGATCGCCAAATTGGCGAACTTTCTGGCGGACAAAAAAAACGTGTTTTCCTCGCTCGAGCATTGGCACAAGAAAGCCAAATTATCTTATTGGACGAGCCATTTACAGGCGTTGATGTTAAAACTGAAAATGCGATCGTTGAATTGCTACAACAATTACGCAGTGAAGGCCATCTAATCTTGGTTTCTACTCACAATTTAAATAGCGTACCTAGCTTTTGCGATCAAGTATTGATGATAAATCGTACTTTGCTGGCGGCAGGAAAAACTAAGACTGCCTTTACCACTGAAAATTTAGAAAAAGTGTTTGGTGGCATTCTTCATTACTTAGCTAAAGATATGCGCTAACTCATTTAAAAAGACCGTAATCAGATTTTATCTATATCCAAGCGGTCTTTTTCTCTCTTTTTTGCAAAAAAATCACTAAAAATAACCGCTTATCTGCACATTTATCGCAAAAAATATAAGCTTATCGTATTCTTTTATTTGCGTATTTTTTAGAGAAATACGCTAGTTTGCTGAAATTTCCCTTGTAATTTTGCTCAATTTTGCTAAATTCCTCAGGTTATTTTGCTATTTTTTAAGGTCTAACAATGAATCAATTAGATTTAATCAAATCATCTATCAAATCTATTCCTGACTATCCCAAAGCAGGGATTATTTTCCGTGACATTACCTCATTATTAGAAGTGCCAGAAGCATTTAAAGCAACCGTCGATGCAATCGTCGCTGAATTTAAAGATAAAGGCATCACAAAAGTAGTAGGCACAGAATCGCGTGGCTTTATTTTTGGCGCACCTGTTGCACTTGCATTAGGCGTGCCTTTCGTATTAGTTCGTAAACCGAAAAAATTACCACGTGAAGTGATTTCACAATCTTATTCTTTAGAATATGGTGAAGACACACTTGAAATTCACTTAGATTCAGTAAAAGAAAGTGACAACGTATTAGTTGTAGATGATCTACTTGCAACAGGTGGAACTATTGATGCAACTGCAAAATTGATTCGCCGCTTAGGTGGTAAAGTAGAACACGCAGCATTTGTCATTTGGTTACCAGATTTAGGCGGAAAAGAACGCCTAGAACAAGCAGGTATCAAATCATTCACATTAGTTGAATTTGCTGGTCATTAATCATTTCTAAGGCGGATATTCACTATCCGCTCTACATTAGAGTCGCAATGAGTTATCAAGTTTTAGCCCGTAAATGGCGTCCACAGCGTTTTTCAGAAGTTGTTGGACAACAGCACGTTTTATCTGCACTAGAAAATAGCTTGCGTGAAGGCAGGCTACATCACGCCTATCTATTTTCTGGCACTCGTGGTGTGGGTAAAACCTCAATTGCTCGCTTATTTGCAAAAGGCTTAAACTGCGAAACAGGCATCACCGCCACACCTTGCGGTGAATGTGCTAATTGTAAAGCGATCGAAGAAGGTCGCTTTATTGATCTGATTGAAATTGATGCGGCTTCTCGCACCAAAGTTGAAGATACTCGTGAGCTTTTGGATAATGTTCAATACAAACCAACCGTTGGACGTTTCAAAGTGTATCTGATTGACGAAGTGCATATGCTCTCTCGCCATAGTTTTAACGCCCTACTGAAAACGCTGGAAGAACCACCAGAGTACGTTAAATTCTTACTTGCAACGACAGATCCTCAAAAACTGCCGATAACAATTTTATCCCGCTGTATGCAATTCCATTTGCGTGCATTGGATCAGTCGCAGATCGCTCATCACCTTGAATATATCCTGAATCAGGAAAATATTCCCTACGAATCTAATGCTATTGAAAAACTAGCTAAAGCGGCGCAAGGTAGTATTCGTGATTCACTAAGTTTAACCGATCAAGCGATTGCGGTAAGCAATGCCAATATTAGTTTACCAATCGTACAACAAATGCTTGGCTTCATTGATGATCATCAACCCGTCGAATTGGTGACTGCACTCGCACAAGCTGATGGCGAAAAAACAATGTCGGTAATCCAATCTGTGGCAGAAAAAGGCGTGGATTGGTCACAATTTTTAGCCGATATTGCGCAAACATTACATCAAATTGCAATGCTCCAATTAGTAAAAAATAGTGAGCAAGAACAAACACAGCTTCACTTTTTAGCCAAACACATTGCGCCTGAAGATGTACAATTTTTCTATCAATTAATACTAGCGGGCAAAAAAGAACTGGCGTTTGCACCTGAACAACGTGCAGGCGTAGAAATGACGATTTTACGCGCACTGGCATTCCATCCAAAGCGAATTGAAGAAATCAATCGCCAGCCAACTACAACGACAACACCAGTAGTTGCAAGCGTTAGCACACACACGCCTCAACAAAATATTGAGCAATTAAAGACCCGTTTAACGCAAAATCATACGCCACAAGCGGCTAATTCTTCATCCAATCTTGCAATACATCCTGTTGCAAGAATGCCAGAAAATTCGACCGTTTCCCCACAAACATCGGCTCCAACTCAAAGCGCTGTTTCAGCATCGCCTGCATTAGCCGCCATGCAAGCTCGTAAGCAATTGCAACAAACTCAAGCACAGCTTTCACAAAACGAAAAAAAAAAGCCTGAGTTAGCTAAACCAACGCTATTGCCAACAAGCGGTCAAAGTTCTACTAAAACGCCTAATTTACAAGAGCGTTTTATGAATTTAGCTACCGCGCAAAAAACACAAGCTAAAACTCAAACAACAACAGAGTCTGCCAAGCCTGTTAATGATGAAGATTATCGTTGGACTTGGCTCAATCCAGAATTAGAAACACAAAATGAAAGTGCAAAGCCATCTGATATCAAGCAAGCCATCTTGCAAGAACGTACGCCTGAATTGGTAGCAAAAACGATTGCGCTCTCTTGTGAACAAGATGAATGGTGTAATATCGTAAATGGGTTGAAACTTGGTGGTTTATCACGCCAAGTTGCGCTAAACAGTTATCTAGCAGAAAAACAAGGCGAGCAACTTAAATTGATCCTTAAACCGAATATGGCGCATTTAGATAATGCCGAATCTCGTCAAAGTTTAGCCACAGCATTGCAAGAAAAAGGCTTAAGCTATGAATTAAGCATTGGTGAAAGTAACGGGCACAAGACGCCACTTGAAATCCGCCGTGCTATTTTTGAGAATTTAACGCTTGAAGCAAAAAAAGCCTTAATGAACGATGAAAAATTAATGCTTTTACGCCAAACGTTTGAGGCGGAAATTGATGAAAGCACCATTCGAGCCGTTGCAGAGAATAAAGAATAATGAATGCTTTAGAAATAACCAATCTTATTAAAACGTATCCAACTGGTGTACAGGCAATTAAAGGAATCGATCTATGTGTAGAACAAGGTGATTTTTATGCATTGCTTGGGCATAACGGTGCAGGTAAATCCACCACTATTGGCATTATCAGCTCGCTAGTGAATAAAACCAGCGGTAGCGTCAAAGTATTTGGTTATGATCTGGACACCCAAAAAATTCAGCTTAAACAGCAAATTGGGTTGGTACCACAAGAATTTAACTTTAATCAATTTGAAAAAGTGATTGATGTTTTAACTCAACAGGCGGGCTTTTATGGCATTCCATATAAAACAGCGGTAACTCGTGCCCAAATGTGGTTGAAAAAACTCGATCTTTGGGAAAAAAGAAATCATCTTACTCGTGAACTATCGGGTGGCATGAAACGCCGAGTAATGATTGCTCGCGCTTTAATGCACAACCCCAAATTACTGATTTTAGACGAACCGACTGCGGGGGTAGATATTGAGTTGCGCCGTAGCTTATGGGATTTCCTACGTGAGCTAAACAAACAAGGTACAACCATTATTTTAACCACCCACTATTTGGAAGAAGCTGAAAATCTTTGCCGTCATATTGGGATTATTCAAAATGGCGTATTGATTGAAAATACTTCGATGAAAGCATTGCTTGCCAAATTGGAAGCAGAAACCTTTGTACTTGATTTGCAAAAAGCAGATGAAAATAAACCGCTTGTTATCCAAAATTATCCGTTTAAATGGCTAGATGAAAATACCTTAGAAGTTGAAGTACAACGTGAGCAAGGCTTAACAAACCTGTTTCAACAAATTGCGGCTCAAGGATTTGAAGTGTCTAGTATGCGCAATAAATCTAATCGTTTAGAAGAATTATTTATGAGTATGGCAAATTAATATGAATTTAACTGGATTTTTTACCCTCGCAGGCAAAGAATCACGTCGAGTGATTCGTATTTGGAAGCAAACCCTTGTGCCACCAATTATTACCACTACACTCTATTTTCTGATTTTTGGTAAACTTATCGGCGGTCGTATTGGTGATATGAATGGCGTAAGTTATATGCAATTTATTGCCCCTGGTTTGGTGATGATGACCGCGATTACGGCTTCTTATGTAAATAGCGCTTCTTCATTTTTCCTAAGTAAATTCACTAAAACCTATGAAGAATTACTGGTTTCCCCACTTTCTAGCCACGATATTATTTGGGGTTATGTGGCTGGTAGTGTGGCACGTGGTGGATTAGCAGGAATTTTAGTGATGTTGGTATCACTCTTTTTCGTTTCTTACGATATTCATTCATGGCTGATTATTTTCCTTACCCTATTAATGACCACGATTACTTTTGCGCTTGGTGGTTTGATTAATGCCATATACGCCAAATCTTTTGATGATGTAGGGCTAATTCCAACCTTTGTATTAACGCCTTTAACCTATTTAGGTGGTGTGTTTTACTCCATTTCATTGTTACCAGAATTTTGGCAAGCGGTTTCAAAATTTAACCCGATTGTTTATATGATTAACGGCTTCCGCTATGGCTTTCTTGGCATTAGTGATGTGCCTGTGATTTACACTTTTTCTGTATTAATCTGCTTCATGCTAGTGTTATACTGGTTCGCCTTTTCATTGATAGAAAAGGGGGTTGGGCTTCGTAGCTGATTTTCTTTGCCAAGGATAACACGAGAGAATTTGCCAAAATCAGCTAAAAACCGACCGCTTGCTCTCGTGATAAATTTTTTTAAGGAGATAAAATGAAACAATTACGTAAAACCTTACTAATAGGAGTATTAGCGCTTTCATCAACCGTTGCTTTTGCACAGGATATTACCGTTTTCGCTGCTGCTTCAATGACAAATGTCTTGCAAGAAATTAACCAAGACTTTGCGAAAAAATATCCAAATGACAAAGTTACGTTTTCTTTCGCCTCTAGCTCAGTATTAGCAAAACAAATTAAGCAAGATGCGCCTGCCGATGTGTTTATTTCTGCTGATTTAAAATGGATGGATTATCTAAAAGAAAAGCAACCCGCTAAAACACAAAATATTCGCACTTTAGTGAAAAATGATTTAGTTTTGATTGCCCCAAAAGATAGCCCATTAAATGCAACCGAAATTAAAGCGGTCGATTTTGCTAAAATTTTAGCAAATGGTTATCTGTCTGTTGGTGATCCTGCCCACGTTCCTGCAGGAAAATACGCTAAAAAAGCGTTAGCTCATTATGGTTTATGGCAACAATTAGAACCAAAACTTGCGCCCGCCAAAAATGTACGTGATGCACTTTCATTTGTAGAACGAGGCGAATCACCATTAGGAATTGTGTACTCTACAGATGCTAAAGTATCGGATAAAGTAAAAGTGATCGCAACCTTCCCAACCGAAAGCTATGGCGAAGTCGTTTATCCAGCTGCAACAGTAAGTGATAAAGCAGAAGCAAAAGCCTTTTTAGAATTCCTTAAAACGCCTGAAGCTAAAGCAAAATTTAAAGCAGCTGGTTTCTATCCAGTAAATTAATTGTGTAAAAGGGATAGTGAACGCACTATTCCTTTTTTATTATCTATGGTTATAGCAAATCATGTTTAGTTTCACATCTCAAGAATTTGATGCCATTATTTTAAGCCTAAAAATTGCACTACTCGCTGTTACCTTAGCATTACCTTTTGCGATTGCTATCGCATGGTTATTATCACGTAAGCAGTTTTGGGGAAAGAATTTACTGAATGGCATTGTTCATTTACCGCTGGTATTACCGCCCGTAGTAATCGGCTATCTACTATTAATCTCAATGGCGAAAAAAGGCGTTATTGGTCAGTATCTATGGCGCTGGTTTGAATTCTCGTTTAGTTTTTCTTGGAAAGGCGCAGTTCTCGCCTCTATGGTAATGGCTTTCCCACTAATGGTAAGATCGATTCGACTTACCTTAGATGCCGTTGATCCTAAATTAGAACAAGCCGCTCGTACTTTAGGAGCTTCGCCTGTTAAAGTTTTTTTCACTTTAACCCTACCACTTTCTTATTCAGGTATCATCGCAGGTGCCGTGCTTGGTTTTGCCCGTTCACTCGGGGAATTTGGCGCAACTATCACCTTTGTATCGAATATTCCAAATCAAACTCAAACCATTCCATCTGCACTGTTTACCTTTATTGAAACCCCTGATGGCGAACTCGCAGCAGCACGTTTATGTGCAGTTTCAATTATTATTTCGCTTGTTGCATTATTTGCCTCAGAACGCTTCGCAGAAAAACAAAAACGCTTACTGAATTAATATTTACTATGCTTCACATCAATCTTCATCAAACACTCGGACAACTCGAACTTGATATCAATTTGGATATTCCAAATAAAGGAGTTACCGCTATTTTTGGTCGTTCTGGCGCAGGAAAATCTAGTTTTATCAACCTAATTGCAGGCTTGTCTGTGCCACAAAAAGGTGTAATTCGCCTGAACCAACAAACACTTTTTGATAGCGAAAAAGGGATCAATATTGCTCCCGAAAAACGCAGAATTGGTTATGTTTTCCAAGAACATCGACTTTTTCCACATTATACGGTTGAGCAAAATCTCAAATACGGCTACAAGCGGTCAGATTTTTCCCATTTTTCGCAAATTGTTCAATTGCTTGGTATTGAGCATTTACTTACTCGCTACCCTGCCAGCCTTTCTGGTGGTGAAAAACAACGTGTTGCAATTGGGCGTGCACTACTTAGTGAACCACAATTATTACTGATGGATGAGCCTCTCTCAGCACTTGATTTGCCACGTAAACAAGAGCTAATGAATTATCTTAGCAAGCTCGCCCGCCAAATTAAAATCCCCATTTTATATGTAAGCCATAGCTTAGATGAAATTATCCGTTTAGCTGATAATTTGATTTTATTGGAACAAGGGAAAATTGTCGCATTTGATAGTGTTTCCAAAGTTTGGCATTCGCCAGCTTTTGCCGCTTGGCAACCCGAATCACAAAAAATGAGTTTATTAGAATTGGCGATTTATTTACACCAACCGACTTATAAAATGATTGGTTTAAGCCTAGGATCACAGCAAATTTGGATCAATGAAACGCCACATTACCAAATTGGCGATAATTTGCGAATTAGCATTGCAAGCAAAGATGTATCGATCAGTTTAACTCAGCCAAATCATAGTTCGATTCGCAATATTTTAAAAGGAACGATCACGCAAATTATTGAGCAGGCAGATCGTGCTGATATAGCAGTATTAGTCTATAATCAAGTGATTTGGGCAAGCATTAGTTTGTGGTCTTTTGATGAATTGGCATTACATCTCGATCAAGAAGTATATTTGCAGATCAAAAGCGTTTCTTTGTAGAAACGCAAAAATTTAGTAAAATACGACCGCTTATTTGAGAGAGAAATCATGCCAATAGTAAATCAATCTTCCCTTGTTGCTTATAGCGCAGAGCAAATGTATCAACTCGTTAATGATTACGAAAAATATCCGCAATTTCTATCAGGTTGTGTAGGAACAAACACCATTAGTCGTGGCGAAACAGAGCTAGAAGCGGAATTACATATCCAAAAGTTAGGCATTAGCCAAACCTTCAGTACCCACAATACGATGATCCCAAATGAACGGATTGAAATGCGTTTAATTAAAGGGCCATTTCGTTATTTGCAAGGGGCTTGGAGCTTTCAAGCGTTTGATGAACAAAGTTGTAAAATTAGCTTGCAACTTGAATTTGAATTCTCAAATCCTATGGTGGGTATGGTATTTGGTAAAGTGTTTAACGAAATGACCATCAAAATGGTCAATGCATTTAAACAGCGAGCAAAAGAGGTGTATGGTGTCTGAATCTGAAAAAATTATTGTTGAAGTGGCTTATGCTTATCCAGAAAAATATTTTCTAAAAAAACTTAGCCTAGATACAGCAACAACAATTCAAAATGTGATTTTACAATCAGGAATCTTAGAAAAGCATACTGAAATTGATCTACGCACCAATAAAGTAGGTATTTTTAGCCGTCCTGCAAAATTAACAGATCTGGTGGAAAATGGTGATCGAATCGAAATTTATCGCCCTTTAATTGCCGATCCAAAAGAAATTCGCCGTAAGCGAGCCGCTGAGCAAAACAAAAAGTAAAATAAAAAAGTACGAGTAATCTTTCACTACTCGTACTTTTCTTTTATCGAATATATTTACCCGCCATTGATTGATATACGCTATTTTCACTAGAAAGGATCGTATATTTCTGATTTAGGATAGATAACTGAGAACTTAACTCAGTATTCATTGCCGCAATCCACTCACGGAATTCAGACGCACCTTGTTCATAGCGATTTTTATAGTAAGTGCTGATACGTTTATCATGCTCATAAGTCTGTTGGAGCGTTGCGTAACTACGACGCGCCTGTTCATAACTATAATAATGAGTATCTATTTCATTTAGAGCACTGGTAATGGTTTGCTCATAGTTTAATTTTGCGGTCATATAATCTGACTCAGAGATTTTCACGTTATTTTTCACTCGATTCCAATCTAAGAATGGTAAATCAAATGAAATAATACCTTGTCCAACAGGGTTATCCGCTACGTTATAAGCTTTTGATGCATTACCCGAAATTGAACCACCCAAAGTGATCGTAGGGAACCAGCTTTTCTCTGTTGCAGTTAATGTTTTAAATGCGCTTTGTAAGCGGTGTAAACGAGCAGTTACATCAGGACGGTTTGCAATTGCAGACACTGGCACATTCAAATCTACACCTTGTAATTTTACACCAAGGATACTTGGGTAACGACTAGGCAATGATTGATTTGGTTTTAAATTCAATAAATTACGTAGTGTTTGTTCAGCCGTTTTTAAATTCGTACGGTAAGTTAATAGGTTATTACGAGCGTTTAATGTTGCTTGTTGCGCTTGCTCTACCGCTAAACGATCAATCGCCCCTACGGCTAATTTATTATTTAGAATACGAGAAATTTGCTCATAATTTTTAATGGTGCGCTCGATTACATTGATTGCGTCTTTGTAATAAGCAATTTGATAGTAAGTTGCCACCACTGAGTTAATCAACGAAAGACGCGCTGATTTTAAATCTTCAATTGTCGCTTTGTGTTCCCATTCTGCAGCGCTTGCGGTATCAGCGAGACGACGCCATAAATCTAAAGTATAGCTTAAATTGAATGCCGCATTATTTGAAATGGTTGAAGTACCTGTTGAAATTTGATTTGAAGTAGAACCAACACCTTTTGATGCTGATGATGAGCCTGACCCACTAAACGTCGGCACTAAATTTGCCCCCACTAAATTGGCATTATAAAGCGCTTTATTTACTGCGATCGCACTTTTAGCTAAATCAAGGTTATTGGCAATAGCTTGATCTATAACCGTATTAAGTTGGCTATCATTATAACCTCTCCACCATTGTTCATTTATTTGGAATTGTTTAGTAATATCTTCGTATTGTTGATAAGTTGCTTGTGCTTGTTCAAGCGAACCATCTTGACTCATATTAGTTGAACAAGCTGAAAGAGCTAGCACAACGGAAAGCGTTAAAGCTAATTTTGAAAGTTTCATACAGTTTCCTTGAAACGAAGGCAATAAAAGAAACAATATTTTAAATAAATCTTATTGCCCCTGCTAGTAATTATAAAGATCAATTCATTTTTGAAAGTTTTTACAAAAATTGACCGCTTATTATTCTGAAAGAAGTTGTCCAATCAGTGACTGATGACGAATCGTTTGGCTTGCTAATTTCAAGCGTTCTGCCGTCAAAATACTTTTTAATTCGCCTAATGCCGTTTGGAAATCATCATTCACAATAACATAATCAAATTCATTGTAGTGAGACATCTCAGAAACAGCTTCATGCATACGTTTTGCAATCGTTTCAGCTGAATCTTGACCACGTCCAAACAAGCGTTTTTCCAACTCTGCACGAGAAGGTGGCAAAATAAATATAGTCTTCACATTTGGCAATTTCTGACGAATTTGACGTGCACCTTGCCAATCAATGTCTAAAAATACATCAATGCCTTGCGCTAAGCTTTTTTCAATCATTGGCAAAGAAGTACCGTAATAATTACCAAATACTTCCGCCCATTCTAAAAAATGTTCTTTTTCGATAAGCGCTTCAAATTCTGCATGATTAGTAAAATAATAATGCATGCCATCTTCTTCTGCTGGACGAGGATTACGCGTTGTATGAGAGATTGAAAGCTGAACCTCTGTACGAGGCAAATCGGCTAATAATGCATTAATTAATGAAGATTTACCAGCACCACTTGGCGCTGAAAGAATATAAAGGTTACCTAAACTCATAGTGTTTAATTAATAATAAATGACAAAAAATGGAAAATGGATAATCAAGTTAGCCCTCAATTATCCATTTTTATTGCGTGCTTAATTATTGACGAGCAAGAGGCGGAACGAATGTTATACCTAAATCCCAAGGTTGTTCGATCCATGTTTCTTGAGGAATATCAATCACATAATCATCAACTAATGGTGCGCCTGCTGGTTTAGCAAATACCGTTACAAATTTTGCTTTCGGATACATTTTACGAATTTCTTTTGCAGTATTACCTGTATCAACTAAATCATCCACAACGATAAAACCTTCACCATCAGTTTGTGCTGCGTGTAATACTTTTAATTCACCTTGTGAATCGTGATCGTAACTTGCGATACATACTGTTTCAACATGACGAATACTTAATTCACGCGCAAGTACTGCCGCTGGAAATAAACCACCACGGCTTACCGCAATAATACCTTTCCATTGTGACGCTGGTAAAAGACGCTCTGCTAATTTACGTGCGTGCATATGGAACATATCCCAAGTTACAACATATTTTTCGTTTGTGTATTTTTCGCTCATACAAAATATCCTAGATAAAAAAAAGCGGTGACCAAGCACCGAATAAAAAAATTACGTTATTTTAACCTAAAATGCACATTCGTGCTATCATTTCCGTTATTCTTCATCAATAGCGGTCTATTTTTTGCAATTTTTTACCAAAATTCGACCGCTTATATTCTTTTTATGAGGTTTTTATGTCAGAAATTTCAACACTTTCTCCTACATTATTATGGCAATGGTTTGATAAAATTTGTGCTATTCCCCACCCATCTTATCATGAAGAACAACTGGCTGAATTTATCGTAAATTGGGCAAAATCAAACAATTTATTCGCTGAGCGTGATGAAGCTGGTAACGTATTAATTCGTAAGCCCGCTACTGCAGGAATGGAAAATCGTCAAGCGATCGCCTTACAAGCACATTTAGATATGGTGCCACAAGCAAATGCAGCAACAAAACATAATTTTTTACAGGATCCAATCCAACCTTATATCGACGGCGAGTGGGTTAAAGCCAAAGGCACAACATTAGGTGCCGATAATGGTATTGGGCTTGCTTCTTGTATGGCTGTATTAGAAGCAAATGATATTGCTCATCCAGCAATTGAAGTATTGCTCACTATGAGCGAAGAAGTCGGAATGGAAGGCGTACTTGGTTTACGTCCAAATTGGCTCACATCAAATATTATGATCAATACCGATACTGAAGATAATGGTGAAATTTATATTGGTTGTGCAGGCGGAGAAAATATTAATTTAACCCTTCCGCTAGCGTATCAAGATGCGCCATTTAATCATGCATTAAATATCACTCTAAAAGGCTTACAAGGCGGACATTCAGGCTGCGATATTCATACGACACGAGCCAATGCCATTAAATTATTAGCACGAATTTTGGCAGACACATACGTCCAAGTGAGTTTTCAACTTGCCGATATTAAAGGTGGCTCTGTAAGAAATGCGATTCCTCGTGAAGCTTCTGCGACGATCGTTTTTGATGAAAATAATCAAGCAAAAATCACCGCTTGTTTAGCAAAATTAGAACAAACCTTAAAAGCAGAACTTAAACTTGCTGAGCCAAATTTAACCTTAGTTGTAGAAAAAATCGATACCACAGCCTCAGTTTTCACCGCTGAAACAACACAAAAAGCAATTCATTTGCTCAACCTTCTTCCAAACGGCATTATCCGTAATAGTGATGTTGTAAAAGATGTGGTTGAAACATCTCTAAGCATTGGTGTACTTGCAGTTGAAAACCAATCATTAGTGGCGACAATTCTTTCTCGTTCTTTAATCGAAAGCGGTAAAGCTGAGGTACGAACTAAAATAAACTCTTTAGCACAGCTTACTGGTGCACAGGCTGAATTTAGCGGAAATTACCCAGGCTGGGAACCTGATACCTCATCTTTAATTACCCCTCTTACTAAGCAAATTTATGATGAAATTTTAGGTTATGAAGCTGAAATTAAAGTTATTCACGCGGGTCTTGAATGTGGTTTAATCAAACAAGTTTATCCAAATATGGATCTTGTTTCTATTGGGCCGACTATTCGCAACGCCCACTCTCCAGATGAAAAAGTGCATATCCCCGCAGTTGAAATTTATTGGAAGTTATTAACTAAACTACTGGCTCAGGCGCCAATGGAATAAATAAAATATCTAACGGCTAGAAATTTATCTAGCCGTTTTTGCCTATGACTATCCGATTCCAAGTGGCTAAATTCCACTAATTTGTGAGGAAGGTTTAAAGCTAAGCAATGATTTGTTATTTAAGACAGATGGAGTTGATAGCAAGCGGTCGGATTCGCTTAACTTTTTGCAGTTTGAGCCTGATTGTTGGTTTAGCGTCTTAAACCGCTAAAACATAAAAATAACTAAACAGTATCACGAGAGTGAAAAAGCCTTTTCCCACAAAGCAAACACCCCGCGGTCATTCTCATAACCACGGGGTGCTTTTTAATTCAATCTGGCGATGCCCTACTCTCACATGGGGATGCCCCACACTACCATCGGCGTTACTGCGTTTTACTTCTGAGTTCGGAATGGAGTCAGGTAGAGCCACAGCACTCTGGTCGCCAGAATATTCTGTTGATGATATCCTGTCTTTTTGTTCTTTGTATCTTTAAAATTAAAAACAAGCTGTCTAAAGTTTCTTTCTTTGTCTTTTCGCTTTTCTTACTTAGCTTTCGCTTCGTATCATTTGCTGCGTGTTTCCTCAAAAACACTTGAGCGTTGTATAGTTAAGCCTCTCGGGCAATT
>NZ_CABFJY010000035.1 GCF_901687125.1 Actinobacillus vicugnae
CCACTCCTTCAAACAGTATCCCGTGTGTTACATGACTATCATCAACATAAATCCCTACATCACTTTTCCTGTCGTGTAAGTATGGTTGAATGTTGTAGTAAGTCCGCTGTTTGGCATTTTTATCTTGCGGATTTTCACTCACCGTCAGCTTCTCTACTTCCGACAAAGGCAGCATTATCTCCACTTCCGTTTGGTCGCGTAAATCAATGATTTTTTTGCTGTCGCTCGCATAACCGTAAATACTGCTGCCTCGATTAACATACAAGAAATTGTCCTGAATCCCTTTCTTTTCTTTATCTTTATCGTAAGCGGCTTTCGCTTTTTCTCTGAACATATTGAGGTCATCATAAGTAAAAACCTCCAAATGCAGTAGTCTTTTACCTGATTCCGTCGGCTGATTATATTCCCCCATTAAACCTAGTTCTATACCCGCTTTCACCGCTATCGGTTTGCTTAGCACCACTTCTTTGTCCGCTTCCGTCTCCAAATTATGTGCGGTCAACAACGGAAGACCTTTGCGTTTTTCTTCCGCTGCAATTCGGTAAGAGCCATTGAAGATTGTCCAAGCACCCTGTACTGGTGACTTTTGCTCCGCTCCGTTTGCATCTTTATACCATATCAGTTCATCAAACTTGTCCTTTGATGAAGTTCGTTTCCTCACCTTAATTATTACACCATCCGCTAATGTTTGCCCAAGCGGTTTATTATTTTTATCCCGTATCATCACCGCACTTTTATCCGCCGATTTCGTTTCCCCGATTATCTCTAAAAAGGATGAATCGTATTCCTCCAGCTTCGCCGTATGACGATACAGAGAATAAAACGTCAGTTTATTCCCTTTCGGGTATTCCATTTCGTGCTCCAATAGAAAAAATCCTGTGGAATATATTGCGCCATTCGCCTGGGCTTTCAGGTTATCATTTTTATATTCCGAATCTACCTTATAAGCAATCAGTTTACCGTCGGCAATCGCGCAAATCTTCTCATTGTCAAATTCACTTGCCTTAAATTTATCGGCGCGTAAGTGAATACCTTGATGCCAAAGCCCGATTTCGTTAAATAGAAAACGGGCGCTTGGGTCGTGCGCTAAATGGGTAAAATACTGCTGTAACACGTTTTTGTTATTTTCCGCTTTCGGCTTTAACGGAAAGGCTACTGCGGGAATACGCGGTTTTTCTACTTGTGGGCTTTCCTTATTTTTTTCCGACATCATATTGCTCCTTTATTTAATTAAGAAAATTTTAATCGACGCAGGTCAATTGGTTTACCGTTGTGTGCCAACAGATTAAATTGCGTCGTATTTTCCGCCTCACCACTCTCATACACCAAACTTCCCTCAATCCGCACATTGCCCTCAAAAGTCACGCCTTCCGCATTAAAGATTACCCGACCGCCCGCGCTTTCTAATATCACCTCGTCATAACCTTCACAATGGAAGGTTTCGCAAAGTTGTTCAAAAA
>NZ_CABFJY010000036.1 GCF_901687125.1 Actinobacillus vicugnae
AATTTATTGCTGAAGAACGCGATGGGGGAAAGGAATATGTTATCCGTTATCCTGATCAATTTAAATTGAATGGGTGTGTATATCGTAGTTATGGTGGTAGAATGAGGATTGAAGAAAAAAGTGATGACCCAAGATTAAATAAAGAGCCTTATAATGAAAAAGGCAAAGCAGAACGTACAACATTAATTTATAGTTTTTGGGTTACACAATTTTCATTGGTTCCTAATGATAGATTAGAAAATGATAAAAGTAGAATGTACATTAATAAGCTAGATTATGATGTGTATTGCTATAAAAGGAATATCGAAGATATTAATGGATTTGGCAAGATTGGATATCTGAAGTTTTTGTCTTGCTCTTCCTCATCAATAGAAAAAAATAATATAGAAAAATATTTAGGCATGGAGGGATATACCCCCTCTTTTTGGAAAGATAATCCTAGTATTAAAATTAATTTAAAGATTAGCCGTTCAGAGTATTGCAATAGTAAAAAAATTGATTTTTGTCAGAAGTTTAACTTGCAACCTTTTGATGAAAAAATTTTTTATCCTGAGAATTTCCAAAAATTTTTTGATGAGGAGCCTTACTGATGTCTTTAGTTACAGAAATTACTAATTCTTGTCGAAAAGTAGAACATACTTTATGGCTTACTCATTCTGATGAATATAGTTATATTAATGCTTATAATTTAGGATATTTGTCTCGTCTGGCATATAGCATGTTGTCCTTAGATAAGGATTTAAAGCATGAATTTGATTTCAGTGTCTTTATTAATAAAGCCCAGCAGCAACATACTGTTTGCCATATGGAAGGAAATTGGCAATATTATAAACTGACAAAAATAAAAGATGATGGTGGCGGTACAATTACACATGGTTTAACCCCATTTATTCAGTTAGTAGATATTGGAAAAGGAATAAGGCATGATGATTTGGGTACAGGTAGTGTGGAAGATAAACCCACAAGTACGGCGGCATTTTTCTATGTAGATGAAACTCGAGCCGTGATTTCTGTACGCGGTACGTTTGAAAAAAAAGATTGGTTAATTGATGGCGATGCCAAACAAATCAAGCCTGATTTTAATATTAAAGGTGAATTACATCGTGGCTTTTATACGCAAGCCGAGACTATTATTCGTTCAGATAAATTTATCGGTTTTGTTGATAGCTTAAACGAAAAAGAACTTTACGTAACAGGGCATAGCCTAGGTGGTGCTGTTGCCACCATTTTAAGTGCTTACCTATTTGAATTAGGCTTTAAACCATTGCTTTATACCTATGGCTCACCACGCGTGGGGAATAGTGACTTTGCGCGTTATTACAGTGATAAGTT
>NZ_CABFJY010000037.1 GCF_901687125.1 Actinobacillus vicugnae
CCCCAAAAGTTGGACTAAACAGCCAACTCACTAAGGTGCAGATTTTTTTATGACTAAATACAATCAATCTTTCAAACAACAAGTCATCGAATTTTATCTTCAAAATGGTAAAAATCGATTATTCACACAGCAACATTTTCAGCTTGAAAAGACGGTACTTAAACTTTGGATTGCACAGTATCAACAGAACGGCATCAAGGGATTGGCTGTTCGTCATCACAAACAAATTTACTTACCTGAGTTTAAGCTCGCCGTGATACAAGCGGTCAAAAACGGTCAATACTCTGCAAGACAAGCCGCCTTACAGTTTGGTCTTCCCACGCATAGCTTGATTCTTCAATGGTTGAAAACCTTTGATAAACAAGGTATAAACGGTTTATTTCCCAAACCGAAAGGTCGTCCGCCGATGAAACCCAAATACCCTAAAATGCCCCCGAAACCTAAAACTGAAGAAGAACGTTTGCGTTATCGCATTTTGGAGCTGGAAGCGGAGGTGGCAATCTTAAAAAAGTTGCAAGAACTCAACCAAGCCAAAATGCAGAAAAAACAGCCGTCGTAAAAGCGTTACGGCACGAGTTTCCTCTCGTACTGTTATTACGGCTTATCGGCTTAGCACGCAGTAGTTTCTTTTATCATTTTGCTGAGAAAGCGGATAAAAATGCTGAAATTGTGCAACAAATTGAAAGTATTTATGCCGAAAATCAAGGCAATTACGGCTATCGTCGCATTACGTGTGCGTTGAGAAAAATGCGCAAAATTAACCACAAAAAAGTCCAATCCATTATGCAAAGTTTAGGCTTGAAAGGGAAAGGCAAGCAGCGAAAATACCGCTCGTATCAAGGCGAAGTGGGCAAAATTGCCGATAATCTGTTGCAACAAAATTTTCATGCTGGAGCGCCGAACCAGAAGTGGGTGACAGACGTGACGGAGTTGAAATGTGCGGAAGGAAAGTTGTATTTATCGCCGATTAAAGATTTATTCAATGGGGAAATTATCGCTTACGATGTGGCAAGACAGCCTAATTTTGAGCAAATTACGCGAATGATGAAGCAAGCCATTGCAAGGCTTAATGGTGCAACACCGATATTGCATTCTGACCAAGGGTGGCAATATCAAATGTCGGGTTACCGAGAACTGTGTCAAAAGAATGGTATCACACAAAGCATGTCAAGAAAGGGAAATTGCTTAGATAATGGTGCAATGGAAAGTTTTTTCGGGCGGCTGAAAACGGAATGTTATTTTGGCAAACGCTTTGACACTTTTGCCGAACTTGAAAGAACCCTTCACGAGTACATGTATTACTATAACCA
>NZ_CABFJY010000038.1 GCF_901687125.1 Actinobacillus vicugnae
GAAAAATAAAGCTTCGCTTGCCCAAGATGAAATTCGGTGACGTCCGTTACCCATTTTTGATTCGGCTTCGTCGCATTAAAATCACGATTGAGTAAATTCGGCGCAATATATGACGTTTTACCGCGTTTTCCGTGCCTTTTCTTACGAACAATAGAATGAATATGCAACGCATTCATCAATTTCAATACGGTTTTATGGTTCAGGCGAAAGCCGATTTGACGTAATTTTAAGGTTAAAGGACGATAGCCGTCCCGCTGTTTGCTTTCGTGATACAAGGAGAATATCGCCGCTTTTTCTGCCGAATAATCGCGATTAACCTCTTGATAATAAAAGGTGGAACGAGATAGCCGCGCCGCTTTCAATAAATCCGTGAGCGAATGCTTGCACCTTAAACTGTGGATGACCGCCCTTTTTTCTGCCGCCGTTTTTGACGGTCGAGCTCCTCCAACTTTTTTAGATAAGCAATCTCCGCTCTCGCCGCAGCAAGTTCACGTTGCAATTTTTTAAACGCTTGGGGGGAGAGGTCCGTAGGTTCGGGTACGACTATCTTTTTCTTTTTCATTTTAGGCTTCACTATTTTAGGCGGTTTAGGTTTGGTACAAGGGGATTTTACTCCATCCAATCCTCTTTCGCGAAAGGCTTTTAGCCACGAAATGACAAGAGAGTGAGGTATGTTATGAAGTTTAGCGACCTCACGAATACCCAAATCCTGTTCGGTCACTTGTTTGATAATGTTTAAACGAAATTGATAAGAATAAGACATAATCTGCACCTCAAATTAGGTGTCCAGGTTTTGGGGTGCAGATCA
>NZ_CABFJY010000039.1 GCF_901687125.1 Actinobacillus vicugnae
ACTCAATTATTTGATGATTTTCGCTACAACACCCGCACCTACTGTACGACCACCTTCACGAATCGCAAAACGTAAACCTTCGTCCATTGCGATTGGGTGAATTAGGCTTACTGTCATTTTGATGTTGTCGCCTGGCATTACCATCTCTACGCCTTCTGGTAATTCGATAGTACCTGTTACGTCCGTTGTACGGAAGTAGAATTGTGGACGGTAGCCTTTGAAGAATGGAGTATGACGACCACCTTCTTCTTTGCTTAATACGTAAACTTCTGATTCGAAGTCTGTGTGTGGTGTGATTGTACCTGGTTTCGCTAATACTTGACCACGTTCAATTTCTTCACGTTTTGTACCACGTAATAATGCACCTACGTTCTCACCTGCACGACCTTCGTCAAGTAATTTACGGAACATTTCAACACCAGTTACTGTCGTTTTTGTCGTTTCTTTGATACCTACGATTTCAACTTCTTCACCTGATTTGATGATACCACGCTCAACACGACCTGTTACTACTGTACCACGACCTGAAATTGAGAATACGTCTTCGATTGGTAATAAGAATGGTTTATCAATCGCACGCTCTGGCTCTGGAATGTAGGTATCTAAGTGGTTCGCTAACTCAAGAATTTTTTCTTCCCACTCTGCTACGCCGTTTAACGCTTGTAACGCTGAACCACGTACGATTGGTGTGTCATCACCTGGGAAGTCATATTGAGATAGAAGTTCACGCACTTCCATTTCAACTAATTCTAATAACTCTTC
>NZ_CABFJY010000040.1 GCF_901687125.1 Actinobacillus vicugnae
GACCCTGTAGGCAGATTAATTGCGCAACAAGTTCAAAACGACATCGGCAATTTTGTGCCGAAAATTAATCGTAAATATAGTTATGATAATGTTGGTAATTTAGTTAAAACGGAAAATTATTATCCGCAAAATGCGCCTGAAATTAACCAATATGTTTACGATGAATTAGGCAGAATTGCAAAAGCGGATAAAGAGATTTTCAACTTTGACCCTGCACATAATATTATTGATAAAACTGATGAAATCGTTAAAAACAACCGTGTGTCATCATTTGACGGAATTAAGTACGAATATGACACATTTGGTAATACGATTAAAATCCAAGAAAGCGAAACGGAATATCAACAGCTTTCGTATGACCTGAAAAATCAGCTAGTGAGAGCGGAAATTTATTCACGCTATCGCAAACCTGAGATTTGGGAATACGGCTACGACCCATTAGGCAGACGAATTACTAAATCAAAAATTACTGGTGAACAACACGAATTAGTTACCGAATTTGTGTGGGACGGTAGCCATCTTGTGCAAGAAATCGATCACAAAACCGACCGCACTTATAACTATATTTATAGCCACCTGAACAGTTAT
>NZ_CABFJY010000041.1 GCF_901687125.1 Actinobacillus vicugnae
CCACGGTATGATTCATGACTGGGGTGAAGTCGTAACAAGGTAACCGTAGGGGAACCTGCGGTTGGATCACCTCCTTACCAAAGATTGAGCGACTGCAAGTGTTCACACAGATTGTTTGATGGAGAAGGCAAAACGGAGATAATCCGCATCCTTTTGGGTCTGTAGCTCAGGTGGTTAGAGCGCACCCCTGATAAGGGTGAGGTCGGTGGTTCAAGTCCACTCAGACCCACCACTCTAACGAGTGAAGCTGAAAGGAAGGATTAAGTAATGATGTATGGGGATATAGCTCAGCTGGGAGAGCGCCTGCCTTGCACGCAGGAGGTCAGCGGTTCGATCCCGCTTATCTCCACCAATCATCATTACTAAGCGTATAAGCGATGCAAGAGAGTAGAGTTTGCAAATAAAGTTAAGAAATTAACCGCTTGTATCTTTAGTAATGATGATAAGTCAAATTATTGTCTAAATTGTTCTTTAAAAAATTGGAAACAAGCTGAAAAACTGAAGAGACTTTCAAGTCAGCGGAGATATTGAAAAATATTAAGCTGATAAAGAAAAAGTCTGAGTAGTTAAAAAATCTTGACT
>NZ_CABFJY010000042.1 GCF_901687125.1 Actinobacillus vicugnae
CCATTTTAAGTGCTTACCTATTTGAATTAGGCTTTAAACCATTGCTTTATACCTATGGCTCACCACGCGTGGGGAATAGTGACTTTGCGCGTTATTACAGTGATAAGTTTACGCATTTTCGCCATGTGAATGCAGGGGACTGGGTGCCAAGTGTGCCAGGGCGCGCAATAGATGGTGGGATTTATAGCCTGCTTCCAAAAGAGGTAAAACTAGGACTATATTGGTTAAGTAAGGGAGATATTAATTTTCTTGCTGAGGGGCTAATTAATTTTGAAGGCGATCCTTATACACACCACGGCAACCTTTGCCAATTTATGAATAAGGGCGCGAATGTATATATGTTGCCATTTGCTCAACATGATATTATTCAGTTGCGTATCAGTGAATGGGCTCCCGCAAGATTGATTAAAGAAAAAGATCGCGCGCATGATATTGGTGATCCAAGTGCGCACAGCATGGATAAATATTTATTGGCAATAAAAACGGTATTAACAAATTTATATAAATTTTATCAAGACAATCAGTGTATTCCTACCGAGCCGAATGCTTGCAAAGAGCACC
>NZ_CABFJY010000043.1 GCF_901687125.1 Actinobacillus vicugnae
GCTTAGATAATGGTGCAATGGAAAGTTTTTTCGGGCGGCTGAAAACGGAATGTTATTTTGGCAAACGCTTTGACACTTTTGCCGAACTTGAAAGAACCCTTCACGAGTACATGTATTACTATAACCATGAGCGTATTCAAGTGAAACTAAAAGGACTAAGCCCTGTTGAATACAGAACCCAGTCCTTGAATTAAATGTGTCTAACTTTTTGGGGTCAGATCACATTTGGAGGTTTTTACTTATGATAACCTCAATATGTTCAGAGAAAAAGCGAAAGCCGCTTACGATAAAGATAAAGAAAAGAAAGGGATTCAGGACAATTTCTTGTATGTTAATCGAGGCAGTAAGCTTTATGGCTATGTAACTGAGAATAAACAAGTCATAGATTTACATAACCAAACAGAAGTGGAGATAATGCTCCCCTTGTCGGAAGTAGAGAAGCTGACGGTGAGTGACAATCCGAAAGATAAAAATGCCAAACAACGGACTTACTATAATATTCAACCGTACTTACACGGCACGAAAAGCGG
>NZ_CABFJY010000044.1 GCF_901687125.1 Actinobacillus vicugnae
GTTTAGCGACCTCACGAATACCCAAATCCTGTTCGGTCACTTGTTTGATAATGTTTAAACGAAATTGATAAGAATAAGACATAATCTGCACCTCAAATTAGGTGTCCAGGTTTTGGGGTGCAGATCATATTTTATATAGGAAATCTATCCTATTTTGAATTTTAGTTAATACTATGACCTACATCATCCGTATATCCAATCGCTTGTTTAAATGAGTTAAGTAGTGACTCTCTATTTGTTGCAGAATAGTAGTTTTCTTTTCCTACACAGTGTTCCCAGGCGGCTTTGGATTTTGATTCATAACCAAATTCAACAAATACGATTTTGGTATTTTGATCGCCATTATGCTTATTTAATTTTTCTCTAATAACATTACAAGCTTCTAAATTAGATGAAAGCTTTTTAGGTTTTGTATTATCATTAAAGTAGATTGGTAGTGTCCCACTTATATTACGATAATATCTAGATCTGTTATAGTTTTGAGGATCATAGAATATTTTTTCCTGAGGTTTTGTTTCAGGTATCTCTTCTTGTCCTAATAGTAAGTTTTGAGTAATACGACTATATTGAATAAATGGAGAACCTTCATCATCTGCGCGTAATTCATCATTACCGTCAGATAATACTAGAATTACTCGCTTAGTCTCTTCGCCTAATTCATCTGTTCTACTTTTTTCTTGTAACATTTTTGTTGCAGCAGTAAGTAAGCCAGAACTGACTAGAGTACTACCTTCTGCTTGCAAGGAGGTTACTAAATCCGAAAAATTACGGGATTCTTTTTTCTCATACCACTGGTGTTGATTCCTATTTTTGTACCCTAAACAGTATGGATTTTTGTTAAAAATTATTGAGGAGCTAGGAGGTGTTACTCCAATAGATTGAATTGTTTTCTCTATATCAATTGAGTAGGCTAGACTTTGGGTAAATCTTGCTCGCTCAATCTGTTCTCCAGATGAAGACTTATTATTTAAATATCCATTTATAGTATTTTCAAAATTCTTCGAAAATTGGCGATTATATTTATCTTTAAAGGTATATTGCATATTAGAATTCTTAAAAGCAAATGGCAGAATACATTGATAAGCTGAATATTGAGCTCCTAATGCAAAAGGCGTAACTGCAATACGGTTATTATCATTTGATTCCTTGCTAAATAAGGACTTAGTTGCAAGTTCATTAAGTACATCTTTTAAAATACTAATCTTACTTAAACTATGTACAGGCTTTTGATTGCCAGCCAGATCAAAATTCATCGATCCCGATAAATCCGCAACGACCATTAAATCAATTGGGACACTAATTGTATTTTTCTTAATTGCTTTAGATGAGCTAGCAATATTGACTTCCGTTGGAATTACTTCAGTAGTTCCAACTTTAAGCGGGAACCATGATTTATGCTCAATTGTACCTGCGATAGTACAAGTGGTTTCGGTTGAGGCAGTATGCCCTTGTTTGTTGTTTCTATCGGTTGTTCTACAAATAGGCTCAAGCTTGATTTTGTTGGGATCAGTTTGTGGCAGGTATGTCATTACAAAACTTTTAGCAATTTCAAGATCACGTTTGCCAACCGCAGATTCAGCATTAAATTTGCCATTATCTTCATCAGTAGCACTTAGTTTATAGTCATTGGATTTTCGACCGCTATTGTTTTCTGCACTAAGCGATAAAACTGCTTGTTCAAGGCTATCAGAAAGGCGCGCTTTATCTTGAATAATGCCTGCACTTTCGAGCGAAACAAACATCAAGGCAACAATCGGTAAGGCGAGTAGCCCTCCCATTACAGCATATACGCCAGATTCGTCCTGAATAAAGCGATTTACTGGAGAAAATAAAGTTATTTTTTTCATAAGAGATCCATCCTTATACATAAAAAATATTAGCGGCTTACGCCAATAGCTGTAGATCTTATCCAGCCAGAGATTTGGTCTTTATCGGAAAGCGAGAGTCCTTTAAATAAATTAGTCATTTTTCGACATACCGTTACACGATAAGTAGAGACATAGCGTACAGAACCACGGAAATTTTGCGTAAGTGGTGCGGCATTTGAGATATTGGTTGTATCAGCCAGGCACGTTTGATGATTACTAGTGTCAGAAGAAACTTTTGTAACAGTCATTTTTTTTTCTGGTCTTGTTGCAGAAGTGGAGGCTAGCTGGGGTTTTATATTTTCAAATTTATAATGTTCAAGAACTAGTTCAACATTATTAGAAGAAGGAGACTCCCCCATAAGAGAAATAGCAAGTTGTTTAAGCTTATTCGCATCTTCTTGTGTGATTGTTTCATTACCTTTATATACCGCACTTCTTTCTTTTACGATATTAAGTAAGGAATAAGATGTTCGGTGTAATTTCCCCGTGGTTGATTGCAAAATAGCAACATCAATCAGAAAAATTAACAGCACAGAAAACAGGAAGAAAATAAATATAAACTCCACAGTAACGGAGCCTTGAGAGTTAGTTAGAAATTGATTTATCTTTTTCATATTCTTGTAGCACCACGATTGAGCGATTAAATAGCGGTTCGACTGCAGCTTGAGGAACCCAGAAGAAAAGCGGTTTATATTTATATTGGAACGCATATTGGGCAAAAGCCACGCCACTTGCATTAGTTTGGAATTTTTGTTGAACCAGATCATCTAAATTCTTGGCGTATTTCACCTTTACTTCCGTAATAGATTCTTGATTTAGAAATGTCCATAAAGACCCATGCTTTTTTAAACTATCGTTAAATGTTTGCTCGTAATTACTTCCAGCAGGTTGCTTTCTTGTTGTACGAGAAGCCTCAGAAACGGATAAATCTAAATAAGATGAAAGAAGGGCGATTCGGCACCCTTCGGCGATCATAAAAAGGATGAGAATAAAGAGTCCAATCGTTAGACTGAACTCAATAGTTGCAACACCTTTTACATTATGTATAAAACGATAAAGTGTTTTTGTCATGATTAGCGACTCACTACAGGTAATTTCTCAGTTTTCTTTAATGCGTTCACTAAATCTTCAGGAGATGAATTTAGTTTTTCTTTACGAATAATATCTAACGCATATTCAGTATCATTAGCTTTCACTAATGCAAATACGAGATTGTGAATCAGGCGAGAGTCTGTTGAACCGTTTAAATATTGTGGTAATAGCAGATTTATCGCATTTTTATAGTCATTATTTAGAATGCTTAACATCGCTAAATTATTGATCGCAATAGTGTCATGAATAAATAATTCGCGTGATTTATTTAAGTCTTTTTCGGCATCCGCTAAATGACCTAACTGAGCAGAACAAATACCGCGTAGGTTATATGCTTCGCTATTTTTAGGGGATAAGGCGATCAGATCACTCGCCACAAGATAGGCTTCATGGTAATCGCCGATTTGGATTTGATTACGAATATAGAGTAATTCAATATCATCATTAAATGCCAGTTGGCTAAAACGTAATGGTTCTAAATAAAGCAATGAAGATTTGCTGTCCCCTGCTAAGTAATAACTTTTAGCTAAGTTATATTGCAGTTTAGGATCTTGATTTACTTTAAGTTGTTCACGGTATAGCGAAATTAATGCGCTATAGTTTTTCGTATCTTGATAAAGTTTTTCCTGCTGTTCTAGATTCGGCGCGGTAGCGCTAGATGTTGTAAGACTTGAACACGCAGATAAAGAAAATAATACGGTTGAAACAAAAATAGTTTTCAGTAATTTAGAAGACATTTGGTAAAACCCTCATAGCACCAGGTGCAACAATTAGAATAATAATTGGGAACATAATGAAAAGAATTAATGGAATACTCATTTTGGCAGAGAGTGTTCCAAGTTTTTCTTCCATTACCAGTAATTGCATTTCACGAATATCGGCAGATAGTTGCGTTAAATGCTCATAAAGTGAAGAACCAAAATTAAGGCTCTGTTGCATTACAGTACAAAACATTCGAATTTCTTTAGTTGGTAAGGAAATTGCCATATCTTGCAATGCAGAACTTAAACTCGTGAGTTCTGCTTTACGAATAATACGTAGAATTACGTAAGTTAAATCCGCATTTAAATGCTCAAAATCAATTGCTACTTGTTTAAACGCAGCTTCGATACTAATACCTGTCTGAACATTTACTGCCACGAGGTCAATAAACCCTGGTAGATCATTCATAATGCGTTTAATTTTACTTTTTAGGATCATGCTAATTGTGATACTTGGTAGCATAATTGCTAAAATCACCACCATTACACAGCCTAATAAGAATGTTAGTTGGTCTTCATTGAATAAATAGTTAATTAAAGAGAGTAGTGCCATAATCACTATTTTCACTTTAATATTTTTATCCACTAAACCAAGAAATTTAAGCAATGGATTTTTATTAACAAGTAATAACTCCAGCTCGATTTGTTGTTTGGTTTTTCCTTTTTGGCTGTTATCTTCAACATTGTCTTTGGGGCGAGAGCCTTCTAGAATTTCTTTATTTCGGTCAATTTTCTTTTTATGCGAAACCGCTACAATTAAAATAAAAATACCAAATAAGATAATGCCAAGAAAAAATAAAATAGACTTCATTATGTTGATTTCCTCATTAGCCACCAGATAATAAACATACCGAGTAATTCACTACCTACTACATAATAAAGGATGATACGTCCAGCAGGATTGTTCACCACAAAGTCAAAGTTTTCTGGCGTAGTGACTTTCATAAATAAGAAGAAGGCAACTGGGAAACAAGCCACAATGGCTGCCGACATTCGGGCTTCGGATGTCATGGCTTTCTTCTTTTGTTCCATTTTATTTGAGTCTGCAATCGCACGTCCTAAGCGAGAAATCACTTCACGCATTTGTCCGCCTCGTGAGAGGTTGGTACGAATAATGCTAATAAAGAAGTAAAATTCTTTATAGGGATAACGAGAGTAGCTATCATGAAATACCGCTATTGCATCTTCACCACGGGCTAAACGCTTATAAATCAAGGTAAATTCTTCGCCAATTGGGCCTGTAATATCTTTACCGCAACGCTCCAACGCCTGTAATAAGCTAATACCTGATGAAGTGGCAGAGTTCAGTACTTGAATAACTTCTGGAAACTTTTCATTAAACAGTTTTCTGTTTCGACGCTGACCTAATTTCCAAACTGCAATAATAAAACCAATTAATTCAACAACCATGAAAATTTGGTTGTTAAAACGAATGAATTGTGTATTGAGATAATACAAACCAATAAAAATCAAAAAGTGAATAATGATATTTCGGATAAGATTATTCTTATCGCCAGCGGTAAAATAGTAAAACCATAAATATGCATTTGTTTGCAGTTTCTTGGTGATTCTATTAAGCTTTTCGGAAAAATTAATCTCACGTGTATTGATTTTTTTCGTGGTTTTAAACCATGCAGAAGCGGTGAATATCAGCAATAAAGCACCAAAAGCAAGAATGAAATAATAGAGTAGTGTCATTATTTCTCCTTGAAGATATTTTGTAATTCATTACTTAAATTAAACATTTGTGCATTTTGATAAACCACCGAACGGGTAAGCAAACCGTGATTAATAAATTTGCCAATAATTTTGTTATTTTCATCTCGGTATTTACTTGGCTCGAAAGAGAAAATGTCTTGTAGCACAATCTGACCATTTTCCATTCCTAGAACCTCGGTAATATTCGTTACCTTACGAGAGCCATCATTCAAGCGAGAGGCTTGAATAATAATATTTACCGCAGAGGCGATATTACGACGAATAGCTTCAAGTGGTAGTGAAGCATTTGACATCATCACCATACTTTCCAAACGAGCGGTAGCATCTCGAGGGCTATTTGCGTGCAATGTCGACATTGAACCGTCATGACCCGTATTCATTGCCTGTAGCATTTGAAATGCTTCTGCACCACGACACTCCCCTACAATAATGCGTTCTGGCCGCATACGTAACGCATTGATAACTAAATCCTGCATTGAGATTTCACCCGTTTTTTCAACACCAGCTAAGCGGGTTTCTAAACGAACTACGTGTGGCTGCTCTAAGCGGAGTTCAGCTGTATCTTCTAGCGTTAATACTCGTTCGCTAGGTGAAATATAGTTCGATAATGCATTTAGTAATGTGGTTTTACCTGAACCTGTACCACCTGAGACAATAATATTGACTCTTGAACGTGCCGCAATAATTAGGAAGTTCGCCATCTCTAATGTCATTGAGCCAAAATTCACTAAATCCTGTAGTGATTTCTTCGATTTTGAGAATTTACGAATAGAGATTGAGGTTCCATCTAATGCAATAGGTTGGATAACCACATTTAAACGGCTACCGTCAGGTAAACGGGAGTCAACCAGTGGCATACCTTCATCAATACGCCGTCCAACACGCGCAACAAGACGTTTTGCAATATCAGTTAATTGATCATTATTAATGAATGTTTTATCGGTTTTCTCAAGAATACCCGCCCGTTCAATCCAAATATCATCAGGGCCGTTTACTAAAATATCGTTAACGGTTTCATCTTCCATTAATTCACGTATTGGACCGTACCCATCAATTTCATCTGCAACGAGTTCAGCCATATAGCTTGCATCTGTTGGCGTGAGATAAATCGTATTGCTATTGGCGAGGCGATAAAGCGATTGGGTAAGCTCGTCAATTAATTTATTACGCTCATTTTGGATTTGATCGAGTTTTTCCACATCTAAATTGCTGAGTAATTCAGTGCGGAAGAATATTTGTTGTTCTTTTGTTAGCATAATAATGTTACTTAAAGAATTTTTTGAGCAAGGACATACCTGTGTTTTTGTTACGTTTCACTGTTTGGCGAGAGAGAATACCAATCACTTTCATCGTAAGTGTGGTTACCTCTTTTTGGCTTTGGCGATCCAAATTTGAAATAAGCACGGTATCTTTATTGGTAAATTGTTTGTTATATGAAATAACGCCATCTATCTCGCATTTCAGTAAGCGTTCGATATCTGCTGTTGCCATGAGCTTGGCAGTTTCTTGCTTATGGTCAGAAATACAAATAAAAGTACGAATTAAACGTCCAGTATTTGCCCGTACTCGTTCGCATTCATCTAAAAATTGTTTTGCAACTCGTAACGAACTGATTTTTCGCTCCACAATCAATACAAAAGTATTACTGTGGCGTAATACATTAAGGTAATTTTCTTTATTAATATTAAAGATCGGCTGGTCGTAAATAATAAAGTTGTATTTATGTAATGTGTCGCTAGCAAGTTTAGAAGGGATACCTCTATATAAATCTAAATTTGCAGAATATTCGGTAATATCATTTTGTAGCTTTTTCTCAAACAACAAATCTAAATCTTGCGATCCGTTTGGGTCTTGGGCTAATAGCACAGGCACTTTTTTCTCAACAGCAATAGTTTGAGCAATATTGGCACTAATAAAACTTGCACCAATACCACCTTTGCATCCTAATACCGAAATTTTAATTGTGTGACGTACTAACGGAATATGCATTCCACCTAGAATACGTGCCACCATTTGGGTCAGCTGAGTATCGCTATTGAAATAAAGAATCCCTTGTTCTAATAGTTTTTGAGAAAGAGATATTGAATCACTATCTCCTACGACACAGCACCATACATTTTGCGGAACAATGCTATGAATACGGTTAGTAATTTTGGTTAGATCGATTTCATCTTGAATATTAATAATGACACCTAACGTTTCTTCTGCAGAGAAAGATAGATTATCGCTTTCAAAAAAATTAGCGTGAATTAGCTCAATATTTTCGAGCCCACGAGAGCGGAGTAGCTGAGTAATATGGCTATTAATGCTATGTTTTTCGGAGATAATTGCAATTTTACGGATGCTATCAATCCCTTCTCCACTAAGAGTGTCTTGATCGAGCAATAACATAATTAAGTCCTTTTAGTTATTATTGAAATGGCTATTTGTGTAAAACTCATAATTTAATGAGGCGACCTCAAACACAATCTAAAATCCATAATTGTGTATAAACCTTAATATTTAAGGTGTACTTGGCTATTATGTTTAAGTGCACAGTCGTGATATGAATCAAAACCGATATGATCTTCTGCCACTTCTACTTTACAAGGTGAGATTCGCTTCGCTATTTGGCGGATTTCCACATAAATTGGGTACACACTATTCTGGGTTTTATGCTGTTCGATATGTACCGTAGGTTTTATATGCAACGCTTTTAAACGTTTACTAATCTCTTTTGCCAATGAGTGGCTTGCTGCTTCATGAGCAATAATATAGATCGCTTGATCATCTTTATTACTTGAAGCGTGACGAGCAACATCACTAATTAAGTTTTCAAGTGCAACATTAGAGTGATTCGCTAAAACAAAGCGTTGCACCATAAATGATTTATTGGCAACTTGTGTACTTTGTATAGGTTGTACTGGTCGAATGGTTTTGGGTAATTCTGTGCTAGCCATTGCATAACTAGTAAGCGCCAAGCCTAAACCCGCAAAAATCGTCATTAATCTTTTCATTGAATAAATCCACCATTTTTTAAGAAGTTAGAGGTTAAGGTTTTATGATAAACATTCTTTAATGAGGTACTATTAAAGAAACGTTCCATCGTGCCAGTATTTTCAAAAGTTGGATAAAGCACTTGTGAGCCATCTACTGGTTTCACTAAATTCACGGTGGCAACTACCACTAATTCCTTGCTTTCTCGAGATGAACTCGCATTGCGGAAAAATGCGCCTAAAATAGGAACATCACCTAAGAAAGGCACTTTCTTAATTCCTTCAATATCCTGTTTGTTTAATAAACCACTGATAATAAAGCTTTCGCCATTACCAACTTCAAAAGTTGATTTTGAACGGCGAGTATTAAAAATAGGAATACGGTTATCATCAATTTCGTAATTACCCGCAATTGTGCTAACAGATTGGGCTAACAATAAGCGGATTCGGTCACTTTTTTGCACTTTAGCGCCTACGGCAAGCTTGATACCAAACTCTTTATAAAGAATGTTTAAATCGCCGTCTTTGGTTCTTTGCACAAAAGGCACTTCACCACCAACTAAAATATCTGCGGTTTCGCCTGATAGCATAGAGATATTTGGTTCGGCTAAAATTTTGCCGTTGTTTTGATTATCTAATGCGTTGAGTAACACGTTGAGATTATCTGATTTCACCAGTGCTAATTGCCCACCAGCTTTACCGAAGCCTCCACTAATGGTGGTATTGCCTAAATTGCGGAAGAAATTACCGCTTAAATTGCTCCAGTTAATCCCAATTTCATCGGAAAAGGTTTTATTTACTTCAGCAACGGTTAGCTTCACATTAATTTGTGTCGCATCTTCTTCGTTTGCATTATTAATAACGCCTTCGTATTGATATTTATCTAAAAATGGAATGGAAGCTTCATGCCCTTCGACTTTCGCTTCAATTACTTTTTTACCTGCACCAAGTGATTCGCCTACGATACGATTGATTTCTTCACTTTCAGCGGCATTTTTGGCTTTTCCTTCAATAACATACGCTTTACCGATTTTTTTTACTGCAAGATTGCTGTTCGGAAAACGAGTTTGAATTTGCTGGTTAGTAGCAGAAATATTATTGATTGCGTTATTTACATTAACAAAATCTTCAGTAAGTGCAGTACCATCTACATCAAATGCCACCACCTCAGCACGACCTTCTGCTTTGGCATATAGCATAAACGTGTTGTCATCTAAGATTTCATAATCTGCGACATCAGGAGAAGAAACAAAGATCGTGTCAATTTTTGCACTGGTTTTAATAATTTGGCTTTGTCCTTGCTCAAGCGTGAATGTTTGGGCTGAGGCGAAATGAGAAAAAGCGAATAAGCTCAGTAAGCTAGAGCAAAGCAAAGTTTTTGAAAAGAAATTAGTTCGCATTATTTTTTCCTCTTAATTGGCGAATAAACATACCACGATGATTTATCGCTTTGGTTGCAACATCATTTGGTAAAACGATCAATTTGGCTTGTTTATCAAGCGAATAAAATGCTTTTAAATCTGAAGCATTTACTTTTACGCTAATGTAGCCCACGAAATCTTTTTTAGTTTGTGAGGTATCTTGTTTGGTTTCTTCGGCAGAGAAGGTTTTCACTTGTAAAACGGTTAGGTTATCAACCAGTTTTACTAAAGAACTTTGGTCTCTATCACGTTGTGCTAAATCACTTTGTTGGCTGAAGATTGCCACGTTATCGCCACTACGCACAGAATCTAAAATATATTGTTCATGGCTTTGGATATACACTCGATATGCCACCTCTTGATTTGGATTAATACTAAAGAGAATAAAACGAGGATCTTCTGGTGTAATCAGCAATGTTGGCTGTACTAAAGAACCTGCTTTCATATTTTCTGTTGTAACAAAACCTTGTAGGCTTGAGGTTTGAGCGGTTTCTAGTAAGGCTTTTAAATCGGCACTAAGTAATGGGCTGGTTTCAGGCACAGTAAATTCAGTAAGGGTATAGTCTTCTGCTTGAATTAATACACCTTTGGTAAGATCTCGATTCAGTGTTGCCGTGGTAATTACTTTTGTTGCTACTTCAGGCTGTGTTGTTTGCGGTGCGGTTGCCGTTGTTTCAGCGACTTGAGCGCCGTCTTCTGAATCGGGTAGCATAAATAACCCACCAAAGCCGATAATGAGAATAAAAGTCGAGATGATAAATAGCATTCTATAATTCATGAGTGATTCCTTAGGTTAAATGCTAATAATTAAAAAAGTAATAAGGTGGTAAGAAAACCAACACTAATTGCAATTCCATAAGGTAATCCTTTTTCACGAATTGCTTGCCGATAGAACAACCAGCCAATAATAATCAGCAATAAGCCACTACAAGCGGTGAAAAAAAGGAAAAAAATTACAAAGGGTGATGGAATTGCTAACATTAACGTCGCCAGCAATTTCACATCGCCAGCGCCGATAATGTTGAACAAAAAAAGTATGAAACCAATAGCTAAGCAGAGCAACGCAGGCAACCAAAACACGGTACCATGATTTAAATAGCTAAAGGGAATAATGACCAGCAATAGCGCCATAATTATTTGGTTATGAATGAGCCGATAGCGTAGATCAGTCCAACACAAAGTAACCAACAGACAAATAATTATGGTAAGCAAGCAAGTAATAAAGAGTGTCATAATTGATATCCTTATCGTTTATGCCCTTGAGCAGCGCCTTTAAGACGTACTTAAAAGCGCTGAAATAACTAATTCGGAGAGTTGGTTAAATTTTTTTAAGGTTTCATCCGTGAAACTTGCCTCACCATATAAAATTGCGACAACAACCACCGCCATGGCAAGGGCAATTAAGCCATATTCCATGCTGGTTACACCTTGTTGTAGTCGACAAAACTGTAATAGTTTTTTCATGATTTATATTGGTTGAGTAAATCTTTATCCTATGTGGGTAAAGACGGTTTATTGATTATGGAGCAGCTGCACCAGCACCACCCTTAGTTAAACCTTGAGCTCCAGAAATGGTCTTAGTTAACTCATCAAATTTCGCTTTTAATTGTTGAATAAAACCATTGTCATTGTAGAACACTGCAACAATTAAAATTGCAACCGCAACCGCAATTAAACCATATTCAATTGCTGTTACACCTTGTTGGTTTTGTTTAAAATTACGGATGCCTTCAGTTACAGCGATATAGGCTTTAGTTGTTAAATGAGATAACATTTTTAATAAACTCCTTATTATCAAAAAGATTAAGTTGAGATGGTTTGGCTAACACATAAATCCATAATGCGTTAGCGGGGTGCATCATAGAGGCAAATTTCTATTTTGTAAATCTAAATCAATAAAATTGTAATATTGAGTAAAGTTAATAAGTTTCTGAATTGATAATAAATTGTTAATAATTTGTTAAATTTGGATGTTTGCAAACAGGTTTAGGCAAAAATCCAATAAAATCAAAGCAGTTAAATTTAAATAACTAAGTTTAGTTACGGCAATAATGTTAATAAATTGTTAATTTTAAATAAGTCAAAAATATATATTTTTAGCAAATTTTAGACTGGTCTAATAAGTTCATGTAGCAATAAAAAATAAGTGTTGATCAAAATTAAAACATTTATTTTTAGGGTAAAATAAATTGTCATTGGTTTGTATTTTGTTGTCAGTTTAGTGTAATTTAATTGTAAATTGATAGGTGTGGTTTATTTATAAGCGATTTATCGCAATTATAGCGAAGCAATCGCTGATTCGCTTCTACTCAGGATCTGGCTTCTATGATATGCTTACCGCCGAGCGATGGCTTTCGACTAACAACCAAAAGGAGATTTGCGATGTCAAAACACCTCACTGAACAGCGTTTTATTGATTTTTCGATTCATGAGAATGTGATTGCAGCACTTGACAGTAAAGGATTTGAGTTCTGTACACCAATTCAGGCGAAAACTTTGCCGATTACGTTAGCGGGCAATGATATTGCTGGTCAGGCACAAACAGGAACAGGCAAAACCATGGCGTTTTTGGTTGCAACTTTCCATCATTTATTAAGTAATGAAATTCAAACTACAAAAAATCAACCACGTGCGCTGATCTTGGCACCAACCCGTGAGCTTGCGGTGCAAATTGGTTCAGATGCGGAATTATTAGTCAAACATTCCGATTTAAAATTAGCGCTGGCTTATGGTGGTGATGGCTATGAAAAGCAATTGCAAGCGATTGAGCAGGGCGTGGATATTTTAGTGGGTACCACAGGGCGTGTAATTGACTATGTAAAACAAGGCGTTATCAATTTAGATAAAGTGCAAGTGGTGGTATTAGATGAAGCAGATCGGATGTTTGATCTCGGTTTTATTAAAGATATTCGCTATTTAATGCGTAAATGTCCAAAACCAGGTCAGCGCTTAACTATGTTATTTTCAGCAACGCTTTCTGCACGTGTGCGTGAGCTTGCTTATGAAGATATGAATGATGCGCAGTATATCGAAATTGAACCGCTACAGCGCACGGGCCATCGTATTAAAGAAGAACTGTTTTACCCTTCAAATGAAGACAAAATGGCATTGTTGCTCACTTTATTAGAAGAAGAGTGGCCAGATCGTTGTATGATCTTTGCCAATACGAAACACAAATGCGAAGAAATTTGGAGTTATTTAGTGGCGGACGGCCACCGAGTTGGCTTGCTAACAGGCGATATTGCACAGAAAAAACGCCTCGCATTATTAGATAGCTTTACTAAAGGTCAGCTAGATATTTTAGTGGTAACCGATGTAGCAGCACGAGGCTTGCATATTCCAGAAGTGACTCATGTATTTAACTACGATTTACCCGATGATCGTGAAGACTATGTTCATCGAATTGGTCGTACAGGACGTGCGGGCGAGAGCGGACATTCAATCAGTTTTGCTTGCGAACGCTATGCGGTCAATCTCCCTGCAATCGAAGAATATATTGGACACGCCATCCCCGTTAGCCAATATGATAGCAGTGCGTTGCTTGCGTTACCCAAACCCGCTCGCTTCCGTAATCCAAAACCAACCCAAACCAAACGCCGCTAATACAAAGCCCCCCGCATCTCAAACGGGGGCTTATTTTTTTACCTAAAATCTATTGGTAAAATTTAGTGGGAATTTGACCGCTTGTTTTATGCTACGTTATGTAATTGGGCGAGATCTTCTTGGATTTTTTCATTAGCCATCATTCTTTCTGCTTCAACAAAACGGGTTAAGATTTGTTTGATAAGCGGTTGATAGCCTAAACCATGCAGTTGTGCGATGTCTTTTAGGTCTTGGATTAATCCTTTAGATAATCGAATGGAGATTGGCTGTAGAGCAAGTAGTTCGTCCAGCATTTCAGGGGATGTGTGGGTTGAGCGTTGTACAAATTTTTCATCTTGCCCAAGTTCACCGTTTTCCCATTTTTCAATATTTTTCATTTTTACCTCCGCTTATATTTTTTGAGATTATCAGCATTTGTCACCTTTGTATATACAAAATTGAGCAGAGGAAAGCTAGCATAATCTGTTTTGTTCTCACTTCAATCGGTAAAATTGATTTTTTCGATATGGCTCGAAAAGCTGATGATTTCTTCAGATTTATTCAGAAAAATTCGCTATAATGGCAATAATTTTCACTTCTAAAAATTAAAGGTTAAAATGACTACAATTGCTCAAAATCCGCTCGTTCTGGTAGACGGTTCTTCTTATCTTTATCGTGCGTTTCATGCGTTTCCGCCTTTGACTAACCGAAATGGGGAGCCAATGGGGGCGATGTATGGTGTGTTAAATATGTTGAAAAGTTTGATTGCACAGGTGGAGCCAAGCCATATTGCGGTGGTTTTTGATGCAAAAGGTAAAACTTTCCGTGATGAATTGTTTGAGCAATATAAATCGCACCGTCCGCCCATGCCAGATGATTTGCGAGCGCAGGTGCAGCCATTGCATACCATTATTCGAGCGTTAGGTATTCCGTTAATTTCGATTGAAGGGGTTGAAGCGGATGATGTGATTGGTACTTTGGCAGTACAAGCGGCGAAAGAAGGTAAAAATGTGCTAATCAGTACGGGCGATAAAGATATGGCGCAGTTGGTAAACGATCATATTATGTTGATCAATACGATGAATAATACTTTGCTTGACCGTGAAGGTGTGATCGAAAAATACGGCATTCCGCCTGAATTAATTATTGATTATTTAGCACTGCAGGGTGATGCGTCGGATAATATCCCAGGTGTAAAAGGCGTGGGTGAAAAAACAGCGCTTGGTTTATTGCAGGGGATTGGTTCGCTTAAAGAGATTTATGCGAATTTAGATAAAGTTGCCACGCTTTCTTTCCGTGGCGCCAAAACGTTAGCACCAAAATTAGAAGCAGAAAAAGAAGCTGCAGACCTTTCTTATTTGCTTGCTACGATTAAAACCGATGTGGAATTGACGCTAACTCACGAGCAATTAGTAGTTCAGCCGCAAAAACGTGACGAATTAGTCGAGCTATTTAGCCGTTATGAGTTTAAGCGTTGGTTAGCTGAAGTAATGAATGATGCAAACCCTGTCACGCAAACAGCGGCGGAGAAAATACCAAATAATTATCAGGCAACCAGCTCTGCGCCACAAGCGGTCGAAAATCCTCAAAATTTTGCAAAAGTGGAAATTGATCGCAGTCGCTATGAAACGGTAACCTCCACTGAACAATTACAAATTTGGGTCGATAAAATTCAGCAAGCAAAATTAGTTGCAGTCGATACTGAAACCGATAATTTGGATTCAATGTCTGCCAATTTGGTGGGTATTTCATTCAGCTTAGCGACGGGTGAGGCGTGCTATATTCCGTTGGCACATAAAGAACAAGTCGCAGTTGAGCCACAACAAAGCGATTTATTTGCGGAGTCAGAAGTAGAAACCAGCACGAGCTTCGAACTTGCAAAAAATCAGCTAAATTTAACCGCTTGTTTAATGCAGCTCAAGCCGATTTTAGAAAATGCTGAGGTGAAAAAGATCGGGCAAAATATTAAATACGATCTGACTATTTTTGCCAATCATGGTGTGCAAGTGCAGGGTGTGGCGTTTGATACGATGTTGGAATCTTATACGCTAAATAGCACGGGGCGTCATAATATGGATGAGCTTGCCGATCGTTATTTAGGGCATAAAACCATTGAATTTGAAGACATTGCGGGCAAAGGTAAAAATCAGCTGACCTTCGATCAAATTGCGATTGATGTTGCTTCACAATATGCTGCGGAAGATGCGGATGTAACCATGAAATTACATCAGGTATTAGCGCCAGAATTAGAAAAAGAGCCTAGTTTAGTTAAATTATTTAACGAAATTGAAATGCCGTTGGTTGAGGTGCTTTCTCATATTGAGCGCAATGGCGTGTTAATTGATCCTGAAAAATTGCTTGCACAATCAGCTGAAATCGAACAGCGTTTAGCCGAGTTAGAGCAGTTGGTGCATAGTGAAGCGGGTGAAGTGTTTAACCTCGCTTCAACCAAGCAATTACAAGAAATTTTATTTAATAAACTCGGTTTGCCTGTATTGAAAAAAACGCCAAAAGGTGCACCTTCAACCAATGAAGAAGTGCTAGATGAATTAGCAAGACAAGGGCATGTAGTGCCAAAATTGTTAATGGAGCATCGTGGTTTAAGTAAGCTAAAATCGACTTATACTGATAAATTGCCATTGATGATCAACCCTAAAACAGGGCGTGTGCATACTTCTTATCACCAAGCGGTAACTGCGACTGGGCGTCTTTCTTCAAGTGATCCGAACTTGCAAAATATTCCGATCCGCAATGAAGAGGGTAGACGTATTCGCCAAGCGTTTATTCCAACGCAAGGCTACAAAATTGTGGCGGCGGACTATTCCCAAATTGAGCTACGTATTATGGCGCATTTAGCAAGTGATGAAAGTATGATCAACGCATTTGCTGAGGGTAAAGATATTCACCGTGCAACGGCAGCAGAGATTTTTGGTTTAGCGCTAGATCAAGTAACCAGTGAACAGCGCCGCAGTGCTAAAGCGATTAACTTTGGTTTGATTTATGGTATGTCAGAATTTGGTTTATCGAATCAGCTAGGGATTTCACGCGCGGATGCGAAGCAATATATGGAACGCTATTTCCAACGTTATCCAGCAGTACAGCAATTTATGACCGATATTCGTGAAAGCGCGAGCGAAAAGGGCTACGTTGAAACGTTATTTGGCAGACGTTTGTATTTGCCTGAGATTAAATCAAGCAATGCGATGCGCCGTAAAGCGGCAGAGCGTGTGGCAATTAATGCGCCAATGCAAGGCACTGCGGCGGATATTATCAAAGTGGCAATGATTGGTATTGATAAAGCTATTCAAGGCGATGACAATATCAAGATGATTATGCAAGTGCATGATGAATTGGTATTTGAAGTGAAACAAGAATGGGTAGAGCATTACAGCCAATTAATTAAAGCAGAAATGGAGAAAGCGATTCAGCTTAAAGTGCCTCTAATTGCAGAAGTGGGTGTTGGCGATAACTGGGACGAAGCGCATTAATTTTGTGATCTCAATCGAAAAATGACCAGAACATGGCGATTATTTGGTTATTTTTTGATAGATTAAAAATCCTTATTAACTAAATAAGGAGAGAAAAAATAATGACCGACGAGTATCGTGAATTTTTAGAAGAAAGTGTTGCTCAAGGAATGAAAGATTATGAAGAAGGAAATGTTTATACTTCAGAAGAATTTTACGAAAGAGCAATGAGATCTATAGCTCAAACAGAAAAAGATATGCAAGATGCAGCATAAAATAGTGTATTCGAACAGATCTTTGAATAACATTCATGAAATTGTCGCAAATATAACTGCATTTACGGATAGTTACTGTGCAATTATTGATTTACTTGGTTATATGCCTTTTATGGGAGTGCAAGGATGTATAAAAGGAACCAGAGAAATCTACCCTAGAAATTATAGAGTTGTGTATATGGTCAATGATTTCAAAAAAGAAATTGTTATTCTTACCATTTTACATACTCGACGCTTATATCCACCGCTTGCTTAAGCGCTAAAATAAAAGCCAAATGCCTCTTGGTGTTTGGCTTATTTTATTGTATCGTTACGCTAGTACGAGCTTTATGAAACTTTTACAGAATTGATTGTCAAAGAGGCACTTGATTCTCTTTGATAGAAGGAACAAAAGATGAAAAAATTAATGAAACAATCACTATTCGGTTTGGCGTTATTTTCGGTGGCTGGCATTGCCTTTGCTGATGCGCAAGCGGTAGCAGAATTACAACGCCGTTTAGAACAAGTGAGCCAATATAGTGCCGATTTCGACCAAACCGTTCGCTCAAGCAAGGGCAAACAAATTCAATCAGGCAAAGGCAAATTCCAAGTAAAACGCCCGAACTTGTTCCGTATGGACACTAAAGCGCCACAAGAAAATTTAATCGTTTCTGACGGTGCGAATTTATGGTTTTACGATCCTTTTGTTTCACAAGTAACAGTAAACACCGTGCAAGATGCGGTTAATAATACGCCATTTGTATTATTAACCAGTAGCGACAAAAGCCACTGGGAACAATACGATGTAACGCAAAGTGCTGATACTTTTGTTTTAAAACCAAAATCGAAAAAAAGCAATTTAAAACAATTTGATGTGCGTATTGATCAAAGCGGTATGTTAAAAGGCTTTAGTACGATTGAGCGAGACGGGCAAAGCAATTTATACGTATTACGTAATATCACTGGTGGTGGCGTATCATCCGACTTATTCAAATTTAACGTACCAAAAGGCGCTGAATTAGATGATCAGCGTGGTGGTAAAAAAGCTAAAAAATAACGATTTAACAAGCGGTTTTATTTTTGCAAAATTTTGCCAAAATCAGACCGCTTGCTTTATTTAGATAGATTTAAACATTTGGGAGGCTTAATGAAAATTTTTGATAATCAACGAGATCCGCAAGAATGGCAACAGTTTATGCAATTATTACAACAGGCGGTTGCTGAAGATAAATTAGAACAATTTTTCACCTCATTTTTAACTGCAGATGAGCGAGGCTCTTTAGGCTTACGTGTGCAAATTGTCAGTGAATTGCTCAAAGGTGAAGTTCCACAGCGTGAAATCCAACAAAATCTAAATACTAGTGCAGCTACCATTACACGTGGTTCGAATATGTTAAAAACTTTAGATCCACAATTTATCCAATGGTTAAACGAGAAGCTTAATGGCAAAGCGTAGAAGAAAACGCAAAAAGAAGTCAGTCACTATGTTTAGCTTACTTAAACGTTTATTCCGTAACATCATCAAATTTTTTATTCCGCAAGCAATCAGTTCAAGAGCAGGTTGGTTGTGGTTTGGTTCTAGCCGTTTAGGGGCAGGACTTGGCGGATTTTTCGTTACTTTTTTGATGATCTTTTCGGTATTACCTGTGCCATTTTCTGCTTATATGGTGCAGAAAAAAGTAGAACATTTGATTGCGGGCGATGATTATCACATTCATTATGACTGGGTGAGCCTTGATAAGATTGCATGGCAAATGCAAATGGCGGTGATTGCGGCAGAAGATCAAAAATTTGAAAGCCATTTCGGCATTGATTTACAAGCGATTGAAATAGCTCTACAACGTAACGCTAAAGCAAAAAAAGCACGAGGCGCTTCAACTATTTCACAGCAAACCGTTAAAAATATGTTTTTATGGCACGGACAAAGCTGGCTACGCAAAGGGATAGAATTACCGCTAACCTTTATTATGGAAAATACTTGGGGCAAACGCCGTATTCTGGAAGTGTATTTAAATATCGCAGAGTTTGGTGATGGCATTTTTGGTGTAGAAGCTGCCGCAAAGCACTTTTTCAAAAAGCGTGCGAAAGATCTGACTTTACAAGAGTCGGCTTTACTGGCCGCCTCTCTGCCAAATCCATTAGTCTTTCGAGTTAATAAACCAGGCCCAACGATGCGTAAACGTCAAGCATGGATTATGCGCCAAGTCACTGCGTTAGGTGGGCGCCATTACTTAGAAAAACTGTAGAAAACGCCAAATACAAGCGGTTAAATTTTTCTGATTTTTTGCATGTGTAAATTAGGGGGAAATTTGGCTGCCTATCTCCAATCACTATCGCAATCAAATCCTCTAACCTATCTTTTCTAAAGAGGGGGATCTGGGGCAACCAGAAGACGTTGTTTACCTCGTTGAGGGTCGGATGCGAGTCCTGTGTCCGACCACATAAAAATTTGTGTGTTTACTGTAATAGCACCCGCTTCCAGATAGGAACTTACTACCGCTCACATACCAGTCTGTTGAGCCACTTTGTGACTCTGTTTTATTGTGTTTTTACTCAAACCAAAAACATCAATCGGCAGTGTTAAAAGCGTTTGTAGCGTTTTGCACCAATAACCCAAAAAGGATTAAACCATGAGATTTTTAGTGCTGTGTCGGGAGCCTCGTTTATATAGCTGTCAGCGCTTGTTGCAGGCTTGTGAACAACGGGGCATTCATTTGGATATTCTTGATCCGAATCGAATGCTCATTAAGCTAGCGGTAGTGCAGGGGCAGCCCATTTTCCAGCTTTATTATCAGGCAGGGGAAATTTATCAGAAAAATCGACCGCTTGAGTTATTGCCTGAATATGATGCGGTTTTGCCTCGTTTTGGTACGGCAAGTACTGAAATGGGCTGTCGTGTATTGCGCTATTTTGAAGCGAAAAAGGTGAAAGTTTTAAATAATTCGACCGCTTTTAGCTTAGCAAGAGATAAATGGTTGAGTTTACAAGCACTCGTAGCTGCGCAAATTGCCGTGCCTGCGAGCTCTTTTGCGGGGGAGTTATGTGCAGTAGAGCAACATTCGAACTTACATAACACGCCGTTAGTGGCGAAAACTTTGGCTGGATCGCAAGGCGTAGGGGTGATGTTAGCTGAGAGCAAGCAAAATGCGCAAAGTGTGCTGGCGGTATTACAACAGGCGAACCTAGGCTATTTGTTACAAGATTTTGTGGCGGAAGCAAAAGGGCAAGATATTAGGGCTTTTGTGATTGGTGATCGAGTAGTGGCAGCCATGCAACGTTCAGGCGAAGAGGGAGAGTTTCGTGCGAATATTCATTTAGGTGGCAAAGCGACAAAGTTTGAATTAAGCGAAGCCGAACAACAATTGGCAGTGAATGCTGCCAAAGCAGTAGGGCTTTCGGTAGCGGGTGTGGATCTTATTCGATCTGAATCAGGCTTATTAGTGCTGGAAGTGAACGCTAGCCCAGGTTTGGAGGGGATTGAGCAAGCTACAGGGCTAGATATTGCAGGTTTGATGATCGAGCATCTGATTAATCAGCGGTAATCTTGCTTGTGAAGAGAGGGAAGCGGTCGGATTTTTACCAAATTTTGCAAGCCCTCTTTATTTATTGGCTAGGCATTAGCCAAGTAACTTTTCTTTCCAATAACCAAGCCATTCTTTCAGTGCAAGGCTACTATTTTGTAGCGCTTGCGCCTGTGGGATAAAAGGCAGGATACCGATATCTAACGCTTGATGAGCGGTGGTACTTGCGGCTAACACGGTAAATCCTTCTCGTTCAAAGAGCATTTTGGCTCGTTTCATGTGCCATTGGTTGGTTACAAGCACAATATCTTTCACACCTGCTTGGTTGAGAATGGGTTTGCTAAAGGTAGCATTTTCTTCGGTAACATTTGAATCTGGCTCAATCCAACGTACAGGTGTTTGGAAGAAATCGTGCAATTCTTGCGCCATCACTTTGGCTTCTGACTCTCTACCTTCTGGGCTTCCGCCTGTGACAAGGATCGGCAAGCCTGTTTGTTTATGCAGATAGGCTGCATAACGCATACGCTCTAATGGCGCTGCAGCAATCGCATAACGCCCAAAAAGTTCATCACTATCTCGCAACCCTCCACCTAATAACACAATGGCTTGCGCTTTTTTGTAATCTTCAATAGTAAATTTTTTGCTAAAAGTGACCGCTTGAATTAGTTGAGAAGAGAAGTAAGGCGTGCTGCAAATATACAGAATTGTGATACCTAAAATGGTGCAAAAATAGCCGAGTTTTTTGAAATGTAATTTATGCAGTAATAGCGAGAAAATCCATAAAATCAACGCATTAAATGGTGGCAGGATAATGGCAGTAACGAGTTTTGTGAGAAATAGCATAATAAAAATAGACAATGATTGAATAGCCTCATTGTCCATTATTTACGCATTTTTGTCTAGCGTATTATGGTCGAACCCCGAGCGTGTGACAAATGGCATAGGTTAATTCAGAGCGGTTTAACGTATAAAAGTGGAAATCTTTCACCCCTTCTTTTGAGAGTATTTTTACCATATCCATAGCAATACTTGCGCCAACTAAATTACGTGTGGTTTGGTCGTCATCAAGCCCTTGATACATTTTTTGCATCCAACTTGGAATTCTAACGTTTGTGATCTTTGCCATTTTTTCTAATTGTTTGAAATTCGAAACAGGTAAGATTCCAGGCACAATCTCCACGTCAATCCCGACAGAAGCACAGCGATCACGAAAGCGTAGATAACTATCAATATCAAAGAAGAATTGGGTAATCGCACGGTTAGCACCTGCTTCGATTTTTTGTCTTAAATAAATTAAATCAGCTTGACTTGATTTTGCCTCAGGATGTATTTCGGGATAAGCCGCGACAGAAATATCAAAATCAGCGACTTCTTTGAGTAATCTGACTAAATCTGCCGCATAAAACGGTTTTTTACTGTAGCCCGCAGGTTCATCGCCACGTAATGCGACGACATTACGAATACCGCTATCCCAATAGTCTTTAGCGATTGCTCGTAATTCATCAGGGCTCGCGTCAATTCCTGTTAAATGTGGCGCAGCTAAGATGCCTGTTTGTTGTTGAATATTTTTTACAATGGAATGAGTGCGGGTGCGTTCTCCTGAATTGGCACCGTAAGTGACAGACATAAATTTAGGTTTGAGCGTTTTTAAGCGATGAATTGATTCCCATAGCATGGTCTCGATTTTTTCATTTTTAGGAGGAAAGAACTCGAACGAAACATTAATTTGTCCATTTAAGTCTGCAACACTTTGATTTAAATGATCAATTTCTTTTGCGTAACTCATATTTTGCCCCTTTGATAAATTTTTAATTGTTAGAATGAAGTTGTGTTTTGGTTAGGAGCATTCTATTTTTATCTGTTGATTAACGTCAATTTCATAATTTTCAGAATAAATATGAATTTTATTCATAATTAAAGGTGGTGGTTGATCCATATCAACAATACCTCTTTCTAATTAGCAATTTTGTAAGAATGGGTTAGAATGGCAAACGTACTGCTAATATTTTTTCTTTTTGAAATAATTAACAATAAAAATAAAAGGGATTACTCAATTTAGATGGTGACAAGCGGTCAGATTTCTTCCTTATTTTACTTACCTTAATTTATATTTTATTTTTGTGTGTTTACGACGAGTTGCCAATGGAAAAAAGGCTACAAGCGGTTAAAAATGCCCGTTTATTTGCAAGTTCAACATTGCCCAGTCTTTTTTCCATTAGTCATTCATTTATTAGCCAACCATAAGGAAACCATTATGCAGATAACTAACATCGCTGTGGCGGGCACACTAGAATCTAGTGATGCACAAGTCCGCATTGAACCTGCAAGTACGTTGCACATTGAGCTAAATAGCTCTGTGGGAAAACAGTTTGGTGATGACATTTTAGCCACCATTAATCAAGTACTTGCACAGTTTGAAGTCAGTGCAGCAAAAGTAACGGTAGAAGATAAAGGGGCATTAGATTGCGTACTTCGTGCGAGATTAAAAGCAGCATTATTGCGTGCAACCGATGAACAAATCGATTGGGAGAAAGTGCTATGAGTCAAAAAAATAAATTACGTAGAAGTATGTTGTTCGTGCCAGGCTCAAATGCGGCGATGATCAGCAACACCTTTATCTACAAACCTGATTCGATTATGTTTGACTTAGAAGATGCAGTGGCGTTAAAAGAAAAGGATTCTGCACGTATTTTAGTGGCGCACGCTCTACAACATCCGCTTTATCAAGAAATTGAAACGGTGGTGCGTGTGAATCCATTAGATTCTGAATTTGGCTTGGCAGATTTAAATGCAGTGGTGCGTGCAGGTGTGAATGTTGTGCGTATGCCAAAAACCGAAACCGCACAAGATGTGGTTGATATGGATAATGCGATTACTGAAATTGAAAAAGCCTGTGGTCGTGAAGTCGGTAGCACATTAATGTTAGCTGCAATTGAATCGCCACTTGGTATTACTCAAGCAAATCAAATTGCCACTGCTTCTAACCGCTTAATTGGTATTGCATTAGGTGCGGAAGACTATGTGCGTAACCTTAAAACGGAGCGTTCGCCTGAAGGGATTGAATTACTGTTCGCTCGATGTTCTATTTTACAGGCAGCTCGTGCGGCAGGTATTCAAGCGTTTGATACGGTTTATTCTAATGCGAATAACGAAGAGGGTTTCTTAGCTGAAGCGTCGTTAATTAAACAACTTGGTTTTGACGGTAAATCATTAGTAAACCCTCGTCAAATTGAGTTATTACATAATTTATTTGCACCAACACAAAAAGATGTGGATCAAGCACAACGTATTATTGATGCAGCAAAAGAAGCAGAACGTAATGGTTTAGGTGTAGTTTCGCTCAATGGTAAAATGATCGATGCACCAATTATTGATCGTGCAAAATTAGTGCTTGAGCGTGCTAAATCAGGTATTCGTGAAGAGTAGGGGGAAATATGACAACAAGAGAACAACGTGTTGAAAAATTCAATGCAGGCAAACCAGTTTATCAAGCAGTGCCAAAAGCGGAATCCCTCATGCGTACCGCCAAAAATCGCAAATTATGTGAAAATCTTGAAGAAGCAATTCGCCGTTCAGGTTTAAAAGATGGCATGACGATTTCATTCCATCACGCATTCCGTGCAGGTGATTTCGTGGTAAATCTTGTCATGGACAAAATTGCTGAAATGGGCTTTAAAAATTTAACGCTTGCTTCGAGTTCATTAATCGATAGTCATTTCCCCATTGTTGAACATATCAAAAATGGTGTAGTAACCAAAATCTACTCTTCAGGTTTACGTGGCAAATTAGCCGATGAAATTTCAAAAGGTATTTTAGCCGAGCCTGTAAATATCCATTCGCACGGCGGACGTGTACATTTAGTCAAATCAGGCGAACTAAAAATTGATGTGGCATTTTTAGGAGTGCCTGCGTGCGATGAATTTGGTAATGCAAATGGCTTTAGCGGTAAAAGCAAATGTGGTTCATTAGGTTATGCAAAAGTCGATGCTGAATTTGCGAACAAAGTGGTGTTATTAACCGAAGAATTTGTAACTTACCCACATCATCCAGCAAGTATTCCACAAGACCAAGTAGATTTAATTGTACAAGTAGACGCGGTTGGCGATCCGAAAAAGATCGGTGGGGGTGCAACTCGTATGACAACCAACCCTCGTGAGCTATTAATTGCGCGTAAATGTGCGGAAGTGATTTTTGGCTCAGGCTATTTTAAAGATGGCTTCTCATTCCAAACAGGTACAGGTGGTGCTTCACTGGCGGTAACACGTTTCTTAGAAGATAAAATGCGCCGTGAAAACATTACTGCAAGTTTTGGTTTAGGAGGTATTACTTCAACCATGGTGGCATTGCACGAAGCGGGCTTAATCAAAAAACTGATCGATGTGCAATCATTTGATAAAGATGCGGCAGAATCGCTTGCACGTAACCCAAATCATATCGAAGTATCGGCAAACCAATATGCTAACTACAGCTCAAAAGGGGCTTCTGTTGAGCGTTTAGATGTGGTCATTCTTTCTGCATTAGAAATTGATACAAAATTTAACGTAAACGTTTTAACAGGTTCAGATGGTATCATTCGTGGTGCATCGGGCGGTCACTGCGATACGGCGTCTTCTGCACAAGTGGCGATTATTGTCGCACCACTTGTGCGTGGACGTATTCCTTGCGTGGTTGAAAATGTAATAACTTGCGTTACTCCAGGTGAAAATATTGATATTTTAGTTACTGACCACGGTGTGGCGGTAAATCCAAAACGTCCAGATCTTATTGAAGCGTTAAGCAATGCAGGTATTCAATTATTCACGATTGAGCAACTTTGTGAACGTGCATACAGTATTACAGGCAAACCCAAAGAAATTGAGTTTACCGACAAACCTGTTGCCATTGTTCGCTACCGAGATGGTTCTGTGATTGATACGGTGTATCAAGTAAAAGAATAATCTTTGCCTGATTGAAGAAGGGACGCCATGTTTGGCGTCCTTGTTAATTTTTCAGATTAAAATCAATACAAGCGGTATGATTTTCCAAAAATTTTGCAAATCTTTTTCCCTTAAAGGAAATGAAATTTCCATTGAATCATTGTTGAACGCTCGCGAAGAGCGTGCTTTATTGCAACAAAAATGCCTGCAAAAGTACCAGCAGACTGTGCTTTCTTTAACTTTGCTTGCCGTAGGCGGCGTAAAGCAAAATGAATTACTAGACTATATTTTTGCCAGAAGTTTGGAAAATTTGACCGCTTTATTTACGCAACTTGATGTTGTGCCAATAGCAGAATTTATTCGTCCATTAGAAACGGGACATGAGGCGATTTTTGTGTTGCCGATTGAGGCGGTTAGGCTAAAAAAAGCTTGTATTGCGCTGGAAGATAGTTCACCACTTGCACGGTTATGGGATCTAGATGTGATCACACTAAATGGAGAGCTGTTAAGCCGTACTGAATTGGGTTTTAACGCGCGTCCTTGTTTATGTTGTAGCGAAAATGCCAAACTTTGCGCACGTTCTCGTAAACATTCGGTGGAACAAATTGTGGCACAAATGCAACAACGTACAAAAGCAGATTATTTTAGCCAACAAATTGCAGAAAAGGCTTACCAAGCATTGCTACAAGAAGTTTATCTCACGCCCAAACCTGGTTTAGTGGATAAACGGAATAATGGCTCACATGCAGATATGACGGTACAAACCTTTGAGCACAGTGCTTTGGCGTTGCGGCCATTTTTTGCAGAATTTGTAGCTAAAGGTATAGCTACGGCAGATTATTCAGCATCGCAAATTTTAGCGGAAATTCGACCGCTTGGAATTCATGCTGAACGAGCGATGTTACAAGCAACGGGTGGAGTAAATACGCATAAAGGCGCGATTTTCGCTTTTGGACTTGTTTGCTGTGCGATTGGGCGTTTATATGTGCAAACGGAGCAATTTGCGAAATCTACTCGCTTTTCACAACTTTTTGAGCTAGTGGCACAATTTGCTGAAGGTTTAACCGCAGAATTGCAAAATTATCCTGAAAATCTACCGCTTACGCATGGAGTAAAACTGTATCGTCAATATGGTTTAACGGGTGCAAGGGGGGAGGCTGAAAGCGGATTGGTAACGATTGCAAATTGCTTAGCATTTATCAAGCAACAACCTGTCATCAATTTGCATCAAATTTTAGTATGGTTAATGGCGCATAATGATGATACAAATGTGGTGCACCGAGGCGGACTAGATGGGCTACGTTTTGTGAAACAACAAGCGGTCGACATTTTACAAAATTTTGTAAATGAAACAGATTTACGCATAAAGCTAGAAACACTAGATGATGAATGTATTCAGCGCAATATTAGCTGTGGAGGAAGCGCAGATTTGCTGGCGCTAATTATCTTTCTATTGTCAGTTAGCGAGCTAGTCAGCAATTAATTTTTAAAAAATAAAAAAATTTGCAAAATTAGAAAAAAATCAATGTTTTTGATTTTGACTTATGCTAAAAATAGCAATGTTACTCTTTTGGGGTATAAAAGTTTATTTTATGTATTTTTAATCTTTATGCAGAGGTGAAACATGGCGTTATCTAAAGCGCAAAAAGTAGCGGTATTAGTTGCAATACCTGTTATTTTTTTCTTATTGCCTGCACCAGAGGGACTTTCTCTGATTGCTTGGCGGTTGTTAGGTATTTATATTGCAACAATTGTTGGATTGGTAATTAAGCCTTATGGCGAGCCAGTATTATTACTTGCTGCTGTTGCCGCTTCCGCTGCGACCATTGGTAATACTGAAGGTGCGGAGCAATTTGTAAAAGTGAGTCATACGTTAGCAGGCTATCAATCAGGTACTACATGGTTAATTTTTACAGCGTTTACGTTAAGTTCTGCGTTTGTGATTACAGGTTTAGGTAAGCGAATTGCGTATCATATGATTAGCTGGTTGGGAAGCACTACACTTCGTTTAGGCTATGTAACGCTCTTCTTAGATTTATTACTTTCTCCTGCTACCCCTTCAAACACCGCTCGCGCTGGTGGTATCGTTTTCCCAATCATTAACAGTGTCGCTGTTGCTTTAGGATCTGATCCTGAAAAATCACCGAAACTTGCTGGTCGCTATTTATTATTAAATGTATATATGGTAGTAAAAACAACCAGTTATATCTTTTTAACAGCAATGGCACCAAATGCGTTAGCACTTTCATTAATGGCACCTATTTTAGGGCTTGATTTAAGTTGGGTGCAATGGTTCTTAGCTGCATCTGTACCAGGTTTAGCATGCTTGTTCTTAATTCCATTCATATGTTATGTGATTGCGAAACCAGAACTCACCAAAGTTGATAATAAAGCGATTGCGCAAAAAGGCTTAGAAGAATTAGGTCCAATGAGCTTCCGTGAAAAAGCATTAGCGGTATTATTTGTGGTGGCGTTATTAGGTTGGATTTTCTCTGATTTCTTAAATGTGAATGCAACAACGGTAGCATTAATCACCATGGTGCTTTGTGTGGTATTAACCATCGTGTCTTGGGATGATATTCGTAAGAATAAAGCAGGTTGGGATACTTTAATTTGGTACGGTGGTATCATCGGTATGTCTGGTATTTTAGAAAAAGCGGGCTTTTTCAAATGGTTAGCGGACACATTAAGTGCAAACTTAAACTTCGGTGATCACGGTAATATTGCGTTAATTGTTATTTTATTGTTAAGTGTATCAGTGCGTTACTTATTCGCATCAGGTGGTGCTTATGTAGCAGCTATGGTGCCAGTATTTGCAACAGTAGGTAAAGTAGCAGGCGCACCAATAGAATTATTAGCATTAGGCTTATTATTCTCTAACTCATACGGTGGCTCGGTAACACACTATGGTGGTGGCCCAGGTCCGATTACTTTTGGTGCGGGTTATAACGACATCAAATCTTGGTGGACAGCTGGTTTTGTGATTGCGTTTGGTAGCTTAATTATTCACGCTACATTAGGTATTGCATGGTGGGAATTCTTATTCTCAGCAGGTTGGTTACCAACAGTGAAATAATCTACCTAATTAGAGTGAATTAGCGGTGGGATTTTGCAATTACTTTGCAAAATCCCATTACTTTTTGGTATGTTTAACAAACTGTTAAAAATTAGATCTAAATCACACCAAATTGCTAATTTTTGCAGTAAAATACTACAGCGTTGTTAATAATTTAGAGGTGTGCTGGGTTCAGCCATTTTTCAATTATTAACAAGCAACACACATCAATAAGCGTATTATTTAAGGATTAGCTATGAGCGATTTAAAACAACAAGCATTAGACTTTCACGAATTTCCTGTACCAGGCAAAATCTCGGTTACCCCAACTAAATCACTTGCGACTCAGCATGATTTAGCTTTAGCGTATTCACCAGGTGTTGCAGAACCATGTTTAGCCATTGAAAAAGACCCAGCAGCGGCTCGTCGTTATACCGCTCGTGGTAACTTAGTTGCAGTAATTTCAAATGGTACTGCGGTGCTTGGTTTAGGAAACATTGGCGCATTAGCTTCTAAACCAGTAATGGAAGGTAAAGGTGTTTTATTTAAAAAATTTGCGGGTGTTGATGTATTTGATATCGAAATTAATGAACACGATCCAGATAAATTAGTGGATATTATTGCTTCATTAGAACCAACTTTTGGTGGGATTAACTTAGAAGATATTAAAGCGCCAGAATGTTTCTACATTGAGCGAAAATTACGTGAGCGTATGGGCATTCCTGTATTCCACGATGACCAACATGGTACAGCAATTATTGTCGGTGCAGCAGCATTAAATGGTTTAGAAATCGTGGGTAAAGCTATTTCAGACGTACGTTTAGTGGTAAACGGTGCTGGTGCTTCAGCAATTGCTTGTACTAATTTATTACGCTCATTAGGCTTCAAAAAAGAAAATATCACTATGTGCGACTCTAAAGGTGTTATCTACCAAGGTCGTGGCGATAATATGGATGAAACCAAACAATTTTACGCTATTGAAGATAACGGCTGGCGTACACTTGCAGATGCAGTAGCAGGTGCAGACGTATTCTTAGGTTGTTCAAAAGCAGGTGCATTAAGCCAAGATATGATTAAAACAATGGCGAAAGATCCATTAATTTTAGCGCTAGCGAACCCTGTTCCAGAAACAACCCCACATGAAGCAAAAGAAGTTCGCCCAGATGCTATCGTATGTACTGGTCGTTCTGACTACCCAAATCAAGTAAATAACGTGCTTTGCTTCCCATTCTTATTCCGTGGTGCATTAGATGTGGGTGCAACCGCAATTAACGAAGAAATGAAAATGGCAGCAGCGCACGCAATTGCTGATTTAGCGAAAGAGCCAGTGCCATTTGAAGTGATTTCAACCTATGGCGAATTATCATTTGGTACTGATTACGTTATTCCAACGCCATTTGATCCACGTTTAATCGTTGCGGTTTCATCAGCAGTAGCTAAAGCAGCAATGAACTCAGGTGTTGCAACTCGCCCAATTACTGATTGGGATGCGTATGCAAAACAAGTGAAAGCGCTTGTTGCTTAAATAAGTTAAATAACTTAAAAGAGGCGAATATTTTCGCCTCTTTTTATTTTGCATTTTATGTAAAAAATGCGTAGAATACGCACTCGACTTTTTTAGTCGAATTTATTTTGTGGAATAGCTGGGTCGCCTGCTATTTTTTATATTCACGGAACATTATGTTCCTTTTTACTTTAAGAGAATTAAACAATGTCATTCAAATTTGAAGCTGAAGTTCGTTCTACGCAAGGTAAGGGTGCGAGCCGCCGCCTGCGTCACAATGGTCAAGTTCCTGCAATCATCTACGGTGGTAATGCAGAGCCTGTATCAATCGTTTTAAACCACGATAACGTAAACAACGCACAAATCCACGATGCGTTCTACAGCGAAGTGTTAACTATCGTTGTTGCGGGTAAAGAAGAGCAAGTTAAAGTACAAGCGATTCAACGTCACCCAACTAAACCAAAATTAGTTCACTTAGACTTCAAACGTGTTTAATGATTAAACGTTAGCCTTTAGTGAAAAGAGAGGATTAAGTTTTTCGGAACTTAATCCTTTTTTGTTTGCCAATTATTAGGCTAACAAGCGGTTCATTCTTGGCAAAAGTTTGCAAATCCGCTATAATCGCCATTCTGAGTTGGTTAGGCAATCGCTGGTTTATTGAAGCCCTTAATTGTTCGCAAGAACGACCTAGTGGGACAAGTAAACGAGAGGAAAGTCCGAGCTACACAGGGCAGAGTGCCAGATAACGTCTGGGCGGTGTGAACCGACGACCAGTGCAACAGAGAGCAGACCGCCGATGTGCATTAGCGCAGGTAAGGGTGAAAGGGTGCGGTAAGAGCGCACCGCGTGGGTGGCAACATTCCACGGCACGGTAAACTCCACTCGTAGCAAGACCAAATAGGAACTCAATGGATGGCCCGTCCAGAGTTCGGGTAGGTTGCTTGAGCTTGTATGTGAATGCAAGCCTAGAGGAATGATTGTCCACGACAGAACTCGGCTTATCGACCAACTCACCCCATTTAAAAGAGCGAACAGGGTAACTTGTTCGCTTTTTGTTTTTTAAGGAGAGAACTAATGAAATTAGTAAAATTACTTAGTGTATTTTTCGCAGTATCGTTTAGCTCACAATTGTTTGCACATCCACATTCTTTTGTCGATTTAAAAAATAAAGTATTGGTAGAAGGCACAAAATTAAACGCGTTTGAAATGGAATGGATGCTAGATGAAATTGCATCGGCAGAATTAATTTATGAAGTGAATAATAGTGCGGATAAAACGGCAACCGAAAAATCTATTACAGATGAAATGACGCAAACTGCGATTGAAGCGCATTATTTTAGCTATCTTTATGACGCTAAAGATCAGCCTATCAAATTTAGCGCAAAGCCACGGAATACGCGTTTTGATATTCACGGTAATCGAGTAGTGTTTTATCTAACGATCCCGCTAAGTAAACCGCATGATCTCAAGAATAATCCCGTCCGTTTTTATACCTATGAACCAAGCTACTATATGGGTATGGAATACAATAACGTCCAAGCATTGTCAATTAACACTTCACAATGCAAAGCTACGCTAACGCAGCCTCAAATCAGCAATTCTCTTCGTTTGTATGCTTCTAGCTTAGATAAAAACCAGTCGCCAGATATGCCTGAAAATGAAGATAATTCTTTAGGCGCACAATTTGCACAGAAGGTAACAGTCGTATGCGAGTAACAGCTAAATTAGCTATTTGGCTAGCGGTCATTTTTTTGCTACTTTTTGCAATCTACCAAAGCTATCCCATAGTGCTTTATCAGGTAATGCTATGGCAAAAATCATTTAATCAGCAAATTTCAGGTTCGCTAACTGCATTAAGCCAACATTCTCAACAAGCAGGCTTAACGTTGATGCTAATCAGTTTTCTGTATGGCGTATTCCATGCGGTAGGACCTGGACATGGCAAATTTATTTTAACAAGCTACTTGTCGCTTGAAAAAACCAAACTAACTCAGGCGATGAAAATCAGCCTGCTATCTGCTTTGATGCAAGGTGTGGTAGCGGTGAGTTTGGTTACGGTAATTGTGGTCGTATTTACGCTTTCTCGTAGCTACTTCAATTTCACCTTGAAATGGGTAGAACGGGGCAGCTTTGCTTTTATGATTTTATTTGGTGTTTATTGGTGTTATCAGGCGTTTAAACCATTTTGGCAAAAGCGTAAAGTACAGTCTACACCGAAAATTCGTCAAATTTCACTTAACCAAAACTTGCAACATAATCATAAAATTCAACCGCTTGTTACAGTAAAATCACATGTACATTCAGAGCATTGTGGTTGTGGACATCAGCATTTGCCTTCTTCACAACAAATGCAACATGCAAAAGATTGGAAAGCACAATTAATGATTATTTTTAGTATCGGTGCCAGACCTTGCTCTGGGGCGATATTAGTTTTATTTTTAGCTTATACGCTGGATTTATACTTGTGGGGTATCGCATCTGCGTTGATTATGGCGGTGGGAACAGGGCTAACATTGAGTTTATTTGCTGGGCTTGTATTAGTTGCGCGTAATAAAGCGATCCGTTTGAGTTCGTGGTATATTTCTGAGCAGACCAGTAAAAAACTGGCGTTGAGCTTAAAAATTGTAGCGGGGATCGGTTTAATTTTATTAGGTATTACCTTATTCCACAGCAGTTTTATTGAAATTAGCACGGGGTCAGGATTGCTTCGACGATAACTTTAGGTAATTGATTAGATTAAAAAATCTTTTCAAACGTTAAAAAATCATTACAATGCAATCGTTTTCGTTTTTCTATTTTTAACTTTCATGAGGCTTTTTTTGATGGATTTTATTGTTTCGGGCTTTGAAAATCTATTGACGTGGATTGTCAATACTATTGATGGACCGCTCTGGGATGTAACTATTTTGTTACTTTTAGGCGTTGGGATATTTTTCACGATTACCACAGGGCTAGTTCAATTACGTTTATTGCCAAGAAGTATTCAAGAAATGTGGGGTGGACGTGCAACGGAAGGTAGATCGCTTACCCCATTTCAGGCTTTTGCAACAGGCTTAGCGAGCCGTGTTGGGGTTGGTAATATTGGTGGTGTTGCAACAGCGATCGCATTAGGTGGGCCAGGTGCAGTATTTTGGATGTGGATTACCGCATTAATGGGGATGAGTTCGGCATTTGCAGAATCCTCATTGGCGCAGTTATATAAAACACGTGATCCGAATGGAATGTTCCGTGGCGGGCCTGCGTACTATATTACGCGTGGTTTAAAATTTAAGCCAATGGCAATTGCTTTTGCAATCACGTTAATTTTTACCTTTGGTTTTGCGTTTAATGCAGTGCAGTCAAACTCTATTGTTGCAGCAACGAGTAAAGCTTGGGAATGGAATGGTCAATACGTCGGTCTTGTGCTGGTTATTTTAACAGGCATTATCATTTCTGGTGGTGTAAAACTGATTGGGCAAGTATCTTCTAAAGTAGTACCAATGATGGCGTTATTTTACTTAATTATTGCGATCATTATTTTAGGAATGAACATTGAACGTGTTCCTTCAGTATTAGCTTTAATTATTGATAGCGCTTTTGATTTTTCGGCAGCCGCTGGTGGTATGTTTGGTACTTTAGTCTCAAAAACCATGCTAATGGGGATTAAACGTGGTTTATTCTCAAACGAAGCAGGTATGGGGTCTGCCCCAAACTCAGCAGCAACTTCTGATGCAAAACACCCTGCGAGCCAAGGTTTAATCCAAATGTTAGGCGTATTTGTTGATACTATGGTAGTTTGTACTTGTACGGCAGCAATTATCCTCATGTCAGATAACTATGGTAGTGAAAGCTTAAAAGGGGTAGAACTTACTCAAACAGCCTTGCAGTATCATTTAGGTGAATTTGGCGTACACTTCTTAGCCTTTATCATCTTATTATTTTGCTATACCTCAATTATTGGTAACTATGCTTATGCAGAAACCAATATTCGCTATATTAAAAACAAACCTTGGTTTGTTTGGGGCTTCCGAGGCATTGTATTATTCTTCGTTTATTTTGGCGCAGTGCGTGATGGTGGTATCGTTTGGGCTTTTGCAGATACCGTAATGGCGTCTATGGCAGTAATTAATTTAATTGCGATTCTTATTCTTGCGCCAATTGTATGGCGTTTATTAAAAGATTATGTACGCCAAGTTAAAGCAGGCAAAGAACCAGCGTTTAACATTGAAGAGCACCAAGATTTAATTCATCGTGGTGTAGATCCATTAATTTGGAGTGCTAAAGACAAATAGAGAACAAGTCCAATCTGTTTTTTATTTGTAAGGCGATAACATTTATTTACATTTGTGTGTAAATGAATGTTATCGCTTTGTTATTTTAGGAGAAAAACAGTGGAAATGAAAAAAACATATTTGGCGCTATTAGCTGCTTCAACATTGGCTTCAACAGCTGTAGCGCAAGATATTGTGGTATTTGGTGATAGCCTAAGTGATATTGGGCAAACAGGATGGTTAAATAAAGCGACATATAATCAGCCTAATGGAAGCGCAAATGCACTTTACAATGAACATTTAGCAACAGCACTTGGTAGTACATTAACTGCCTCTTCAAAAGGTGGTTCGAATTACGCCTACAGTGGCGGAGTAGTTGTTGCGACAAATAGCGAATATACGAGTCGCCAGCCTAATGTGGCGTTAGCACAACAAATTCAAAATTACCTAGCAAGTGGGGTAAAAAATGATGCGTTACACATTATGTGGGCAGGTGGTAATGATTTACCTACCATTTTAACTAAAGCGATTGCAAGTCAAAATGCGCTACAAACGGTGCAAACAGAAAGTGCAACGGTTGCGCAAAATAGTGCTCAGCAATGGGCTAGCTTAAAACAAGCGGGTGTAGAACTCGTTGTTGCACCTACGATACCAAATGTGGCTTACACGCCATCGCTATTTCAACAGTTTGGTACAGCTGCGGCGAATAGCTTTGCCAATAACGTTGAGAAAGTACGAGTAGGTTATGGTGAAACAGCTAAAGCAGCATTCCTGCAAGCCTTTGATGCAAATCTGGCGATTTTAGCGAAGAGTACACAATCGAATCTTGCAGATTTTGAAAATGCACGTGTACAGGTTTTAACGAATACCGTTGATGCCTTATATCAATCACCATTAGGTGCAGCTCTGGGTGCAGCCATCGATCGGAATGCTTTTACGAGTACGTTAATTCAGCAATATCAACAATTTGCAACCCAAGCGGCTAGCGCAACCAGTTTATTAAATAGTGCAACTACGCAAGCGCTAAATTCAGTTGGTGGAAATATCGTGCGAATTGACACTGATGCGCTATTTAACGACATGTTGTCTAATCCAGCTGATTTTGGCTTTAGTAATACCACTGCAACAGTTTGTGCGTCAACAACAAAGGCAATTTGTACTGGAGATGAACAAGCAGATAAGAAATTATTCGCAGACGGTTTTCACCCTGGTGCGATCGCCCATAAAGTAATGGCAGATTACATTTTAAATGTGTTACAAGCGCCAAGCGAAATCAGTGTTTTACCGCAATTAGCGCTACATTCAACGGAAAAAACGTTTGATTTTGCACGTCAGCAAAGTAATAACAACCGCTTATTGAAGCAAGAAGCAAAAACGGTACAGGCTATTGCAGCTTATCAAGTTTACGATAAAGGTAATGCACTTTACGCTGGTTTAAAAGCGCAATTTACGCCAGAATGGCAGTTATCGACAGTGTTTAGCCATAGCGATTTAGAAGGGCAAAAAGGCTCAACTAAAGGCGAAATTAAAAGTAATGCGATTAATACAGCGTTACGTTATGACGCTGATAAATGGTGGTTAGGTGCAGCATTGCAACTTAGTGATAACGATTATAAAACTTCACGTCATATTCGGTTAGCTCAAGCTCAACGTGCACAAAAAGCGGAAACCAGTGGTGCAGTTATTAGTGCAGGTTTATTCGGTGGCTATGAATGGCAAATTGAGAATAACAATCTTACATTCTTGGCCGATATTACACATAGCCATGGCAAAATAGCTGCCTTTGGTGAAGAAAATACAAATGTGATGAGATTAACTTTTACGGATCAATCTATTCGTAGTTTGCGTAGTGGTATTGGTGCAGAATATCGTTACCAATTTACCAATTGGCAACCATATTTAAATGCACGTTGGGTAAAAGAATGGCGTGATTCGCCAGCAACATTACAAACTCAGCTTAATAACAGTCAATTTAACGTAGCTTTAGCGCAGGCAGATAAGAGCTGGTTAAATATGCAAGCTGGGCTTGATTGGAAGGCTAAAACAAGCCCATGGCATTTCCAACTTGCCGTACAACGTGATTTAGGTCGTAAAGACAATTTCTCTGGGACTTCTTTCCATACGCAGTTAGGTTATCAATTCTAGTTTAAACAAGCGGTTGAATTTTGTGACTTTTTACAAAAAAGTGACATTTTTTAATCGCTTGTTTTTTTGTAATGTGATCTTATTCACATATTCAAAAGTAACCAGTTGGTTTTCACTAGCCATTTCTTTACACTATCACTGATTTTTTAGTCGGGGTGCCTCTAGTTAGGCTGAGATTAAACCCGTGAACCTGATACAGTTAGTGCTGACGTAGGAAACTAATATGCTAATCTTAAGTTTATTATCCCTTTCTTTTTACTTGTCATTTTTTACTCTCAATTTATCTAAAAAAGCACAGTAGTCTTGTCTACTATTGAGATAAATAAGATGAATTGGTTTAAGTTTTTATTTTTATCTGCCACCCGTTGGATTCCACCTTGAATGAAATTGCGAAGCTTGTTTCATTCACTTTTACATTTAATTCATGGAGATAAAAATGAAATCCAGCTATTTGGCAAAAATTCGCCAGCAGAATCCGCTTATCTATAATATGACAAATATAGTTGCAGCCAATTTTACTGCAAATGGTTTACTTGCTATTGGTGCTTCACCGCTGATGTCCACCACTCTAGAGGAAGCAGAAGATTTGGTGCGAATCAGTAATGCTTTACTAATCAATATTGGCAGCGCTACTAAGTCAGAAGTTGAAACAATGCGTATAGCAGGCAAAATGGCAAATCAAATCGGAATACCTGTGGTATTAGATCCCGTTGGGATAGGTGCAACAGATCACCGTTATCATTCTGTTATGACACTGTTAAATGAAATTCAATTTAGTGTTATTCTAGGAAACCTTGGGGAAATGGCTAAATTGGCTCAAGTAAATTGGCAGGCTAAAGGCGTTGATGCTGGGAATGGCTCAGTTAATATTGCAGAAATTGCGCATGCTGTGGCGAATAGATACCAATGCGTAGTCGTGGTAAGTGGAGAAATAGATTATATCAGCGATGGTAAACGGTTAGTTAAAATTGCAAATGGTACGAAGCTATTTCCTCGCATTACAGCCTCAGGTTGTTTACTTGGATCCGTATTTGCTACCTTTTGTGCTGTAGCAAGCGGTCAAATTTTTGAAGCAATTTGCGAAGGTGCAACAGCTTATGCTATTGCAGGGGAGCTTGCTGCAAAACCGTTAAATACGGAGAAATTAGGCACATTTAATTGTGAATTCTTAAATCAATTAGCGATGCTTTCAGCAGAGATAATTGAACATCATGCGAGAATCTCTTATGAATAAAGTGCATCAAGTATTAACGATTGCAGGTTCGGACAGTGGCGGTGGAGCTGGAATTCAAGCGGATCTCAATTACTGCTCAAAATACCTTAGGCGTATTTGATATTCACTGTGTGCCTATTAAAACAATCGAAGCACAGTTAAAAGCTATTGCAGAAGATTTTCAAATTTCGGCATTTAAAATTGGTATGTTAGGCACGGCAGAAGTCATTGAATGTGTGGCAAAGGCACTAGGTCAGTATAACTTTGGTAAATTGGTGCTTGATCCCGTAATGATTGCCAAAGGTGGCGCGCCGTTATTACAACAAAATGCGATTAATGCCTTAAAAACACATTTGTTGCCATTAGCTAATGTGATTACGCCTAATTTGCCTGAAGCGGAAGCTTTAACAGGTGTAAAAATTATTGATAATTCGACCGCTTATGAAGCGGCTTTAAAATTACAGGCATTCGGTGTAAATACGGTGTTAATTAAAGGTGGACATTTAGAGGATTCGCAAAGCTCGAATTGTTGCGATTGGGTTTTTACACCGACTTCGCAATTTATCGTAGAAAGTCCGCGCTTTCCAACGCGTCATACTCATGGTACAGGTTGTACGTTCTCGGCTTGTATTACAGCGGAACTAGCCAAAGGACAAGCGGTCGAAAATGCCATAAAAATTGCAAAAGGTTACATTAGTGCCGCAATATCTCGCCCGTTGAATATTGGGCATGGTCAGGGGCCAACTAATCATTGGGCATATCAAAATCAAACAAAGTAAAGGAATGACAATGTACGATGTTCGACAAATGCTTAAACTTTATTTTATTGCTGGTACGCAAGATTGCCCAAATCCAACAGCAGACCGAATACAAAATTTATTGCTGATTTTGGAACAGGCGCTACAAGCGGGAATTACTTGTTTTCAATTTCGTGATAAAGGTAAAAATTCCCTAGAAGAGCAACCAGAAAGCCAAAAGAACTTGGCGATTCAGTGTCGAGATTTATGTCGTCGCTATCAGGTTCCATTTATTGTGGACGATAACGTTGCCTTAGCGATAGAAATTGGTGCGGACGGTGTACATGTTGGGCAACAAGATATGTCGCCGATAATGATTCGGCAGATAACGAATCAACCTTTAATCATCGGTTTATCCAATAACACATTGGAAGATTTATGGCGTTCTGAACAAATAATTGAAGTGGATTATTGTGGGGTAGGTCCAGTATTTCCGACTAATTCGAAAGCAAATCACAATCCATCAATTGGTTTGGATTTCATTAAGAAAGCGCGCGAAGCGGGGATTCGCAAACCGATTGTCGCTATCGGTGGTATTAAGGAAGAGCATATAGTAACGTTGAAGGAAAATGGGGCAGATGGCGTGGCAGTAATTAGTGCGATTAGTTTAGCGTCTGATGTTTCGCGGGCGGTCAAAGCATTACAGTAAACGTTTGGTTAAACAAGCGGTTATTTTTTCAAGATTTTTTGCAAAATCGTTTGGAAAAATGACCGCTTGCTTTTTTGTGCTTTTCCTTTCCAAAGTGGCGGATTTAAAGTAGAATTGGTCGGCTAATTTTCCCTTTAAATAAATTTATTACAACACAGGACATTTATTGCCCGATGAATATGAAAAACATTCGTAACTTTTCAATTATTGCTCACATTGACCACGGTAAATCAACTTTATCCGACCGTTTAATCCAAACTTGTGGTGGCTTATCAGATCGTGAAATGGAAGCGCAAGTTTTAGATTCAATGGATTTAGAGCGTGAACGTGGTATCACAATCAAAGCACAAAGTGTAACCCTCAACTATAAAGCAAAAGACGGTGAAACTTATCAATTAAACTTTATTGATACACCAGGACACGTGGACTTCTCTTATGAAGTTTCTCGTTCGCTTGCTGCTTGTGAAGGCGCATTATTAGTGGTGGATGCTGGTCAAGGCGTAGAAGCACAAACCTTAGCAAACTGCTATACCGCAATTGAAATGGATTTAGAAGTGGTGCCGATTTTAAATAAAATCGACTTACCCGCAGCTGATCCTGAACGTGTAGCGGAAGAAATTGAAGATATCGTTGGGATTGATGCAATGGAAGCTGTGCGTTGTTCAGCGAAAACAGGTTTAGGTATAGAAGATGTATTAGAAGATATCGTGAAAAAGATCCCTGCTCCAGAAGGCGATCCTGAAGCACCGCTACAAGCGCTGATAATCGACTCGTGGTTTGATAACTATTTAGGCGTTGTGTCTTTAGTACGTGTGAAAAATGGCTCAATCAAAAAAGGCGATAAAATCAAAGTAATGAGTACAGGTCAATCTTATAACGTTGATCGCTTAGGGATTTTTACGCCAAAACAAGTGGATACCACCGAGCTTAAAACAGGTGAAGTAGGTTGGGTAGTGTGTGCAATTAAAGATATTTTAGGTGCGCCAGTGGGCGATACGTTAACCCACCACCATAATTCAGCCACTGAAGTATTACCTGGTTTTAAGAAAGTAAAACCACAGGTGTATGCAGGTTTATTCCCAATTAGTTCAGACGATTACGAAGCATTTCGTGATGCATTAGGCAAATTAAGTTTAAATGATGCATCATTGTTCTACGAGCCAGAAAACTCAACGGCGTTAGGCTTTGGTTTCCGTTGTGGCTTCTTAGGCTTATTACACATGGAGATCATTCAAGAGCGTTTAGAACGTGAATACGATCTTGATTTAATTACTACAGCACCAACTGTAGTGTATGAAGTGGTACAAACTAACGGCGAAACGATTTACGTTGATAGTCCATCGAAATTACCGCCAATTAGCAACATTAGCGAAATTCGTGAGCCAATTGCAGAATGTAATATGCTTGTTCCACAAGAATATTTAGGCAACGTAATTACGCTTTGCGTGGAAAAACGTGGCGTACAAACCAATATGGTGTACCACGGCAACCAAATCGCCTTAACGTATGAGATCCCAATGGGTGAAGTGGTATTGGATTTCTTCGATCGCTTAAAATCAACTTCTCGTGGTTACGCTTCATTGGATTACGGTTTTAAACGTTTCCAAGCTGCAGACATGGTGCGTGTTGATATTATGATCAACGGTGAGCGTGTTGATGCGTTGGCGTTGATTGTACATAAAGACAATGCACAATACCGTGGTCGTGAATTAGTTGAAAAAATGAAAGACTTAATTCCACGCCAACAATTTGATATTGCGATTCAGGCAGCGATTGGTAACCACATTATTGCGCGTTCAACCGTAAAACAATTGCGTAAAAACGTATTGGCAAAATGCTACGGTGGTGACGTGAGCCGTAAGAAGAAACTTCTACAAAAACAAAAAGAGGGTAAAAAACGTATGAAATCTCTCGGTAACGTAGAAGTACCACAAGAAGCATTCTTAGCAATTCTTCACGTAGGTAAAGATTAAGAAACAAGCGGTCATCAATACTGAAATTTTTGCAAACTTCCAATAAATGTTGACCGCTTAACGATGAAGGAGAAAACAATGGCACAAATTATGCCAATTATTTTTATCGTAATTTTATATGGTGTTTGGAAAACATTGGATTCAATGCAGTTACCAAATACCATCTCTATTGTACTAGTTGCATTAGTGGTCATTTGCGGCGGATTTTGGGCATTTTATAAATTTAGCGCAGATCCTCGTCGTAAATTAGCGATTGCTCGTGAAGAAAAACGTTTAAATCGTCCATTGACCGATGAAGAAAAATCAGAAATTCAACCTCGTTCTGCAACGGGTGAATTTTTTGCTTCGCTATTTGGAGTGCTATTTTTCGTGACTGTGTTGCGTTCGTTTGTGTTTGAGCCGTTTCAAATTCCTAGCGGTTCAATGGAACCAACGCTAAGAGTCGGTGACTTTTTAGTTGTCAATAAATTTAGTTATGGTATTAAAGATCCGATTTGGCAAAATACTTTAATTGAAACAGGTAAACCACAACGTGGTGATGTGATAGTGTTTAAAGCACCGAAGCAGCCACATGTCGACTATATTAAACGTGTAGTTGGTGTGGGTGGTGATCGTGTGAAATATGATGCGCTAACTCAACAATTAACGGTAACCTATGCCGATGGACAACAGGTTGTATTTGATTATAGCGCAGGCAAGCCAAACCCTGAATTTTTCTATCATGGTGAAATGCAAGTGGAGCGTACCGAAAAGGGTAGTGTGACACACCAAATCTTAAACAACCCTAAAGCATTTAACTATGAGCCTTATTTTTTCACTCAAGAAGGTGTACCAGCTGGAGAATGGATTGTGCCAGAAGGACACTATTTCGTTATGGGGGATAACAGAGACAATAGTGAAGACAGCCGTTTCTGGGGGGTTGTGCCTGAGAAAAATGTAGTAGGTAAGGCAACTTACATTTGGTTAAGCCTTGATAAAAAACCGAATGAATTCCCAAGCGGTATTCGTTTGGACAGAATATTCAGTTCAATCCAATAACTAGAGAAAGGTGGGTGTAAACCCACCCTTTAATTTTTTATGCATATAGAACGATTACAAAAAAAATTAGGCTATCAATTTACTAGCCTTGATTACCTTTCACAAGCGCTGACTCATCGTAGTGCAGGTGCAAAAAATAATGAACGATTAGAATTTCTTGGTGATTCCATCTTAAATTTTGCGATTGGGAAAGCATTATTTGAAAAATTTCCTAAAGCGAATGAGGGCGAATTAAGCCGTATGCGTGCAACCTTAGTACGTGAACAAACCTTAGCTATTTTGGCTCGTCAATTTGAATTAGGCGACTATATGAAATTGGGCGCAGGCGAACTAAAAAGCGGTGGCTATCGTCGAGAGTCAATTCTTTCAGACTGTGTAGAAGCAATTATCGCAGCGATTTATCTTGACTCTAATATGGACAATGCGATTGAGCGAGTGTCGGTTTGGTATCAAACGTTGTTAGCGGAAATGAAGCCAGGCGATGCCCAAAAAGATCCAAAAACACGCTTACAAGAATTTTTACAGGGGCGCAAATTACAGTTACCCACTTATGAAGTGTTTGATATTAAAGGTGAAGCACATAACCAAACCTTTAAAGTAACGTGCAAAATTGAAACCTTTGAAGAAACATTCATCGGGGTTGGCACAAGTCGCCGTAAAGCAGAACAAAATGCTGCCGAACAAGTATTGGCGAAATTAACGATAAAATAAAATGAGTAATGGAATAGCCCAAATTTTCAGGGCTATTTCGTACTAATACAAAGGATAAAAAATGACAGAATTAAATCAGCAACCTAAGACTTATTGCGGTTTTATCGCCATTGTTGGTCGCCCTAATGTGGGTAAATCAACCTTGTTAAATAAAATTTTAGGTCAGAAAATTTCGATTACCTCTCGTAAGGCGCAGACTACTCGCCATCGTATTGTTGGGATTCACACAGAAGATCAATATCAAGCGATTTACGTTGATACCCCAGGGCTTCATATTGAAGAAAAACGTGCAATCAACCGCTTAATGAACCGTGCAGCAAGTTCAGCAATTGGCGATGTTGATTTAATTATTTTCGTGGTTGAAGGGACAAAATGGACTGACGACGATGAAATGGTCTTAAATAAATTAAGATCTGCAAAAGCGCCTGTGGTATTAGCGATTAATAAAGTAGATAACATCAAAGAAAAAGATGAATTATTACCGCATATTACAGAGCTTTCACAAAAATTTGATTTTGCAGAAATTTTACCCATTTCGGCACAGCGTGGTAAAAATGTCCATATCTTGCAAAAATTTGTGCGTAAATCATTGCGTGAAGGGGTACATCATTTCCCTGAAGAATATGTAACAGACCGTAGCCAACGCTTTATGGCATCAGAAATTATTCGTGAAAAATTGATGCGTTTTACTGGCGAAGAATTACCTTATTCAGTCACAGTGGAAATTGAGCAGTTTAAAATGAATGATCGTGGCACTTATGAGATCAATGGTTTGATCTTAGTGGAGCGTGAAGGTCAGAAGAAAATGGTGATCGGCGCTAAGGGCCAAAAAATTAAGACCATTGGCACTGAAGCTCGCACAGATATGGAGCGCTTATTTGATAACAAAGTTCATTTAGAACTTTGGGTAAAAGTGAAAGCGGGTTGGGCTGATGACGAGCGTGCGTTACGTAGCCTAGGTTATATGGACGAATAGTCGCAGAGATATGATAGAAAATTGGCATCGAGGATTTGTGTTACACCGCCGTGAATATAGTGAAACCAGTTTACTGGTTGATTTTTTCACAGAAGATCATGGGCGTATTACCTTACTTGCAAAAGGCGCAAGACGTCCTCGTTCGCCGTTAAAAGCTGTGTTACAACCATTTACGCCATTGTTATTGCGCTGGACAGGGAAAGGCGAGCTAAAAACCTTAACTAAAGCAGAACCAGCAGCTTTAACTTTGCCGATGCGAACACTTGCGTTATACAGTGGCTTTTATGTAAATGAAGTTCTTGCAAGGGTTTTGGAAAATCAGACCGCTTACCCAGCGCTTTTTCAACACTATTTGCAGTGCGTAACAATGCTGGCAACTCAGCCAGATAGTTTAGAAGTGAGTTTGCGAACGTTTGAGTTCCACACGCTAAAAGCATTAGGCTATGGTGTTAATTTCAGCGTTTGTGCTGCAACAGGTGAGCCTGTATCGCCTTCAATGACCTATCAATTTAGTGAGAATGAAGGCTTTATCGCTTCACTATTACAAAATAATTACAGTTTTTTAGGTAAGGATCTACTGGCATTTGAACAGCTAGATTTTTCCGATAAAACAACACTACAAGCAGCTAAACGTTTTACTCGGATTGCTCTCAAACCTTATTTAGGCTCTCAACCACTTAAAAGCCGAGAACTGTTTCAAACCATCTTACCAAACAAGCTAAAAAGCGGATAACACGCAAGAAGCCCAAAATAAAAGCGGTCAAATTTGCAATTTTGACCGCTTTTATTTTTAGATGGGATTATTCAAATAAACCTGCATGAAGCGAACGAACCACTTCATCAGCTTCTTCATTTTTCACTAAAGTACATACGTTATTTGTGCTTGCACCATAGCTAATTAAACGAATATTGAAGTTTTCAAGGGTATGGAACAATTGTTTTGCCACACCTGCTTGAGTGTGTAAATTGTTACCGATAATTGCAACTAAAGCTAAATCATTTTCTACCTGTACGTGACAGTATGCGTTTAACTCGTCCAATAACTCTTTTGACAGCATATCTGCGCCAGATGATGCAGAACCGGTCTTATCTAAGGTTAATGCGACACTCACTTCAGAGGTAGTAATCACATCAACTGAGATTTTATGTTTCGCTAAAATAGCGAATACGTTTGCTAAAAAGCCTTGTGCATGCAACATTGAAAGGCTTGAAAGTGTAAGTAATGTTTGGTTACGACGTAACGCAATTGCACGGAAAGTTGGGCGAGGTTGTGGATCACGCGTTACCCAAGTACCGCCTTGTTCTGGTGCTTTGCTTGAGCCAACATATACTGGAATATTGCTACGCACTGCGGGCAATAATGTTGCTGGGTGTAATACTTTTGCACCAAAGGTTGCCATTTCTGCTGCTTCATTAAATGCCATAGTATCAATACGTTGTGCATTTGGTACTACACGTGGATCAGTGGTATAGATACCAGGTACATCTGTCCAAATTAATACATCATTCGCATTTAATACTTCTGCTAATAATGCAGCAGAGTAGTCTGAACCACCACGACCTAGTGTAGTTGTTTTCCCTTCATCATCACGTCCGATAAATCCTTGGGTAATCACAACATTACCATTTGCAATTAATGGTTTAATTATTGCATCAGCTTGTTGCTGCGTTTTCTCATCATTTGGTGCAGCTTTACCATAGTTGTTGTTTGTCGCCACAACGTCACGCACATCAACCCATACTGCTGGGAAATTGCGCTCTTTTAATAATTGGGTGAAAATTTTGGTAGACATCATTTCACCATGGCAAATTAATTCATCTGTTAATGCATTTGAGGTTGCAAGACTAGCAGATTCAGCTAAAGTAGCAATGTGTTGTAATAAAGCATCAATTTCAGTAGAAATTTCGCTTTGATTTTGTAATTTTTCAATAATGTTATATTGAATAGTGCGTACTGCATTAAGTACTTCTTCACGGCGTTCTTTTTCGCAACCGTTTGCTAATTCGACTAAATAATTAGTTACACCTGCTGAAGCCGAAAGTACCACAACACGAGTGTTAGCATCTGCTGTTACGATATTTGCACAAGAAGTCATTGCTTCAAAGTTAGCTACGCTAGTACCGCCAAATTTAGCAACCGAAAGATGAGACATAATAAGAATTTCCTATAAATCAAAAAATAATGGATGATGTTATGTAGTGGATATTCGAAAGGAAATTTGAGTAGATTAGGCGGTTTGATTTAAGAACCAATTAATCAGAGCACTCCATTTAAACTTATGTTAAATGACAGCTGATAGGATTCAACCTGACTCAGCCGATGTTCATTCCAGTCTAGTGAATTCACACCTCGGCAAGCACTCCCATCATTTAATCCTCAAACGGCCCTAGTTGCCTTAGATTAAACTGCCTGAGTGTTGCGCCTCTCCCGCAATGAATAAATTCATTACTTCTTTTCAATGATTGAAAAGCCTGTATAGAAATACCCTTTTATTAAAAAAGTGTCAAACGATATTTATAATAGAAAGAAAGGAATGATTAAGGAATGGTCTGATTTAGCAGTTAAAATAAAAGAGGTCAGATCTTTAAGACTAAATTGGTAAAAAATGTAGCAAATCTGACCGCTTTAGGGAGATTAATTATTTCTCATTTTTTTCTGGCGCTGCGCTTTTATGCGCTGCCATTTTTTGACGGATTTCACGACGTTGTTTTGAAAGTTCTGCATTACGAATCATATAATCATCAACGCGGTTTTCATAGTCGTCACGCATATTCGCGATAATTGCTCGGATCTCTTCAACGCTCATTGAGTCGTTAATGTATTGATTTAGGTTATCTAATAACAATACACGTTTTTGGTTGTCGCGGATTTTACGATCATTATCCGCAGTTTCACGATGTAATTTGTTTTTTAAACGGTAAAGATGAACATAATCTAGCATATCTTGGAATGCTTGTTTTTTTACATCAGCCATTTGAGAATCCTCTTGGTTAGTGAAAATAAATCTGTATAAATCCTAGACCTTTTAAACAATTTCGTCAAAATGTTTCTCAAAGGTTTGTTTATTTGCATAAATAAACAACAATTTTTTTAAAATAATGCAGAATTTATCAATCGATTTGTATTAAAAATGATAAAATCTTGATATTTATTCGCTCGGTTTATAAGGATTTTTTATGTCGTCTTCAAGCCAATCGCCAGTTAAACGGTCTATGCCTAGAGAATTTGCTGCTATTGATTTAGGCTCTAACAGTTTTCATATGATAGTTGCACGAATCGTAAATGGTTCAATCCAAGTACTTTCACGTTTAAAACGTCGCGTTCGTTTGGCAGATGGTTTAGATGAACATTGCATTTTAAGCCAAGAAGCAATTACACGTGGGGTAGAGTGCTTAGCGTTATTTGCAGATCGTTTACAAGGCTTTTCAGCGGAAAATGTGAAAGTGGTTGGTACTTACACATTACGTAGGGCGATCAATAATGGTGAATTTTTAAAGCAAGCGGCACAAGTCTTTCCTTTTCCGATTCAAATTATTTCAGGGCAAGAAGAAGCGCGTTTAATTTATTCAGGCGTGAGCCATACTCAGCCAGAGCAAGGGCGCAAGCTTGTGGTTGATATTGGCGGAGGCTCAACCGAAATGACTATTGGTGATGACTTCACGCCACTTCGAGCTGAAAGTCGTCATATGGGCTGTGTGAGTTTTGCTAACCGTTTTTTCCCTCGTGGCGAATTAACGATTGAAAGATTTGACAACGCTTACCAAACCGCAATGGAAAAAATCGAAGATCTCGCTTGGGAATATCGTCAATTAGGTTGGCAAAATGTATTAGGATCTTCGGGCACGATCAAAACCGTACAAAAAGTATTAATTGCGAATGGCTATCGTGATGGCTTGATTACCGAAGAACGATTACAAAAATTAATTGATATTTGCTTACAGTTTAACTCATTAAATACGATTCAGTTAAAAGGGCTAATTGAAGAGCGAGCCGATGTATTGATTCCAGGTTTGGCAATCCTATTAGCGTTATTTCATACCTTCAGAATTGCGTCAATGCGTTATTCCAATGGTGCGATTCGAGAAGGGGTAATGTACGGTTTAGAAAAAAGCTTCCAAGTGGGCGATATTCGCCAAAGAACAGCAGAAGCACTCGCTGAGCAATTTAACATTGATCAACAGCAAGCAAATCGAGTAGAGCGAACGGCATTAATGCTATTTGAACAGGTTAAAAATTGGCGTAATCGTCGCCAAATTCCTGAATTACGCAGTATGTTGAAATGGGCGAGTTTATTACATGAAATCGGAATCGTAATTAATCATAATAGTGTGCATCGCCATTCAGCTTATATTATTGCGCACAGTGATTTACCAGGTTTTGATTCAGAGCAGCAAAATTTACTAGCAACCTTAATGCGCTTTCATTTAAAAGGCTTCAAACGGAGTGAAATTCGTAGCACGAATCGCTATCAACATCGTGATATTATGACGTTACTACGCTTATTTCGTTTAGCGGTATTGCTTAATCGTTCTCGCCAAGCCACAGTTGCCCTAAAAGGCATAACATTGGTTATTGAAAACAATGATTGGCTATTACAATTTGAAACGAATTTTTTAGCGCAACATCCATTAATCCTGGCAGATTTAGAAGAAGAACAGAAATGTTTGACTGCATTGGATTTAACCCTCAAAATTGCATAACATATCGTAAAAAGGCATAGGCTAATGAGTCTATGCCTTCATTTTTATAAAATTTGATCTATCTCTCATTTTCTTATTTTCCCGCTTGTTATTTACAAGATAAATCTTTAGGCTATACGGACTGGAGTATATCTTCATTTATGGAGTGGCTGTTGAACCAAAACAGTATTAAAAATTTTCGTGATAAGGGAACGATATGTTATTAGGTGATTTATCTAGGGCAGATTATGCAAAAGCACTACCGCCAGTTTTTGCGGGATTATGTGAAAAGCTAAAAACGTTAGATTTAGAGAGTCTTCCACTTGGTTGGCAAGAGCTTGAAGAAGGGGTTCTAATGAATGTTATGGAGTTTGAAACCACGCCAGCTGAAGAAAAAAAAGCAGAAATGCACCGCAAATTTATTGATATTCAATTATTAATTGCGGGTGAAGAAATGATTGAATATGGCTTAGCACAACCTAATTTGGCATTATTTGATGAATATCGTGATGAAGACGATTATCAACTAACCGAGGCAATTGAACATAAAAATGAACTGGTGCTACAACCTAATATGTTTGCCATTTTCCTACCTTATGAACCGCATAAACCTGGAAATACGGTAAATGGTCAAAATAAATTATTGAAAAAATTAGTCGTTAAAGTTCCTGTTAGTTATTTGTAGGAGGCTGTTATGTCTGCTCGAGGAAAAATATTAGATACGATTGGCGCATTACAAACTAGTTTAACTAAAACTGAAAAGAAAATTGCTTCGGCAATTCTCGCTCAACCAGAAATTCTTAGCCAAAACTCATTATCAGAAGTTGCAAAACAGCTTGATGTTGGTGAAGCGACATTTATTCGTTTTTGTCGCACACTAGGGTTTAAAGGCTATACCGATTTTAAATTAGATTTAGCCATTGAACTTGCCACTCAAGAAAAACACAGTAGCTCTATCTTTGATACCGATGTTTCAGAAACTGATACACCAAAAGAAATTGCGATTAAATTACAAAGTAGTTTGAATAATGTGATTGCTGAAACAATTAACTTGCTTGATTTTCAAGAACTTGAAAACGTGGTAAAAGAGCTACAACAAGCGAAACGCATTTTCTTATTTGGCGTGGGATCATCAGGTTTAACCGCAGAAGATGCCAAACATAAATTAATGCGAATTGGCTTACAAACAGATGCGGTAACGAATAACCATTTTATGTATATGCAGGCTTCATTATTGCGTGAAGGGGATGTGGTGATTGGTATCAGCCACTCAGGCTATTCTGACGAAGTCATCAGTTCATTGCGTATCGCTCGTAAAAATCATGCTAAAACGGTAGCAATTACCCACCATATTCGTTCTCCTATCACTAATGTGGCGGATTATGTATTGATTAACGGCAATCGCCAAGGGCATATGCAAGGTGATTCAATTGGCACTAAAATGTCACAATTATTCGTATTAGACTTGATTTATGCTTTATTAGTAAAAGCAGAACCAGAAAAGTCAATTCAACAAAAACAAAAAACGTTAGATGTCATTTTAGAGCAACGTGTTCACGGTCGTTAAAGACATTTGAGGTATCAACAAGCGGTTAAATTTGTAGATTTTTTTGCAAATTTGACCGCTTTCTATTTTTCCTTGAAAAAGTACTTTTAAAGTAGCGAATGTTTTCGTTAGAATGACTAAATCCGTTTTCAAACAAGATGAGAGGCAAATACAATGACACAAGTTTATAATTTTAGTGCAGGTCCCGCGATGATGCCAAAAGCAGTATTAGAACAAGCGCAACAAGAATTATTGAATTGGCAAAACCAAGGCACTTCAGTAATGGAAGTAAGCCATCGAGGCAAATTCTTTATGGAATTAGCTGCACAATCAGAAAAAGATTTTCGTGAGGTTTATAATATTCCTGCTAATTATAAAGTGCTTTTTTTACAAGGTGGTGCAAGAGGACAATTTGCTGCAATTCCAATGAACCTCATTGGTGCAAAAGGTAAAGCGCTTTATTTAAATAGCGGTCATTGGTCTAGTATGGCGGCGAAAGAAGCACGTAACTTCTGTGAAATTGATGAAATTGATATTGTTGAAAAAGATCAAAATGGCGTGATCGCAGTTACGCGTACTGATTTTAGCGATATTGCAGAACAATATGATTATGTACATTACTGCACCAACGAAACCATTACAGGCGTGCAAATTAAACAAATTCCAAACGTTGGGAATGCAGTTTTAGTGGCAGATATGTCATCTGACATTCTTTCTACACAAATTGATATTAGCAAATTTGGTTTAATTTACGCAGGTGCGCAGAAAAATTTAGGCCCTGCTGGAATTACTATTGTTATTGTGCGTGAAGATCTGATTGGTAAAGCGCGCACTGCAACGCCCTCTATTTGGAATTATCAAACACAAGTGAATGCAGATTCAATGATCAACACGCCACCAACCTTTGCATGGTACTTATGTTCTTTAGTTTTCAAACACTTAATTAAAGAAGGCGGGTTAACGGAGATTGAAAAACGTAACGCGGCAAAAGCTGAGCTACTGTATCACTACTTAAATAATAGTTCGTTCTATCACAACTATATTGCAGAAGCAAATCGCTCAGTGATGAACGTAACCTTTAGTACCGACAATGATGAGTTAAATGCAAAATTTGTCGCAGAAGCGACCGCTTGTGGTTTGCATGCGCTAAAAGGCCATAAAGTGTTAGGCGGTATGCGTGCATCAATTTATAACGCAATGCCAATTGAAGGGGTAGAAGCACTTATCCAATTTATGGATAAATTTGCAAAAGAAAATAGCTAAAACGCAAATAAGAAAGACTAATCCGCACCTAATAAAACTAGGTGCGGATTTTTTTAGGATTTATGTTGCAGCTTATCAGTATTAGCGTGGGTAACAACCTAAAAACGAGGCGAGTACACGTATTTATTGAGTTTTTAGAAGAAAAAATGCGCATTCAGCAAAACTTATTATAAATGTACGGATTTCTTTCCAGTTGTAACATAGTTTTTACTAGAAAAAATTAAGATTCTTTAATACAATCCAGCCATAATTCAATAAAAATCATTTTACAGAGGTAAAAATGCAATTTCTCAACATCGCCAATCAAGGGGTAAAATCCCTTTCACCTTACCAAGCAGGTAAACCTATCGAAGAATTAGAACGTGAACTTGGTATCAGCAATATTATTAAACTTGCCTCAAATGAAAATCCATTCGGCTTTCCTGAAAGTGCTAAACAAGCGATTATCAATCAATTAAATGATTTAACCCGTTATCCTGATGCAAATGGCTTTGAACTTAAAACTGCGATTTCTAAAAAATTTGGCGTACAAGCCAACCAAATTACCTTAGGTAACGGTTCAAATGACCTACTCGAACTGTTTGCGCATACTTTTGCCAGCGAACACGATGAAGTGATTTATTCTCAATATGCTTTTATTGTTTATCCATTAGTCACTAAAGCGATTAATGCGACCGCTCGTGAAATTCCTGCAAAAGATTGGGGGCATGATTTAGAGGCATTTTTGGCGGCAATCACCCCAAAAACTAAACTGATTTTTATTGCAAATCCAAATAATCCAACAGGCAATTTCTTAACTGAAGCGGAAATTGCTGCTTTCTTAGCAAAAGTACCCACTAATGTGATTGTAGTGTTGGATGAAGCCTACACTGAATTTACCCACGCAAGTGAACGCATTGATTCATTCGGCTTATTAGCAAAATATCCAAATTTAATTGTTTCTCGTTCACTTTCAAAAGCGTATGGTTTAGCAGGGCTCCGTATTGGCTATGCGGTATCGCACCCTGAAGTCGCCGATTTACTTAACCGTGTGCGCCAGCCGTTTAACTGTAATAGCCTTGCTTTAGCTTCTGCCATTGCGGTGATGAATGATGATGCTTTTGTGGAAAAAGTGGCTGAGAATAACCGCCAAGAGATGAAACGCTATGAAGCGTTCTGTCAAGTGAACGGTTTAACTTATATTCCGTCAAAAGGTAACTTTATTACGATTGATTTTGAACGACCTGCAGCACCAATCTACGAAGCGCTATTACGTGAAGGCGTGATCGTGCGTCCAATTGCAGGTTACGGTATGCCAAATCATTTACGCATCAGTATCGGTTTACCTGAAGAAAATGACCGCTTGTTTAGCGCATTATTAAAAGTGCTAGCTTAATTGCCTTTGGGTAGATCAAAAGAGAATAATATGGAAAAAATTACGTTAGATCCGATTCGTCGAGTAGAAGGCGAAATCAATTTACCAGGCTCAAAGAGCCTTTCAAACCGTGCATTATTATTAGCTGCGCTAGCAAAAGGCACCACTAAAGTAACCAATTTATTAGATAGTGATGACATTCGTCATATGCTTAATGCACTAAAAGCCTTAGGTGTAAACTATACGCTTTCAGAGGATAAAACCGTTTGTACTGTGGAAGGTGTTGGAGGCGCGTTTAACTGGCAAAATGGCTTATCGCTCTTTTTAGGCAATGCAGGCACAGCAATGCGTCCGCTAACCGCTGCGCTATGCTTAAAAGGCACAAACGAAGCCGAAGTGATCCTCACAGGCGAACCTCGTATGAAAGAGCGTCCAATCAAGCATTTGGTGGATGCATTACGTCAAACAGGGGCGAGCGTTCAATATTTAGAAAATGAAGGCTATCCGCCTGTGGCTATTCGTAATAGCGGTTTACAAGGCGGCAAAGTGCAAATTGATGGTTCAATTTCTAGCCAATTCCTTACTGCGTTGCTAATGGCAGCACCACTTGCACAGGGAGATATGGAAATTGAAATTATCGGTGAACTGGTATCAAAACCTTATATAGACATCACGCTTGCGATGATGAAAGATTTTGGTGTAACGGTAACCAATAATCAATATCAAACCTTTGTAGTAAAGGGCAACCAAAGCTATATCTCACCTGAGAAATATTTAGTGGAGGGCGATGCGTCATCAGCATCTTATTTCTTAGCAGCAGGCGCGATTAAAGGTAAGGTCAAAGTAACAGGGATTGGTAAAAACTCGATCCAAGGTGACCGCTTGTTTGCCGATGTGTTAGAAGCAATGGGCGCCAAGATCACTTGGGGCGAAGATTTTATTCAAGCTGAGCAGGGTGAATTAAAAGGGGTGGATATGGATATGAATCATATTCCAGATGCAGCAATGACCATCGCTACCACCGCTTTATTTGCGGAGGGTGAAACAGTGATTCGTAATATCTATAACTGGCGAGTTAAAGAAACAGATCGCTTGAGTGCAATGGCAACCGAGTTGCGCAAAGTGGGGGCAACGGTGGAAGAGGGGGAAGATTTTATTCGAATTCAGCCTTTACCATTAACCGCGTTCCAACATGCGGAGATCGCAACTTATAACGATCACCGTATGGCGATGTGTTTTTCCTTAATTGCGCTATCCGATACCCCTGTAACCATTTTAGATCCAAAATGTACAGCCAAAACTTTCCCAACCTATTTCAGTGAGTTTGAGACGTTATCGGAAAGAGGCTAAAGCGGAATAACAAGCGGTCGAATTTGTAAAAAAATTGCAAGTTTGACCGCTTTTTTATGAATTAAGTTAAATTTTAATTCAATTAAATTGCATAAATATTCATTTTAAGATACATTGAGCAGAAACAACATAATGAGGAAGTTATGCGTAATACAGAATTAGTGCAATGGTTTAGACAATCTACACCGTACGTAAATATGCACAGAGAGAAAACCTTTGTGATTATGTTAGACGGCAATGCGATTGCTCATCCAAATTTTATTAATATCACTAACGATATCAGCTTACTTCATAGCTTAGGTATTAAGCTAGTGATTGTATTTGGTGCTCGTTGTCAAATTGATGAATTACTGGCAAAACACCAAATGAGTTCAGCCTATCATAATAATATCCGTATTACCGATAGCAAAACCTTAGAAGTGGTGAAGCAAGCCGTTGGTGGATTGCACTATGATATTTTCTCTCGTTTATCGCTCCGTTTACCTAATTCACCAGTATTAAATGTAGTCAGTAGCAATGCAGTCTTAGCGCAACCATTGGGAGTTATTGATGGCGTAGATTATGGTTTAAGCGGTAAGATTCGTCGTATTAATATCGAAGGTATTCAGCAACAATTAGCACAGGGTTCCATTGTTGTGATAAGCCCAATAGCTCCTTCAGTAACTGGTGAAATATTTAATTTGCCGTTTGAAGAAATTGCAACACAAATTGCGATTAAACTTAAAGCAGATAAATTAATTGGCTTTTGCGATCAGCAAGGGATCTTAGATCAAGAAGGTAATGTGTTATCCGATCTCCACCCACGAGAAGCAAAACGCTATCTCACACAATTTATTGAAACAGGACAGTATCACAATTCTGCAGCACGTTTTTTACAGGCGGCAATAGAAACTTGTCATGCTGGCATTAAGCGTTCACATTTATTAAGCTATCAAGAAGATGGATCGCTATTACAAGAGTTATTTTCTCGTGATGGTATCGGTACTCAGTTATCTGAAGACAGTTCGGAAAATATTCGCTTAGCGACCTCATTTGATATTCCAAGTTTGTTGAACTTGATTCGTCCATTAGAAGAGCAGGGCATATTAGTGAAACGCTCTCGTGAACAACTGGAAATGGAGATCAGCAATTACACGATTATCGAACGTGATGGCATTGTGATTGCTTGTGCAGCATTGAATCATTATCCCGCAGAAAAAATGGCGGAAATGGCTTGCGTGGCAGTGCATCCCGATTATCGAGATTCATCACGGGGGGATGTATTATTAGAAGCAATCAAACGAAGAGCTTATAAACTACAAGTAGAAAAATTATTTGTGCTAACTACACGCACGACGCAGTGGTTCCAAGAGCGAGGTTTTTTGGTGTCTAGTACGGAAGATTTACCGCAAGAGAAACGAGAACATTATAATTATCAACGAATGTCTAAAATTCTGATCTTAGTTCTCAATAAATAAGCGGTCAAATTTCACAAATATTTTGCAACGCCTTCTTTACGAAGGCGTTCTTTTTGCAAAAAACAAGGGAAATTTGACCGCTTGTATGACCTATCATCCAAAGTAGGGCATTATTCAATCCAAAGCGGTAAACGAATTTCTACTCGTAAGCCACCTAAGGTACTTTTCATTGCCTCAACCGAACCTTTATGCTGTTGCATTGCATTTGCTACAATCGCAAGTCCTAAGCCTGTTCCGCCTGTTTGACGTGCACGAGCTTCATCTACACGATAAAATGGACGGAAAATTTGTTTATATTCCGTTTCTGGCACACCTTCGCCATCATCATCCACAGAAATCACAAGCTCTACATTATCAATATACATAAGTACTTTGATGCTTTTATTAGCATATTTTTGGGCATTACGAATAACGTTCTCTAACGCACTCGCTAAAATGTTCTGATTCCCATTAATGAAAAAGCGTTCTGGGGTTGCAACACGTTGGCTGATAAACAAATCAATATTGTTTTGTTCTGCTTCAAATTTAGCATCTTCTAATAAATCATCCCAAATATGGTTCACCGAAAAAATTTCTCGAGTCAAATGCTGATTGACTTGCTGGCGAGAAAGGGCAAGTAAATCATGCACCATGGTGTCTAGCTTAAGTACCTGATTATCAATACGAGTTAATTCAGGTGATTCACCATTACGCCGACGAATTAGCGCAGTTGCTAGATGTAAACGTGCTAATGGCGTCTTTAATTCGTGTGAAATGTCAGAAAGTAATCGCTGTTGGTGTAACGTTAAATCTTGCAATGAAGTAATCATTTGATTAAAACTTTTGCCTACTTCTCGTAATTCATTAATCCCTTCAGTTTCTAACGCAGGATTTATCGAAAAGTTACCCGTAGCAACTGCATTCGCTGAAAGACGTAATGCCTTTACAGGGCGGGCAATCTTCCATGATAACCATAGTAAGATCGGTACACTCACCCCTAACACGATAAGTAACATTAGCCATGGTGAGTCAAAAATGCGGTTAAAAAATTCTTCCTGTGGATCAACCATTTGTGCAAAATATAGATAGTATTCACGCTTATTGGTTTTGACTAAAAATGGTCCATAAATTTCCAAATTTCCGAAGCGACGTTGTAACGGTTCAGTAACATTTTCAGCACGATATAAAAACACTTGGAAAGAGGTAACTTTGTTAGAGTCAGCGCCAACAAAAATGCCTGATTTACGGTCTAGCAAAATGACATCAAAGCCACTTGCAGTTGAAACAAACAATTTACGTTCAAAAATTTCATCTAAATTATATTGTAATTCAGTACTTTTGGTTTCTTGTTCAAAAAAGAGACGTTCTTCGGTTTCAATTGGGGAGAAGGAACGTGCATCAAAATTAGGCAACGCTAGCGTAATAGCCAATAATGTGGCAAAAGTTAGCCCAAAATAGGCAAAAAGTTGGTAGGCAAGGTAATTTCGTACCGACATTATCTTAGCACAAATAGGGGAAAGAAATTTAAGCATTTAAAAATCCACCAAATTAATATAGAAAAAATCCCTCGAAAACCGAGGGATTGATTTTATATCAAGACAAGAAAATTATTTTTCTGTTACAAGTAAATAACCGCGTCCACGCAATGTTTTAAACCACGGTAAATTATCATTACGCTCTGGCAATTTCTTACGTAAGTTTGAAATATGCATATCAATTGCGCGATCGTAAGGTGTTAAACGTTTACCCAAAATTTCTAGGCTGAGCAATTCACGTGAAAGAATTTGTCCTGGATTACGCATTAACATTTGTAATAACGCAAATTCTGTACCTGTTAAATCTAAATCACGACCTTCAAAAATCGCTTGTTGGCGACCTGGGTGTAATTCCACACCACCAAAAGAAAGTTGTTTACTGTTTTCTTCAGGTGATTGATTAGATGAAGTAATCACATCATGAGTATTTAAGCCAGTTGAAACTGTACGGCGTAAAATTGCTTTAATACGAGCAACAAGCTCACGGTCGTTAAATGGCTTCGGCAAGTAATCATCTGCGCCAAGTTCTAAACCTAATACACGATCAATTTCATCATCACGCGCACTTAGCATAAGCACTGGTGTAGAGTATTTTTGACGTAGTTGCTTTAAGGTTTCAATACCGTTTAATACAGGCATCATTACATCTAATAAAATAAGATCATAAGCTTGTAATTCTAATTCAGTGAGAGCATCTTGACCATTGTGTACACAGTGAATTTCAAAACCTTCCAGTGAAAGCAACTCTGCTAAAAGTTCAGTCAATTCAACATCATCATCAACTAGTAAAATTCTAGGCATAACTAATTCCTATTTTTATTCAATTATATTTATTTATCGCTGTAATTACTTGACATACCAACTACAATTTACAACTTTATCCAACTTTGTCAATTATTCCTGAGATTTTATTTGTTCCCAGATTGAATCTAGCTCAGATAAAGAGCAATTTACTACGGTTTTGCCCTGTTGTTGAACAAGCTTTTCCACATTTTTAAATCGATTTTCAAATTTAACGTTAGCATTTCGCAAACTAGATTCAGCATCGATTTTATAGTGACGGCATAAATTTACCGTTGCAAAGAGAAAATCCCCTAATTCTTCTTCAAGTTTTCCTGCACTTTGAGGATATTGAGAAATTTCATCTTTGACTTCTTGCATCTCTTCTTCTACTTTAGCTAGCACATCTTGAGGATTATCCCAATCAAAACCAACTTTGGCGCAACGTTTTTGCAGTTTATTGGCTCGAGTTAATGCAGGTAAAGCAAAAGGTATATCATCTAAAATTGATTCATGTTGCTGACGTTTGGCTTCCGATGCTTTACGTTCTTCCCAATTTTTTAAGGCTTCTTCACTATTTTTAGCGGAGCTACTACCAAAAACATGCGGGTGACGGTAAATCAATTTGTCATGAATGTCATTTAGTACATCGTAAAATGTAAAAGTTCCTTCTTCTTTTGCCAATTGGCTAAGAAATACGATTTGTAGCAGTAAATCACCAAGTTCTTCTCGCAATGCTGAACGATCTTTACTATGAATTGCTTCGGCCACTTCATAAGTTTCCTCCAGTAAGCAGGGGAGCATGGAATCAAAATTTTGCTTTATATCCCAAGGGCAGCCCGTTTGAGGATTACGAAGTCGGTCAACAATATCAAGAAATTGATCAATAGTAGTCATTTTTACCTCTATCAATGTCAAAAATTAAAGCTATTGTGGCACTTTAGTTTGATGATATTCAACTAAAAATCATAAAATACTCACAAAACAGACCAATTTATGGCATTATGTTAAGAAAACGTTAAGGAGAACATTGTGGCGGCTGAAAAACTAACCAAGAAAAGACTTATTCAAATTGTTGTGATATTGTGCATCCTTATTGGCGCTTTTCTTTACCGAACTTACACATATAGCTGATATTTCAGCTGATCAGATCAGATTAAGTCATCAAAGCATATCCAAATTATTGAATTTATGCTTTAATACCGATAATTTTTTGTCAAAATAATAAGGTTAAAAAATGAGCTGGATTGAAAGAATTTTAGGTAGAACCTCTTCATCATCAAGCAGTAGCAAATCTAAAGTGCCAGAAGGCGTTTGGACAAAATGTACGAGCTGTGAACAGGTACTATACAGTGAAGAACTTAAACGTAACATGCACGTTTGCCCAAAATGTAATCATCATATGCGTTTTGATGCACGTACTCGTTTATTATCATTATTAGATCAAGATAGTGCACAAGAGATCGCAGCAGAATTAGAACCGCAAGACATCTTAAAGTTTAAAGATTTAAAAAAATATAAAGATCGTTTAAGCGCAGCTCAAAAACAAACGGGTGAAAAAGACTCTTTTATCACGATGTATGGCACATTGCACAGTATGCCAGTTGTTGTTGCTTCATTTAATTTTGAATTTATGGGTGGCTCAATGGGTTCCGTTGTAGGTGCAAAATTTGTGCGAGCGGCAGAACGTGCATTAGCAGAAAATATTCCATTTATTTGTTTCTCTGCTTCTGGTGGTGCGCGTATGCAAGAAGCGTTATTCTCATTAATGCAAATGGCAAAAACGAGTGCAATTTTAGCGAAAATGCGTGAAAAAGGCGTGCCATTTATCTCAGTATTAACAGACCCAACATTGGGGGGCGTTTCAGCAAGTTTAGCTATGTTAGGTGATATCAATATTGCAGAACCTAAAGCCTTAATTGGTTTTGCAGGTCCTCGTGTTATCGAACAAACCGTACGTGAAAAATTACCAGAAGGCTTCCAACGTGCGGAGTTTTTATTAGAACACGGTGCAATTGATATGATTGTACAACGTAAAGATATGCGCGATACGCTTGCTCGTTTATGTGCAAAAATGACCAACAAGCCAACACCATTTAAAACAGCAGAATTAATTGTTGAAGAAGCCTAATTTTATTTAGCATGTAAGCCACGTTAAACGTGGCTTTCTTGTTTAGAGAATTTTCATGAATACATTAACAACTCCAACTCTGGATGATAACCTCGACACTTGGCTAACTTTTTTAGAAAAATCACACTTTAAACCGATTGATATGGGCTTGGAACGTATCAAGGGTGTTGCCGAAGCACTCGATTTACTTCACCCAGCGCCCTATGTCATTACGGTGGCAGGTACGAATGGTAAAGGATCAACTTGCCGTTTACTTGAAATAGCCTTACTCAAAGCGGGCTATCGTGTTGGTGTATATTCATCGCCTCATCTTATTCATTACAACGAACGGGTAAGAATCCAAGGTGAATTATTAAGCGATAAAGCACACATTCAATCTTTTGCAAAAATCCAGCAAGAAAAGACCGCTTCTTTAACCTATTTTGAATTTAGTACGCTTTCAGCATTGCAACTTTTTAAAGAGGCAAATTTAGATATTGTTATTTTAGAAGTCGGGCTTGGCGGACGTTTAGATGCAACCAATATTGTGGATCCGCATTTAGCGATTATTACCTCAATTGATATTGATCACATCGATTTTCTTGGCGACAATCGTGAAGATATTGGACGCGAAAAAGCGGGTATTTTCCGTGAAAATATTCCTGTCATTATTGGCGAACCTAATTGCCCCAAAAGCATCTTACAACAAGCCAAAGCACTGAATTGTCAAGTAAACAGACGCAACGTAAATTGGAAATTTTCGACAAAAAATGACCACTTCCACTGGCAATCAGAATTTATTGACTGGCAAGATTTACCTATGCCACAAATTCCGATTCCAAACGCAGGTACCGCATTAGCTGCGCTCACACAACTTCCATTTGAAATTAATGAACAAATTGTGCGAAGTGCATTACAAGAAGCGCAAATGACAGGGCGTTTTCAAACGCTAATCGCACAAGATTTTGCAAATTTCTCAGGAAAACGACCGCTTGCACAAGTGATTATTGATGTTGGGCACAACCCACACGCAGCTAAATATTTAGCAGAACGGTTACGCTCGTTAAAACAGCCGAATCAAAAAATCTATAGCGTATTTAGCGCATTAGTGGATAAAGATTTAAGCGGAATTGTAACACCGCTGGCAGAGGTGATTGACGAATGGCATTGCGCAGGTTTAGACGGATACCGAGGACAATCAGGCGAAGCTGTTTATCAAAAACTTGCAAAAGTTTTACCAAATTCGACCGCTTGCTATTATCAAACCATCCCCGAAGCAACCGCCGCTTTATTTGCTAAAGCAACATCAAAAGACATGGTATTGATCTTCGGATCATTCCACACCGTCAGCGACTTTTTAGTTTGGCTGGGGCAATAGGTTTGAAATTGTTGCTTTGTTCACCAAACGGCAATAAATTTGAAAAAAGTGCTTGCAATGATTTTTTAAATCTCTATAATACGCCACATCAGACGCGGGGTGGAGCAGCTTGGTAGCTCGTCGGGCTCATAACCCGAAGGTCGTTGGTTCAAATCCAGCCCCCGCAACCAGTTTTAAGGCTCACAGCTTTGGTTAAAGCTGTGAGTTTTGTTTTATATAGATTTTGAAAGAGTAAATTTGCAAAATACTACGTAAAACAAACCGCTTAAAGCCCCACGGTTTTCCGTCTGGGGCTTTTTTGTGGCTGGTACATAATAATCGTATCAAAAGAGCTGGTTAAGGCTCTTTTTTTATATCTGTCATTTAGGAGATTTCATTGGCAACTTTAGAACAAAAATTAGAAGAACTCGTTTCTGACACCATTGAATCAATGGGCTGTGAGTTAGTCGGTATCGAGTGTCAGCGAGCAGGACGTTTTTTAACGGTTCGCTTATATATTGATAAAGAAGGCGGTGTAACTATTGATGATTGTAGCGACGTTAGCCGTCAAGTAAGTGCGATTTTGGATGTTGAAGATCCAATTGCAGATAAATATAACTTAGAGGTTTCATCACCTGGCTTAGATCGCCCATTGTTTACGATTGCACATTATGAGCGTTTTATTGGGCAAGAAATTGTGATTCATTTACGTATTCCAATGTTTGATCGTCGTAAATGGCAAGGCAAACTAGAAAGCGTAGAAGGCGATTTAATTACACTAACGGTGGATAATGAAGCTCGCCAATTTGCATTCGGTAATATTCAAAAAGCAAACTTAGTTCCAGTTTTTAATTTCTAAAAGGTTAATCCAGAAAATGAGTAAAGAGATTTTATTAGCCGCAGAAGCGGTATCTAATGAGAAGTTATTGCCAAAAGAAGCTATCTTTGAAGCGCTTGAAACGGCATTAGCCATTTCAACTAAAAAGAAAAAGGAAATGGATATTGATGTACGTGTTGTTATCGACCGTAAAACAGGTGATTTCCAAACTTTCCGCCGTTGGATTGTAGTTGAGCAAGTACATAATATGACGCGTGAGATTAGCTTAGAAGCAGCGCAATACGAAAATCCTAGTGTGCAATTAGGCGATATCGTGGAAGATGAAGTGGATTCAATTCCATTTGACCGTATCACGATGCAAACCGCTCGCCAAGTAATCAGCACCAAAATTCGTGAAGCGGAACGTAACAAAGTGATCGACCAATTCCGTTCACAATTAAATACCATCATTACTGCAACAGTTAAAAAAGTAAACCGTGAACAAATCATTTTAGATTTAGGTAATCAAGCTGAAGCAGTAATCGTGCGTGAAGATATGCTTCCACGTGAAAACTTCCGCCCAGGTGATCGTGTACGAGGTGTGTTATATGCAATTAAACCTGAATCAAAAGGTCCTCAGCTTTTTGTTACACGTGCAAAACCTGTCATGTTAGAAGAGTTATTTAAACTTGAAGTACCAGAAATCGGTGAAGATGTGATTGAAATTAAAGGAGCATCTCGTGATCCTGGTTCTCGTGCAAAAATTGCAGTGAAATCACATGATAAACGTATCGATCCTGTAGGTGCGTGTGTGGGTATGCGTGGCGCTCGTGTTCAAGCTATCAGCAATGAGTTAGGCGGTGAGCGTGTTGATATCGTACTTTGGGACGATAACCCTGCACAATTTGTGATTAACGCAATGGCGCCAGCTGATGTGAGTTCGATTGTGGTAGATGAAGATAAACACGCAATGGATATCGCAGTTGAAGCGAAAAACCTTGCGCAAGCAATCGGTCGCAATGGTCAAAACGTACGTTTAGCAACGCAATTAACAGGCTGGACGTTAAATGTAATGACAACAGAAGATTTAGATAAAAAACATCAAGCAGAAGATAATAAAATTATTGATTTATTCGTAACTTCATTGGAAATCGACCAAGAGTTTGCACAATTATTAGTCGACGAAGGCTTCTCTAGCCTTGAAGAAATTGCATTTATTCCAGTAAGCGAATTAACTTCAATTGATGGTATTGAAGATGAGAATCTTGCAGAAGAGTTACAAACTCGTGCGAAAAATGCCATTACCGCAAAAGCATTAGCAGAAGAAGAAGCATTAAAACAAGCGCATATTGAAGATCGTTTATTAAATTTAGAAGGTTTAGATCGTCATATCGCATTTAAACTTGCTGAAAAAGGTATTACCACGCTTGAAGAATTAGCAGAACAAGCGACAGACGACCTTTCGGATATTGAAGAATTATCAGCAGACAAAGCAAGCGAATTAATTATGGCTGCACGTCAAATTTGCTGGTTTAGCTAATCGTTGTAAGGAGAAAAACAATGAGTGATAACGAAATTAAAAACGAAGCACCTAAAAAATTAAGCTTACAACGCCGTACAAAAACAACAGTGGCTGACGGTAAAGTTCAAGTTGAAGTGCGTAAGTCTCGTAAAATTGATACAGAAGCGGTTAAAAAAGCGCAAGAAGAAGCCGCTTTAAAAGTAAAACAAGAAGCTGAAGCAAAAGCTAAGGCAGAAAAAGAAGCCGCTGAAAAAGCTGCTGCGGAGAAAGCAAAAGCCGAGGCGGAAGCAGCTAAAAAAGCAGAAGAAGCAAAAGCGCTTGAAGCGAAAAAACATGCTGTACCTGTAATGCCAAATAGTAAACCTAAAGTAGTAGCGCCAAAAGTAGAGCAACCGAAGCAAGAAAAAGCACTTGATCCAGAAAAAGAAGCGAAGAAAAAAGAAGAAGCTGAACTTCGTCGTAAACAAGAAGAATTAGCGCGTCAAAAAGCAGAAATGGATGCAAAACGTGCAGCGGAAAATGCTCGTCGTTTAGCTGAAATTGCTCGTGAAGAAGCGGCTGAAAATGGTGAAGACTTTGAAGATGATCGCTTTACTTCTAGCTATGCTCGTGAGGCAGATCGTGATAACGATCGTCGTAGCGAAGCAAACCGTTCTCGTGGTAAAGGTGGCGTAAATAAAGCAAAAAAAGGCGATCGTGAAGATAAAAACGAGCGTAATGCAGATCGTCGCAACCAAAAAGATGTAAAAGGTAAAGGTAAGCATGCGAAGAAAGGTGCTGCAATTCAACAAGCCTTCACCAAACCAGCTCAAGTAGCAAAAGCAGACGTTGTTATTGGTGAAACCATTACCGTGGCAGATTTAGCTGCGAAAATGTCGATTAAAGCGACTGAAATCATCAAATTTATGATGAAAATGGGCGAAATGGTAACGATTAACCAAGTTATTGACCAAGAAACGGCACAACTTGTGGCAGAAGAGATGGGTCATAAAGTGATTCTTCGCAAAGAAAATGAATTAGAAGAAGCGGTAATGGAAGATCGTGACGTGGATGCTGAAAAAGTAACTCGTGCGCCAGTAGTAACCATTATGGGTCACGTTGACCACGGTAAAACGTCATTACTCGACTATATTCGTAAAGCAAAAGTGGCAGCAGGCGAAGCGGGTGGTATTACTCAGCATATCGGTGCTTACCACGTTGAAACTAACGATGGCAAAATGATTACCTTCTTAGATACACCAGGACACGCAGCGTTTACCTCAATGCGTGCACGTGGTGCAAAAGCAACGGATATCGTAGTACTTGTTGTGGCAGCAGATGATGGCGTGATGCCACAAACGATTGAAGCGATTCAGCACGCGAAAGCTGCAGGTGCGCCAATCGTAGTTGCTGTGAACAAAATTGATAAACCAGAAGCAAACCCAGATCGTGTAGAACAAGAGTTATTACAACACGAAGTGATCTCTGAAAAATTCGGTGGTGATGTGCAATTTGTACCTGTATCAGCGAAAAAAGGTATGGGGATTGATGACTTACTTGAAGCAATCGTACTTCAATCAGAAGTGTTAGAACTTACTGCAGTGAAAGACGGTATGGCAAGCGGTGTAGTAATTGAGTCTTACCTTGATAAAGGTCGTGGTCCTGTTGCAACGATTCTTGTTCAATCTGGTACGTTAAACAAAGGTGACATCGTACTTTGTGGCTTTGAATACGGCCGTGTGCGTGCAATGCGTGATGAAAATGGTAAAGACATTGAATCAGCAGGTCCATCAATTCCAGTTGAGGTATTAGGTCTTTCTGGCGTTCCAGCAGCGGGGGATGAAGCAACCGTTGTGCGTGATGAGAAAAAAGCCCGTGAAGTAGCGCTTTATCGTCAAGGTAAATTCCGTGAAGTGAAACTTGCTCGTCAGCAAAAAGCGAAACTTGAAAATATGTTTAGCAATATGACCGAGGGCGATGTTGCAGAACTTAATGTTATCGTGAAAGCCGACGTACAAGGTTCGGTAGAAGCTATTTGCCAAGCATTAGCAGAGCTTTCAACTGCAGAAGTGAAAGTGAAAGTAGTTGGTTCGGGTGTAGGTGGTATTACTGAAACCGATGCAACGCTTGCTGCAGCATCAAATGCGATTATCGTAGGCTTTAACGTGCGTGCAGATGCTTCTGCTCGTCGTGTAATTGAAACAGAAAGCATCGACTTACGTTACTATTCAATCATCTATGAATTGCTCAACGAAATCAAAGCGGCAATGAGTGGTATGTTACAACCTGAATTCAAACAAGAAATTATCGGCTTGGCTGAAGTGCGTGATGTATTCCGTCATCCGAAATTCGGTGCAATTGCAGGTTGTATGGTAACGGAAGGTATCGTAAAACGTAACAATCCAATCCGTGTATTACGTGACAACGTGGTAATTTTTGAAGGCGAGCTAGAATCTCTCCGCCGCTTCAAAGACGACGTATCAGAAGTGCGTAACGGTATGGAATGTGGTATCGGTGTTAAAAACTACAACGATGTAAAAGTCGGCGACCAAATCGAGGTATTCGAAGTGGTTGAAGTAAAACGTACGATTTAATCACTCTCTATCAATAAATAGAAGCGGTCAGATTTTCCTAAAATTTTGCAAAATTTAAAGGAAAACTGACCGCTTATTTTTTTGTTTATTAAAGTTTCCCAATTATTAAACAATGCGCAACATTAGGCAATTAGGACGATTTGAGATATAATTGCCCTAATTTTTTGGGCGATGCTCGCCCTTTATTTTTTGGAGAAAATATGAGCAGAGAATTTAAACGTAGCGATCGTGTGGCACAAGAACTACAAAAAGAGATTGCTGTGATTTTACAACGTGAGGTGAAAGATCCTCGAATTGGTATGGTTACCGTATCAGATGTGGAAGTGAGCCGTGATTTGGCTTATGCAAAAGTATTTGTGACCTTTTTATTCGATAATGATCAAAGTGCTATTGAACAAGGTATGAAAGGTTTAGAAAAAGCAAGTCCGTATATTCGTTCGTTAGTAGGTAAAGCAATGCGTTTACGTATTGTGCCTGAACTTCGTTTTATTTATGACCAATCACTCGTAGAAGGTATGCGTATGTCTAACCTTGTGTCAAACGTGATTAAAAATGACGAAGCAAAACATAAAGAGGACGAATAGTGTCTAGACCTCGTAAAAAAGGGCGTGATGTTCACGGTGTATTTTTATTAGATAAACCGCAAGGTATGTCTTCTAACGATATTCTGCAAAAGGTAAAACGCCTATTTCAAGCGAATAAAGCAGGGCATACAGGTGCACTTGATCCACTTGCAACAGGTATGTTGCCGATTTGTTTAGGAGAAGCGACTAAATTTTCGCAATTCTTACTAGATTCGGATAAACGCTATCAAGTTACCGCAAAATTAGGTGTACGTACCGATACTTCAGATGCAGAAGGGCAAGTGGTTGAAACACGTGCAGTCAATGTTACTGAAGCAGAAATTCTTGCTGCATTAGCGCAGTTTCGTGGAGATATTCTACAAGTGCCAACCATGTTTTCAGCGCTAAAACATAATGGCAAACCCTTGTATGAATACGCTCGTCAAGGCATTAGCGTAGAACGTGAAGCTCGCCCAATCACAATTTTTGAGTTGAAGTTTATAAGCTATGAGGCACCTCATTTAACCTTAGAAGTTCATTGCTCAAAAGGCACTTATATCCGCACACTTGTTGACGATTTAGGTGAGGCGTTAGGTTGTGGTGCGCATGTTACGGTATTACGTCGTTTAGCTGTAGCAAATTATCCGATTGGAGCCATGATGAGCTACGATGTATTGCAAAATTTAAGTGAAAATCAACCGCTTGAAGCCTTAGATCAATATCTTTTACCTTTAGATACCGCAGTAGAAAGTTTGCCAAAAATAAATCTAACTACGGAGCAAACCAAAGCGGTTGGTTTCGGTCAAAGAGTAAAATTTGAAAATGGGCAACAGATTTACGGTCTCGTTCGTTTATTCTCAGCAAATCATCAATTCCTCGGCGTTGCAGAAATCACATCAGATAACGTGATTCGTCCGAGTCGAATGGTAAACCTTTAGTTGTACGGTCTATTTTTACAAGATTTAGCTAAAAATAGACCGCTTTTAATGCAAAAAACAATATGAAATTCAAATTTTTAGCCATTCCTTTTACGGTAATTACACTCGCCATTGCGGGCTGTTCAAATAAAACTAACCGTTCATTTCAAGAGTTGCCACTTGATGCAACCTATAGCAAAACACGTACACTCAATCATTTTAATGATTATGTGCAATTTCTAAAACAAAAAGCAGCAGGCGCTGGTGTTTCAGATAAAACACTTAATGAACAACGTTTTATTAATTATAACGCTCGTGCTGTGCAACTTGACCAACAAGCAGGGCGTAAGCGTGATCCAAATGCGCCTGTACCTCAACCAAATCCTAATGGCGTAACTAATTATCTCAGCAAAGTATTAACGCAATCAAAAGTGAATACTGCAGTAGAAAATTGGTATGCATTTAATCTGCCATTAACCAAAGCAAGCCAAAAATATGGCGTACAAAAAGAATATATTATGGCACTTTGGGGGATGGAAAGTAGCTTTGGTCGTTACCAAGGCGATTTTGATGTACTATCTGTGTTAGCCACATTAGCTTTTGATGGTCGTCGTGAAAAATTGTTTACCCAAGAATTTGTGAATGCGATGAAAATGTTGGATAAAGGCACGATCAAACGTTATGAAATGCAAGGCTCTTGGGCGGGCGCAATGGGGCAAACCCAATTTATGCCAACCGCTTATCTACGCTATGCGGCAGATGGCGATGGCGATGGTAAAAAAGATATTTGGCATAATGAAGCAGATGCATTCGCTTCTATTGCTTCATATCTTTCGACTGTAGGTTGGGATAATAAACAGCCTTGGGGCGTAGAAGTGAAGCTTTCAAGCCCGATTGATATTTCGTTTTCAGGATTGGAAGAAAATAAAGCGAAAAGTTTAGGTGAATGGCAATCTTGGGGCGTATATCTCGCGTATCCGAATGCTCAAGAGAATATGAAACTGAGTGCATTAAATGGCAAGAAATTATGGCTGATTCGCCCAGATAAAGAAGCAGGTAGAGCATTCTTAGTTACGAGCAATTTTCGTACTTTAATGGATTGGAACCGTTCAAATAACTTTGGGATTAGTATCGGTAAATTTGCAGATCGGATTAATGCCTCGCTAGGTCAATAGCAAACAAGCGGTCACATTTACTAAAAAATTTCGGTATTATGAGCAGTTACACAAGCATTTTTTTGTAGGGGGGAACGGTGTTCGCCCGTATAAAAATATGCATTTGCTGCATAATTTCGAAAAAAATCTGCAAATTTTGACCGCTTGCTATTGGTAGTAAAACGCAGATTTATTCACGCCAATATTTTTTCTTACTCGTTTGTCCAATGCCAGGGTTAAAGCTATTGGTTGGGTCAAGCGCCTTATAAAATTTACGCAATTCAGGTTTGGCTTTGTATAAATGTCCTACGTTATGTTCTGCAGGATATTGCGCACCACGTTTATCCAATAATTCCAGCATATCATGTTCTAGTTTTACGCAATCATAGCCTTTTTTCACAATATAGTCCTGATGGAATACATGGCACATAAAATGCCCATAATAGAGCTTATGACTAATTTGTCGCTCAATTTCTGCAGGTAATTGTTCAAACCAATCCTGATCATTTCGGCGTAGTGCAATATCAAGCGCTACAATATCTTCCACTTCATTTTCATGGATCGCTCGGTAACGAATTGCTGCTCTTGCCACCGCAAAACGATGTAGCATTGCTGCTTGGGTTTCTACCGCATCACACTCAAAAAATGCTCCATTTTCACGTTGTGCAAAGTATGCTGAGAGATAGTTGCGAGCTTCTGCAACGCCTTTTCCGCCCATTTTTAGAATAAGGTGGTGTTCATAACGATCACGGAATTGCCATAAACTTTGTGGTAAATGCTCTGGAAGCCCTTTAGAAATTAATTGCATTAATTTATCGCTAAGGTGATGAGGTAAAAATGGTATTTTCTTACTGATACGATCCACATTTGCTTTTAAAGCAAATAGTTTTGGCAGCCATTGTGTGCCAAATTTCTTAATAACCCAAAAGGTGTCTTTACCATAACGGGCAGCAACATCAAAGGCTTCACGGTGAATATATTCACCTGAAATCGGTAGCTGTTCGAATTGGCTAAGCATATGGCGGCGTAAATCATTTAACACATTGGTAGAGTTTGTACCAATATAAAAAACGGCAGTTTCTTTTTCGAGCGGGAAGGTATCTAAACGCACAGCGAAAATGGCAAGTTTACCTGCACTACCTGAAGCTTCAAAATGACGGGCAGGATCTGCATTAAAACGGGCAGGGGAGTTTTCATCTATTTGACGAACATGATTGCAATAACTATGGTCATGGCCTATTCCGCAATCTTGTTGAATATCTTTTTGTTGATAACGCTGATGCTGTAAATTGGTTAGTATTTCTTCGGGGGTTGAGCCTAAATCTATACCGAGATGATTATGTAATTCTAGTTCACCCTGTTCATTTAATTGAGCATATAACGCCATTTCAGTATAAGCAGGGCCTCGTTGTACAAGTGCGCCACCAGAGTTATTACAAATACCACCAATTACAGAAGCCCCAATACAAGATGAGCCAATCACAGAATGCGGTTCCCTTCCATGGGGTTTTAATTGGCTTTCAAGTTCATTAAGAGTTGAACCAGGTAAACAAACCACTTGATTTGCGTTATTAATCAACTGAATGCCGTCAATTCGCATCACATTAATAATGACAATGTCACGATCGTAGTCATTACCGCTTGGCGTTGAACCACCAGTTAACCCTGTATTCGCCGCTTGATTGATGACAATAACATCATGTTCAATACAAGCTTTCAGAATCTGCCAAAATTCTAATAAGTTAGCTGGACGTACAACCGCAATTGCCGCACCAGAGCCGAATCGATAACCACTTCGATAAGATTCTGTTTTGGCAGGGTCGGTAATAATATATTGGTTTCCAACAATTTGGGTGAGTCGTGAGATAAGAGATTGTGCAGTCATATTGTTATCCTCTTGTAATAAGAATTAACAATATCATAACAGACAAAATCTAAACAGGGTGAGCAAATTTACGTAAATAAGCGGTTATTTTTCGTGAAAAATTTGCAATTTCTCACTAAATAAGTAATCTGGTCATTGCCAAGCGCTAAGTTTGGTTTTTTATGAGGAAATAAATATGTATTTTGAAATTTATAAAGATGCTAAAGGTGAGTTCCGTTGGCGTTTAAAATCTGGTAACCACCAAATTATAGCAACAGGTGGTGAAGGCTATGCAACGAAGCAAAGCTGCCAGAAGGGTATTGATGCTGTGAAAAAGATCACAGCTGAAACTGAAGTTAAAGACTTAACTAAAGAAGCATAACCACACAAGCCCTGATATTCAGGGCTTTTTGTTGCAAAAAAATGCTCAAACTTGACCGCTTGTCCATAAAAAATGCCCTCAAATGAGGGCATTTTGTTGGCGAATAAAATTAACCTTGAGTCGCTTGAATTGCGGTTAATGCGATTGTATAAACGATATCATCGACTAATGCACCGCGTGATAAGTCGTTTACTGGTTTACGCATACCTTGTAGCATTGGGCCGATAGAAACTAAATCAGCCGAACGTTGTACCGCTTTATAAGTGGTGTTACCTGTATTTAAGTCAGGGAACACAAATACGGTTGCTTTACCTGCGACTGGAGAGTTAGGAGCTTTAGAACGAGCCACATCTTCCATTACCGCAGCATCGTATTGTAACGGACCATCAATAATTAAATCTGGGCGTTTTTCTTGTGCAATACGGGTCGCTTCTTTTACTTTCTCTACATCTGCACCAGAACCTGATGTACCTGTTGAGTAAGAAATCATTGCAACACGTGGATCAATACCGAACGCTTTTGCTGATTCAGCTGATTGAATTGCGATTTCAGCTAATTGCTCTGCTGTTGGATCTGGGTTTACCGCACAGTCACCATATACAAGTACTTGGTCTGGTAATAACATAAAGAAGATCGAAGAAACGATTGAGCTACCAGGTGCAGTTTTGATGATCTGCATCGGTGGACGAATTGTATTTGCTGTAGTGTGAACTGCGCCAGAGACTAAGCCATCTACTTCGCCAGCTTCTAACATCATTGTACCAAGTACAACGGTGTCGGTTAATTGCTCGCGTGCAACAACTTCGGTCATACCTTTGTTTTTACGTAATTCAACTAAACGAGCAACATAGTTTTCGCGAACTTCTTCAGGGTTGATAATCGTAATACCTTTACCTAATACTACGCCTTGAGATTCAGCTACACGTTGAACATCCGTTGGGTTTGCTAAAAGTACACATTCAGCAATACCACGTTCAGCACATAATGCTGCAGCTTTAACAGTACGAGGTTCATCACCTTCTGGTAACACGATACGTTTTTTCGCTTGGCGAGCGTATTCTGTTAATTGATAACGGAATGCTGCAGGTGATAAACGACGTGCACGTGTTGCCGCTTTAGACACTTCATCTACAAAGCCAGCATTGAATTGGCTTGCTACATATTCTTTAATTGAAGCGATACGTTCTTTATCGTCCACTGGCACTTCTAGGCTAAAGCTTTGTAAGCTAAGTGCAGTTTGCCATGTATTACCTTCAACACGGAATACAGGTACGCCTGATTCAAATGCTTGTTGGCAAAGTTTAGCAATCGGAGTTTCAATTTTATAACCACCTGTTAATAAGATTGCACCAATTTCAACGCCATTCATTACGGCTAAAGAAGCGGCTACTAATACTTCAGGACGGTCTGCTGAAGTAACTAATAAGCTACCTGCTTTAAAGTGATCGACCATGTGTGGCAAGCTACGAGCGCAGAATGTAACACCACGAATACGGCGAGTTTGAATTTCACCTTCGTTGATAATCGCTGCGTGTAAATGTTTTGCCAAATCAATTGCACGAGTAGCGATTAAATCTGATTTCCACTCAACACAAGCAAGTAATTTAATTGGACTTTTTACGAATAATGCTTCCACTTCAGCCACATTTTGTGTGCTGTGTTGGAATGAGTCGAAGATTTCGGTCAAATCTGGACGGGTACGACCTGATTCATCTACTGGAGCATTGAATTTGTTGATGATTACACCTAATAAGTTAGGGTTATGACGACCACCAAATTCTGAAGCTGCTGCCTCAATACGTTCTTTTAATTGCGCAGGTTTATCTGAACCTGGTGCCGCAACTAAGATAATTTCTGCATCTAACGCTTGAGCAATATCGTAATTGACGCTATTTGCGTATGAGTTTTTACGCGTTGGGATCAAACCTTCAATGATTACAACTTCATTGTTTTTTGAAAGTTGTTGATGACGCTCAACCACTTTCTCTAATAACACATCACTTTGGTTTTGACCAATTAATGCTTCAGCTTCGCTCAACATAAATGGTTCACCCACTTCCGTGGTTTGTGCTGCTTTAATAATAGAAGTAGAGCGGTCTAATGCATCTTCACCAGTAATTGGTTGTGCAATAGGTTTTAAGAAGCCAACTTTAGAACCTTTTTGTTCTAAAGCGTGAACTAAACCTAAACTTACACTTGTTAAACCAACACCTGTTGTTGTTGGGATTAAGATAATAGTTCTCGACATATGTAATTCCGATTGTGTGAAATAGGAAAAGGGCAGAATCCTGCCCTTGTAATTATAATGCTAATTTAGCAGTGTCTTGTGCAATCACTAACTCTTCATTTGTTGGGATTACTACAGCTTTAAATGCTGAATCATCAGCAGTAATTATACCTGATTTACCAAAACGAGCGGCTAAGTTACGTTCGTTATCTAATTTAACACCGAGTAATTTTAAGTGGTTTAAAGCTAACTCACGTACGTGACCCGAGTTTTCACCAATACCACCAGTAAATGCGATAGCATCTAAGTGATCATCGCCTAAAATTGCCATATATGCGCCGATATATTTTGCTAAACGATAGCTATAAACATCTAAAGCACGTTTTGCTTCTGGTTTTGAAGTATCGTCATAGTTATCTTCTGCATAGCGACAGTCACTAGTTACTTCAGTTAAACCTAAAAGACCTGATTTTTTCACTAAAGTCTCTTCAATTTGCTCCATTGACATACCTAAGTTTTTGTATAGGTAGAAAATGATTGCAGGGTCAATATCACCAGAACGTGTACCCATTACTAAGCCTTCTAATGGAGTTAATCCCATAGAAGTATCAATACATTTACCGTTACGAACTACAGATACAGAACCACCATTACCTAAGTGACAAATAATTACATTAGTTTGATCTACAGGTTTACCTGCTAATTCAGCAACTTGTGACGTAATAAATAAATGGCTCGTACCATGTGCACCATAGCGACGAATACCATTTTCTTTATAGAGTTTGTATGGAAGCGCGTATAAATATGCTTCCTCAGGCATTGTTTGGTGGAATGCTGTATCAAACACAGCAACGTTTTTCTCTTTTAAATCAGGGAAAATACGGAATGCTTCTTTAATACCGATTAAATGTGCTGGGTTGTGAAGTGGAGCAAATTGAATAGCGTTCTCAATGCCTTTAACTACATCATCATTGATCACTACTGATGAAGTGAATTGCTCGCCACCGTGAACGATACGGTGACCGATAGCACCAATGCTTGATTTTAGTTCTTCAGATAATAATTCATTTGCAATGAATGTTAATGCTTCGCTATGCGCTGCTCCTGCACCTAAATCTGCATTGCCTTTTTCGCCGTTTAATTTCCATTTAATACGAGCATCTTCTAAATGAAATGCTTCCGCTAAGCCAGATAATTTTTCATCACCAGTCTTAGGATCTAAGATAGCAAATTTTAGAGAAGAGCTACCACAGTTAAGGATAAGGATTAAGTTTTTAGACATGTCAAACACCTTTTTTCTTTGTTTGTGAAAGGATTGATAAATTGGCACACAAGAAGTGTGTACGTCACTATAAGAATACACTTTTCAGCACATAAAATAAATTGCTATTCCCAAATAATAGTGAAAAACTGCTTAAATTTTGATTCGAACTAGAGTTTTGTTTCAAATAAAGTACACTTTATACCTAAACAAAGCTTTTTTATTTGCACTCGATCACGAAATAACAAAAAAGCAGTGGAGCATAAGCGGTTATTTTCTTACAATAATTTGCAAATTTTTATGCTAAAACAAAGAGGAGTGATTTCTATGTTAAATAGAAGACGTTTTATTCAATTAGGTGCAAGTGCAATGCTTGTATTAGGTACACAACGTTTTGCATTTGCAGCAGGCACAAGTAATAATGCAGATTTACGTATTATTGCGACAACCGATATTCACAGTTTTTTAACGGACTTTGATTATTATAAAGATGCACCAACTGAAAAATTTGGTTTTACTCGTACAGCAAGTTTAATTGAACAAGCACGTAAAGAAGTTCAAAACAGTGTGTTAGTGGATAACGGCGATTTAATTCAAGGTAACCCAATTGCAGATTATCAAGTAACTGTTGGCGCTAAAGAAGGAAAAGCAGATCCTGCAATTAAGGCACTTAATGCAATGAAGTACGAAGTAGGTACACTGGGTAATCACGAGTTTAACTACGGTTTAGCCTATTTAGATAATGTGCTCAAACAGGCTCATTTTCCAATTATCAATGCTAATATCGTAAAACCAGGTACTGATGAACCATTCTTCCAGCCTTATTTTATTCAAGAAAAAACCATTATTGACACAAACGGCAAACCACGAACTTTAAAAATTGGTTATATTGGCTTTGTACCACCGCAAGTTATGGTGTGGGATAAAGCGAATCTTGATGGTAAAGTTGAAGCGCGTGATATTGTAAAAACGGCAGAAAAATATGTGCCTATTGTGAAAGCTCAAGGTGCAGATGTAATTATTGCTTTAGCACATACAGGTCCTTCTGACGAACCTTATAAAGAAGGAGCAGAAAACTGCGCATTCTATCTTGCAGATGTTAAAGGTATTGATGCAGTTATTTTTGGACATTCTCATCGTCTATTCCCAAACAAAGAGTTTGAAAAATCACCAAATGCAGATATTGCCAAAGGTACTATGAAAGGTGTACCAGAAAGCATGGCAGGTTACTGGGGCAATAATATCAGTGTCGTAGATTTAAGTTTAGCCGAACAGAATGGTAAATGGGCGGTAGTAGATGGCAAAGCGGCTCTTCGTCCGATTTATGATGCAGAAGCGAAAAAAGCAACTGTTGAAAATCACCCTGAGATCGTTGCTTTATTGAAAGAAACCCATGAAGAAACTCGTAAATTTGTTTCACAACCAATTGGTAATGCAACTGATAATATGTACAGCTATTTAGCACTAGTACAAGACGATCCAACTATTCAAATCGTAAACCAAGCACAAAAAGCCTATGTAGAAAATGTGGTAGTGAAAGGCTTACCTGAGTTAGCTGGTTTACCAGTATTAAGTGCAGGTGCTCCGTTTAAAGCAGGTGGGCGTAAAAATGACCCAACAGGCTTCACCGAGGTAGATAAAGGACAATTAACCTTCCGCAATGCGGCAGATCTATATCTTTATCCGAATACCCTTGTTGTTGTAAAAGCAACGGGGGCAGAGCTAAAAGAATGGCTAGAATGTAGCGCAGGAATGTTTAAACAAATTGACCCAACTAGCACACAGCCACAAAGTTTATTAGACTGGACTGGTTTCCGTACTTACAACTTTGATGTCATTGATGGAGTAGAGTACCAGTTTGATATTACCCAACCAGCTCGTTATGACGGGGAATGCAAATTAATCAACGAGAAAGCACATCGAGTAGTGAATCTAACTTTTAATGGTAAACCAGTCGATCCAAAACAAGAGTTTTTAATTGCCACTAATAATTATCGTGCCTACGGTGGTAAATTCCCTGGTACAGGCGATAGCCATATTGTGTTTGCTGCACCTGATGAAAATCGTCAGATTTTAGCAAACTACATTTCGGCAGAAAGTAAAGCTAAAGGTCATGTTGTGCCAACGGCAGATAAAAACTGGCGCATTGCACCGATCAATGCAAAAGTGAAATTAGATGTTCGTTTTGAGACCTCACCAACAGAACAAGCGGCGACATTTATTAAAGAAAAAGCACAATATCCAATGACATTAGTTGGTACTGATGAAGTTGGTTTTGCGGTGTATCAAGTTGATTTAACTAAATAGTGTTATCACCAGCTTTAAGCACGGAATACTCGGTATTCCGTGCTTATTATAATTGAGCGTGAATATTATCTCTAATTTGATCAAAGCTCGTATTGTTTACTAGTTTCCCATTCTCAAAAACGAGCACTAATAAATCATCAGAGAAATCATCTTCTGCAGTTAATCCATCTACATAATGCTCATACGACAGTACTTTAACTCGACCTTTCTGAGACTTTTTCAAACCGTCATCCGTTTTAGGATTTTTAAAAATGGCTTTCTCAACTCCATTGATCGTGATAGAAGTCGCTTTTACTGCAAAGCCAAGAGTATCTCTTGTATTGCGTTGATAGGTTTGCGCGCCAACACCAAACACAATATTACTAGAGGCAAAACCTTTTCGTTCTAATCCTTCCAATACCGCTAACATTTTTTCATAAGTCACGCCATCACCATAAATAGCGCCAATGTGCGGATCTAATACTTTATAGCCTTTGGAATTCAGCGTTCCTCCAAAAATATCCCATAAACATTCGATTAAACCTTTACGTTCTTGTTTATCACAAGCGGTCGGATTTCCACAAAGAATTGCAAAAAAATCACCGCTATCTGGGCGAATCACAACACGCGCATATTCTGGACGCGCTAAAATTTCCTGTTTTAATAATGGCAAATTAACACTGATGTTATGCCAAAAGTCTGTAGTATCAGCCACAATCGACAGCATATTATGAGGAAATTTCTGCATTAAATAGCGGAATGTTGGCAATTCATCCACACCGTGCGCACTCATCACAGAATGTTCTGAAGCAGGAATAGAGGAGCCAATTAGCTGCTGCGAGCCATAATATCCTTCAATAAATGAAATAGCAGGAATGGTATCTGTGCCTAAGAAGCACGTTAAATGTCCAGCACCAGATAATTCTGCCGACTCTAATGAACTCATGCCACGCATTGAAAAATCATGGGACTGAAACAGAAGGTGATCATGATTATCACAGGTTTTTTGCGCAAATTGAGTGAGGGTAGAGCGATAAGCAAAAGCAATAGAAGCGGAAGTTATCGGTTGCCATAAACAAACATTAATCAGCGTTTCTAAGTAATTGGTTAGCCAAAAAAAACGAGGATCTGTGTTTTCAATCGTCATTACAGGCACTTTAGGCGCAATCGATTGTCCTTCAGGAATTGCTTTGATTCGAATCGGTAAATAACCTAACTGATGCAATTGTGCAATATGTTCACCCGTATCATTAATTTGTAATGTTTTCGTAATAAATTGCGAATATTCAGATACCACCTCATCTTGCGGGCGACTAAAAAAATTATCATTAAAATAGTTAATCAAATATTTGCGGATAAATGCCTGAAAACCAAATGATACAATACGGGTTAAATAGGGCGCCTGTCGATTACTACGAGGGGTAAATGTACTATAAATAATTTGTGTATTTTCTGGATACTGAATACGATGTGAAGTTTTATAAAAATCGCATAACAAGGACGGAATCAGACTAGAACGTAATGTTTTGTTTAATATATTATTCATAATAACCACCTTTATGTTTTGTACAACGAAATAAAGTCTAGCATATGCAACAATAAAATGATAAGCATTTATGACAAAATGAATAAAAATATAGAATAACTGCATAAAATGTAATGTATCATTTTCATTATTTAGAAAGTTCAATCAAATAAGCGGCCATTTTTGCCAGATTTTTTGCAAATTTATCTGAAAAATAGCTACTTATAGAATTTAAGAAACCATCAGAGAAAGATGGTTAATGACTTAAAGCTATAATGGCGAAATCATTAAGTCATTACAACTTGGTTTATCCATACAAGCGGTCAAATTTGCGTAAAATTTTGCACAAGACATAAGTAAACCATTAATTATGAATAAGAAATCATAAGCTCTTATAAATCAATGGCTTACATCATTTTAATTCGCATAATGCTTTTTAAGGTTATGTTGAATTTGAGGGCAGTAAAATTCCCAAGGCTGCCCGAAAAATTTACACATAACCTTGTATTATGCGAATTAGGCTATAGTGCATTAAGGGCATTTTATGGCTGATATCACTTTATCTCACATCACACCTAAGCATTTCTTTGAGACAGTTAAACTCTTAAAAATGACCGAACATCGTATTTATTTAACCGTTGATTCCATTGAAGTCCGTTTTCGTTATGATAGGAACGAGCCTCCAGCAGCGACAGACAAGCGATTTCAGCAGCTGGAGCATTTTATGTTATTTCTTCAGGAGTTAGTTAATTCAGACGTACCTGTTGATTTAGATGAGTTTATCAGGACATATCGAAGAACAGCGGGAGGGCATTTTTATAAACGTTAAAAGTTGTATAAAAAGCGCGCAAAGAAGTTCGGGAGTTCTGTAACACCCGAACTTTGGTATGGTTTTCCATACTTTTTAATGTTTCCGAGTTAAAAAATTTGTTCAATTTTTATCTATTTTGTTGTTTCCGTTGTTTTGTGTATTAAGTCTTGTTTAGCCTCATTTAGATAATTTTCTATCATAAAATTTACAACATCAGTCCATTTTGTGACTCGACCTGTCTTTGCCGTCACTTCTACAGCAACCCTTTCTATTTTCATATGCGTTTCAGCTGGTACGCCTAAATTTTTACGTTTAGCAGTGTTCATTTTTTATCCTTATTTTGAGCATTTAAATTGATTTGTACATTGTATTTCACAAAAATGATTCTAGAAAATGTGATATTGATCACTTGCTCACAAATGAAAAATCTTTTAAGATATTATCACTTGTGAGCAAGTGAATATTTAAAATTAAAAGGTTGCTTTATGAACTATCACATCGACTGGTTATCAATAGAACAAGATTTTGGATTCGAAATTCCAGAATCTACGCTTGCATCTATTTTTGATTTCGGTGTAATAGGCATTCATTTAGACACTGGAGAAGTTCAAAATGGCATAAGAACAGGAAAATATCGTCACAAAGGCAGTTTCTGCGATGAAGTTTCGATTAAGGTTTCTGGGTCGGTTATTCGGATGGAAGGTAATCCTAGCCGTTGGAATAAAGTCGAAAATGTTCTAGGCTTTACCGATATTGATTCTTGTGTTTCTTGTTTCAATAATATTCTTTTCTCTCTTAAACTCCCTTTATTTACTCGTTGTACTGAGATTTTCCACTGTCAAGGCAAAGACGGTGAAAAAGTACGTAACTTTTCAAATGGCGCAATCATCAAGCGTTTAGATATTACGACTAATGTTTCCGTAGGTCGTGGCAATGAACGTACTTTCTTAAAAGCCCTTTCACAAATGCGTTACCGCAATTCAATCGGTAGATTACATACAAACGGCTGCACAGCAGACTGGCTAAGTGCAAAGGGCAATGCCAATCTTATTTACCCGTCCTGTTATATCAAGCATGAAGAGCTATTAATTCATTCTTACGACAAAATCAAAAATAAATTTGGTGAACAGTCAGCAGAATTTCAATATTACAAAAAAGTTTACGATTACTGCGAACAAAATGGGGTAGTTCGCTTTGAGCAAAAGCTTAAGTCACGTTATTTACAGCGAGAAGGGCTTTGTTACTGGGGTTTAAGTGATTTTTCGGATTTAGAAGCATTACAGAAAGGGTTTGTAGATATGCATAAAAAATTAAGTGTGAGCGAAGTGAAATTAGAAACAATAGCCGAGCAACTTGTTTCAGAAGGGATAGTCGATACATTGCGTAAAGCGAGTACAACCGCTTATTACGCTATGTTATGGGCTAATGGGCAGAATCTTTTTTTAAAAGAGGCTCAATTTAAATTACACCGAGCAAGATTACGCAAAATAGGGATAGATATCGCAAACCCTTGTGATATAGAAAAATTCCAAGCCGTTAGAGTGATTTCATGTGAGCAGATCTTCGTTAAACCGTTTAAAGCCCCCGATTTTTATCAATATCCAAGCAATATGCCGAAATTGCGGTTAGTTGCTTAAGTTTTAGTAGTTAAGTTATAACATTTTAAAGGAGCATTTTATGCGTACAGGTTTTTATATCGTCGGTATTCTTAAAGGATACAAAAATTCATCATTTACTAACCGTGAAACCGGTGAAGTCAAAGATAAGCACAATTTGGGTTTGCAGCTTCAAGAACCCGATGGCTACGGTGGTTACAACACATCAACCCAAGAAGTTAAATTAGATGATCGTTGTGTAAATGACAATTTAAAAAGAACCATTGAGCAATTCAAAAATAAATTAGTGATGGTTTTAGTTTATCCACGTGAATGGGCGATGGAAGGTGGTCGTAAAGGGATTACATATAATTTTGATGAAAACTCAACAATTGAGCTTGTTAATGAAAAACAATAAACCCTTACAAATCAATGACTTACATCATTTTAATTCGCATAATGTAATATTCTGTTAAATAAAAAAGGTACATTTTATGGATTTCATCTCTCTTCAATCTCAAATTTGTGAGGCGAATAATTTGAATTGTCGGGAAGTGATATTGAAGGTTCCTATCGAGCCTTCTTCAAACGAAGCAGTAGATTATTCTCAATATTCGAGTTTTTTCTTTGTTTCATTTTCTGCAACGGTTTCGCTCTGGTTTTTTGCTAAGAGCATAGGCTTAATTTTAAAACAAATTAGAGCGTAATTATTGCATTCATTAATATTTTATAAAAGGAGACATTTTATGTTTAAAAATAAATTAGCAAAAGGTGCAGTTATTGTAGGTTCTTTAGCATTAGCTGGAATCGCAAATGCTCAAGGCACTGGTGATATTGTCGCAACTGTAGATCTTTCTGATGCAAAAACTGCAATTGTTGCCCTAGGTGTTGCTGTAGGTGGCTTTTTAGCTGTTGGTATCGGTGTGCGTTCAGTATTAGGTATGATGAAACGTATTTAATCAGGCGTATAGGTAAAAAAGGAGGTTGCGCCCGCAAGCATGAGGACGCGACCTCTTTTTTTATCTATCGACTGAAGAGGTAAAAAATCATGTGGCAATTTATTTTTTTTGTATGGGGTATTGTATGCGCTTGGGCTGTAATCACCGGATTAAATTAATCATATTATGCTTATTCTCTTTTATATCTGTAGATGTATTTGCTATTGCCCAATGGTCTAAAGTTGGTTACGTCTATCGTATTAACTCAAAGAAAGATTCATCAAACGATTTTGACACCTCGAAATGTAATTTAAAAACATCTCACGGTATGGATGAAGATGGAGATCCTCAGGCGAGAAAAGATTACTTAGATGTAAAGTTAGATCAATATAGCATGGTATTTAATTACGGCACTAATTTTGAAAGTAATACTTTTGCTGACGGTGCATTTAAATATGCACAGAGAATAAATTTTTCTGTTGGTGACAATTATAGAAAACCATTACTAAGTGCATTAAAAAAAGCATTAAAAGCGGGAAATTGTGATATAGCGCAGTCATTAGTAAATGCATTAGCTGACGGGAAAGTACAAAAGAAAGGAGAAGATGAAGAGTTTTTAGGCTTTGAAAACGGAACGGATAGATGTGCAATTTCTAAAGATGGTTCTTCTGTTTGTGCGTTTAATAAAGAAGGTTCAGATGAAGAAGGAAATCCCGTCATTGGTGTATGTAATGAAACCAATTGCGATAGAGATACTTTAGAAAATTATGCTTCTTCTAAGCAAGAGGCAAAGCGTAGTAGTTCTGATCAAGGTACTACAGAGGCGAACAATGGAATCAATGAATTAAGAGGTTCCGGTGGAAATTCTGGTTCATCAAGTGGTAATGCGAATAATGATTCTTCGTCTAGTGGGTCGGGAGGTACCAATGGAGGTTCTGGGCATAGTGATAAAGGTACTGGAAATGGAAAGGGCCTCGGTACTGGTAAAAGCGAAGGTGATGGGGATAAAGATACTGGTAATGGAGAATTATCTTATCCTGAACTCGAAGAATTTGATATTAAAAAGGTGTTTAATGAATTAAAAAAAAGTAAAGAAGGATTTATTCCCAATTTATCTTTCAGCGGTGGAAGCTGTCCTCCGTTAGATATAAATTTCAACACTAAGTTTTTAGCCATTAATGAAAAAATTGATGTTCATTGCCAAGTATTTAAAAGCGCAGCAGAATCATTAGGTGCGTTATTCTTATTTATTTGGGGAGTTATCTCATTAAGAGTGATTTTATCAGCATAAGGATATATTTTATGAACGTTATCATTTCTTTTTTGTCAAAATCTTTTTCTGGGATTTTATCTTTTATTTTTAAGTCCTTAGTTATTAAATTTGTTGTCTTTGCAATTATATTCTTAGTTGTAACGGAAGTTGTTCCAATACTTTTCGAAGTATTCATACCAGAACAAGAGTTACAACGTTATTTCGAGTCTATCCCTTCAGAGTCTTTATTTTTCTTATCTGTCTTCAAAATTGATGTTGGAATTCAAATGATTCTAAGTGCTTATATGACACGCTTCATGATTCGTCGCATTCCGTTTGTAGGTTAGTTATATGTCGATTTTTGCTTATACTGGTATTCCTGGTTCTGGAAAATCTTATGAAGTAGTTTCTTCAGTGATTCTGGAAGCTTTTAAAAAAGGTCGAAATATTGTGACTAACATAGAAGGCATTTCTGAAGAAAAGTTAGTTGCATATTGTTTAAGCAAAGATAAAAAAGCTTCTCGTGAATCACTTGGTACATTAATCAAAGTCACTGATGAGGATTGCCAAAAAGAGGACTTTTTTCCATTTAAAGGGGCAGAGAACTCTTTCTGCAAGGCAGGAGATTTAATCTGTTTAGATGAAGTGTGGAGGATATTTCCTAGCGACAAAATTCATCAGAATCACCGCTCGTTCATTGCCGAACATAGGCATTTTACAAATGAGAAAGGGGATTGCTGTGATCTTATCGTAATTAACCAATCAATCACTGGGATTCCTCGCTTTATCAAAGATAGAATCGAATCTACATTCGTCATGCGTAAAATGACAATGCTCGGTTTTTCTAAACGCTATCGGGTTGATGTATTCATAGGCGTAAAAACTTCAAAAACAGCATTAATTGCGCAATATCACAATAAGTATGATGATGAAATTTTTAAGCTTTATAAAAGTTTTGATGGTGTCAATGGAAAACAAAATGTTATTGATAGCAGGCAAAACTTTTTTAAATCATCGCAATTCAAACTAATATTATTTTCATCAGTTATTTGCTTGGGAGGCTCATTTTATTATCTCTCTGAACTTTTAGGGAAATACGAGAAAAAACCAGATGAAACACACATAGAAAACATTGACAACAAAATTAAAAACAATGCCTGTGTAAAATTAATTTCCATAAATACCATAGGCGATCTTAATTACTTCATAATTAAAAAAGGAGACAATTATGAAAGAATTGCTAACATTGATACTGTTAATGTTTGTAATATCAAAAAATTCAGACGCTAAACAACAAGTAGATATATCTAGCGTAACTGATTTAAAAATGGCTTATACACAACCCCTAAATATTTATGTTGAAGGGGATAGCCCTTTTTACTTTACAGGCGAAATCAACGAAAGAAACTTATTAAAATCATGTGATTCAAATGGTTACTCTTGCATGAAAAACAATGACGGAATCATAGAGTTATCAAAGCATGAGGCTACAGACTTGAACATTAATGATAATTATCAGGTTGAAAGTTATCCTGTTTATTACGACTCTATAGCTAAAAATTTTAAATATGTTGATGTAAATAACAACCCAGATAATTTTAAAGATCATAGTGTTGTGGCTGGAAAAGTTAAAACAAGTGAAGATTTAACTCTTGATGCAAAATTTGTTAAGCCAGTTGTTTATATTTACTCACGCACACAAATTGATAAAAAAGTTTCATTTTTTGATGAGCTACTTAATTCACTAGCACCATTTTCATTAAATAGGAAACTTGGGCTAAGCATGAATTTTCTGCTTATCAATAAGAATGTAGCTGACTTTTTCAGTTCTCAATCTGATAATTTCACCTATTCAAGAACATTTATTTCATGTGTTGAAGGAGATTACTGCGAATCATTGAGCGAATCTAGATTCGAATTTGATGAAACGATTCGTAGTCCCGTATCTGAATCAACATCGAAGCGTTTTGACGTTGTTGAGCAAGGATTTAAAGTCCGATTCAGACGTAATGCGGTTGATTTAAGCGTTTCATTCTGTGAAGACCGCTTTAACTGTGTTAAGTTTAATCAGACTGCTGAACGTAAAATTAATATGTGTTATGACCTATTCTTTAAAACTGATATTAAAATCAATTCGAAAGTGATCTTCTCTGACTCCAAAACAACAAAAATCAATAATTTAGGTTTTCTCATTTGTGAGAAATAGGGGGTGTCGGGGGATTTTACTGTATAAAATCCCATGACGTAAGCGTAGCCGAAGGCTTAGCGTAAAAATGTGCGAAGCATTCGCACTCCCTGCAAAACTAAACGATATTAACTTTACACAATTCTTAAATAGCCTATTTCGCATAATGCTTTTTAAGGTTATGTTGAATTTGAGGGCAGTAAAATTCCCAAGGCTGCCCGAAAAATTTACACATAACCTTGTATTATGCGAATTAGGCTATAGTGCATTAAGGGCATTTTATGGCTGATATCACTTTATCTCACATCACACCTAAGCATTTCTTTGAGACAGTTAAACTCTTAAAAATGACCGAACATCGTATTTATTTAACCGTTGATTCCATTGAAGTCCGTTTTCGTTATGATAGGAACGAGCCTCCAGCAGCGACAGACAAGCGATTTCAGCAGCTGGAGCATTTTATGTTATTTCTTCAGGAGTTAGTTAATTCAGACGTACCTGTTGATTTAGATGAGTTTATCAGGACATATCGAAGAACAGCGGGAGGGCATTTTTATAAACGTTAAAAGTTGTATAAAAAGCGCGCAAAGAAGTTCGGGAGTTCTGTAACACCCGAACTTTGGTATGGTTTTCCATACTTTTTAATGTTTCCGAGTTAAAAAATTTGTTCAATTTTTATCTATTTTGTTGTTTCCGTTGTTTTGTGTATTAAGTCTTGTTTAGCCTCATTTAGATAATTTTCTATCATAAAATTTACAACATCAGTCCATTTTGTGACTCGACCTGTCTTTGCCGTCACTTCTACAGCAACCCTTTCTATTTTCATATGCGTTTCAGCTGGTACGCCTAAATTTTTACGTTTAGCAGTGTTCATTTTTTATCCTTATTTTGAGCATTTAAATTGATTTGTACATTGTATTTCACAAAAATGATTCTAGAAAATGTGATATTGATCACTTGCTCACAAATGAAAAATCTTTTAAGATATTATCACTTGTGAGCAAGTGAATATTTAAAATTAAAAGGTTGCTTTATGAACTATCACATCGACTGGTTATCAATAGAACAAGATTTTGGATTCGAAATTCCAGAATCTACGCTTGCATCTATTTTTGATTTCGGTGTAATAGGCATTCATTTAGACACTGGAGAAGTTCAAAATGGCATAAGAACAGGAAAATATCGTCACAAAGGCAGTTTCTGCGATGAAGTTTCGATTAAGGTTTCTGGGTCGGTTATTCGGATGGAAGGTAATCCTAGCCGTTGGAATAAAGTCGAAAATGTTCTAGGCTTTACCGATATTGATTCTTGTGTTTCTTGTTTCAATAATATTCTTTTCTCTCTTAAACTCCCTTTATTTACTCGTTGTACTGAGATTTTCCACTGTCAAGGCAAAGACGGTGAAAAAGTACGTAACTTTTCAAATGGCGCAATCATCAAGCGTTTAGATATTACGACTAATGTTTCCGTAGGTCGTGGCAATGAACGTACTTTCTTAAAAGCCCTTTCACAAATGCGTTACCGCAATTCAATCGGTAGATTACATACAAACGGCTGCACAGCAGACTGGCTAAGTGCAAAGGGCAATGCCAATCTTATTTACCCGTCCTGTTATATCAAGCATGAAGAGCTATTAATTCATTCTTACGACAAAATCAAAAATAAATTTGGTGAACAGTCAGCAGAATTTCAATATTACAAAAAAGTTTACGATTACTGCGAACAAAATGGGGTAGTTCGCTTTGAGCAAAAGCTTAAGTCACGTTATTTACAGCGAGAAGGGCTTTGTTACTGGGGTTTAAGTGATTTTTCGGATTTAGAAGCATTACAGAAAGGGTTTGTAGATATGCATAAAAAATTAAGTGTGAGCGAAGTGAAATTAGAAACAATAGCCGAGCAACTTGTTTCAGAAGGGATAGTCGATACATTGCGTAAAGCGAGTACAACCGCTTATTACGCTATGTTATGGGCTAATGGGCAGAATCTTTTTTTAAAAGAGGCTCAATTTAAATTACACCGAGCAAGATTACGCAAAATAGGGATAGATATCGCAAACCCTTGTGATATAGAAAAATTCCAAGCCGTTAGAGTGATTTCATGTGAGCAGATCTTCGTTAAACCGTTTAAAGCCCCCGATTTTTATCAATATCCAAGCAATATGCCGAAATTGCGGTTAGTTGCTTAAGTTTTAGTAGTTAAGTTATAACATTTTAAAGGAGCATTTTATGCGTACAGGTTTTTATATCGTCGGTATTCTTAAAGGATACAAAAATTCATCATTTACTAACCGTGAAACCGGTGAAGTCAAAGATAAGCACAATTTGGGTTTGCAGCTTCAAGAACCCGATGGCTACGGTGGTTACAACACATCAACCCAAGAAGTTAAATTAGATGATCGTTGTGTAAATGACAATTTAAAAAGAACCATTGAGCAATTCAAAAATAAATTAGTGATGGTTTTAGTTTATCCACGTGAATGGGCGATGGAAGGTGGTCGTAAAGGGATTACATATAATTTTGATGAAAACTCAACAATTGAGCTTGTTAATGAAAAACAATAAACCCTTACAAATCAATGACTTACATCATTTTAATTCGCATAATGTAGATTATGTTAAATAGAGACAAAGATAAATAAATTATCTTATAAAGTCCTATCTATTATTTTCCTTATCTTTAAAAACTGATAAAAAAACCACACAGCATTTCTCTACACGGTTAATATGCCTATTATTTATAAAAAGAAACCCCAACAGTTTTCACTATTGGGGTTTTACTTATTTAGTTAAGCGTTTGGTAATAAATTACCAGTAAACACGCATACCTACACCGATTGCTTTATCGGTTGATTTGCTTTGGTAGTCATAACCACGATTTGCCGCAGTGTACTCTTTAGTTTGAACTAATTTACCTTCAACAAATGCTACAACTTGTTTGTGGAATTTATAATCAACACCTAATAAGAAACCGTGAGTTTTCTCTTTCGCAGAATCTACTTTAGCAGCAGTTGTTTCTGCACGCTCATATAAGTAGTTACCATAAATACGTGAAGCTGGAATCACTTGATATTGGAAACCTGGAGCAACGAAGAACGCTTTTGTGCGTTTTGAATCATTTTTTTCGTATTTATAACCGAAGTCACTTACTAATTTTAAATCACCGATTGTGTAACCTAATGCGATTTCATAACCATCTTGATAGTGTTTGTAATTTTGAGCTGTTTCATAGTTAGTACGACCATAACCGCCTTCTACATTAAATGTATTACCAGCTAATTGAGTTTCATATACCGCACCTAAACCGAAAGCATTTTTAATTGCAGGTGATAATGTTGCTCCTTTATCAGTTGTATTTTGAGCAAAATTATAGTTAGCACCTACTTGTAAACCTTCAATACCTTTATAGTCATAACGAACAACCGCATTACCAGAGGTTGCAATGTATGAAGGAACAATACCGTATTCGTAATCATCTGTTTGACCGTAATCATCAGCGATTGTTAATTGGCGACCAAATGTTACTTCACCTAATTCTTTTTTCCCAAAACCAGCGTATGCACGTTTTGTATAAATATCACCGAATTTATCACGACCTGAGTTGTGTCCATCAAAACGGAATTCTGCACGGCCTAATGCAAAGAAACCATCACCTAAATCATGGTTTACACGTACGCCAATACGGCTACCTGCGTTACGTAAGTTTGATTTAGTTTTACCTGATTTTGCACCATTTGCATATTTTTTAACTGTACCTGCTTCTTCCATTACTAAACGAATAGAACCATCAACTTGTACTTTAGTACCTTCGGCATCATATACGGTTACCGCTGAAGCTGATGCCGCGAATGCTGTTACTGCTAATGCAACTAGAGTTTTTTTCATAATGTTCACCTTAATTTTTAATTTTAAGTTTATTTAAAATTACTCTTGATAAGGTGTAAGAGTAATTTTCCAAAACTAACATTTACAGTGTAAGAGTTCTTCAAGTAAATGTGATTGCGAACGAATAATGGCAAAATCAATTTAGCATGTCAATAGGGATTGCACTCCAAATAAAACATTTAAAAAGACCTTATAAAACAAACAGTTAAATTATTTTTATGAAAAATGGAATAAAATTTGTATAAAAAAAGATTAATCACTCCATTTTTATGAAAAATATAACATATTGATATTAAAGGGTATTTACAAACAAGTTTGATATTTATTAAACTTACAAAAAAAGTGATTTTTTTTGTGATAAAGCTCACAAAATCAGAAAATTCTTATTTTTTGGTTGAAATTTTGCACAAAAGCAAACGGTTACAATCATTAAAAATCAATTTATAATAGCCCTAAATTACATTAAACCATGCGATTATGATGAGCAATTTCCCTATTTTAGTTGAAAAACAATTAGATATGTTTCTACCATTTTATGAGTATGAAGTGATTATTTCTGAGCATATATTCACCGTTCAAAAGCAAAAGGTGTCATTTTTTGTGCAAGAAATCCTTCATACTGCAACAATATTAAGTCTGCAATCTTCCGAAGACTACGCAAATGTCTATGCAACAAGGTTGTTTCATCAAATTGAAGCACTAAAAAAAGCGATTCAGCCTTTAAAACAAGAAAATAATGCACTACTCTTTCAATCGGCATTCCATTTTCCAAAAAATATTCACTCGCTCGCTCCTACTCGCCGTTTATATGAATATCGCAAAGCATTAAGAGCATTAAATGAAAAGATTAGTTGGTTAGTAGAAAAAGGTTATAACGCCAAAGAAGCGGAAAAAACACGGTTAGAAAGGCAAATTCAGGAAACAGAATTCCGTAGAATGAAATGTTTAAAAGCAATTGAAGATCTGGAAGAACAAACTTCATTTAAGTAAAAAGGCGCAAAATTTGCGCCTCTTTATCATTATAATGTTTTTGCTAATTGTTTGATAAATGCTTTGAAAGCGTCGCCAAATTTATCATGACGTAAGCTATATTCGGTAAATGCTTGCATATAGCCTAACTTATCACCACAATCAAAAGTACGACCAGTCATATGGAACGCTTCAACGGTTTCTTGCTCAATTAACATATCAATCGCATCAGTTAATTGAATTTCATCTCCCACACCGACAGGGGTTCTTTCAAGTAGATCCCAGATATTTGCAGAGAATACGTAACGTCCAACAACTGCTAAATTAGACGGCGCTTCTTCTACACTTGGTTTTTCTACCATTTTTACAATTTTAGCCGTTTCGCCTGCTGGAATTTCAACACCAGCACAATCTGCTACACCGTAGCTACTCACATCTTCTTTTGGTACTGGTGCAACCATAATTTGGCTGTAATGGGTTTCTTTAAAGCGTTTGATCATTGCTGCAAGATTTTCAGTTTTTTGATTAGCAGTAAATTCCGCTAAAATTACATCTGGCAGAACTACCGCAAATGGTTCGTTACCTACCACTGCTCTTCCACATAATACTGCATGACCTAAGCCCTTTGCTTGCCCTTGACGTACGTGCATTAGTGTTACATCTTTTGGAATGATTGAGCGCACTTCATCTAGTAATTGACGTTTTACACGTTTTTCAAGCATGGTTTCTAGCTCAAAAGAAGTATCAAAGTGGTTTTCAATCGCATTTTTTGAGGAGTGCGTAACTAATACGATTTCTTTAATACCCGCAGCCACACATTCATTCACAATGTATTGAATTAATGGTTTGTCCGCAATAGTTAGCATTTCTTTTGGAATTGCTTTAGTTGCTGGAAGCATACGTGTACCAAGACCCGCAACAGGAATAATCACTTTCATTTTATAATCCTTATAAATAGATGCATTTGCATCGGAAATAAATACGTTTTTACGTATTGATAAAAAACCGCTTACAATGTTGCAAGCGGTCTAATTTTGTTTAAATTCTACCAATTATTGACGAAGTAACACAAGAATTTCATCAGTTTTTCTTGCATAAGTTGTTTGTCATCTTTTGTTTCTAAATCTAAACGCGCCAAAGGTTCGCCACCTGCTTCTTTCACGAATTCTTCCGTATTCCACACTAAACGAGGATCATAAATGCTCTTCACATAATCATTTTTTGCTAAGAAAGCTTGTGAGAGCAAACTTATCACATAATAACCTTCATAAACCGTCTTTTCTCATTATAAGAAGAAAATGTGGTCAAACTCACGTCAAAAGCAATATCAATGTATGAGTTAGGTGCTAATTGCCCACGAATATCGTAGACTTTAAAGCAGAAAGTTTACTCATATGCTCCTTATGTTTAGGGATAGAAGAATTTATTCCTGCTGCACATCAACAGAGTCATCTGCTAATGCTTTGATTCTGTGATAAATCTCCTCACGGTGAACTGAGATTTCTTTTGGTGCGTTTACACCTAATTTGACTTGATTGCCTCGAACACTGAGTACAGTTATCTCAACATTATCCCCTATTAGTAAACTTTCCCCAATTTTACGAGTTAGTATAAGCATAGTTAATCTCCTGGGTTAAAAGTTCTATTACACTCATATAGAACTTTTATGGCAAGGTTTCATCCTTTACCTTGCCTTATAAAATTATTAAAGCTTCGCTTGAATCCATTCTTGCGCAAATTTGAGTGCTGAATCAAGGTTTTGTGGTTCTGAACCACCAGCCATAGCCATATCAGCACGGCCACCACCTTTACCACCTACTTGCTGAGCCATTGCTCCAACAAGTTCACCAGCATTAACTCTGCTTGAAAGATCCTTAGTAACACCAACAATTAAGTTTACTTTATCATCTGCTACGCTACCAAAAACTACGATAGCATCTTTAAACTGATTTTTTAGATCATCTACCATCGTACGTAACGATTTGGTTTCTACGCCCTCAAGTTTCTGAACAATCACATTCACGCCATTAATTTGGCTAGCTTGTTTTGCTAATTCAGAACCTGCTTGCGCAGCAAACTTATCTTTAAGTTGTTGAAGTTCTTTTTCGGTGCGTTTAGCTTTGTCCTGAAGTTGTTGAATTTTTTCAACTAATGCATGGCTGTCTGCTTTTAATAATTCAGCACCTTGCTGGATAATTTTTTGTTGATTGTGTAACCAATCAATTGCTTGTTCACCAGTAATTGCCTCTACACGTCTTACACCCGCAGCAACAGCACCTTCAGAAACGAGTTTGAATAAACCAATTTCGCCAGTTCGTTGGACGTGAGTACCGCCGCAAAGTTCAATTGAGAATTCAGTCATACCAACAACTCGGACAACATCACCGTATTTTTCACCAAATAATGCCATTGCGCCTTTTTGTTTCGCTGATTCAATATCCATTGTTTCAATTGTTACTTGGATATTTTCACGGATTTTACGGTTTACAATACGTTCAACTTCTTCTAATTGTACTTTCGTCATCGCTTCTGGTTGAGAGAAGTCAAAACGTAGTGCGTTTTCAGAAACTAATGAACCTTTTTGTGCTACATGTTCACCTAACACTTCACGTAATGCAGAATGTAATAAGTGAGTTGCACTGTGATTTGCGGTAATTGCCTTACGACGGCCTGCTTCAACACTTGCAGTAACTTTGTCTCCAACCGATAAACTACCCGAGCTTAATTGTCCAATATGGCCAAATACTTGTCCGTATTTTTGTGTATCACTTACAACGAAATTGCAAATGTCGCTTGAAATTAGACCGCTATCACCGATTTGCCCCCCCATTTCCGCATAGAATGGCGTTTGATCGAGAATAATTACCGCTGATTCACCAGATTGAATACGCTCAACCGCATTTCCATTGCTAAATAATGCAACAACTGTCGCCTGAGCATTTAAGTTATCGTAACCGACGAATTCTGTTTGACCATCAACTTTGATAACATTGTTGTAGTCTGTGCCGAAATTGCTACTTGCTTTAGCTCGTTCACGCTGTGCGGTCATTTCTGCTTCAAAGCCAGCTTCATCAATAGCGATATTGCGTTCACGACATACATCGGCAGTTAAATCAAGTGGGAAGCCATAAGTGTCATACAATTTAAATGCTACTTCACCTGAAAGCGTATTATTTTCAACTTTAACTAACGCATCTTCTAATAGTGTTAAACCACGCTCAAGCGTACGAGCAAATTGTTCCTCTTCTGCTTTTAAGGTTTTTTGAATATATGCTTGTTTTTGCGTTAAAATTTCGCCCGCTTGTCCCATTACTGTAGCAAGTGTTGGCACTAATTTATAGAAGAACGCTTCTTTCGCACCTAAAAGATTGCCGTGACGTACCGCACGACGAATAATACGACGTAATACATAGCCACGACCTTCATTTGATGGCACTACTCCATCTGCAATTAAGTATGAACAAGCACGAATATGGTCAGCAACTACGCGTAATGATTTATTATCTAAATCTGTTACGTTTAATAAACCAGCTACTTCTTTAATCAATGTTTGGAAAATATCGGTTTCGTAGTTTGAATTAACGTGTTGCATTACCGCAGTCATACGCTCTAAACCCATACCTGTATCTACAGATGGTTTCGGTAATTTTTCCATTGTACCGTCTGCTTGACGGTTAAATTGCATAAATACGATATTCCAAACTTCAATGTAACGGTCACCATCTTCTTCTGGGCTACCAGGTAAACCACCCCAGTATGCATCACCGTGATCATAGAAGATTTCTGTACAAGGACCACATGGACCAGTATCCCCCATTGCCCAGAAGTTATCTGAAGCGTATGGAGCGCCTTTATTATCACCAATACGAATAATATGATCAGTTGGAACACCTACAATCTTATTCCAAATCTCATAAGCTTCATCATCGGTTTCATAAACTGTTACATATAATTTTTCTTTAGGTAGACCTAACCATTGTGGTGAAGTTAAATATTCCCAGCCGTACTGAATGGCATCTTGTTTGAAGTAATCGCCAAAACTGAAATTACCCATCATTTCAAAGAAAGTATGATGGCGAGCGGTGTAACCTACATTTTCTAAGTCATTATGTTTACCACCTGCACGCACACAGCGTTGTGCAGTAGTTGCTCGAGTATAAGAGCGTTTTTCTAAGCCAAGAAAAACATCTTTAAATTGGTTCATCCCTGCGTTAGTAAATAGCAAGGTTGGGTCATTTTCTGGTACCAAAGAACTGCTTGGTACAACGGTATGTCCTTTACTGTGGAAGAAATCCAAGAACGATTGTCTAATTTCTGAAGTTGTTTTCATTTAAATAGCACTCTAAAATGTATAAACAAATATATGTTAGTTATAAACTTTGCTATTCTACACGTTTTTCCTTTCTTTGCTAATTGGCAAGTAAAGATTTTTAAGAGAAATCATCAAAAAGACCGCTTGAAAACGGATAAGGCTTTCAAGCGGTCAAATGCTTCAAAAACGTCTGGTAAGTTATTTATTCATCAGCTAACGGAACAACTAACATATCAACGCTAACATTATTCATAACTTGACGAGTTGATGACATAAACTTGCTCCAGAAATCTTGATGATGCCCTGTGATAAGTAAGTCAATCTGGTGTTTATCTACCGCCTCTTCTAATACTTGACTGAAATCCCCTGTACCATTCAGGCATTCGGACACAGGATAGGAAATTTTGGTTGCCAATTCATTCAGTGCTTTTGTGGTTTCTTGTACGACACTATCTTGTACAGAAGACATATTAATGTCGATTAAACCTGTATAGAGGTCTGAAAAATTCACATCTACGTGAATAAGCGAAAGTTTTGCCCCACATTTTTCAGCAAGACTTGCGCCTTTACGGAGTAAAATGAGACTTTCTTCAGAAAGATCAACTGCGACTAAAATATGTTTGTACATAATAGACTCCTTATTTGCCTGTCTAAATCTTATCTTTGATAGAAATACTAGCATACTCTTTCCAAATAAAGTTTGAACTAGATCTCATTTTTGAAAAAATATTTCAAATTGTGGAGTTAATTTTCTTTATCCCTAAAATAAAAATTGTATTGAAAATAACTTTTTAGATTAAATTAATTCAGTTGCATCTTTATTATAACGATAATTAGTGATATATTTGCGCCAAGTCAAACTTTTACCTATTTATACACGGTAAGCCTATGAAAATCGTTTCTGACGTAAAGAATACAAATCGTGCAGCTTGTACTATTCACTGCCAAAATTGCAGTATTAGTCAGCTTTGTTTACCATTCACGCTTAACGAACATGAATTAACTCAGCTTGATAATATTATTGAGCGCAAAAAACCTGTTCAAAAATCTCAAATTATCTTCCAATCTGGCGATGAACTTCGTTCTATTTATGCTATTCGTTCAGGCACTATTAAAAGCTACACAATTAGTGAAAGCGGTGAAGAACAAATCACAGCATTTCATTTACCAGGTGATTTAGTTGGCTTTGATGCAATCATGAATATGAAACATGTTGGTTTTGCTCAAGCACTTGAAACCTCAATGATTTGTGAAATTCCATTTGATATTTTGGACGATCTTGCAGGAAAAATGCCTAAAATCCGTCATCAAATTATGCGCTTAATGAGTAATGAAATTAAAAATGATCAGGAAATGATTTTATTGCTTTCAAAGATGAGCGCAGAAGAGAAATTAGCGGCGTTTTTACATAATTTATCACAGCGCTACTCTGCGCGTGGTTTTTCAGCCCGAGAATTCCGTTTAACAATGACACGTGGCGATATTGGTAATTACTTGGGTTTAACCATTGAAACCATTAGCCGTTTACTTGGTCGTTTCCAAAAAAGTGGCATGATTACAGTACAAGGTAAATATATTACAATTAACCGTATGGATGAATTAACTGAAATGGCAGGTGTAACACGTTCTCAATCCCCTGTTATTGCTCAGACCACAGCTTAACTTTCATCAATATTAGAGCCACCTTAATTGGTGGCTTTTTTATTGGCTGAACATTCCTATCTTTACCCTACTCAACATACAAAACAAGCGGTCAGCTTTTTCGTTAAACTTGCAAGTTTTCGATAAAAATTGACCGCCTGTAATATAGGTATTAATCAGACTACTTCACTAATTTTAAATGCGTTGCCTTTTTCTTCGCTTTAGGCTTTGTTTCTTCTTGTTGTGGCTCGCTATTTCGCTCGCTATATGCCTGTTCGCTATAATAAGGCTCATCTTGAAACATAATACCATCGCCCGTTTCTTGTGCATAAATTGCTTCTAATGCACCAAGTGGAATATATACATCTCGTAACATACCTTGGAAACGTGCATTAAAACGGATTGACTCGTCTGTTACAACATACTGCCCAACTGAACGAGGTGCAATATTTAAGATGATCTTGCCATCACGAATAAATTCTGTCGGCACATCTACATCTGGATAATCGGTATTAACAAGTAAATACGGTGTATTATCGTTATCGATAATCCAGCTGTAATAAGCATGATAAAGATATGGGCGTAATGGTTTCATTAGTCTTTTTCATCCATTAAATGTTTTGGCGCTGCGCCGCCGATTGATTGCACGAAGCTATCACGTTGGAAAACTCGAGTCATATAAGTTTTGATTGCTTTACTGCCCGCTCCTGTAAACTCAACACCTAAACTGTGCATTTTCCAAAGTAACGGTGCTACATAACAATCTACCAAACTAAATTCTTCGTTCATAAAATAAGGTGTTGCTGCAAATACGGGACCAAGCGCTAACATTTCATCGCGTAATTGAAGCAATGCTTTTTTCGCTTCTTTTGATTCAGGATCTTTATTCACAATATCAATTAATGAATACCAATCTTGTTCAATGCGGTGCATAGTTAAACGGCATTTACCACGTAGCACTGGATAAACTGGCATTAGCGGTGGATGAGGAAAACGTTCATCAAGGTATTCCATAATGATACGTGAATTAAATAACACAAGATCACGATCAACTAAAGTAGGTACGTTGCCGTATGGATTTACTTCCATTAAATCTTCAGAAATCGTGTCAGGACTAATATTTTCAATTTCGTAAGGCACACCTTTTTCTGCTAAGACAATGCGCACTTGGTGGCTATACACATCATTTTTATCTGAAAAAAGAGTCATTACTGATCGTTTATTCGCACTGGTGGTCATATATATTTTATCTCCGATTCTGATTGCAACTAGCAACTACATAATTTGAAAAAATGGTCGCATATGGTAACACATTTCATCCGCTTCTTGATAGCGTTAAATTATGATTTGTGGATAATTCTTTACATTGCTCAGATTGTTTTCAGTTAACATAATTTCACAAGCAAACGTTTGCCTGTCGTGCTATACTTTGATTCATTATTATTTTATTTCCCTATTTTCCAAAAAGGAACAAATATGTCACAAAAACCTGAAATTGCGATTGTTATGGGTTCAAAAAGCGACTGGGAAACCATGTCAGAAACAACACAAATCTTAGATCAATTTAATTTGGCTTATCATGTTGAAGTGGTTTCGGCACATCGTACACCAGACAAATTGTTTTCGTTTGCGGAAACAGCAGAACAAAACGGCTATAAAGTGATTATCGCTGGTGCAGGCGGTGCGGCACATTTACCAGGGATGATTGCAGCAAAAACAATTGTGCCAGTATTAGGTGTCCCCGTAAAAAGTTCAATGCTAAGTGGCGTAGATAGTTTATACTCTATTGTACAAATGCCAAAAGGCATTCCTGTTGGCACACTTGCGATTGGCCCTGCGGGCGCAGCAAATGCAGGGTTATTGGCTGCACAAATTTTAGCTGCATTCAATCCTGAATTAACGCAAAAATTACACGCATTCCGTAATAAACAAACGCAAGTTGTGTTAGATAATCCAGATCCACGCAATTAATACGAATAAACTCATGACAAAGAAACTTTTAATCCTACATACAGGCGGAACTATTTCAATGAGTGAAGGCGAAGACGGCAAAGTTTCACCTTCGGAAAAGAACCCACTGCTTTCTGCTTTAGAACGTTTAAACCACCCTGCACAATTAAGCCAAGAATCGGTGCTAAACGTACCTTCTCCGCATATTACATTACAACATTGGCTATTGCTTAAAACACGTATTGAAAAAGCAGTCAATGAAGAGAATTATGACGGCATTGTAATTACACATGGCACAGATACGTTAGAAGAAACTGCTTATTTCCTTGATTTAGCGCTTGAAGTCAATGTGCCTGTTGCAATCACTGGCGCAATGCGTTCAAGTAATGAACTAGGTTCAGACGGGTTAATTAACTTACAAAGTGCCATTTTGGTGGCACTCTGCCCTGAAAGCCAAGGCAAAGGCGTATTAGTGGTAATGAATGATGAAATTCACAACGCCAAATTTGTCACCAAAACGCACACCACTAATGTTGCTACATTCCAAACGCCAACTTTTGGACCTTGTGGTTTAATCGCTAAAAACCGTGTGCTTTATTTCCAACAATTAACCGAATACGAACGCTTCCCTGCACAAACCATCACTCGTACCAACGTGCAATTAGTAAAAAGCTATGCGGGTATGGATAGTTTCTTATTAGAACAACTTGCCCACCATGGTTGTGATGGCGTGGTGATTGAAGCGCTTGGCGCAGGTAACTTACCTCCTAGCTGTTTAGCAGGCTTAGATGCGCTATTACGAGCTAATATCCCAGTGGTATTAGTTTCTCGTGCATTTAATGGTGTAACGCAAGACGTGTACGACTATTTAGGTGGTGGTAAACAGCTTAAACAGCAAAACGTTATTTTTACGACAGGTTTAAGTGGTCAAAAAGCACGAATTAAGCTGTTAGTGTTATTAAATCAACAGCTTACAAAACCTCTCGCAGAATATTTCTAATGATAATAGCTTCGAAAATTCGAACGTTATTTGCAAACTACGCTCGAATTTTCTGCAAACGGAATTATACAAAATGCAAAAAAGCGCACTTTATCCACCCATTTATGTTCTTGGTAATGGTCAGCTCGGCAGAATGTTACGCTACGCAGGCGCACCACTTGATATTGAAGTTAAATCGCTCGCCTTTGATGCGTCCATTTTCGAACTTGAAGAAAACAGTATCATCACCGCAGAAATTGAGCGTTGGGCAGAAACGCCGTTAACCCAATTATTGGGTAATCATAAAAATTTTGTAAATCTAAACGTATTCGGCATGACAGCAGATCGTTTTACCCAAAAATCATTGTTAGACAAACTCCAACTTTCGACCTCACCATGGCAACTGCTCGAAAATGCTAGCCAATGGCAACAAATTTTTAGCGATATTGGTGAAAAAGTGGTGGTAAAACGTCGTACAGGCGGATACGACGGGCGAGGTCAATGGATTGTAACTCAAAACACTCTCGACCAAATTACGCCCGATCTGTTTGGCGAAGTGATTGCAGAAAAATTTATTCCGTTTGACGGCGAAATCTCAATTGTAGGCGCACGTTTCCGTGACAGCTCTACTCGCTTCTATCCAATCAGCCATAACTTACAACAAAACGGTATTTTGCGTTACTCCGTTTGTGATGTGAATTTGTCAAACCAGCAAACTTATCAAACTCAAGCAGAACAAATGCTAGGTACGATTATGCAAGATTTAGGCTATATCGGCGTAATGGCGATGGAATGTTTTGTAGTAGGCGATAAACTTCTAATTAATGAACTTGCCCCTCGTGTACACAACAGCGGACACTGGACGCAATTAGGCTGTTCAATTAGTCAATTCGAATTGCATTTACGTGCCTTATTAGATTTACCCACTCCACCACTCAAGCAAATTGCACCAAGTGTAATGGTGAATTTAATTGGCATTGAACACAACAACGCATGGCTTGAAGTGCCGTTCTCACAATTGCATTGGTACGGCAAAGAAGTGCGTACAGGACGCAAAGTTGGACATATCAACTTATGTCACCCGTCTAAATCAAAATTAATTCAATTGCTTGAACAACTTCGTCCAAATTTAACCGAAGATTTTCATTTAGGATTAAATTGGGTAATTAACAAATTGAAATAATCATAACAAGCGGTTTGTTTTCTTTCGAAATTTGCAAAAAATTTTAAAAAACAGACCGCTTGTCTATTGCTAAAATAGCTAATGGATTGTATAAGTATTTCTAATTTTAAACACAACTTTTAGAGGACAAAAAATGTCAATGTTCAACCATATCCAAGCGGCTCCAGCCGATCCAATTTTAGGTTTAGGCGAAGCATTTAAAGCGGAACAACGTGCAGGGAAAATTAATCTCGGCATCGGCGTTTATATGAATGCAGAAGGTAAAACGCCAATCGTGAAAGCAGTAAAAAAAGCGGAAGCACTATTACTCGAAGAAGAAACTAATAAAAACTATCTCACGATTGACGGAGTACAAGCGTTTAACGCTTATACGCAAGAGCTTTTATTTGGTAAAGATGCAGAAATCATCGCATCAGGTCGTGCAAAAACCGCACAAAGTTTAGGCGGTACTGGTGCATTACGTATCGCTGCAGAATTTATCAAACGCCAAACTTCAGCGAAAAATATTTGGATTTCGAACCCAACTTGGCCAAATCATAATGCCATTGCAGAAGCCGTTGGCTTAAATGTAAAAGGCTATCGTTACTACAATAAAGAAACTCACGGTTTAGATTGGGATAACTTACTTTCAGATTTAAGCCAAGCGGAAGCAGGTGATGTCGTGTTATTACACGGTTGTTGTCATAACCCAACGGGTATTGACCCAACGCCAGAACAATGGGACACACTAGCAAAACTTTCTGCGGAAAAAGGTTGGTTACCATTATTTGATTTTGCTTATCAAGGTTTTGGTAACGGTTTAGATCAAGACGCTTACGGCTTGCGTGCCTTTGTGAAAAATCATAAAGAATTATTGATCGCAAGCTCGTACTCGAAAAATTTCGGCTTATATAACGAACGTGTCGGCGCATTTACAATTGTGGCAGAAAATGCCGAAGTAGCAAATACAGCATTCACTCAAATCAAATCCATTATTCGTGTACTCTACTCTAACCCAGCTTCACACGGTGCAAATACCGTAGCACGTGTATTAAGTGATGAAGTGTTACGTGCAGAATGGGTGGAAGAATTAGATGAAATGCGTAACCGTATTAAAGATATGCGCAACAGCATGGTGCAGCTATTAAAAGAGAAAGGCGCAAAACAAGATTTTGATTTTATCTCACAGCAAAATGGTATGTTCTCATTTAGTGGGCTCACCCCAGAACAAGTGGATCGCCTACGTGAAGACTTTGCGATTTATGCAGTACGTTCGGGACGAATCAATGTAGCGGGTATTACCGACCAAAACATTGACGCTCTTTGCGAAGCGATTGTGAAAGTATTGTAAAATATTAAACCGCTTCATAAAATAGTAAGGACGCCATATTTGGCGTCCTATTTATACCTTAACAAAATACACGAAGTGTCGTGTCCCTATGTTCATCCATTTTTACGCATTCATAATCGCTTCAATATCCGCAATTTCTTTTGGACAGCCGCTCGTTAGGTTTTTATTGCCGTATTCAGTGATCAATAAATTATCTTCAATACGCACACCAATCCCTTTATATTGTTCTGGCACATCTGCTTTGTTAGAAATATACAACCCAGGTTCTAAGGTAAGCACCATTCCTATCTCAAGCGGGCGATCTCGTTCTGTTCCATAATTACCGACATCATGCACATCCAGCCCGAGCCAATGTCCTAAACCGTGCATATAAAATTGGCAATAGGCTTTATCTGCAATTAGCTGTGTCACTTCGCCTTTTAAAATGCCTAAACGTACCAAACCTTCAGTCAGTACCTGTACCGCTTTTTCATTAGCGATTTTGATAGAGCTTTGCGGAACCAACAATTTGCTAGCCTCTTTCATTGCCTCTAACACCAGCTGATAAATTTCTCGTTGCGCTTCAGAAAATTTGCCATTAACAGGAAAAGTACGAGTAATATCGCCCGCATAGTGCGCAAATTCCGCCCCTGCATCAATCAACAACAAATCACCGTCCTTTAACACTTGATCATTTTCGTTGTAATGCAAGATACAAGCATTTTCTCCGCCTGCGACAATTGAATTATAAGCAGGAAATCTTGCACCAAAGCGAGTAAATTCATGCTGAATTTCCCCTTCAATTTCCAGCTCGTAACGATTTGGGCGAGTTTGTTTCATCGCTCGAATATGTGCCAAGCCAGAAATATGACACGCTTGCTGAATCAAAGCGATTTCAGCAGTTGATTTAATCAAACGCATTTCCGACAACATCGATTGCCAATCAATTACTTCCTCAAACTGGTTTGCGACAAGCTCATCCCCCCAACTTTGTAAGCCTTTAGCGTAATAACAAGCGGTCAAATTTACGGTTTTTTCTGCAAAAACAGACGCAATTTCCTCAATATCAAACGCCAAATCTACATTCAGGGTTTCAGGGGCTTTTTCAATACCCAAACGGCGTCCGTTCCACGTTTCCATCAGCGGATCTTTTTTGCGTACAAAAATCACACTCTCATTTTTGCCGTCTTTTTTAACCAGCAATAACGCTGCCTTCGGCTCAGCAAACCCCGTTAAATACCAAAAATAGCTATCTGGACGAAATAAATAATCACAATCGCTATTACGGCGTTTTTCGGTTTCAGTAAATACAATCAGCGCAGAATTGTCCTGCATTTGTGCAAACACACGATTTCTGCGTTCAATAAATTCTTCTCTCGGTAATTCGGCTAAATAAGCAAGATCCATAGTATTATTCTCCTCTTTAAATGTCTGATTATTCTAACATAAGCAAGCGGTTCGATTTATGACAAATTCTACAAAGAAACCTTATAAAATAAACTGACTTTTGACGTATTTTACCCCTCTCTAGATCCCCCTCTTTAGAAAAGAGGGACTAGGGGAGATTTGATTGCGATAATGATTGGATACAAGCGGTCAAATTTCCCTAAAATTTTGCAATTGCAAAAAATCAGAAAAATTTAACCACTTGTCATAAACTAAACTTCCAATAAAACCGCCTTCAACTGCCCAATCTTATCCCTTACCGCCGCCGCTTTTTCAAACTCTAGATCTTTAGCGAAGTCTCGCATTTGTTGTTCTAACTGTTTGAGTTCTTTTTCCAGCTCTTTGCGGGATTTTGGTTTGTAGGCATTTGCAGATTTTTCTTCAATTTTGACCGCTTGTTTGCCACGTTTTGGCTTGTCGGTTTGTCCAATATCCAGCAACTCGCCCACTTTTTTATTTAAGGCTTGCGGTGTGATGCCGTGTTCTTCGTTATATTTCTGCTGTTTTTCACGGCGGCGTTCAGTTTCTGTAATCGCCTTTTGCATTGAATTAGTAATGCGATCACCATATAAAATGGCTTTACCATTTAAGTTTCGTGCTGCTCGCCCAATAGTTTGAATAAGCGAACGTTCTGAACGCAAAAAGCCCTCTTTGTCAGCATCAAGGATGGCTACCAACGACACTTCAGGCATATCCAAGCCTTCACGCAATAAGTTGATGCCGACTAACACATCAAACATACCCATGCGTAAATCGTGGATAATTTCCACCCGCTCAACGGTGTCAATATCGCTGTGTAAATAACGCACTCGCACGCCGTGTTCATCTAAATAATCGGTTAAGTCTTCCGCCATTTTTTTGGTGAGCGTGGTGACTAATACACGCTCATTTACGGCTACCCTTTTATGGATTTCAGAAAGCAAATCGTCCACTTGGGTTGCTACAGGGCGAACTTCAATAATCGGATCTAATAAACCTGTTGGTCGCACTACTTGATCGACCACATCGCCATTTGATTTTTCCAGTTCATAATTACCAGGGGTTGCCGAAACATAAATCGTTTGTGGTGCAAGACGTTCAAATTCTTCAAAACGTAGCGGGCGGTTATCCAGTGCAGATGGCAAGCGGAAACCATATTGCACTAAGGTTTCTTTTCTCGCTCGGTCGCCTCGATACATTCCGCCAATTTGTGGCACAGTAACGTGGCTTTCATCAATCACTAAAATACCGTCTGCAGGCATATAATCAAATAAGGTCGGTGGTGGCTCGCCCTCTTTTCTGCCCGAGAGATAGCGGGAATAGTTTTCGATCCCTGAGCAATAGCCAAGCTCGTTCATCATTTCAATATCGAATTGGGTACGTTGAGTAATGCGCTGCTCTTCCAACAATTTATTTTCTTGGATGAAGTATTCTCGCCGTTCCACTAACTCTGATTTTATTTGTTCAATTGCTTCTAAAATGCGTTCACGGGGGGTAACGTAGTGCGTTTTCGGGTAAATGGTATAACGTGGTACTTTGCCTAAGCTATGCCCTGTGAGCGGGTCAAATAGCGAAAGGCTTTCGATTTCATCATCAAACAGTTCAACACGTAAAGCGATCTCGTCCGATTCAGCAGGGAAAATATCGATCACTTCGCCCCGAACACGGAAGGTCGAACGCTGAAAAGCCTGATCGTTGCGGGTGTATTGCAGCTCGGCAAGACGTGCAAGGATTTCTCGCTGATCAATAATTGCCCCAACTTGCAAATGCAACATCATCTGCATATAGGCATCCACGTCTCCTAAACCATAAATAGCAGAAACAGAAGCGACTACAATCGTATCTCTACGCTCCAAAAATGATTTGGTCGCAGAAAGCCGCATTTGTTCGATTTGTTCGTTAATCGAGGCATCTTTTTCAATGAAGGTATCGCTGGCTGGCACATAGGCTTCAGGCTGGTAATAATCGTAGTAAGACACGAAATATTCCACCGCATTTTCAGGGAAGAATGCTTTCATTTCCGCATAAAGCTGTGCAGCAAGGGTTTTATTTGGCGCAAGCAACATTGCAGGGCGATTGAGTTCAGCAATCACATTCGCAATGGTAAAGGTTTTACCCGAGCCTGTTACCCCCAATAAGGTTTGATGTGCCAAGCCGTCATTTAAGCCTTCCGTAAGTTTTGCAATTGCCGTAGGCTGATCCCCCGACGGCTTAAACGGGCTATGTAAAATAAAGGGCTTGCCTTGCTTTTCTTGTTTGTTGCTCATAAAAATCCTTAACCGCTATTTTTAAAACGATTGAGGATTTTAACATAAGCAAGCGGTTAATTTTCTAAGAAAATTTGCAAATAAAAATGTGAATAAGATCACAAAATTATCAAGCTAAATTTGATAATGATTATTAATCAGAATATGATCACTATATTGTTATCAGATATAGGAAATTTTTATGCGTTTAACAAAATTAGCTGTGGCGTTTTCATTATTGATGTCCACTCAATCTTTCGCATTGGATTTGAGCAAAGAAACCGAAACTTATAAGCAATTTGTGGTAGAGCAAATTGATCAACTGGTTGCCGATACCGAAAAATTTGTCGGCTACTTAGAAAAAGGTAATGTGCAAAAAGCGAAGCAAATTTACCCGCTTGCACGTATGTATTTTGAGCGTTCTGAGCCTATTGCTGAAAGTTTTGGCGATTTAGATCCTCGTATTGATGCTCGCCTTGCCGATTTAACTGAAGAAGGCAAAACCGAAAAAGATTGGTCTGGCTTCCATAAAATTGAAAAAGTGTTATGGGAAAAAAACACCACCAAAGGCACAAAAGAGACCGCGGAACAACTGCTTAAAGATGTAAAAGAGTTGCGAGCAAAAATTCCAACGGCAGAAGTCACGCCTGAATTGATGATCACAGGTGCGGTTGATTTATTAAATGAAGTATCAACCACGAAAGTAACAGGTGAAGAAGAAATCTTCTCAAAAACTGACCTTTACGACTTCAAAGCAAATATTGAAGGGGCGGAGAAAATTTATGAAATCTTCAAACCTCAATTAGAAAAAGTGGACGCAAAATTATCCGCAGAGATTGCTCACCGTTTCGCAGCAGTTAATACGCTCTTAGCAAAACATAATAAAGCCAAAACAGGCTATGACTATGTGGCGTACAACACGCTTTCAAAAGCAGACATTAAAGCACTCGCTGAAGCGGTAAACCAACTTGGTGAACCATTAGCTCAATTAGGCGTATTGTTAAATAAATAACGGTAGGACAAAAAATGGCAGAAAACACTTCTCGCCGTGATTTCTTAAAACATACCGCACTAGTAGGAGCAGGCTTATTGTCTGCTCCTGCTTTTGGCTTGGAATCACGACAACAAAACCCAACATTCCAAAATAAATACAATTTTTACGGTGAACATCAAGCAGGCATTGTTACGCCAGCCCAAAAACATATTTATTTTTTAGTGTTAGAACTAGACACTCACGATGTGAGCAAAATCAAAGCCCTATTTAAAACGTGGACGGAATATAGCCGAAACCTCACCACAGGTAAAAACGTTAAACCTTATGGCTCGAATCCGTATCTGCCGCCCGCTGATACAGGCGAAGCAGACAGCTTAAACACACACGATCTTACCCTCACCTTTGGTGTGAGCCAAAGTTTCTTCCAAAAATTAGGGATTGAAAAGCACAAACCAGCCGAACTTAACGATTTACCACACTTCCCTCGTGATCAGCTCCAAGCCGACTATACAGGTGGCGATATTTGTATTCAAGCCTGTGCAGACGATCCGCAAGTGGCATTCCACGCCGTGCGAAATTTAGTGCGTGTGGCTCGTGGCGAAGTGAAAATGAAATGGTCGCAAATGGGCTTCAACTCTTTCTTAAATAACGACACACCTCGCAATTTGTTTGGCTTTAAAGATGGCACAGCGAATGCAGATAGTTTAAAAGAGCAAGAAAAGGTGGTTTGGGTGCAAGACGGTTGGCTAAAAGGTGGCTCATATCTTGCGGTTCGCCGTGTCAAAATGTTCTTAGAAACGTGGGATCGCACGCATTTACAATCACAAGAAGAAACCTTCGGGCGACACCGCGATTCAGGTGCGGCATTAGGACATAAACACGAATTTGATAAACTAGATTTAGAGAAAAAAGATGAAAAAGGTAACCCTGTAATGCCTGAAATTTCGCACACTCACCTCGCCCATAAATCAGGCGTGAAAATGCTCCGCCGCTCATTCTCTTACTCAAGTGGCATTGATGACAAAGGGCAATTTGATTCAGGTTTGCTGTTTATTTCATTCCAACAAAGCCCAGAACAATTTATCAAAATTCAAAACCGCCTTGGGAATATTGATAAAATGAATGAATATATTACCCACATCGGCAGCGGTTTATTTGCCTGTTTTGCTGGCGTAAAAGATGAAAACGACTATCTAGGCAAAGCCTTATTTGAGTTAATTTAAGGAGAAATTGATATGAAATTTAAAATAGCCCTACTACTCTCTTTGCTCTCTACTACTACGCTTGCCAAAGTAGATGTTAGCCCGTTATTCATTCAACTCTCCGATGCGATGGCTTACGCAAAAAAGGGCGAAATTGCAAAATCTCAGCAAAATCTGACCGCTTTACAACAGGATTTTATCAAGTTTGAATCACATCATTCAAATGCTGGAAAATCTGTTGAACAGGCACTCAGCCAAGCACTTAAAACGACCGATGAAAACACATTAGCCACACTTTCTAAAAGTCTATATGCCTTTGAAAAAGAACAAAATCCCGTTGATTATGCCGCTAAACATCAGGCTTTTGTGGCACAAATGCCCCCACTTTATGAAAAGTTACAGCAAGCTGTTCAAACAAAAAATATTGGCAATATTAAAAAAGCGGCGAGAAATTTTGGTATGAACTGGGCAAAACACGAAAAAGCCGTGCGTGAAATCAGCCTTAGCCATTACGGACAATTTGAACGCTCACTTGGCTTAATGCGAATTGCAGTTACCGCCGAAAACCCTGAAATGGCCAAAGTTGAAACAAGAGTAGCTGAGCTAGGTGAAGCCATGAAAGCGTTTAGTCAATTTCAAATGAAATAATCCAAACGCACGCGTAACTCACACAACAAGCGGTCAGATTTTACTTATTTTTTGCAAACACTTGCGTTTAAGCGAGGTGCGAGTGCAACAAGTAAATTTTGACCGCTTGTAACGAAAGAGTTATCTAAAACAATATCTTTAATTAGCCTAAAAGCCGTGTTTCACTAATCAAAAACTCCGCTACTCGTTTGGCAATCAGCCATTTGCCGTTTTCTTTGACAAATTCATCGGTATAACGCATTTTCTTCGCTAAAAATCCGTCAGAAAATACGCTCAAGCTTCCAAAGTTTTGGACCGACAGAGTCAATTAACGTGTAGTCATCAGAAACAGATTTTCTTAGCTGTTCCGTTATCATATTAATTACATTACCAGTTGAGTTCTAGAAAGCCTAGAAACACGGCTGGGCATTACCCTTTTGCACCGTTCTACCCGTAAAGTTAGCCCTACCACCGCAGGATTGAATTACTATCAAAAAATCAAACCGCTTGTGAGTGAATTTGACGACATCGACACCGAATTTCGCACAGGGCTATCGCAAATTGGCGGAACGCTCACGGTCGCCACCACCGAAGTGATTAGCCAAAGTTTGATCGTGCCGAATTTGGCAGGTTTTTGGGCAACTTACCCCACACTTCGGCTTAACATTCACGCCTCATCTCGCAACAGCGATTTATTAGGGGAAATGGTAGATTGTGCGGTGCGTGCAGGCAAAATTGTGGACGACAACCTAATTCATCGGCAGATTGGAGCGTACCGTTTTTGGCTGTGTGCCTCGGCGGAATTGATGAAAAATTTTAATATCACTACGCCAAAGCACCTAAATGAGACGGCGTATATCGGCTTTGCTCACCCTTTTGGTGTGGAGCTAAGTGCGAATGAGCTGGTTTTCACCCGAAATGGCACGAGAGAAGTGATTACCCCCACACCTATTTTGCATTTTGACAATATGGACACCTGCAAAACCGCTATTTTGGCAAATTTGGGCGTAGGCGTATTGCCCCAGGCCATCGCCGAACCGTTAGTGCAATCAGGGCTATTAGTTAGGATTTTGCCAGAGTGGGATTTGCCTAGTTTGCCTGTCTATTTGGCATATCCGCAAACAGGGCGACATTCAGTCAAAATGAAGGCTTTTAGCGATTGGCTGGTGGGATTGTTTGAGCAGTCGGAGGTGTGGCGAATTTAGCAAGTGGGCAGCTTTATTTTGGCAGGTTTATTGGAAATTGGCTGGCCTTTGGGGCTAAAACTCGCCACTCACGACAATTACCGCCTACTCGGCACGGCAATGGCAATCGCCTTTATGGCAGGCAGCGGATTTTGCTTGTTTCTTGCCCAAAAAACGATCCCAATGGGAACGGCTTATGCGGTATGGACAGGCATTGGCGCGGCATTTGGTAGGCGTGCTATTTTTAGGCGATGCTAGCACCTTTGGGCGATGGCTCGGTGCATTTTTAATTATCACAGGGGTTATCGTGATGAAACTCACCTCGGCGTAATTGCCTGATTAGCCTGAAAAGCGGTCAAAATTTGCGATTTTTTTTTCGGTATTATGTAGCAAGTTATACAAACATTTTTTGTAGGGGTGGGCACAGGACTCGCCCCTATATTTTAACCAAATTAGTAAATACGTGTGTCAGTATCAATTTAACCGTGTTTCGTTTCACAAGCGGTCAAAAACTGCAAAAAATGCGAAATTACGTAGCAAATGCACAAAAGTGCGAATTTGTCTTATAGAGAATTCATCGAAACAATTCCCAAATAGGTTTACAATCTGTTGGGAGTGTGAGCCCTCTACCGAGTTCGATCCAGCCTGTTGGGTAATGGAAATCAGAACCCAGCGAAGCGTATAAATCAAATTCCTTTGCCCAGCGCGCGATCAGTTGGCGCTGATCAGGCGTTTGCCCGCAGCCTGCCACTTCAATACCGTCGCCACCTACTAATTTAAAATCAGCAATTAAGCGACGAATCCAACGTCCTGTTAGTTTGTAACGCAATGGATGTGCAATACAAATCACACCACCAGCTTGATGTGTAATTTCAACCGCTTCTTCTAAACTACACCACATTGGTTTTACATAAGCAGGTTTACCACCACCAAGGTATTTTTTAAAAGCGTGTTCAATATTCCGCACATAGTCATTTTCATGTAGAAATCGAGCGTAATGCGCACGAGTTACTTCACCACTGGCAAGTTTTTTAGCGCCTTCATAGGCATTTGGAATACCTGCTTTTGCTAATTTTTCAGCAATTTCGACCGCTCTTTGCTCTCGTGATAACGCTTGGCGCTCTAATAATTTCACTAATGCGGGGTGGGTTTCATCCACATTTAGAGCAGCAAGATGAATATTTTTTCCTTCCCAAATCACCGAAATTTCCACCCCTGCAATAAAACGAAGCGGCTGCCCCTGCGCCGCTTGTTTTGCTTCTTGAATACCTGCAACCGTATCGTGATCGGTTAAAGCAAGCATTTCAATATTTTGTGCTAATGCACGCTGTACCAGTTCGGTTGGCGTTAGCATACCGTCCGATGCGGTGCTGTGTGAGTGTAAATCATATTTCATTCGTTAAATTAATCCTGCCTGAATAAAAAATTGTCGATACGCTTCAATTTTGTTTGCCAAACTGAGCGGGTACGCGCGAGAGGTGGAAGGTAAGCGGTAGAGAAAGAGTTCTCGCTCTGCGCTGTATGGGTATTCAATCCATTCATTGGTTTTAGGCGCTTTAATTTTTTGATTAAGCAAACCAAGTAGCGTTTCTGTGGCTAAACCGCCCGTGGTAAAAATCCATTTTACGTTTGGCAGTGTATCCAAAAGTTTCGGCATATCCACGGGCTCAACAATTTTAAGATCCTTATCGGCAGCATTGCCTTTTAATCGAATTGCGGTTTGCGCTGATGAACACAACGCAATGCCCTTTTCTCGCAAAAATGCTTCGATTTTTAGTGGGTCAAAGCGCTTTTCATCGCCCACTCGGAAATAATCGCTATCATCATAGAAAATTGCGCCCATAATCCGCCACATATCGTTTTGGAAATTCGGGTAGTGAAATTCCATACAGCGTTTTTCATTTGTGGGAGGGAAAGTTCCCATCATGACCACTGTTGCCTTAGCAGGCAAAATCGGGGCGAATGGGTGATGCTCAATGCGTTGTTCCATTTTTGCTCCAATTATTGGCAAGATTTGATACTTACCGACCACTCTGCACCAGATTGAATTGCATATTTTTCAGCAAAACTTTCCATATTTAGTGCAAATGAAACGTTAAGTAAGCTATTTAAATACATTAATGGTTTACCTTCAGCTACATCGCCAAAGCTACTTTTATAAGGCATTTTGCCTGAAAAGAAAACTTTAGGTGTAGTTTGCTCTGCTTCTTTTTTATTGATTTCAACACAAACTTCACTGTCTTTTTTAATGCCTGCTTGCTCAAGCAAACTATCGCTGATATTCGTCCAAATATTGCCATATTGAATATCCAGTACTGGAATATTGCCTTTTAATTCGCCATTTTCCAAAACAGGTTTTTGATAAGCAATTTCAATCACTTTTGGTGCTAAAGCTTGCCCGACTTCCTCAAAACTAATTTTACCAGAGGCTAACCTTGCACCTGTATAGGCATAAACATCACGCCCATGGAAGGTATAAGATTTTTCCGAACCTTGTAAGCGGTTAATTTTTTCATCAATTTCACGCACAGCTTCAATACCTAAAAACTCTGCGACTAAACCTAATGAACCATTATCAGGTGAAACAAAATAATGTCCTGTTTTGGTTTTAAGTACAACGGATTTACGTTCTGTACCCACACCAGGATCTACCACACTTACAAACACAGAACCCACTGGATAATACGTGGCAGTTTGATATAAACGATAGGCTGCTTCCCAAATGTTGTACGGAGGAATTTCGTGCGTTAAATCAAAAAGTTTGATATTGCGATCAACTCCAAATGCAACGCCTTTCATGGCTGAAACCGCGCCGTCTTTTAAACTGAAATCGGTTTGTAGTACCAACGCATTATCTGTACTTGCAAATGCAGTTGCGCTAGCAGTTAAGCCTGCTACGAGTAATAACTGTTTGATTTTGTTGTATTTAGACATATTAAGCTCCTGAAATTGTAGTTATTTAATAAGCGCTTTGAGCATCGCTACTTTTGCCGCTTTATCCATTCCTTGTTCTGCCACTTTATTGAGTTCAAAAACCAGCTGTTCACTTTGTGGATTCTGTGTATTTTTTACAGGCTGAAACTCGGCAATTTGCGCAGCGTAAGCGGTCAAATTTTCCAATAATTTTACCTTCTCTGGATTATCGTGGTGCTCTTGGAATAAATTGTCGATAGATTGCGAAAATTGTGCTGATTTTGCGTCGATTTGCTGATAACAATATTTCTGCCATTTAATTTGCTCTGCGCGAGTTAAGGTTTCGGGATAGTGTCTTGCTCGATAATTAAACAATAACGCCTCCACTCGAGGATCGGCAAATTGCAGACCGTGATGTGCCAACTCTTCAGGTTTTAACGCACGCAATATTGCCATATTGTTTTTATCTGCAGGCGAGAAAAAGCCTTCGTATAACGTTGTTTCTACATTATTTGAAGGCTCAAACGTGCGCTCTTCCATAAAAATTTCAGTTACCTTTTCCCGTACTACGCTTTTATTGGCTTTTAGTAGCTGTAAATTTTCTAAACAACGTTCACGATCAATACCCAAACGCGCAGCATTTTCGGGCAATAAGACTTTTGCTGGTGCAATAATCGGGCAACGATTGATATGCACCCCTTTTAATGGTACAGGCGAAACATTTTCCGCCAATATTTCTTTTTTAGTGTAGAGACGTGTGCGTAGTTCTTCCACTGAATCGGTCAATAATGTACTCACATCTCCTGATAGATCACAACACAATACTTGATTTTGATTGGTTGGATGCCAAGCAATAGGTGCAATCCATGCCGTATTACCACGTGCGTTACCAAACATTCCCGAAACATGTACAAGCGGTGTCATTTCGCCTGTATCAATCATTTTTTCGATTTCTTTTTTCCCACGATTTTTAAAGAAAAATTGGAATAATTTCGGCTGTTTTTGCTTAATCAATTTTGCCATAGCAATCGTGGCATAAACATCCGACATCGCATCGTGCGCATTTTCATGGGCAATCCCATTTGCTTTGGTTAGATTTTCCAGTTTGAAATTCGGCATGCCATTTTCATCCATTACCCATTCAATTCCTTCGGGGCGCAAGGCGTAACAAGTTCGCACAAGATCGAGTAAATCCCAGCGAGAATTGCCGTTTTTCCAGCTATATTCGTAAGGATCAAAAAAGTTGCGGAAGAAGGTATAACGAGTCATTTCATCATCATAACGAATATTGTTATAACCTAAAATACAGGTATTAGGCTGACTAAATTCAGCATGAATGCGTGCTGCAAATTCAGGCTCTGGCAAACCCTCAACGTTACATTGTTGCGGTGTAATACCCGTTACCATCACGGCTTCTGGCGAAGGTAAATAGTCTGGTGTTTGCTTACAATAAAACATCACAGGTTCGCCAATGATATTAAAATCACTATCAGTACGAATCCCTGCAAATTGCGCAGGACGATCTAACGCTGGACTAATGCCAAAACTTTCGTAGTCGTAAAAGAAAAAAGTAAGATTTTGGTTCATTGATAGGTTAAATTAGGAAAAATTAGGGCTATTGTAACATAGCTAAGCGGTTAAATTTGCAGGAAATTACAAATTAAACCGCTTAATATAAAACAAAAAAACGCCGTAAATATTGAATTTACGGCGTTTTTTTAATTAGAAGTTCGCATTACGTGGTGCACGTGGGAATGGAATTACTTCACGGATATTTTGTAAGCCTGTTACATAAACGATTAAGCGTTCAAAACCTAAACCGAAACCAGAGTGTGGAACCGTACCATATTTACGTAAATCACGATACCACCAGTAATCTTCTGGATTTAAGCCCATCTCAACCATACGCGCATCTAATACATCTAAACGTTCTTCACGTTGTGAACCACCGATAATCTCACCGATACCTGGAGCTAAAACGTCCATCGCTGCAACGGTTTTCCCGTCATCATTTAAACGCATATAGAATGCTTTAATGTCTTTCGGATAGTTTTTCACCACAACTGGTGATTTGAAATATTCTTCCGCTAAGAAACGCTCGTGTTCAGAAGAAAGATCGATACCCCAAGAAACAGGGAACTCGAACTCTTTACCTGATTTTAATAAGATTTCAATTGCATCAGTATAATCAACTTGTGCAAATGGCGAAGCGATAAAGTTTTCTAAACGAGTAATTACGTCTTTATCAATGTGTTTTGCGAAGAATTGCATATCGTCTTTGCGTTCTTCAAGCACTGCTTTAAACACATATTTCAACATATCTTCTGCTAGTTTTGCGTTGTCTGCTAACGTTGCAAATGCAAATTCAGGTTCAACCATCCAGAATTCTGCTAAGTGACGAGTCGTATTTGAGTTTTCCGCACGGAATGTCGGGCCGAAAGTATAAACCTTACTTAATGCACAAGCGTAAGTTTCACCATTTAACTGACCAGATACGGTTAAGAATGATTCCTTACCGAAGAAATCTTGGCTAAAATCGACTTTACCTTCTTCCGTGCGTGGTAAGTTTTCTAAATCGAGGGTTGAAACACGGAACATTTCCCCCGCACCTTCAGTATCAGACGCAGTGATAAGTGGAGTCGCTACCCAATAGAAACCTTGTTCGTTAAAGAAACGGTGAATCGCTTGTGCTAAACAGTGACGAACACGTGCTACTGCGCCGATTAAGTTTGTACGAGGGCGTAAATGTGCTACTTCACGTAAATACTCGATTGAGTGGCGTTTTGCTGCCATCGGATAAGTATCTGGATCTTCAACCCAACCAACCACTTCAACGTGCGTTGCGTGTAATTCAACCGCTTGACCTTCCGCAGGTGATTCAACAACTTTACCTGTTACGATAACTGAACAGCCAGCCGTTAAACGTAAAACTTCATCGTTATAATTTGCTAAATCGTTATTAATGATCGCTTGGATCGGTTCAAAACAAGAACCGTCATACACGGCTAAAAATGATAAACCTGCTTTTGAGTCACGGCGAGTACGCACCCAACCACGTACTGCAACTTCTTCGCCTACCGCAACTTTGCCAGATAGGATTTCCGAAACTGTTGGAAATTTAGACATTGAATACCTCAATTTTTATTGTGAGTTTTATAGAAAATAATCGTTCGGTATTTTACAAGAATAAGTAAGGAAATAAAGGAAATTGTCGTTTTTTTTCTACTTTTTCGTGTTCGTAGTTAAAACCATAATCTACCTAAAAATGTGCATGGGCTAAATTAGAGAATAATTTAGTAAAAGCTCAACAATACAACGAACGGAAAAGATTGTGCGGTGACCTCGGAGGTTGTCAAGTTGAAGAATAATTATTAGTCAATATAACCAGTTGATATATAAGAAAAATCAAATAAACCCGAAAAAAGTTTAAAAATTTTTATAAATTTGTGAACTTTCTGAAATACGCTTAGTCATATTTAACGCTAATTGAACAGAATTTATGTAAGTTTTTTTCATTTCCTTAGGTAAGACCTCCCCCGACACTGCATTATTGGTGTCGGGTTTTTTTATGCCTACAAGCGATCTTTGCAAAATTTCCTGCAAATTTGCCTGCTTGTTTACGACTACCCCATCAACGTTTTATTTGGTTCTCCTGCAAGTTCGCGTGCAAGTTTTGGCACTAAATAACCTGAGCTAATGCGTTGCAATTCTTGATAAATTTCGGTCGCTTGTTGATCCTCAATAAAGAAATGGCTTGCACCCTCTACTCTATCCAATAAATGCAAATAATAAGGCAACACGCCACACTCAAATAATTTTTCACTAAGTGCTTTGAGTATATGCGCATTATCATTCACGCTTTTTAATAACACCGATTGATTTAGCACCAGCACTTTTGCTTGGCGCAATTGATTTAGCTTTTCGGCGAGTTGCAGGTCAATTTCATTCGGATGATTGATATGCGTTACCAAGACCACTTTTAAACGTGATTTTGATAATCGGTCACATAATTCAGTGGTGATTCTACTTGGAATAACCACGGGTAAACGAGTATGAATCCGCAACGTTTTGATATGCGGAATCTGCTCTAATGCAGAAATTAGCCAATCTAATTCACTATCTTTTGCCATTAGCGGGTCGCCACCCGAAAAAATAACTTCCTCCAGCTCTGGATGGGCAGCAATATAATCCAAACCTTGTTGCCAAACATTTTTACCACTTTTTACTTCATCATAAGGGAAATGACGGCGGAAACAGTAACGACAATTAATTGCACAGCTATTTTTTATCATAAATAACAAGCGGTTATGGTATTTATGCAAAATATTAGGTGCTGGACTATGCTGTTCTTCCAGAGGGTCTTTCACAAAGCCTTCTACTTGCATAAATTCAGCGACAGCTGACATTGCTTGTAAAAAAAGCGGGTCATTTTTATTGCCTTTTTGCATTTTTTCTGCAAATGGACGAGGCACACGTAATGCAAAGAGTTTACGCGCGGTAATATCCGTTTCAAATGCTTTTGGATCAAGTTCAAGATATTCGAGTAAAGCGATAGGGTCATTGAATGCCTGCGCTAATTCAAGTAGCCATTGAGGTTTGGAAGATTCAATTTGGACTGGTTGCATAATTCGTTGGGGTACGACGTACGCCCTAAACAGTGATAGAAAAAATAAAGGGCGTATTATCACGCCCTGCATAAAATTATTGCACTAAATTACAAGCAAGTGGTGAACCGTTTGGATTAACCATCACGATTGGCGAAGATTGACCACCTTGCGCTGCAGCTAAGTATTGCACACCTGCGATACAATAACGGCGGTAACCATCTGTTTTTTCTACTAAGAATGGATCAATTTGTCCGCCAATACTTTTAAAGGTTGCAACCGTAACAGGGGCTGCATTTGCAATATTTTGCGCATTTTCGACCGCTTGTGGCTGAGTAGCCCCTGCAGTTTGCTGTGCTTGCGCTGGTGTCGGTGCCAGCATTTCACTTAACACATAACCTGCGGCTGCACCTGTGGCAAAGCTCGCTAAACGATTTCCACCAGTAGCCTGTGCTTGTTGTTGATTTGGAATTGCACGATTTTGAGTGTTATCAAATGTTGCATCTTTTTGCTTATTTGATTGAATTGATTGTGTTTTTTGTGCAGCAATTGGTTTGCCAGATACTGAACGGAATGAGCCAGCACGTTTTGCTTCTGCAACAGTTGCGATAGATAATGCGATGATCGCTGAAAGCGTTACAACTTTTTTCATTGAGTTTCCTTATTAAATAAGATTTTTGAATTATAGCGCAAAAACTTTTAGAGATCTTACGCTAATTGCTGTATTATATGGGTCTTTTTGACAAATCCAATAGTGGGTTTTCAAATTTTGTTAATTTATTGTTAAATAATTGAGGAAACAATGGCTAGTTACAGCACTAATGACTTCAAACCAGGTTTAAAATTTATCCAAGATGGCGAACCTTGTGTAATCGTTGAAAATGAATTCGTTAAACCAGGTAAAGGTCAAGCATTTACCCGTACTAAAATCCGTAAATTAATCTCTGGTAAAGTATTAGAGATCAACTTCAAATCAGGAACTTCTGTTGAAGCAGCAGACGTTGTAGATTACAACTACACATACTCATATAAAGACGAAGATTTCTGGTACTTTATGCATCCAGAAACATTCGAACAAATTTCTGTAGATCAAAAAGCATTAGGTGACAACGACAAATGGTTAGTTGATCAAGCTGAATGTATCATCACATTATGGAACGGCTCTGCAATTTCTGTTACTCCGCCAAACTTCGTTGAATTAGAAGTGGTTGAAACAGATCCAGGTTTAAAAGGCGATACAGCGGGTACTGGTGGTAAACCAGCAACATTAAGCACAGGTGCTGTAGTGCGTGTTCCATTATTCGTACAAATCGGCGAAGTAATCCGTGTTGATACTCGCTCTGGCGAATACGTTTCACGTGTGAAATAATCTCAATTTAAAAAACAAGCGGTCGAATTTCTTGCAAATTTTGCAAATAATTCGACCGCTTTTTTATTTCTCGCCGTTTGCGTCTTTATGAAGTATGCAATACAGTGTAAAATAACACGTTATTTTTATTTAAAGGCAACAGAGAACCATTATGACAGAAGAAATTTTAGAAAATGCGCCAGAAACTCGTGCGAATTTTATTACCCATATTATTGATGAAGATCTTAAAAGCGGTAAACACAATAATGTTTATACTCGCTTCCCGCCTGAGCCAAACGGTTATTTACATATTGGTCATGCAAAATCAATCTGCTTAAACTTCGGTATTGCGCAGGAATATAAAGGCTTATGTAACCTTCGTTTCGACGACACTAACCCAGTAAAAGAAGACGTAGAATATGTTGATTCAATTAAACAAGATGTTGAATGGTTAGGTTTTAAATGGGAAGGCGAGCCTCGTTATGCCTCAGATTATTTTGATCAACTTTACGGCTATGCGATTGAATTAATCAACAAAGGTTTAGCCTATGTTGATGAACTTTCACCCGATGAAATGCGTGAATATCGTGGTACTTTAACGGAAGCGGGTAAAAACAGCCCTTACCGTGATCGTTCAGTAGAAGAAAATTTAGCGTTATTTGAGAAAATGAAAAACGGTGAATTTGAAGAAGGTAAAGCGTGTTTGCGTGCCAAAATTGATATGGCTTCGCCATTTATTGTGATGCGTGACCCTGTGCTCTATCGTGTGAAATTTGCCCACCATCACCAAACAGGTGATAAATGGTGCATTTATCCAATGTACGATTTCACTCACTGTATTTCTGATGCGATTGAACGTATTACTCACTCGTTATGTACACTAGAGTTCCAAGACAACCGTCGTTTATACGATTGGGTACTTGAGAATATTTCTATTGAGCGCCCATTACCGCATCAGTATGAATTTTCTCGCTTAAATTTAGAAGGCACACTCACCTCTAAACGTAAGTTATTGAAACTCGTTACAGACGGTACAGTTGATGGCTGGAACGACCCTCGTATGCCAACCATTTCTGGCTTGCGTCGTCGTGGTTATACCCCTGCTTCATTGCGTGAGTTTTGTCGCCGTATCGGGGTAACCAAACAAGATAACGTGGTGGAATACTCTGCGCTGGAAGCTTGTATTCGTGAAGATTTAAATGAAAATGCACCACGTGCAATGGCTGTAATCAACCCTGTTCGTGTGGTGATTGAAAACTTTGGTGAAAAAGAAATCCTTAAAGCGCCAAATCATCCAAATCGTCCTGAATTAGGCGAGCGTGATTTACCATTCACCCGTGAGCTTTACATTGATGAAGCAGACTTCCGTGAAGAAGCAAATAAACAATACAAACGTTTAGTGTTAGGCAAAGAAGTGCGTTTACGTAATGCTTATGTGATTAAAGCTGAACGTGTAGAAAAAGACGAAAACGGTAAAATCACCACCATTTTCTGTAGTTACGATCCCGAAACATTAGGTAAAAACCCTGCGGACGGTCGTAAAGTAAAAGGGGTCATTCACTGGGTGTCAGCAGAAGATAACAAACCAGCAGAATTCCGTATTTATAACCGCTTATTCACAGTCGCAAACCCAGGTGCAGAAGACGATATTAATACGGTATTAAACCCTGAATCACTTGTGGTGAAACACGGTTTTGTTGAACCGAGTTTAATCAATGCCAAAGCGGAACAAGGCTACCAATTTGAGCGTGAAGGTTATTACTGTTTAGATAGCAAAGACGGTTCTGCTGAAAACTTAGTGTTTAACTTAACCGTAAGCTTAAAAGAAGGCTTTACAGCTTAATTGAATGATAAGCGGTCGAAAATGACCGCTTTTTTACAATATTCGAGGTAATATGAAAAAAGTCATTTTCTTAGTAGCAAGCATTTTAGCGATCAGTGCTTGTTCTCAATCTAAAAATGTTTATTTTAACGGTGCTGAAGGTTCTCATTCAGGGATCAAATACGAGTCTACCACTAAAACGTTCTCGTTAAACTAACAATTTCCATCATAACAAGCGGTTAAATTTCTAAGATTTTTTGCAAATTCTTGAGTAAATTTGACCGCTTGCTTATTTTGCCTAATTGAGGCTAATTAGTATTTTTTCTGCAGTTCTTCTTGGTAGAACATCTGTTTAGTGGATGCATTTTGTAACATTTGATAGTAATAATCATAAGCTAGCACATTTTGCACATAACCACGGGTTTCATAGAACGGAATTGAGGCGATAAACTCATCCAGTGCCAATGTTCCATTACTACGCTCTAACCACTTCTCTACTCGACTCAAGCCTGCATTATAGGCTGCCGCAATTAAGATTCGATTATTCGGATACTTGGCATTTAACTCATTGAGATGTGCCATACCTAGCATGATATTGCTAAGCGGATCGAATAAATTTTTACCATTTTCAAACGGTAGCCCCATATTTTTCGCAGTTAATTCCGCAGTAGTCGGTAACATTTGCATTAATCCCATCGCATTCGCATGTGATTTTGCTTGACTACTCCATGCACTCTCTTGGCGCGCAATTGCCATTGCAAAGCTCTTTGCAACCCCATTTTCCATCAGATTTAAATCAAACCATTGCGAATAAGCATTTGGTAAACGTAACGCTATATAATCCCATGCTTTAGCTTGAATCGTTGCTTCAACCGCTAAATCATACCACGCTTGCTGTTTAGCATATTCACTTAAACCAAGCTGCTCATCAAACGATAAACCTTTTAACCACTCTGCCCACAAGTTTTTTGCGGTTTCAAAGCGATTCAGTGCTCGCCATTCTTTAATCCGCATAAATTGCGGTTCAAATTGTGCAAGTTGTTCAGCAGTTAATGCTCTAATTACTGGCTGTTCAAACTGGTAATTTTGGGCTACTTGTTGAGCCGCTAACATTGGGTAAAACCCACGCTCTTTCGCTAGCTTATTAAACTGTTGAGTGCGTTTTGCTGTATCCTTCTCTGTTTTTGCCAACCAGTAGCGCCATTCTGCTTTTTGTTTAGCCGTATCCGATAACAGCCCAAGCCAGCTATCCAATTTCTCTTTTTTCCAAAGCGCCATGCGTAAACGACGTTCGGTTAAATTGTCTGCTTTTAATGTGGAAAGTTCTTGATCTCGCCAAATTTGCCATTCGCCTGATGAATTATCAAAAAAGCGAGTGATAAAGGCGGTCTTCCATTCTTGCTGCTCTGCAGGAGTTAATTGCCATTTATCCGCCCAAGTTTGATAAGGGGCAAAGTTAGGTGATGGCATATCTTCAGAGAATGATTCAATCAGTTTAGGAAAGCTCCGTATCACTAACGCTTTATTGCTCTCGGTAAGCGGTTGATTTTGCACAAAATTTAGCAAGTAATTTATATCATTTTGTAACTTGCTCACTTCCGTTAGCCATAAACCCAATTCGCTATCTTGATTATTTAAACTTAGAATTTCCAAGCCTTTTTTAGCATTTTGTTTGACTAATTCAACCGCTTTTAAACGCACTTTTTCGGCTGTTTTGCCACCTTGATCACGCCAATAAGCCTCAATATCGCTACAAATTTGTGGCAATTCTGCGGTTTTTAACCAAAACTTTTCAAATTGTCCAATGAAATCAGCCATTACGCTAGTTGTTGCGCTATTTCTCGTGGCATTTGCTTGTTCTGCTTCTGGGTTAATTTGTGCACTGCTAGCCAATAATTGATATTGCGCAGAAAATACTCGACACTGATTTTCATTGCCTTCAGGCGCTATTTTCTTCGCATATTCTAGTAACGCCGTCCAATTAGCCGCTTGGTATAGTTGTTCAAATGGCAATTGATTTAAACGTTTTTGATACACCGAATTTGGGTATTTTTGGCTAAATTCTGCAATTTCTTGTTCTGTAGATTGTTTTAACGCAAGTTTGGTTTTTAATAATTCCCATTCTGCTTCCATTTGTAATGGATAACCTGCTAACGCTTTAATTAATTTATTACTTAATTGTAATGCCGTCAGTGTGAGTTTTTTTTGCGTTTGAGCTGTTTTTAATATTGCTTCTAATTGCTCAAAATAAGCTCTTTGTGTCGCAAGCTCCGCTTGATTTTGTTGCGTTTTTTGCCATTGGGCCGTTAATTTTGATTCTAATTCGGTTTGTAATTGAGCAACTTCTGCCTCACTGTATAATTTTACTTTTTGTTTGGCTTCCACATTATTTATATTAACCGCACTAATAACCAATAATGCTAAAAGTGTTCTTTTCCACATAATTTCTTTCTCCATTTACTAATTTGGGAAAATTAGGCATAAAAAACCGCTTGAAGTTTCCCTCAAGCGGTCTAATTTTGTCAGATTTTCCCTATTCGTCCATCACAACTTTACCAATGTAATCAAGATTGCGGTATTTTTGTGCGTAGTCAATGCCATAACCAACAACAAACTCATCAGGAATTGCAAACCCTACCCATTCAACAGCCACATCAACTTCACGGCGTGATGGCTTATCTAATAAGGTACAAATTGCAACGGAGCGAGGCTCACGTAAATTTAAAATATCATGCACTTTGCTCAGTGTAAAACCTGTATCAATAATATCTTCAACAATTAATACATCTTTACCATGAATTTCGCCATCTAAGTCTTTTAAGATTTTTACATCACGACTAGATTCTGTGCCTAAGCCATAACTTGAAGCAGTCATAAAATCCACTTCAACAGGCACATCAATTAAACGTACTAAATCTGCCATAAACATGAATGACCCACGCAATAAACCTACTACCACCAAATTTTTACAATGTGTGTGAGCATAGTGATGATTAATTTCTTTTGCTAGCTCTGCAATGCGGGATTGCACTTCTTCGTGAGAAATTAGTGTTTCAATATGATGTTTTTTCATTATTTTATCCTATTTAAATGTGTGTTTTATAAACTACAACCCTTCATTAATAATGTGTAAGCTAAATAAATTTAATATATAATTGCAAAACTAATGTAAATATAAGTATAAACATGATTAATACTACCTATACCAATATCGCCCTTGCGGCTGATCAATCTTACTCAGAACATTTAGTAACGACCATTAAGTCTATCTGTTATCATAATAAAAATATTAAATTTTTTATCCTAAATCGAGATTTCCCTGCTGAGTGGTTTCATATATTAAATCATAAGTTGGCCAAACTAGGTTGTTCAGTTACGGATGTCAAAATTACAAATGAGACGATCAAAAACTTCAAAAGTTATCCACATATCTCATCGGATACAACCTACTTTCGTTATTTTATCTCCGATCTAATTCCTGAAGAGAAAGTTTTGTATTTAGATAGTGACTTAATTGTAACAGGCAATTTACAACAATTTTATCAAACTAATATAGAAAACTATTTTTTAGCCGCGGTAAAAGATGACATTGCTCATAAAACATACGGCAACTACAGTTTTAATGCTGGTGTTTTATTAATTAATAACCGTTTATGGAAAGAAAATAATATCACTGCCTTAGCATTATCGTTATCTGAACAATATGTAAATCAATTACCAGATGCTGATCAAACTGTACTTAATTTTATTTTTAAGGATAAATGGTTAAAAGTAAATAGAGGCTATAACTACTTAGTTGGCGTAGATTTCTTATATCCTCAACTTGGGTTAACTCACTTATTAGAAAGTTTCCCTGAGCAGATTACGCCCCTTGTGTTGCATTTTAACACTGAGGCAAAACCTTGGTTGCTTCACTCAAAAACCAGATTTCGTGACCGATATTGGTTTTATTATGCTTTAGAATGGCAAGATATTTACCAAGCACATTTATAAAATTAAATAACCGCAAATCCCTTTTAATTTTTATCCCAACAAAAATACGCCCTGATTTCTCAGGGCACATTTCTTATTTTAATTGCTCAAACGCTTGACGAAGATCAGCTTTGAGATCTTCAACGTGTTCAATCCCCACAGAAAAACGCAATAAATTATTGGTAATACCGCGCGCAATACGTTCCGCTTCTGGGATATCCATATGCGTTTGGGTTGAAGGGTAAGTAATAAAGCTTTCCGTACCACCTAAACTTTCCGCAAAAGTGATTAATTTAATTGCTTTTAAGAATTTTGGTACCCATTCTTCTTTTTGTAAACGGAATGAAAGCATACCACTTTTACCTGAATAAAGCACACTGTCAATTTCTGGTTGTTCACTTAAGAATTTTGCAAGTTCTGTTGCGTTCGCTTGGTGACGTTCCATACGTAATGCAAGCGTTTTTAAACCTCGCACCGCAAGATAAGAATCAAATGGCGAAAGTACTGCACCAGCACAGTTTTGAAAGTAGAATAAACGTTCAGAAAGATTTTGACCGTTCACCTTAGTTACTTCTGAATCTTTTGCAACAATTAAGCCTGCTAGCACATCATTATGACCAGACAAATATTTTGTGGCACTGTGAATCACAATATCCGCACCATGCTCAATTGGGCGGAATAAAATTGGGGTTAAGAAAGTATTATCCACGATCAGCATTAAATTATGCTTTTTAGCAATTTTTGAAATGGCATCTACATCACACTCTTCCATTAACGGGTTTGAAGGCGTTTCAACAAAAATTGCTTTGGTATTTGGCGTAATTGCAGCTTCAATTGCGGCTAAATCTGCTGTGTTTACATAGACAGGTTTAACAGTATTGTGGTGTTTATAGCTGAAATCAAATAAACGATAAGAACCACCGTAAACATCGCTCGAAATAATCCACTCATCTGGCGCTTTAAATAATGACATCACAAGCTGAATCGCCGCCATACCAGATGCCATTGCAAAACCTGCATCACCACCTTCTAAATCAGCAATGCCTTGTTCTAATACGGCACGTGTTGGATTTTTGGTACGCGTGTAATCCCAACCTGTTGATTCCCCTAAGCCATCTCGTCCATAAGCGGTCGATAAAATAATTGGCGTTGCAACCGCACCCGTACGAGGATCTGTGCGATTACCCAATTGTACTAATGTCGTTTCAATATTGTTGTATTTAGCCATATTGTTATTCCTATTTATTATTTTCAGTTGTCCAACACATTATAAATTATTTAAATCTAAAACATCTGTCATATCAAACAAGCCATTTTGTTTACTTTCAAGCCATTTTGCTGCACGTACTGCACCATTAGCAAAGGTCATACGGCTTGAAGCTTTATGAGCAATCTCTACACGCTCGCCCTCATCAGCAAACCATACCGAATGTTCGCCAACCACATCACCTGCACGAATAGTCGCAAAACCAATTTCATCACGTTTACGCTCGCCTGTAATGCCTTCACGAGCAAATACACCGTGCGTTTTTAAATCTCTACCTAATGTTTTAGCGATATGTTCGCCCATTGAAAGCGCTGTGCCAGATGGTGCATCGACTTTATGGCGATGATGTGCTTCAATCACTTCGATATCGCAATAATCGCCCATTACTTTTGCCGCTTTTTCAAGGAGTTTAAACACAAGGTTTACCCCTACGCTATAGTTAGATGCAAACACAATTGAGATTTTTTCTGCAGCATCTGTAATAGCCTGTTTGCCTGCATCATCAAAACCTGTGGTACCGATTACCATTTTTTTACCGTTTGCTACACAGAATTGAATATGCTCCAGCGTGCCTTCAGGGCGGGTAAAATCAATTAATACATCAAAATGGGTATTTTGGTTCAAATCATCACTGATTTTTACCCCTGTTGTACCAATACCCGCAACTTCGCCCGCATCCGCCCCAACTAAACTTGAGCCTTTACGCTCAAATGCCGCACCTAATTCCACACCTTCTGCATTTTGTACTGCCGTAATCAAGTTACGTCCCATACGACCGCCCGCACCGACGATTCCGATTTTTAATGTCATTGTGTTTTCCTCTATAACTGCTTATTCTTATTGAAAGAAGCGGTAAGATTTTGCCATAAATTTGCAAATTTTTGTGAAAATCTTACCGCTTTGATAACTATTGAGGCTTACGCCCCATTATTGCGATATGAACCGTAATCTCTTCTCTATCATGATAGAGATGTTTAGCTTGAATTTTAAACCAAAACCCCTGTTTTGCGAGTTCCTCCTCAAGGTAAGCTAAACAGTGTTGCACTTCTTGATAACGCTTTTTCATCGGTAATTTTAGGTTGAAAATCGTTTCGCGACACCAACCATTAACTAACCACTTCCCGATCAATTTACTAATACGCATCGGTTGCTCCACCATATCGCACACTAACCAATCAATCGTTTTACGCTTAGGTGGTTGGAATTTAAAACCGTCTTCAGAACAATGCTCAATTCGTCCTGTTTCATGCAAACTTGCCGCCATTTTGCCGTGATCGACCGTATACACAAAAACACCCCGTTTAACTAATTGATACGTCCAACCACCAGGACAAGCACCTAAATCTACTCCCGTCATTTGTTCGGTGAAACGTTTTTTCTCTTCCGCTTCAGGGATAAAAGTTAAAATCGCTTCTTCTAGTTTTAAGGTTGAACGGCTTGGCGCTTCTGCAGGAAATTTCAAACGTGGAATTCCCATAAAAAATGGCGATTTATTGCTGTTATAAGCATAGCCAACATAGCAACAGCCCGAGCGAACAAACAAAATATGTAAACTGATACTGTCCTTCGCATTGGCTGATTTACTTAACCAACCTTGCTTTTTCAAACTATTGCGTAACGGTACGGTAAATTTACGGCAAAAGGTAAGCAATTCTTTTGCTTCATTTGTATCGGGTGTTTCTACAAAAATATCGGAGCTATGACGTGGATTTAGCGCTTGATATTGCGCCAAAATCGGCGAAATACGATCTTCGGCGGGCAAGTCTTGCAACATATCGCCCACCACAATCATTTGACGAGCAAAAATCAGTTGTTCAAATTTTAATTCTTTAGCTAAACGATCGGCATCGCCTGCTTGATAACATTCAAAAATAACGTAGCCACTATTTTCTTTTAAATTCACAAAGCCAAATACACCTAACTGTGCAGCCTTATCCGTAATTTCGCCAGCGGCCTCTTTTTCAAAGCCAGCACGACAATATAATGCAAGTTTATTCATAATTTTTTAATGGGTTGAAAATTTGATTAGTATAGCGTTTTATTACATTATTTTTTAGTACGTAGGCTCACAAAAATGAGAGCAATCCAACCAATCATAAAACACACGCCGCCAACTGGCGTACTCCATACAAATAAGCGCTGTCCAAATAGCGCTAACGCATATAAGCTGCCGCTAAACAATAAAATACCTAACAACCAGCTTCCACCGATAATATTAAAGGCTTTTGCTCTGCAAGCGGGCGGATTTTGCACCGAATTCGCTAATTGGAATAACCCCAACGCCAACAAAGCCAAAGTGTGAAACATTTGATACTGAATGCCTGTATCAATCCAACTTAGCGCTTTTGTATCTAGCGCTTTTGCCAAACAGTGAGAGGCAAATGCGCCAAAAGCAATACAGAAAAAACCGTTGAGCGCAGCAGCTAATACAAATTTATTTTTCATAGTTTCTCCTTAAAAATAGATTGCTAACTATAACATCTTTTCGCTTGGAATATGAATCTAAATAAAAACGCACTAATCATCAAGACTAGTGCGTTTGTTATGTTTATACGCTTATGCTATGCCTGCGTATATTTAGGTTCTTTAAATACCGTGACTTCTGGTGCAACACCTGTGAATTTTTCCACTTGTACAATTGCTGTATTTGGTGAGTTACCTTGCGCTAATTTTGAAGTGCCCTCATCACGAGTGAGTACATTTGGATTACCGTTTTTGCACAAAGGTTGTTCTGAAGTACCAAGATCAAGTGGGTCATACCAAGCACCTTCATGTAAAGCAACAGTGCCTTTAATAATACCATCTGTGACCACGGCGCCCGCTAACACTTGTCCACGCTTATTGAAAATGCGCACGATGTCACCGTTTGCAATGCCTCTTGCTGCCGCATCTTCATGGTTAATTAACACAGGTTCACGATCATTTACCGCATATAATTTACGCAATGAAGTATACGCTAATTGGCTATGTAAACGATATTTTGAATGTGGTGTTACTAAAGCAAGTGGTGCTTCCGCGGTCGCGCTACCTGCAAACTCTTCATGCGCCATCCAAGTTGGATGTCCTTTACAGTCATCGTAATTCATTTTTGCGATAACTTCTGAGAAGATTTCAATTTTACCTGATGGTGTACCAAGTGGATTGAGCAATGGATCATTGCGGAATTCTTCGTAACGCACCCATTTTTTCGCTTTTTCAGTCGCTTTAAAGGTAATTGGTTTATTATCTGCCCAGAATTGGTCAAATTTAGGCATTAGCACACGGTTTTTACGTGCTGCATCAAAGGCTGTTTGATAGAAGCTTTTTAACCAATCCATTTCAGATTTACCTTCGGTAAATTCTTGTTCTTTGCCCGCACGTTTTGAAAGTTCTGCAAAAATATCGTAGTCATTTTTCGCTTCAAATTGTGGTGAAACCACTTGTTTCATTGGGAAAATATTCATCATTGAATAATCGCCCGACATAGTTAAGTCATTACGTTCATAACTTGTTGTCGCAGGTAAAACAATGTCCGCCATACGTGCAGTTGGTGTCCAATGACATTCCGTAACAAACACGCTATTTGGTTTTTGCCATGCTTTAACTAAGGTATTCGTATCTTGATGATGCGTAAATGGGTTACCGCCTGACCACCAAATCACTTTAATATCAGGGTAAGTTACTTTCGTGCCGTTATAGTCAATCGTTTTACCTGGATTTAATAACGCATCGGAAATACGAGCAAGCGGGAAAGAGAATTTTGAGGTTTCATCTAACCATGTTTTTGCCCCAGCCTCGGTAGCTGGATTTGCAGAAATCGATCCTAAAATACCACCCGTTGCCGTTGGCGCACCACCATTTGAATAGTGGTAGCTAAATCCGAAACCACCGCCTGGTAAACCGATTTGACCTAACATTGAAGCCAGTGTAACTAACATCCAGTGACCTTGTTCACCATGACGTTGACGTTGAATACCCCAACCCGCCATTAACATGGTACGTTTACTTTGTAGTTCAAGTGCAAGCTGTTTAATAGTTTCTGCTGGCACACCACAAATTTTGCTTGCCCATTCTGCATCTTTCGGTTGTTTGTCTTCCGTACCTAACAGGTATTTTTCAAATTGTTCATAGCCTTTGGTATATTTTTGTAAAAATGCTTTATCGTGTTTATCCTCAGTAACTAAAGTATGCGCCATACCTAACATTAACGCTACGTCAGTACCTGTATGAACTGGAATCCACTCTGCACCTAAATATTCACAACTTTCGCTTCTTACTGGGTCAATACAAATAATACGCTTACCGCTTTCTTTAAATTTTTTGAAATACTCTAAACCTTGCTGATCAGTTGAAGTCCATGCAAGACGGAGCGTGTTTAATGGGTTCGCCGACCAAAGTACGATAACATCAGTGCTTTCTAAAATGACTTCCCAGCTGGTTTGCTGTTCATAAACCTCAATCGTACCTAATACGTGTGGCATAATCACTTGAGCAGCACCTGTAGAATAGTCGCCTTTCACACCAACAAATCCGCCTGTAATATTTAGATAGCGTTGTAATAATGTACGCGCTGCGTGTAATGAACCTGAACTATACCAACCATAAGAACCACCAAAAATCGCACTTGGTCCATAAGTATCACGCACACGTTTCATTTCATTTGCCACTAATTCAAACGCTTTATCCCACGAAATTCGCACCCATTCATCACGACCACGTAAAGATGTATCTTTATTACCTTCTAAATAGCCTTTACGTACCATTGGATATTTCACACGGGTTTCACCATGTACTTGATCTGGTACTACAGTTTGTAATTCATTTTCAATTGATGATGGTATCGCTGGTCCAGATTTCACCACCTTACCATTTTCAACCACGACACCTAAAGCCCCCCAGTGTGCCGCTGTCATTACAGTTTGCATTTCCGCGGCGGCGGCTTCTGTTGAAATTAACGCATTAACACCGCCTCCAGCTAAAGATGTCCCTGCAAGTCCAAGCGAAGTGTTTTTAAGAAAGCCACGACGACTCGCATTAATTTTCTCTTGTGTTTTCATAGATATAATCCTCTGAAATTAAGTGAAATTTGACACCTTTCTAAACACGAGGGGATAGTGCATTTCTTTGCTATCCTGTGTAACAAGTGGTCGAATTTTGCAAAAAAGCTACTAATTTTGACCGCTTATCACAGGCTGGCATCCCTTATCAAACGACTTAGGCATACCAGCTCGGTATCATATAAGTTAAATAAAACTAGTGAGCACTACCCGTAACATCCTTAGCGTTACGTTGTAGATAGATAGTTACCGCACGTACATCATCTGCTGACATTGAGGTGCGATCTTTCATTGAATTCACTACACCGATCCATTGATTAGCTGTGTAATGTTCTGCGCCAATCGGTGCATGACAACCACTACAATGCGATTGGTTTAAGTTATTGCCGAAATGATTTAACGCATTAAGATCTGCGGTTAGTGCTGTTTTTGGTAAGGTTACTTGTACACTCACCTCTTTCCAATCTGAATTAGTCACACTATCGTTTACTGTTTGATGAACAGTTAATTTGTCTTTGCTTTCATCACCAATTAAACCAACCATAATGCGTTTTCCTAGCCCCATATATAGCACACTTTCTGCACCAACTTGCTGCCAGCCTTTGATTGTGCCTGAAACATTATCGCCTTCTTGTTTCCATTGATGTAATTCGGCAAATGGCAATAAACGAATCTCACCACCTTGTACAAGTTGCGCTGGCGACATAGCTAAGCTATATAGAACTTGATCACTCGCACTAAATTGCCCTGCATGTTTAGTTAGTTCGCCTAACGCCGCACTATTATCTACTTGCATCTCTGGCATAAAATGCGCCACGCCCTTATGGCAATCAATACAAGTTTGATTGGTTTCTTGTGCAATTTTATGCATTTTTTGTGCAGCTTCTTTTTGTTCACTGACGAGCATTGCATCAAAGCTATGGCAACTGCGACAAGTAGCCGAATCGGTTTCCTTCATATCCGCCCAAACACGTTGCGCCATTTCTAAACGATGTGCTTCATAAGCTTCTTGGTCTGACAATTTATTGGTTACAAAGGTGTGCCATACATCTTTTAACGCCACCACTTTCGCTTTTACATAATGCAAACCATCTTGTGGAACATGGCAATCTGAGCACTCTGCACGAATGCCTTTACGATTAGAAAAATGGACACTCCCCTCCCATTCCGCTTGCGGATGACTCATAGAATGACAACTCACACAAAACTCGGTAGTACTAGTTGCTTTCATTACTGATTGAACACCAAATAATGCACTTGCTCCCAGCACAACACAAACCACTCCACTCACTAATGATAATTTAAATTTAAACATACATCCTCACACAATTTATAAGAATAAATACTCCTTTAGGAGTAATATGAAGATTATCATACTTCTAAATGATTAATTTGCGCCAAATCAACTTTTGTAAACTTTGTATATAAACTAAGCTGTATATATGCAATACTTCTTTTGGACTATTGCGTAAAACCTCTCCGACCTCTACAATGCGCCATAGTTATCAATGACTCCGAGCTTGTAAACCTAACCTCTTACTTTGAGTTAATTGCAAAATTTGACCACTTGTTTGTAAGAATATGGAAGCAATGCCTGTAATTAGCTTAGCTAGTTCAAGGGAATTTCAAGAAATTGTTGTTCCTCTCGTGTTTAGAAAGGTGTCCAATGCAATCCATTCCAATTAAAAATGTTGGTACAGATAACGTATCTCAGCTGATTGATCGTTTTGAGCGACAATATGTTTATTTACGATTATCTATTACCGATGTCTGCAATTTTCGCTGTAATTATTGTCTACCTGACGGCTATAAACCGCCTTCACACAAGCAACAATTTTTAAGCGTATCTGAAATTCAGCGTGTTGTGTACGCATTCGCTGCACTTGGTACAGAAAAAGTCCGTATTACAGGTGGCGAACCAACTTTACGCAAAGATTTTTTAGAAATTGCGCACAATATTGCGCAAACTGATGGCATTAAAAAAGTCGCACTCACTACCAACGGTTACCGAATGGAACGTGATGTAGCGCTATGGCAACAAGCGGGTATTACTGATATTAATGTCAGCGTTGATAGTCTTGATCCACGCCAATTCCAACTGATTACAGGTGAAAACAAATTGCAATCGATCTTAAAAGGGATTGATAAAGCATTTGCAATCGGCTACCAAAAAATCAAAGTAAATGCAGTGTTAATGCAACAATATACCGCACCTGAGTTAGATAAATTTCTTGCTTGGATTAAAGATAAACCGATTCAAATGCGTTTTATTGAGTTAATGGAAACGGGGGAAATGGATAGCTTTTTTAAAGTGCAACATTTATCTGGGCAATCGGTAATGAATCGACTATTAGCTGAGGGTTGGCAACTTCAACCTAAAGCTTTATCAGACGGGCCTGCGAAAGTTCTTGCTCATCCTGATTATCAAGGTGAAATCGGCTTAATTATGCCGTATGAAAAAAACTTCTGCGCCAGCTGTAACCGCCTACGTGTTTCAGCATTAGGTAAATTACATCTCTGTTTATTCGGTGAAGAAGGCATTGATTTACGAGATTTACTCACTCAAGAATCACAACAAACGCAACTTGAAACACGTTTAAAAGCCGCCTTACAAGGCAAGCGAGAACATCATTATTTGCATATTGGGAATAGTGGTGTCCGTAATAACCTCGCTTCAATTGGTGGCTAAGTTTCCCTGTTACTTTTCTTTGCGTTGCAAAAGAAAAGCAACCCTACTTCACCGCTTTTCTTCACTTAGTTGAAATTTGCTTAACGGAACATTTTAGATTCGCCTACTGCTCAAGAAAAATGTTCCTACAAATTGCAACACGTTCAGGCGGTTCAGAAGGGAACACAAGCGGTCATTTTTACTTTATTTATTTCAAAAACATTTTATAGAATCAAACAGATACTAAATATGAACCAATTCACACATATCAACACCCACGGTGAAGCCAATATGGTAGATGTTTCAATGAAACAAGAAACCATCCGTGTCGCACGTGCTGAAGCATTCGTTTCAATGAATGCAGAAACACTACAAATGATTTTATCTGGCAATCATCATAAAGGTGATGTATTTGCAACCGCTCGTATTGCAGGGATCCAAGCGGCAAAACGAACTTGGGAGTTGATTCCACTTTGCCACCCACTGCTCCTTTCTAAAGTAGAAGTACAACTTGAGGCATTACCTGACACCAACCAAGTACGTATTGAATCACTGTGTAAATTAACAGGTAAAACAGGCGTGGAAATGGAGGCGCTTACCGCAGCCAGCGTTGCGGCACTCACCATTTACGATATGTGTAAAGCGGTACAAAAAGATATGGTGATTGAAAATGTTCGATTGCTGCATAAAAGTGGTGGAAAATCGGGCGAGTTTAACGCGGAATAATTCAAATTTAGGATAGATATGATTAACGTTTTATTTTTTGCACAGGTGCGTGAATTGGTTGGTGTAGATGCATTAACCGTATCCGCCGAATTTACAACTGCTGAACAATTACGCGAACATTTAAGCCAACAAGGCAAAAAATGGCAACTGGCGCTAGAAAGGGGCAAATTATTAGTCGCAATTAACCAAAGTATTTCAGCACTCGAAAGCCCAATTCAAGACGGTGATGAAGTGGCATTTTTCCCACCTGTAACAGGGGGCTAAATGGATTCCACTTTAATTGAAGTTCAGCCACAAGCATTTGACCAAAATAAGATCTACCAATGGCTTAGCGAACCACATAGTGTAGGCGCAACCACCCTCTTTGTAGGCAAGGTACGAGATATGAATTTAGGCGATAATGTGTCGGGTTTATACTTAGAACACTACCCTGCGATGACCAAAAAAGCTTTACAAGAAATTGTAGATGAAGCACGTAGCCGTTGGGATTTACAACGTGTTGCAGTGATTCACCGTATCGGACAACTGTATACAGGCGACGAAATCGTGTTGGTCGGTGTAAGCTCTGCTCATCGTGGCAATGCTTACCATGCCAACGAATTTATTATGGACTACCTCAAAACCCGCGCGCCATTTTGGAAACGAGAAACCACTCAAAAGGGTGAGCGTTGGATCGAAGGTCGTGAAAGTGACCAATTTGAAGCGGATAAATGGCAATAATTTATTACCTTCATTCACGGAATGTGTCGAAAAGTTTATAATTCGATAACACATTCCGTTTTTATATGTGAGAATTTATGACAACCCCAATTATTGATTTACAAATCGCGAGCGAAAATAGCGAAAACCTCCCTTCTTTAGAACAATTTACGCAATGGGTGCAACGTGCATTAGCACATGAAGCACAGACCGAAGACTTTCCTGAAACTGAATTAACTATTCGGATTGTCGATGAAGCAGAAAGCCATAACTTAAACTTAACCTACCGTGGCAAAGACAAGCCGACCAACGTGCTTTCGTTTCCATTTGAAGTACCAGAAGAGATTGAGTTGCCATTATTAGGCGATTTAATCATTTGCCGCCAAGTGGTTGAAAAAGAAGCGCAAGAACAGCAAATCTCAACCATTTCACATTGGGCGCATTTGGCCATTCATGGCACACTACACCTACTTGGCTATGATCATATTGAGGATGCTGAAGCAGAAGAAATGGAAGGTTTAGAAACTGAAATTATGAAAAGTTTAGGCTTCGAAGATCCGTATATTTCAGAAAAAGTGATTGAAGAATAATGCGCAAATTAGTCATTCTGTCAGAAATGCCTCCACTGGACGGAGGCATTGTTATTCATCACGAAAATATTTCCAAGGCAAAACAATTTTTAGGGCAAGAACACCCCTACGCTATTTATGATATGCGTACACCAAACGGCGTAAGCCTCAACTTAGACGCCTTAGCAATTATCGCTGGTACCATTCAGGCGCAAGGTTCACTCTATTTGATTTGCCCCGAATGGCACACATTAGAACAACAACCTGATACAGATTCTGTACGTTGGAATGCAGGTAAAATGATTGCCACACCGCATTTTTACCAATATTTTAAAGCGCTAGCGCACAAGTTTGGTTTTCTATACCAAAATTTGGTAGATACACATTTTTCGCCCATAACTGCTAGCCTTTCTCAGGCTGAAAATCTCACGGCAGAACAGCAAAATATCTTAGAAAAACTACCGCTTGATCCTGCCGCAATTCATCTGATTACCGCTCCTCGAGGGCGAGGAAAATCTACCTTAGCGGGCAAATTAGCACAGCAATTAGCGCAATCTGAAGCTGTGTTAATTAGTGCTAGAAGTCATTCGGTGTTACCGAGTTTTTGGAAATCGGTTATGCAAGATATTCCCTTTTTTGCACCCGATCATCTTTTGCAAAAAATTGCAACAGCACAAATTAGCCCGAATAGCTGGTTATTTATTGATGAAGCAGCAAGCCTACCATTGCCGATTTTGCATCAGCTCTGTGCATATTTCGATAAAGTGGTTTTAACCACCACAATACATAATTACGAAGGCACAGGGCGTGGTTTTAGCTTAAAATTCACCCAACAACTCAACAAACCATATAGAGAATGGCAACTAACAAAAGCGTTACGTTGGCACGAAGATGACCCGCTTGAACAATTTATCGATCAGTTATTAGTGATGTCTCCACCAACGGAAGCAAATACATACGCTGAGTTTTATCATTTGCTGGCAGAAGCGCATTACAAAACCACTCCAACCGATTTACGTCGTTTATTTGATGCACAAGATCAGATTTTCCACCGAGTTTCAGAAAATGGTAAATTATTAGCGGGAATTTGGGCAGTACCTGAAGGCGGTTTAGCTCAGGAATTAAGCGAAGCGATTTGGCGAGGCGAACGTCGTCCACAAGGCAATTTAGTAGCACAATACTTATGCTATCAAGCCAATTTAATTGAGGCTTGTCAGCTACGATCTGTGCGCATTTCTCGCATTGCGGTTCAGCCAACATGGCAACAGCAAGGCATGGGCAAGCGGTCGATTTCTGAATTTATTTTGCAAAAAATTCCACAAATCCAACCGCTTTTTGATTATGTTTCAGTCAGTTTTGGGCTTACTGAACACCTTTTGCATTTTTGGCAACAGTGTGGTTTTCAGTTGGTACAAATTACCCCAACTAAAGAAGCCAGTAGCGGTTATCACAGTGCAATGATGCTCTACCCAATTTCAGCAAAAGGTCAGCAATTTGTACAACAAGCAGTGATGCAATTTGAACGAGATTTGGCGTTACAGCCGTTTTATAGTAACTTGCAAAATCTTTTACAAATTCAACCGCTTGTACAACCCCAAATGGACGAAAAAGATTGGCAAAATCTGCACGGCTTCGCTTTTGCACAACGTTCCTTTGCTACCAGCTACGTTAGCCTGACTCGCCTTTACTGGCAAGACCCTCGTAATCACGGTGCGCTGGCAAACTTGTGGCAACGAGCTGAACAAGCACAAAACAAAAAAGAATGGCTGGAAAACCTACGTTTATTACTTGTGCAATATTTGCAACGAAAACGCAAGTGAGTTGTAAAATCCCATAAAAAATCTGCACCTTAATGAGTTGGTTGTTTAGTCCAACTTTTGGGGTGCAGATCATTGCGGTGTTTTTTTCTTTACGAACTCATTATTTTTTACGTTCTACCCATTTACCATCTAGGTAATCCACGATCCATTTAGTTGCTTTTCCATCTTTTTCAGAGGTAACGTATTGACGTTTTTCTTTACGACTAAAGCGAATAATCGCTTCATTTCCTTCTGGATCTTGCAACGGAGCATCGGCAAGATATTGCAATTTTTCTGGTAAACGTTCACGGTATTGTGCTAATTCTGCAACTTTTGGCGCACGAGTTTCTCGCGATTTCGGGAAGTTATGTGCTGACATAAACACACCGCTTGCGCCATCTCGTAGCACAAAATATGCGTCCGATTTTTCACATTTTAATTCAGGGAAATGGGTCGGCTCTTCACGCGGTGGAGCAACCTCGCCATTCTTCAGAATCTTACGGGTATTATCACAAGCGGTACAGCCCATGTATTTGCCGAAACGTCCGAGTTTTAAGTGCATATCTGCACCACATTTATCACATTCAACAATTGGACCATCATAGCCTTTAATTTTGAATGAACCTTGTTCTAGCACATAGCCATCACAGTTTGGATTGTTACCGCAAATATGTAATTTTCGAGTAGGATCAATCACATAGCTATCCATTGCTGAATCACATTTTGGACAACGTTTACGCGCTAATAAAGCTTTTGCCTCAGACTCCTCATCCAGCACATTAAGCAATTCTGCTTCTGGAATCAGGTTCATCGTGGTTTTGCAACGCTCTTTCGGCGGTAATGCATAGCCTGTACAACCTAAGAATACCCCTGTAGAAGCGGTACGAATTGCCATTTTTCTTGCACAAGTTGGACAATCAATTTCAGTTGGAACGAGGCCGTTCGGCTTCATGCCGCCTTCTAATTCATCTAATTCCGCTTTGCTAAGTTGCTCAGAGAAATCTTTGAAGAAATTATTGAGTGCTTCTTTCCAATTTTTATTGCCTTCTGCAATTTGGTCGAGGGTTTCTTCCATATTGGCAGTAAAATCGTAGTTCATTAAATCGCTAAACGATTCGTCTAAACGATCAGTCACGATTTCACCCATTTTTTCTGCATAAAAACGACGGTTTTCAGTGCGTACATAACCGCGCTCTTGAATGGTTGAAATAATTGCCGCATAAGTTGAAGGACGTCCAATACCACGTTTTTCCAACTCTTTTACTAATGCAGCTTCCGAAAAACGTGCTGGTGGTTTAGTAAAATGTTGGCTTGGTAAAACGTCTTCAAGCGTTAATTTTTCATTCAATGCAACTTCTGGCAACACTTGATCTTCAGCGGTTTTGCCTTGTACAGGAAGTGCTTTTGTCCAGCCATCAAAACGTAATACACGCCCTTTCGCTTTTAATTCATAATCGCCAGCCGTTACACTAAGGCTGGTTGAATCATAACGAGCAGGTGTCATTTGGCAAGCTAAGAAACGACGCCAAATAAGGTCGTATAAACGCTCTGCATCTTTTTCCATGCCCTTTAGATCAGACATTTTCACATTTACATCAGAAGGACGAATTGCTTCATGCGCTTCTTGCGCCCCTTCTTTACTTGAATAGAAATTCGGTTTTGCAGGCAAATAATCTGCACCGAATTGCTGTTCGATATAACCTCGAGCCATATTCAATGCATCTTGGCTCAAATTGGTTGAGTCAGTACGCATATAGGTAATGTAGCCCGCTTCATATAAGCGTTGAGCCAACATCATAGTTTTCTTCACACCAAAGCCCAAACGGGTACTTGCCGTCTGTTGTAAAGTGGAAGTAATAAATGGTGGGCTTGCTTTTGATGAAGTTGGCTTTTTATCAATTTCAGAAACAATAAAATCACTACATTGTAACGCTTTGACTACCTCATCAGCCTGTTTTTTATTTTTTGCCGAGAATTTTTTGCCTCTATAAGCGGTTAAATCAAGTGGTAATTTCCCTTTTGTAGTGAGGGTATTGGCTAAAATTTCCCAATATTCTTCAGGTTGGAATGCTTTAATTTCACGCTCACGCTCTACTAACAATTTAACCGCAACAGATTGTACACGTCCTGCAGATAAGCCACGTGCAACTTTTTTCCATAATAAAGGCGAGACCATAAAGCCAACAACACGGTCTAAGAAACGGCGTGTTTGTTGCGCATTCACTCGGTCGATATTTAAATGATCTGGCTTTTCAAACGCTTTCTGGATCGCATTTTTAGTGATTTCATTAAATACGACACGACTAAAACGCTCATCATCACCGCCAATCACTTCTCGTAAATGCCAAGCAATCGCTTCCCCTTCTCTATCCAAGTCGGTTGCAAGGTAAATATGATCAGCTTTTTTCGCTAATGATTTTAATTCTGCTACCACTTTTTCTTTATCTGGCAGCACTTGATAATTTGCTTTCCAGTCATGATAAGGATCGATCCCCATACGTTTTACCAGTGCGGCACGATCTTTTTCTGCTTTTAATTTTGCTTTTTGTTCCGCAGTCATGCCTTTTGTGGAAGTCGGTTTTGCTTTTTCATTTTTTTCGCTGTCGCTACCGCTTTTAGGTAAATCACGAATATGACCTACACTTGATTTAACGACATAATCGCTACCTAAATATTTATTGATTGTCTTCGCTTTCGCTGGCGACTCCACAATAACCAATGATTTTCCCATTAATAACTACCCAAAATGTAAATAATTAAAGAAATATATTATAGTTTATTTCTTTCAAGTTGAAATTTCAGATTAATTGACCCAAAATATGCCGACAATATCAAGCTTAGTAGTAAAAGACAATAACTAAAGAAAGAAATATGGACAAACTCAATGCAATTAATCTTTTCTGCCGAGTAATAGAAACGCAAAGCTTTACGCAAGCCGCACAACTTGAACAAATTTCGTTGGCGATGGCAAGTAAACTTATTGCTCAGCTTGAAGAACATCTTAATGTAAGATTACTACATCGTACAACTCGTAAGATCACTCCAACTGAAGCAGGGTTACTTTACTACCAACGCTGCTTGCCGATTCTTAACGAATTAAAAGATGCAGAGAATAGTGTAAGCAATATTACCTCAACATTACAAGGAAAAATCACAATTTCCCTGCCAATGGACTTCGGTTCGCGTTTTGTTGCACCTTATTTAGGTCAATTTATCGCTACTTACCCCAATATTCAGCTCAATCTTGAATTTAGTGATCGCCGTGTCGATGTAGTGGCGGAAGGCTATGATTTAGTTTTACGTATCGGAGCGCTTGAAGATAGCTCTATTGTAGCAAAACGAATCGCAAAATCAGAACTGACATTACTCGCTTCACCTGATTATATTGCTAAACATGATATGCCTGAAAACATTGCTCAGTTAGCACAACATAGTTGCTTAATCTACGAATCTCATCAGCAATGGCTATTTATTGACGGCGACCACAAAATCAAATTCAAACCTAATGCACATGTAATTTCAAATAATGGCTATGCTCTACTACAAATGGCTAAAGCAGGACAAGGCATTGTCAATCTGCCACTTTTCCTTGCAAAAGAAGAATTGAGCACAGGCAAATTAGTCGAAGTGTTACCACAATACCAACAACATTCAATTGATATTAGTATTTTGTATCCACACCGTCGTTATTTGTCACCAAAAGTAAAAGTGTTGATTGAGTTTCTCACTCATCTCATGCAAGAACGTCATCAATATTTAGTGAAATAAGCAAGCGGTCAAATTTTGCAAAAAATCAGCTACAATACCGAACCTATAACCACATTAATTTGTCTAGCTCTTTTGCAAATTTGACTATTACTCGGAATCTTAAACACATCATGAAATTAATTGAAATTGAAAATCTAAATAAATATTTTGGTTCAGGCGAAAATAAAGCGCACGTTCTCAAAAATGTGAATTTAACGATTGAACAAGGTGATTTTGTTGCCATTATTGGTGCATCAGGATCGGGTAAATCGACGCTAATGAATATAATCGGCTGTTTAGATACCGCAAGCTCTGGTATTTGTCGCATTGCAGGTAAAGAAACCCAACAAATGAGCAGCGATGAGCTTTCCAACCTACGCCAACGCAAATTCGGTTTTATTTTCCAACGTTATAATCTTCTTTCCGCGCTTACTGCGAATGAAAACGTAGCACTACCCGCCATTTATGCAGGTATGGATAGCGCCTCTCGTAAAGCTCGTGCCGATCAATTACTAGATAAACTTGGCTTGGCAGATAAAACAGCCAACCGTCCAAATCAGCTTTCTGGTGGTCAGCAGCAACGTGTGAGTATTGCCCGAGCTTTGATGAACGGCGGTGAAATTATTCTTGCCGATGAACCCACAGGCGCCCTGGACTCCAAAAGTGGTGAAACAGTGCTACAAATTCTGCAAGACTTACACGCCGAAGGTCATACCATTATTATGGTCACTCACGATCCCAATATCGCAGCTACCGCAAGCCGAGTGATTGAAATAAAAGACGGACAAATTATTCGTGATGAACGCCAACAAGCCTATTCAGAAGAGTTGAAACTTGCCACGCGAGAACATAAACCACCCCGCTTTTTTGATCAGCTGGTCGAATCGTTTAAAATGGCGACCAGTGCGATTATGGCACATAAGCTACGCGCACTTCTCACTATGCTGGGTATTGTGATTGGGATAACGTCTGTGATTTCAGTCGTGGCACTTGGACAAGGCTCACAAGAGCGAATTTTGTCGAATATCAACAATCTTGGTACTAACACTATGACCATTATGAATGGTACAGGATTTGGTGACAGACGAGCGAATTTAACCAAAAATCTTACGATTAGCGATGCCACCATGTTAAATAAACAAGCCTTCGTTGATAGCACCACGCCTTCAAGTAACCGAAGTTCCACCGTTATTTATGGCAATACTGATGTTACCGCAACTGTAAATGGTGTAGGCGAACAATATTTGGACGTGAGAGGGCTTAAAATGATTTCTGGACGCTTTTTTAATGCCGAAGAAGTTCAGCTTTCTGCACAAGTTGTAGTGATTGATGAAAACACCAAAAAAGATCTGGGATTGACCGAACCTGTTGAAGGCAAAGTAATTTTAGTGGACAAAAAACCGCTGAAGATCATCGGGTTGGCAGCCGAATCGAATAATATGAATCAAACCAGCTTAAAAATGTGGGCTCCTTATACCACTCTAATGCAACGTATTTCTGGTGAAAAACATATCGATTCATTAACTGTAAAAGTTAAAGATAATATTGAAAGCCAAACCGCAGAAAAAAGCATTACTGAATTATTAACCGCCAAACATGGTAAAAAAGATTTCTTTATCATGAATAGCGATACGATTAAACAAACTATTACCAGTACAACTAATACGATGAAGTTATTAATTTCATCGATTGCAATGATTTCATTAGTGGTTGGCGGTATTGGCGTCATGAATATTATGTTAGTTTCGGTAACAGAGCGAACGAAAGAGATTGGCGTTCGTATGGCTATCGGTGCAAAACAGCGTAATATTTTACAACAATTTTTAATTGAAGCGATTTTAATCTGTTTACTGGGCGGGATAATTGGTATTTTATTTGCCATCGCAATTATTGTGGCATTCAATACACTCGGTTCTGATTTCCAAATGGTATTATCGCCAACCTCAGTAGCGTTAGCCGTATTCTGCTCTACGCTCATTGGTGTGGTATTCGGCTATATGCCAGCGAAAAACGCCTCTAAATTGAACCCGATTACCGCATTAGCACAAGAATAAAATAACAAGCGGTCAAATTTTGCCAGAAATTTGCAAATTTCCGCATAAATGTCACCGCTTGTTAGTTTAAACATAGAAGGAATAATAAATGGGAATTTCTAATCTCGAACTTGAACAAATTATTGACGAAAAATTAAATAGCAAAACGATTAGCGATTACGCTCCGAATGGCTTGCAAGTGGAGGGTAAAACGCAAATTCAGCGTGTTGTTACGGGTGTAACCGCAAGTTTGCCTTTGATTGAAAAAGCGATTAAGAAAAATGCCGATGCGATTTTAGTTCATCACGGCTATTTCTGGAAAAGCGAATCTCCTTGTATTCGAGGCATGAAAGGTAAACGGATCAAACAGCTATTAGTGAATGAAATTAATCTGTTTGGTTATCATTTACCGCTTGATGTGCATCCAGAACTCGGTAATAACGCACAATTAGCCGCAAAATTAGGCGTAACTAATCTACAAGGCTTAGAAGACCACCCAAATTCAATCCCTGTATATGGTGAGCTAGCAACGCCAATTTCAGCACAAGAACTCGCTAAACGCATAGAACAAGCGCTAAATCGCAAACCAATTCTCTGTGATGAATTTATTGCGGATTATCCACATAAATTAATCAAAAAAGTCGGTATCTGCACAGGCGGTGGGCAAGGTTATATTGATTTAGCCGCAAGTAAAGGTTGTGATGCATTTATTTCAGGTGAAATTTCAGAACAAACCACCCATTCTGCACGAGAACAAGGTATTTATTATTTTGCTTGTGGACACCATGCTACCGAACGAGATGGCATAAAAGCACTCGGCGAATGGCTAGCAAAAGAATACGGTTTAGATGTAGAATTTATTGATATTGATAACCCTGCTTAATCTCAGAAAGAACATAACAATGCAAAGACGAACTGATAGGTTCAGTCCTTAAAAGTAAAAAGTCGTATCGAAAAGATACGACTTTTTTGTTTTTAGTCTTCTGACAAGCGAGAAATATCGTGATAAGAAGCAAGTTTGCGAATGGTACGAGAACGACCTCGAATTAATAAGGTTTCGGTAAACATCATACTACCTTTACGTTGCACACCTTTTAATAGATCGCCTGTAGTAATACCCGTCGCTGCAAATAACACATTATCATCGCATACTAAATCATCTAATTTTAAAACCTGATTCACAGATACATTCATCTGTGCACAGCGTGCTACTTCTTTTTCTGCCGCAACTAAGTTTTCAGGAGTATTGCCTTTTACTTGATTACGAGGAATTAAACGCCCCTGCATATCTCCCCCTAGCGCACGTACAGCAGCTGCTGCAACTACGCCTTCTGGTGCACCACCAATACCATAAACTAAATCTAAATCGCTATCAGGCAAACAACACTGCACTGCCGTTGCAACGTCACCATCAGGAATCGCCATCACTTTTACCCCTAGTTTTTGCACGGTTTTGATAATGTCATCATGGCGAGGTTTAGCCAGAATAGCTACCGTCATTTGCGTAAGCAATTTGCCTTTTTTAGACGCTACACGGCGAATATTTTGCTCAAGTGGCAGATCCAAATCGATCATCCCTTTCGCTTCACTATCAACCACAAGCTTTTCCATATACATATCTGGCGCATTTAAAAAGGTATCTTTACCGCCCGCTGCTAATACTGCTAATGCGCCTGCTTGTCCCATTGCTGTCATTCGAGTTCCATCAATCGGATCGACTGCAATTGCAATTTCATCATCTTCAGGTTGGGCTCTCCCCACTTTTTCACCGATATATAGCATGGGCGCTTCATCAATTTCGCCTTCGCCAATCACAATTTCGCCACGGATCGCCATGTTATTCATCACTGTGCGCATTGCTTTTACTGCCGCATCATCCGCTGCGTCTTTATCGCCTCTGCCAATCCACTCATAAGCCGCTAATGCAGCAGCTTCTGTTACTCGAGAAAACTCAAAAGCAATTGAACGTTTCATCCCATATTCCTTATATAAAATAACCAAAATCACCTATATTTTATCAGCTCGCAAACGATTCCGTTACTAAAAATTCAGCAAATGAAGAAAAATTCCAAAAACCATGAACTTTTCAATGAAATCAACAACTAACTGAGGTATAATTCTTGCACTTTATATCTGTTTTAAGAGGGAACCCAATTATGTCATTATCAATTCTTGACCAACTTGAAGAAAAAATTAAACAAGCTGTAGAAACCATTCAATTACTTCAATTAGAAGTTGAAGAATTAAAAGAGAAAAACAATACAGTAGAACAAGAAAAAGAAACATTACGCCAAGAATTTGAACAATTAAAATCTGAACAACAAAGCTTCCAAGACCGTTTACGTTCACTTTTAGGTCAAATCGACAACGTATAATTTTCCTTTTTTGTAGAACGGCTAATGCGTATTAGCCGTTTTTTATTTGTGTAAGATTATGGCAAAACTCTATTTTTATTACTCATCAATGAATGCAGGAAAATCAACCACCCTGCTTCAATCCTCTTATAACTACCAAGAACGAGGCATGAACACCTTAGTGTATACCGCAGCAATTGATGACCGCTACGGTATTGGTAAAGTCAGTTCTCGTATCGGAATTTCTCAGCAAGCGCAATTATTTCAGTCTGAAACTAATTTATTTGATGAAATTCAGCTTGCTAACCAAGAAAAAACGTTACACTGTATCTTAATTGATGAAGCTCAATTCCTAACAAAACAGCAGGTATATCAATTAACAGATGTGGTAGATAAATTAAAAATTCCTGTACTTTGCTATGGCTTACGTACCGATTTCCAGGGTGAACTATTCGAAGGAAGCCAATACCTATTAGCGTGGGCAGACGAATTACAAGAACTTAAAACGATTTGTGATTGTGGCAAAAAAGCGCATTTTGTGATTCGTATGAATGAAAAAGGTGAAGCGATTGCCGATGGTGATCAAATTCAAATCGGTGGTAACGATAAATATCTATCCGTTTGTCGTTATCACTATAAACAAAAGTTAAATAAACTCTAGTCTCCCTCAAATTCTACAAGCGGTCATTTTTGCAGAATATTTTGCGAAGATGATCGCTTGTTCTTTTACCTAAATACTCAATGTAAGCGCCCGCTCAACTTAGATCCGTGTAACGATCTATTTACAGTGCAAGTAAAAAGCTGTTTGATGTATTATGATCTAGTCAAATCCCGCCCAAACAAGCCAATATCTATACTATACACAATGTAAGCAAACACTTATCTAGCAATGCTCTCCCCTGCTGTAATCGCTATTATGTAAGCGTTAATGAACGAGATAAAACACACTGCCGCAAGCGGTCTAAAATCCGCTAAATTTCGCATTTGTAGGATCTTACAAAAACAAAAAGGCACGTCATTTTAACGTGCCTTTTATTTCTTTTTGTATATTTCTACAAATTTAATTTTGACGAGATCCGCACTAACGTTTATGCGGTAGCTTTTCCCATGTTACTTCATTTCTTAAATAGACAGGCTCAATTTCCAAAGCAGATAATACGCTTCCCTGCTCAACCGCAGCGTTTGCTAATGTAATCATTGATTTCGCCGAAGGTAAGATAATATCGCTCACTACAAGCGGTAAATTTGCTTCAGCAAATTGCGGATAAGCAGCCCAACCTGTGCCAACCACAACTATGCTATCTTTTACTTGCATTTGGCTAATCGCTTTTTCTGGTGCACAAACTTGTTCAACCACAATTTCTTGCCAGCTCTGCCCTACTCTCTCATATTGCGCGAAATAAACTTCGTTCATTCGAGCATCAATCAACGCCACTACGTTTGTTGCGCCTGTTTTTTCATAGGCTGCTTGCGCCATCGCTAATAAATTTGAAACGGGTACTACGGGCAAATTAGCGCCCATAGCAAGCCCTTGCGCAATACCAACGCCAACTCTCACCCCAGTAAAACTACCAGGCCCTCTACCAAAGGCTAATGCGTCCACCTGCTTCAACGAAATATTTGTTTGCGTTAATAATTCATCCACCATAGGTAAAATGCGTTGCGTGTGTGTTCTTGGGCTTAATTCATCTAATGAAGTCAGCTGCCCGTTATGTAATAGTGCGACTGAACACGCCTCAGTGGCAGTATCAATAGCAAGAATGGTTTTGTTCATTATTTATTACCTTAAAACGACAGAAAACACGGGAATAAGCGGTTCGTTTTGCAAAAAATTTTACGAACCTATTATTTCCGTGTTTTCCGAATAAATTGAGGGACTAAGCACGCTTATTACGGCGTTGTTCAACAGCTTCTGCTAATGCAAATAATGCTTTTTCGCTATCTTCCCAACCGATACAAGCATCTGTTACGCTTTGACCATAAACTAAATTAGCTAAATTGCCATCACCAAGCTCTTGACGACCTTCAACTAAATGACTTTCAATCATCACACCTGAAATAAAGTTCGAGCCACTCGCAATTTGCTGGCATACATCTGCACAAACATCCATTTGACGTTTAAATTGCTTTTGGCTATTTGCATGGCTGAAATCAATCATCACGTGTGGACGACGCCCTGATTTCTCAATATCTGCACAAACTTTTGCGACAGATGCAGCATCATAGTTAGTTCCATTATCGCCACCGCGTAAAATAATATGGCAATCTGGATTACCCGCTGTCGAAACAATGGCCGAATGGCCAAATTTGGTTACAGATAAGAAGTGATGTGGTGCTTCTGCCGAAGCAATTGCATCTAACGCAATTTTTACCCCACCATTGGTCGCATTCTTAAAACCAACTGCACAAGATAACCCTGACGCTAATTCACGGTGTACCTGTGATTCGGTAGTACGAGCGCCAATTGCTCCCCAGCTCATAAAGTCAGCCATGTATTGTGGCGTGATCATATCTAAAAATTCACCTGCTGCTGGCACAGTTAAATCATTTATATCAGATAATACTTTACGAGCAATGCGTAAACCGTCATTTAATGCATAAGTTTCATTTAGATATGGGTCGTTGATTAAACCTTTCCAACCTACTGTGGTACGAGGTTTCTCAAAATACACTCGCATCACGACTTCAAGATTTTGATTAATTTTGGAATTGGCACGAAGCACTTTGATACGTTCTGCATATTCTAATGCTGCTTTAGGATCGTGAATTGAACACGGACCAATTACGACTAATAAACGGTCATCAGCACCATGAATAATGCGATGAATCGCTTGGCGTGCTTTTTCTACTGTTTCTGCTGCCACTTCGCTGGCAGGAAAACACTCTAAAAGTGCAACTGGCGGTAAAAGTTCTTCAATCTTAGTAATTCGTAAATCATCATTTTTATAAGACATTGTGTGCTCTCTTATCGTTTTAAAAAGTTATTAGGGTGTGAATGAAAATACGTTAATGGAATTATGCCCTAATGTCAAACGATTTTTGAACTATTTTACTAGTACAAAATCATTATCTATTTTAACGGTACGAAAAAGTGTTACACACCGATGGATTACCTGATTGTAACCCTTTACGGAACCACGCTAAACGTTCAGCGGATGAACCATGCGTAAAGCTATCTGGAACAACGTAGCCTTGCGCTTGTTTTTGTAAACGATCATCACCTACCGCTTGCGATGCAACAAATGCTTCTTCAACATCACCTGCATCCAATCTACCTGATTTCTGAATTTGATAGCCCCATACGCCTGCAAAACAGTCTGCTTGTAATTCCACATTAACTGAAATTTTATTCGCTTCTACTTGATTACGAGCGTTACGTTGTGCCTTTTGCGTTTGCTCACTGATGCCTAATAAATTCTGTACATGATGCCCAATTTCGTGTGCAATCACATAAGAAAAAGCAAAATCACCCGAAGCTTTTAATTGTGACCTCATATCATCATAAAACGATAAATCAATATAAACTTTTTGGTCTGCTGGACAGTAAAACGGTCCCATTGCTGATTGCCCTGTGCCACAAGCTGTGGGTGTAACACCACGGTAGAGAACTAAAGTGGGTTTACGATACGTTAAGCCATTTTGTTTAAAATAATTTCCCCAAATGGTCTCAGTTGTTTTTAAAACCTTAGCTGAAAGTTCTGCTAATTGATCTTCTTCAGTAGTAGTCAGTTTACTACCTGCTTGTTGCTGATAAGTACCATTATCGCTATAGCCCATAATGCCCGTTAAATCCACGCCATAATAAGCGCCAATTAAAACTATTATCAGCCCTAAAATACCGCCTTTCTTACCTCCTGAACGTCTTGTACCTGAAGCTTTTCCGCGGCGATCTTCTACGTTAGTGCTTCTTTCAATATCATCTAAACGCATATTGCTTTCCTCAAAATAGAAATAATTAAAACCTGTTAATTTTATCGGAAGATCAAGATATATCCTACAAGTAATTCTACGTTCTAAATCCAAATAAATAAAAAGCGGTTAAATTCAAATCAAAACTTGCAAAATTCTGTTTGAATTTAACCGCTTTTTTTAATCAGCTTTCGTGACGTTGTCGCTAATTATCTCGCTAAAACCTCACGTTTGCCATTTTTGCCTTGTTCTGAAACAATGCCTTGTGCTTCCATTTGATCAACAATACGTGCGGCACGGTTGAAGCCTAATGAAAAACGACGTTGAATACCACTAATAGAGGCAACACCACTTTCTACCACAAATTCAACGATTTCATCAAACAGTGGGTCTAGATCCGAACTTGCTACTCGTTCAGGACTTTCCGTTTCTTCAAGAGAAGCAACAATACTTTCTAAATATTGTGGTTTGCCCCTTGCACGCCAGTTATCCGCAACACGTTGTACATCTTCATCACTCATAAATGCACCATGAATACGAATAATATCTGGGCTACCCGCACCTGAATATAGCATATCGCCTCGCCCTAACAATGCTTCAGCACCACCACTATCTAAAATAGTGCGAGAATCAATTTGACTTGCTACGGTAAACGCAATACGACTTGGAATATTCGCTTTAATCACCCCTGTGATAACATCGGTGGATGGGCGTTGCGTTGCAAGAATTAAGTGAATACCAACCGCTCGAGCTTTCTGCGCAATACGCATAATATATTCTTCAACTTCTTTGCCTGCCGACATCATTAAGTCTGCAAATTCATCGACAACCAATACAATGTAGCTTAATTTCTCTAGTGGAGGAGGAAGCTGATCCATCGTATCACCTGGTCGCCAAGTTGGGTCAGGAATCGGATAGTCCATTGCTATAGCTTGATCAATTTTATCGTTATAGCCTTCAATATTACGAACATTCAAATGGCTAACTAATAAATAACGACGTTCCATTTCTTCGACTGCCCAGCGTAAAGCATTAGCTGCTTTTTTCATATCAGTAACAACAGGCGTTAATAGATGAGGAATATCATTATAGATTGATAGCTCCACCACTTTCGGGTCGATCATAATAAAGCGAACTTGCTCAGGTGAAAGCTTAAATAATAGGCTTAAGATCATGGTATTCACCCCAACCGATTTACCGCCACCTGTTTGACCTGCCACTAATAAATGTGGCATTTTCGCCATATCAACGACAATCGGCTCACCACTAATATCTTTACCCAATGCCATTGGTAAAATAGCGTTGCTATTTCGGAATGCTTCACTATCTAGCACATCGCGCAACCAAACCGTTTCACGTTTATTATTTGGCGTTTCAATCCCCATATAAGGTTTGCCTGGTACCACATCTGTGATACGAATCGCTTTAAACATTAGTTCACGCGCTAGATCACTCGCTAATCCAACTACTTTAGCGGCTTTAATCCCCGCCGCTGGTTTAATTTCATAACGCGTTACCACTGGGCCAACCAATACATCTTCCACGGTAGCTTTCACCCCATAATTTGCCAAGGCATTTTCTAAGCGATGAGAAGTTTCAACAATCTCACTCTCAGTGATTTGCTGAGTTTGACGAGGTGCTGGATCAAGCAAATCAATGGTTGGTAATGGCGTGGTCGGCTTTTCTAATTTATGGCTACGCTGTAATAACGGATGAATTAACGTATCACCATATCCTTTTGGATAATTAGGTGTTGCGCTGGTATTTTCCTTTTGCGGCGCTAGTTTCACCTCAGGCGTCACTTCAATTTCTGGTTTGCTATTTACAATTTGCTCAAACGTCTGTTCTAAGCCTCGCTCCTTAGCACGTTGTTCCATTTGCGCTAAACGAGCTTGCTCTGCTTGTTCAAATTCTTTGGCTAACTGTGCTTCGTAGTCCTCTTGCTCATCCTCAACCACAGGCTGAAGGCGAACCACAGGTTTAGCTTCTTGTACAAACGCTGGTAGCGGTGGATTCGCATCTTGATATTCAAGCGTTACATCTGCTGTTTCATTATCATCCGCAATTTCAAACTCATCTTGCTGCGCTAATGCCTGTTGAAATTCATCCGTTTCATTAATGGTGTCCACGAGTACAGTAGCCATAGACGGATTTAAACGAATTTTAGGCAATTCAATTGCCGTTGGTTGTTCAAAAATTTCTGATGTAGGCACAGCAGGGGTCTCTGTATTTTCGACCCCCTGAATATTAATTTTAGGTAACGCTAATTCGCTTTCCACATTAAACATTGCTTGTTCAGCTACTTCTGTTTCTGATGTGGTTTCGATATTTTCACGAATTTCAACCGCTTCAAAATTCGATCTTAAGCCACTAATTTTCGGACGACTAAACGCAGAAATATCCGTAAATTGCGAGCTTTCTTCTTGTTGCAATGTTGCTTGTTGAACCTCCGTTTCAGTAGAGTTTGATTCAGTTTCAAGCGGTCGAATTTCTGCTGAATTTTGCAGATTTTGTTCATCTATTACTGTACTCTCTTTATGTTGGTCCTTAGCGACAATCCAATCATAAAATTGAGCAAATAGCAGCAACAACGATTGACCAGAACAAAAATAAAAACCGATTGCAGTAAAAGTCATCGCAACCAACAGCGCACCAAATTGCCCTAGCGTACTTGCTAACAATGATTGGAACATACCGCCAATAAAACCGCCCGCCAAATAATAGGCACTATTCGATAACACCACACTTGCAAGCCCAGCTAAACCAATTAGCAATAAAACGAAGCTACTAAAACGTAAACAAAAATGTTTCCATGTCCACTCATTCGCCAAGCGAAAAATCAATGAATAAACTGATACGCCACATAAAGTAAATGGCACAATAAAAGCAACTTTCCCTAAAAAAGCATAGAGAAGATCCATTGTCCAAGCACCAAAATGCCCAGTTTTATTTAACACTTTTTGTTCCACCACACTGCTTGCAGTACTCCAAGTGTTATCTAACGGGCTATAGCTTGCCCATGCCACGATCAAATAAAAGCCAAATAAGCCCACTAAAATAAGGGCGAGATTAATTATATTTTCTTTGCCTTTTAATCGTGGTTTAAATCGTTCGATCACAGTTACTCCTTATTTTAATAAGAGATAGTTAGTTTGTTTTACTTCTTCCATTACTACATAGGTACGAGTGTCATTCACACCAGGTAAACGGAGTAAGGTTGTGCCTAATAATTTACGATACGCTGCCATATCTGCCACACGGGTTTTCAGTAAATAGTCAAAATCACCTGAAACTAAATGGCATTCTTGAATTTCATCAAGCTGTTGCACTGCACGGTTAAACTCTTCAAACACGTCTGGTTTACCGCGCACTAAAGTGATTTCTACAATCACTAATAATGGAGCTTCGAGTAACTCTGGATTGAGCAAAGCGCGATAGCCCATAATTACATTTTGTTTTTCTAATCGTTTTACACGTTCTAAACATGGTGTTGGCGATAAACCTACACGTTTGGATAATTCGATATTTGAGATTTTACCGTTACGTTGTAGCTCGTTTAGGATTTTTAAGTCAATTGCATCTAATGCTTTAGGCAGTTTTTTATGTTCCATTTTTTACCCTTTATAGTTTTTTGTGCTAGCGACTAATTGTACAGGGTTTAGACCTCTTGGTCTAACCTAGTTTGCAAAAAATAAGGAAAATTTAACCGCTTGTTTACGGTAAATTTTCCTCTTTTCGATATTATTGTAAGATTTATAAAACAGCGAATAACTGTTGCCCAAATTCTGCACGCCAACCTTTTAATAATTCTGGCAATTTTGCGGGATCTCGTCCATGAATAGACCAGCTAAATAATTGATTCAATTGCCGCTTACTCGCTAATAATTCAGGCGCAAGATCAAGCGGGCGAATTTCCGCTAATTTTTGCTGCAATAACTTTAAGCTATGTTTATAACCAGGTTCATCAACTAATCGAGAAATCGGGGCTGGATAATCCTCTACCGCCATATTCTTGCCCTGTTCTACTAACAATAACAATTTTTTGCCATGAATACGAACTTCATTTGGATGCATAAATTCCAATAATTGAGAAGTATGTTTTGGCTGAATTTTAGCAATCTCTAATAAACTTTGCTCTTTTACCACAAAATTCAGCGCTAAATCGCGTTTTTCTGCTTCTTCTTGACGCCATTTAGCCACAACTTGTAACACTGCCAATTCTGCAGGAGTTAAACGCCACGCATTTGAGATCTCTTTATACGCTTTCGCACTATTTGGCAATTTTTGGCGTTTTTCCAAAAGTGCTAAACATTCTTCTGCTACTGCATTTTGCCAACGCGTCCCATCAAGATCCACCACTAAACGCTGATAAATCGGCAATAAATACCACACATCTGCGGCGGCGTACTGCAACTGCTCTTCCGTTAATGGCCGAGCCAGCCAATCGGTGCGAGAAGCACCTTTATCTAATTCAATTTGCAAATAATGTGCCACCAACTTGGCAAAGCCCATTGCCCCCCCCACACCCGCAAAACCCGACATAATTTGTGTATCCGCAAGCGGTGTAGGTAATTGTTTAAAGCGATGTTGAAACACTTCTAGATCCTCACTACAAGCATGTAACACCTTAACCACCTGCTGATTAGCTAATAAATCAATAAAAGCAGAAAAATCATCAATTGTAGTTGGATCTATAAGGCTAACTTGTTCGCCATCAAAGAGCTGAATCAGACCAACCTTAGGATAATAAGTACGGGTACGAATAAATTCTGTATCTAAGGCAACCGCTGATTTTTGACCTGCTTTTTGGCAAACATCGGCTAATTTTTGATTGGTATCAACCCAAATATAGTGAATTGTCTGATTCATTTTTATGCTCGTTTTAGTTAATTTCTTCAATAAATAAAATTAATTATGTGAGTTAGTTCACAGAATTACAATAAAGTGGTTGTACTTCAAGGTTATTGAAGCAAAAATAATTATCTTCTGGAGTGTTTATGTTTATAGATTTTAATAGCTACACTTCTTGGTGAATAGCTCAATTTAAGGATTATACAATGATTTCTGATAATAAAACTCAACATCTTGGTACAATTTATCGACTAGTAGAACAATTTGAACTGATTTCCCGTACTGATCTTGCAAAACTTTCTGGCTTAGCTCCAGCCTCAATTACCAACCTCACAAAATCACTCATTGATAATAAATTTATTTTAGAACGCACCGTACAAAATAATACTTCTCGAGGCAGACCCGCGGTAGGTTTGGCGGTATCTAACTTTTTTTGGCAATTGCTTTGTTTTACCATTTCACCAGACAGTGTAGAAATTTCATTATGCGAATTAAATGGCAAACAAGTGCAAACCAAACACTATCCGCTTCTAGCGAATGATTATCCACAACTCGATAACTTCTTACAAACCTGTTTAAACGACTTTTTTTGGCATTCACCAATCGAAACTAATAACATTTTAGCCGTTTCAATTAGCACACTGGGGCAAATTAACGCTGAACACAGTAAAATCACTCGCTTAGGTGATAACAACATTAAATGTACTTTTGTTGATAGCTTAAAAGCACAATTTGACTGCCCTATTCTATTAAATGAACATTTCCAATTATGGTTACTTACTGAATCAACGCTTGGCAGCTTAATCAATAACGATAATGTGATTTTTCTACAACTTGATGATGCAATAAATTTAAGCGTTTTACTGCGTGGTAACTTACTCCACCAACAATCTAAAATGAATGTAGATAAAATGCTAATGCCTAAGTTCAGCGCATTAAGCGATGTAGCAGCCCCTCAAGATTGCGATGAAATCCAACGTTATCAGCTTAATCATCAAGTGACTTTCCCTGCGATTGTCCGCTTAATTGATCACTATTTACCGAATGCTTTTGCACACACTCACGACAAAATTCAGTACTTATGTGAACAAGTTGAACAAGAAAATAAAGCTGCTCTGCTGATCTTAAATCATATCAGCGATAACTTGGCGTATGTGCTGATGAATTTGATTAATATTTTTTCTACTGAAAAAATTATGTTTAATTCACCACTGTTACGCATTAAACATATCTTGTTTGAGCAAATTCAACAGAAACTCCAAAAAGAGCTGCTTATCGGCAACCTAAAAATTGATCTAGTCACTAGTCAATTCGAATGGAATAGCCCATTAATTGCCTGCTCCGCAATAAAACAGGGAATTTATGAGGGAAATTTGATCAAGGACATCATTCAGCTTTAAAGTTTCTGTTAAAGTATCGGCAATTTTGTAACTTTTTTGTTACTTTTACTTAAGAGAAATAAAATATGCCTTCGTTATTTATTACTGGCACGGATACCAATGTAGGAAAAACTATTGTTACCCGTGCTATTTTACAGACTTTAACTGCTAATCAATTTACTGCGATTGGCTATAAACCGATTGCTTGTGGCGGTGATGACTCTCTTCCAACTGAGCCAAATCAGGCGGATTATGCCAGTGAAGACAATTCTGACGTATTAACGATTTTGGATAGTTGCCCTGCTGGCGTATCTTATCGAGATATTAATAGCTATACCTTTATTCACTCCAGTACCCCTGTATTTGCAGCATTGGATGCTGTTCATCATATTCAAGAAGAAAAATTAAACGATGACTTAACTCGCCTACAGCAAAACTACCCAAATGTTGTGGTTGAGGGTACTTACGGTTGGCTAACCCCAATTAATAAAGATTTAAGCTTTGCAGACTGGGTAAAAAACAATCAAATGCCAGTGGTGTTAGTGGTTGGGATCAAAGAAGGCTGTGTGAATCATGCCCTATTAACTGCCCAAGCGATTAAACAGAAAGGTGTGAAGTTAGTTGGCTGGATTGCCAATCGAATTAATCCAGGTTTACGCCATTACGCAGAACTAATCGAATTATTAAGCCAAGAGATTGATGCACCACTACTCGGTCAAATCCCCTATATTGGCTCACCCAACAAGAAAGATTTAACTGCTTATATTCAAAATCCAGCTCCTCTCTTACAATATTTTAATAAGTAATCTACACACAAGCGGTCAAATTTGACCGCTTTTTTACAAATTAAATAGCCTATCTAATTAAAGCATCTCGACGCTATGGTAAGAATTAAGTAAATTTACCCGCTTGTCACTTACAAAAGGCATAAAAAAAGCCCCTCAACTAGGGGCTACTCGGAAAGCAAATTTATGAAATCGGTTGTTGAACACAACACTTTTTGTTAAGTACGTATAGGATACGTCAATTTATTAAATTTTTCAAATTTTATTTCAGCTAACACATAACTTTTTATTAAAAATGTGATCTCTGTCATATTTTTAAACTATAAACGACGTGCTTGCCAAAATGTTTTCGACCAGTATGGCGAATTCATATCTGAATAAATCACACCACCTTTCGTTGAAGCATGTAAAAATTGCCCATTTTTCACATATACGCCAACATGTTTGCCATTTGGACCTCGTCCTGTCTTAAAGAACACTAAATCGCCCGTTTTAATTTTATCACGATCAATTCGAGTGCCTTCTTTGGCCTGTTCAGAAGTTGTTCTTGGTAAATCAATGCCGAATAAATCACGGAAAGTCACTTGCATAAAGCCAGAGCAATCAATTCCTGCCTTACTATTACCACCTAAACGATAGCGAGTCCCCTTCCATTCATGTTGTTGTTCACTCAAGCTACTAATTGCCATAATGGGATCAGATAAAGTACTGTGATGAGTACGGAAAATACCTGCTTTCGCTTTAATAGGCCCTGAAACAGTTCGTTCATTACTCGAACAAGCGGTCAAAAAAGCCATGCAAGAAGCCATCGCCAGCCAAGAAAAACATTTATTATTAAATTTAATCATTTTTACTACCTATAAAAAACATCCCACAGATAGCAATTACCTGTGGAATGTTATTAATTACGCCTTCACTTTTACATTTTCGACTCGATCTCTAAGCTTTTGACCTGGCTTAAATACTACAACTCGGCGAGCAGTAACTGCTACGACTTCACCTGTTTTAGGATTTCGCCCTGGACGAGCATTTTTCTCACGCAAAGAGAAATTACCAAATCCAGATAATTTAACCTCCTCGCCTTTCTCTAGAGAACTGCGAATCTCTTCGAAAAATTGCTCGACAAAGAGCTTAGCGATACGTTTATCAAAGCCACATTTTTCAACAAGGCTTTCTGCAAGTTCTATTTTAGTGAGTGCCATAAAATAATCCTTAAATCTAATCTCTTAGATATGCTTGGAAACGTTGTGCTAATTCTGCTAAAACAGCTTGAGTTACCGCTGAAATCTCTTCTTCTTCAAGTGTTTTCTCAGTATCTTGTACAGTTAAGCTAATTGCTAAACTTTTCTTACCAGTGTCTAAATTTGCGCCACGGTAAACATCAAATAAGTTTACAGCAACCAATTTTGAGCCACCTGCATGACGACAAACTTCTAATACATCGCCTGCTGGTACGTTTTCATCAACTACCACTGCAATATCACGGTTATTTGCAGGGAATTTAGAAATTTCTTTTGCCGTTGGAACTGGGCGATTTGCAATGGCTTCACCAAGAATTTCAAACACCACTGGTTTACCTTTAATGCCTAGTTTCTGTACGATAGACGGATGAACCGTACCAATAAAGCCGATTTCCTTACCATCTAACATAATTGCGGCAGATTGTCCTGGGTGTAACGCTGGGAATTGTTTTGCAACAAATTGTAAATCATGACGTGCAGAAGTTAATGATAACACTCGCTCCATATCACCTTTCAAATCAAAGAAATCCGCTGCTTCACCTTTATTTTCCCAATGTACTGGACGTTTATCGCCAACAATCGCTGCACCAAATACAAACTCCTGACGAACACCAGATTCTGCATTTACATCAGGAATAAAACGTAATCCGCCTTCAAAGATACGTACACGTGTTTGCTGGCGACTTTGATTATAAACAATAGTATCTAATAACCCTGTTAAAAGTGATAAACGCATTGCTGACATTTCACTTGAAATTGGGTTTGGTAATACCAGAGCTTCTTGATTTGGGTGTAATAATGATTGTTTTTTCGGATCAACGAAACTATACGTTACCACTTCTTGATAATCACTATCCACTAAAGCAGTGCGAATACGGCTTGCTTCCAATAATTCCTCTGGCGTGCCTTTCATGGTTAAATGTGCAAGCGGAGAATTATTCGGAATGCTGTTATAGCCATAAATACGTGCAACTTCTTCAATCAGATCTTCCTCGATCTCAATATCAAAACGCCAGCTAGGTGCAACTGCTGTCCAGCTGTCATTTGCAAAAGTTACGTTTAAACCCAAGCGAGTTAAAATATCAGTTACCGTTTCATCTTCAATATGATGACCAATTACCGCATCTAATTTGCTACGACGTAAAGTGACTGTATTACGTTTTGGTAAGTGCTGTTCACTTACTGCTTCTACGATTTCACCTGCTTCTCCACCGCAAATTTCAAGTAACAATGCCGTTGCGCGTTCCATTGCATTGCGCGCTAATTGTGGGTCAACACCACGTTCAAAACGATGTGAAGCATCTGTATGCAAGCCATATTGACGTGCACGGCCTGTAATCGCCAATGGCGCAAAGAATGCCGCTTCTAATACTACATCAGTGGTATTTTGATTCACACCGCTTGCTTCGCCACCAAAGATCCCCGCCATAGCTAATGCACCTTTGCTATCTGCAATCACTAAGGTATTGGTTTGTAATTTTGCAGTTGTACCGTCTAAAAGTACTAATTCTTCGCCTTCTTTTGCCATACGTACTTGAATCGCACCGTCAATTTTTGATGCATCAAAAGCGTGCATTGGTTGGCCAAGTTCTAATAAGCTTAAGTTGGTAATATCTACAATTGGATCGATTGAACGAATGCCACAGCGACGCAATTTTTCTTGTAACCATAACGGAGAAGTCGCTTTGACATTCACATTTTTTACTACACGAGCAAGGTAGCGAGGGCAAGCTTCTGGTGCTTGTAACTCCACTGCAACTTTATCTGAAATTGTCGCTGAAACGGCTGAAATGACAGGTGCTTTTACTTCTGTACGGTTGATCACCCCAACTTCACGTGCAATACCCGCAATGCTTAAACAATCTGCACGGTTTGGTGTTAAACTAATTTCAATTGCAACATCATTTAAGCCTAAATATTCACGGAAATCTTGACCAATCGGTGCATCTGCTGGTAATTCAATAATACCGCTGTGATCTTCTTTAATGCCTAATTCAGAATATGAACAAAGCATACCTTCCGATGGCTGACCACGTAATTTTGTTTTCTTAATTTTGAAATCGCCTGGTAATACCGCACCTTCAGTTGCACAAGCCACTTTTAAACCTAAACGGCAGTTTGGCGCACCACAAACGATATCTAATAAGCGATCACCGCCCACATTTACTTTAGTTACACGTAATTTATCTGCATCTGGGTGTTGCGCACATTCAACCACTTCACCCACAACCACGCCTGTAAATGCGCCAGCCACTGGCTCAACATCATCTACTTCTAAGCCTAACATTGTAATTTGGTCACATAATTGTTCTGTCGATACTGCAGGATTTACCCACTCACGCAACCAAGATTCATTGAATTTCATTTATTTCTGTCCTATTTTTGTAAAATTTTTGGGAAATTTATTCACAATCCTTGTAAGGATTGTTCACGTCCATGCCGCCGTGGCAAAGCCAACGTTCAAAAAGCAATGCTTTTTGTCACCACTTATTAAATCTCCCCTAACCCCTCTTTACAAAAGAAGGGGACTTGCTTTATCACCTACCGTTTACTCCCGCTCTTTAACAAAGAGGGGCTGGGGAGATTTTCTACTTAAACTGTTTTAAGAAACGTAAGTCATTTTCAAAGAATGAACGTAAATCCGTTACGTTGTATCGTAACATAGTTAAACGCTCAACCCCCATACCTACCGCAAAACCACTATATTCTTCTGGGTCGATACCGACATTGCGTAAAACATTTGGATGAACCATACCGCAACCTAATACTTCTAACCATTTACCGTTTTGGCGCATTACGTCTACTTCTGCAGAAGGCTCTGTGAATGGGAAGAACGACGGGCGGAAACGTACTTGTAAATCTTCTTCGAAAAACGCTTTTAAGAAATCGTGGATTAAACCTTTTAACTCAGTAAAGTTTGCTTTTTTGTCTACATACAGTAATTCAATTTGGTGGAACATCGGTGTGTGTGTTTGATCGTAGTCGTTACGATAAACACGACCAGGTGCAACGATACGAATAGGTGGTTGCATATTTTCCATCGTACGAATTTGTACGCCTGATGTTTGAGTACGTAATAAACGTTGTGCATCAAACCAAAATGTATCGTGATCCGCACGTGCTGGGTGGTGTGCAGGGATATTTAAGGCATCAAAGTTATAGTAATCTGTTTCGATTTCTGGCCCGCTTGCAACAGTAAAACCTAATTCAGAAAAGAATTTCACCACGCGTTCAATCGTAATTGAAACAGGGTGTAAACCTCCTAATTCTGTTTTACGACCAGGTAACGATACATCAATGCTTTCCGCTACTAATTTTGCGTTTAAAGCTTCTTTTTCCCAAGCTTCTTTTTTCGCATTTAAAATGTCTAGCACGGTTTGTTTTGCTTCATTAATTCTTGCACCGATTGCTGGGCGCTCTTCGGCTGCAACATTACGTAATTCCTGCATTAACGCTGTAAAATGGCCTTTCTTGCCGAAATATTCAACACGAAATTCTTCTAATGCATCTAAGCCTTGATCCAAGGCATCTAACGCCGCTCTTGCTTTCTCTGTTAATTCTTTTAGGTGTTGCATTACCTATCCTCTAAATATATTGATGAAAAATTGTTGTGATGATAATACTTTGCCTGAAGAAAGTAAATGTAAATTAGGCTAAAGTGTTGATTTTTAAGGTTTAGCCAACAGGAAGTTGAAATAGGCTATTCAAACAAGCGGTCAATTTTTGGAGCCTTTTTACCAAAATTAGCACTAAAACAAAGTTTAGTGACTTTTCTTATGAATGATTGGCATAATAAGTGGAAAAAGCGTATTATTTCATTATTTATTACAAACTATATTGAGGGAATTATGTCACATATTGCCAAACAAGACGTTTTAGACGCATTTAACTTCCGTGCAGCTTGCCGTACTTATGATCCTGCTAGAAAAATTAGCCGTGAAGATATGGAGTACATTTTAGAACTCGCACGCCTTTCTCCTAGCTCTGTTGGCTCTGAGCCATGGAAGTTTATTGTGTTACAAAATGAAGCAATTCGTGAAAAAATTGCGCCTGTGGCTTGGGGGATTAAACACCCGATGCATGAAATGAGCCATTTAGTGGTTATTTTAGCTAAGAAAAATGCTCGCTACGATTCTGAGTTTTTCCGTGCAGGCTTATCAAAACGTGGCTTAACTCCTGAACAAATGGAGGCTACAATTGCGCGTTATAAAACCTTCCAAACTAATGATATTAAAGTATTAGAAAGCGATCGTACTTTATTTGACTGGTGCTCAAAACAAACTTATATCGCTTTAGCGAATATGATGAGTGGTGCAGCGATGATCGGTATTGACTCTTGTCCGATTGAAGGCTTTAACTATGATGCCGTAAACAAAATTTTAGCGCAAGAAGGCTTATTTGATGCGAATGAATACGGCGTTTCTTGTATGGTAACCTTCGGTTATCGTGCAAAACCGATTACGAAAAAATACCGTAAGCCAGTTGAAGAGGTGATTAGTTGGGTGGAGTAAACTGACGAATTTATAAATTAAAAGGGGCATCAGCCCCTTTTTTATTTTCTGTGACAAGCGGTCAAATTTCATCAAAATTTACCAAATATAACTGTTTCATGCGCGTGCCACCCATTTATTGGTGAGTGTACCAGCCACCATTGAACCATTTACATTTAATGCGGTACGTCCCATATCAATCAGCGGTTCAACTGAAATCAATAAACCGACTAATTCAATCGGTAAATTTAAGGTAGAAAGCACCACAATTGCCGCAAAAGTTGCGCCACCACCCACACCTGCAATCCCAAATGAAGAGATCGCAACAACCAAAATTAGAGTAAGAATATAACCTAAACTAAACGGATCTACGCCTACAGTTGGCGCAATCATAACAGCCAGCATCGCTGGATAAATCCCCGCACAGCCATTTTGTCCAATCGTTGCGCCGAAGGTTGCTGAAAAATTCGCAATCACATTATTATTGCCTAACTTATCAGTTTGCGTCTCAATATTTAATGGTAACGTTGCTGTACTTGAGCGAGAAGTAAAAGCAAAACTCAAGGTTGGTAACACTTTTTTATAGTAATCAAATGGGTTTACCTTGGCAGTCAACAGTAAAATACCATGCACCACAAACATCAAACCAATCGCTAAATAAGAGGCAACAATAAAACTGCCTAAATTTACAATATCTTCCCATTTAGAGGTTGCTGCCATTTTGGTCATTAACGCAAAAACACCATACGGTGTTAAACGAATCACAAAACGAACTAAACGCATCACTAATTTATTTAAAGTTTCTACACCTGTTGCGATACGTTCGCCTAACGCCGCATCTTCTTTAGCAAGGCTTAACGCAGCCACCCCCAGAAAAGCAGAGAAAATTACCGTGCTAATAATTGAAGTTGGATTTGCGCCCGTTAATTCTAAGAATGGATTTTTCGGAATAAATGACAACAACATAGTAGGTATCAATAAATTCGAAACCTGCTCTGCTCGCCCAACAACTTTATCTTGTGCAGCTAACTCTCTTTCTCCTATCACCAATCCTTGAGCTGATAAATCAAATAGATACGCTATAGTAATACCGATAGCTGCGGCAATAGCAGTAGTAATCAACAATACTGACAATACACTAAAGCTGATTTGACCCAAAGATCCCACCTGTCTTAGACGAGTAATTGCAGATAAAATCGAAATAAACACTAATGGCATTACAATCATTTGTAACAAACGTACATAGCCATTACCGACTAAATTCACCCAATCAAGCGTTGCATCAATCACTGATTTTGGGTAAAAATTTTGTAAAATCGCACCGCTTATTATCCCAAGTAATAAGCCAATAAATACTATCTGACCTAACTTCTGCGTTTTTTTATAAAGCAGAAAAAGTAGGTATAGCAATGTAGCAAAAATTGCCAGGTTCAAAATAATCATCCTAATCTCCCAATATATAAAAAGGTGAGAATATAACTCACGCACTATATTTTCAATACAACTTCCTAAATTTATAGAACTAAAAGTTATATCTTTATTGTACTTCCCAACTTAAATTTGAAACTAAACGACATTTATCGCATTTGAAATGTAATAGTTGGTGTAATGGCTCAGCTAATTTCCATTCTCCGTGGCATTTTGGGCATTTACGTTTATGCTCCTCATCAACATCACTACCTAAGCGATATAAATAATAAAACGTCACTATACCACTTTCTGCTTCAAGGCTACGGCATAACGCTATACCTGCTTGAGAAAGCTCGCTACCCACTTCACTAATTTGAGCAAGTGCGGCTTGCTCTAAAGCACCTCCATTCATTTGTAATTGATCGCAAGCCTGCCAGTTTTCTTGCCATTTGATTAGCTGTTCTCCGAGTTGTTGATTTCGCTTGGTGACTTTATACAACGGAATTGCGCAAAAATCTTCGCCACCCCAAATCGGTGAACAACTATCTAAATGCGTAGTATAAAGCACTTGGAAAGTTTGCTGTTCAAGCTCACTAGTTTGCTCCGCTTGATAATCTCGCCCCACAATTTCGAACGATTCAAATCCCACTCCATATGCTTCAGCTTGCGCTAATGCTGCTTCTACCTCTGCACTATTATGCTCTGGCAGTAAACTGGTTTGTTCAGGTGTTGATAAACGCACTTGAAAATGTGCTTCTGACTGATCTTGATGATAAGTCACTGCAAATTCACGCCCAATAATTTGTCCGTTAAATCGCCATTGATTAACAATTTGGTTAATTAGCGTGACAGGATCGCTTTCAAAATTCTGATAACTAAAATTAGCGATAACTTGGTACATAATTTTTTACTTGTCCTAATTTTAATTCTTGCTGAACAATTGAAGTTGGCTCTTGGTGAATAATAATTTCCGAACGAGGGAAAATAGCCAAAATCTTTTGCTCCAACGCATCAGTAATATCGTGTGCTTCAATCAGCGTAAGGTTATCTGCTAATTCCAAATGAAGTTGAATAAAACGCACCGCCCCTACTTGGCGAGTGAGTAAATCATGTATACCAATAATGCTCTCATGTTTAGCCACAATATCTAAAATCTGATCAATTTCTTCTTGCGGCAACGCTTGATCTAACAACACTTGCACTGCTTCCCAAAACATTTTGAAGGCATTAATCCCAATATAAAGCGCTATCGTAATCGCAAAAATGGCATCCGCATAAATAAAGCCGTATAAATTTAACAACATCGCGACTAGAATCGCTGCATTCATAAATAAATCGGTTTGATAATGCAAAGAATCCGCCGCAATGGCTGGGCTTTTAGTTAGTGCAACAACCTTTTTTTGATACCAAACCAAACCCGCTGTCACAATAATCGAAATAAAGCTAACCACTGCCCCGATTTCAGAGCTTTGAATAAATTCTGGATTGGTAAGCTTATGGATTCCTTGTAACACTAAAAACACCGCAGAGCCTGCAATAAATGCACTTTGTGCAATGGCTGCCAACGATTCTGCTTTGCCATGCCCAAATGTGTGATTTTCATCTGCGGGCAATAACGCAAATCGTAAAACTAAAATATTGGTGATCGAAGCCAATAAATCGACCACTGAATCCGTCATCGCCGCTAAAATGGAAATAGATCCTGTTTTCCACCACGCAAACGCTTTAATTAAAATCAGTAAACAAGCTACAAAAATCGCAAGATTCGCCGCTCGTTTAACCAACTTGATATATTGTTGTTCCATACTCCCCCCAAGTATGTCTAAATCGTTTATTTGCAGCTAATCAGCCACGGCATTGCCGCAAGTTGTTGCGCTAACTGAATTAACGATGCTTGATAAGCGGTCGAATTTTGCCATTTTTTTGCCAAAACAGACCGCTTGTCTGAAATCTGAATCTGCCCATAACCACATGGCAAATCACGCCCACGAGAAACCTCTAACAGCACATCATTAAAGCGTTCTGTCGGTGGATAAATCACTTCACTACGCAACTCTTGTTGCTCAATTTTCACATTTGATTGGATTTTACTTTGCGTACCAAATGCCGCTCGGCGCAATGTAACACGTTGTTGCAAAGTTTTACCTTGCGAATTTTGATCTAAAAAGAACAGAATACCTTTTGTCCAATTTTCAGGATTCTGCTCACTCTCTGTGGGTAAATAAAGTAGCTGGCGCATTTCATCAATGCGGTTATCGGTTACTTTTATGTAAGATTTTCCCTGAAATTCAACCGCTTCAGGTACATCAAATTGAATTGAAGTCAAATGACAAGCGGTCAAAAAAAACGAAGATATTGCCAGAGAAAGCCAACGCATTACGCTTGTTCCTCACGTTTAAATACTAATTCTGTGTCACTCGACGCTGCTTCATCAAACCAATAACCCGCATAGTTAAATGCTTTTAATTGCTCAATTGTTTTTGGTTGTGTTACTAACATAAAACGCACCATCATGCCACGTGCCTTTTTCGCATAGAAGCTGATTTGCTTGAATTTACCATTTTTCTCATCTAAAAAGACTGGCTTAACGATTGTTGCCTGCAATTGTTTTGGTTTAACGGCGCCAAAATATTCATCAGAAGCCAGATTAACTAAGATATTATCTCCTTGTTCATCAATTGCTGTTTGCAACTGCTGGGTAATAATCTCCCCCCAAAACGCATAAAGATCTTTGCCTTTCGGGTTTGCTAACTTGGTGCCCATTTCTAAACGATATGGTTGCATTAAATCTAGTGGTTTCAGTAAGCCATATAAGCCCGATAGCATACGTAAATGCGTTTGGGCGTATTCCACTTGCGCCTCAGTTAACGTTTCCGCATCAAGCCCTGTATAAACATCACCTTTAAAAGCAAATAACGCAACTTTGGCATTTTGTTCGTTATGCGCTAATTGCCATTCAGCAAAACGAGCCACATTAAGGCTAGCAAGCTTATCACTGATTGACATTAATGAAGCTAATTCGGCGGGTGAGAATTGTTTACAGATTTCAATTAATTGCTGGCTATAAGTGGTCAAATTTGGCAGAGAATTTGCAAATGGGAAATTAGGTGCGGGCGTTTCAAAATCTAAGGTTTTGGCAGGAGAAATAATGGCTAACATAAAAAGTACCTTTGTTAAAAATTTGTAGCATTTTAGCACTAGTTAGGCGATAAAAACAGAAAAGGCAGGAATAATCCTGCCTTCTGCTGATAATACTTTCGTATATCGGTAATACTCGAAATTAACGTTTTGAGTATTGTGGACGACGACGTGCTTTGTGTAAACCCACTTTTTTACGTTCAACGCGACGTGCGTCACGAGTAACGAAGCCAGCTGCACGTAATGCAGGGCGTAAAGTTTCATCGTATTCCATTAATGCACGTGTGATACCGTGACGGATCGCACCTGCTTGACCAGAAATACCACCACCTTTAACAGTGATGTATAAATCTAATTTATCTAATAACTCAACTAATTCTAATGGTTGACGAACTACCATGCGTGAAGTTTCACGACCGAAGTAAACGTCTAAAGAACGTTGGTTGATGGTAATGTTACCACTGCCCGGTTTGATAAATACACGAGCTGAAGAGCTTTTGCGGCGACCTGTGCCGTAGTTTTGATTTGCTGCTGTCATTTTCGATGCTCCGTGATTAGATGTCTAAAACTTGTGGTTGTTGTGCAGCGTGGTTGTGTTCGTTACCTGCGTAAACTTTTAATTTACGGAACATTTCACGGCCTAAAGGACCTTTTGGTAACATACCTTTAACTGCGATCTCGATCACTGCTTCTGGACGACGTGCAATCATTTCTTTGAAGGTTGCATCTTTGATACCACCTACGTAGCCAGTGTGCCAGTAGTAGATTTTGTCAGTTTCTTTTTTGCCTGTTACTGCTACTTTCTCTGCGTTGATAACGATGATGTAATCACCTGTATCTACGTGAGGAGTATATTCAGCTTTATGTTTACCGCGTAAACGGCGTGCTAATTCAGTAGCTAAACGACCTAAAGTTTTACCTGTCGCATCTACTACATACCAGTCACGTTTTACTGTTTCTGGTTTTGCTACAAAAGTTTTCATTAATTAAATACCAATAATTTTAGTTATAACCCAATCCACTTAATATAAGTGAATTACCTATATGACGGTAGAATCCGACCCCTTCGAGTCAAAATCTGACCAAACTTGTTTGGCGGGAAAGTCCAAACAAAACAGGGTGCGGGGATTATACAGATTTTTTAACTAAAAAGCTAAGTTTTTTTGCATTAAATCTGAAAAATGTCGGGAAGCTCAAATTTTCAAGATTTTGTTAGCTAAAGCCCTTCTCTTGCCTAGCAGAACATGATACAAAAAGCTAAGTTTCACTACCAAGAGGAATCAATTATGATGGGACAATGGACACCAGAAGTTTGGTCTGCAATTGGCGTAGCCTTTGTGATTGGTATCATTGTAGGATGCGTTGTTATACGTGCATTTAAAGGCAATGTGCAACAACATATCCAGTTGGAAAATGAGCTCAAAGACACCAAAGCCAAAGTAGAAGCGCAAAACCAACAGCTTGAACAGCATTTTGCACAATCTGCAGCATTGCTCTCAACCCTTGCTGAAGATTACAAAAAACTGTATCAGCATTTAGCTCAAGGTTCTGAAAAACTCTTGCCTGAAGCCGAACAGTTAGCTTTTTTCCAGCAATCTCAACTCACCTTAAAACAGGAAAATAGTGAGGATCAACCAAGAGACTATTCCGAAGGTTCATCAGGATTGTTAAAGTCGTAAAATCTCCAGAAAAATAGACCGCTTGTGCATTTCAAATCATAAGCGGTCTTATCTTACTCACCATTTATTCAGATAGTTCTGCCAATAGACTTTCTTTCAGCAATTTTTGTTGTGCTTTATTCAATGCCTGATTTTGTGTAGTACAAACCACAAAAAAATCCTCTACCCGCTCACCGATAGTGGTAATTTTCGCATTAACCAAAACTAGCTCTAATTGTCCGAAAATATGACTGACTTGGGCAAGCAACCCCTCTCTATCCAACGTAAATAATTCGAACGATGTTTGATTTGGATGTTCATCCGAGAGAAATTTCACTTTCGTTGCTCGTTTAAAAGATTGATGTTTCACTGGTTTTTTCAACAATTTAAAACTCACATTCTCGGCATCTGTTAATACACTTTGCAATGATTGTTGCACACGTTTACAACGATCTTCGTTCAACTCTGCACCACTTAATTCAGTGACAATAAAACTATCGAAAACCAAGCCATTATCACAAGTAATAATTTGTGCATCATGAATGCTGATTTTTTTCTGGCTTAACGCTTGGGCAATGCGAGCAAACAAGTGTGGTTTATCCTCACAATGTACAAAGATCTCCGTCGCACCTCTCGCATATTCATTGCTAACCAACACCATCGGTAAACTTTTCTGTTTTAAATAAGCCAAAGCGTGCCATACCAACTGTTTTGGCGTATTACGCAAAAAATAGCTATCAGGACAAGGCGCCCAAAAATTTTGCAAGCGTATCCGCTCCTGTGATGATAACGCAAATTTCATTAGCTCTAATGCATCTAATCGATTTTGTTGGCTAACTCTTTGATAATCTAGTCGTTTTTCCAGCTCTTCCGTGGTGAATTGACAAAGCTGAGCAAAAAGTGACCGCTTCCAATCATTCCACAAGTTTTCATTCGTGGCACAAATATCCGAAATGGTTAAGCACATTAAATCGGCTAAAGCGGTCGAATTTCCAACAATTTTTGCGAAGCTTTTTACGACCGCAGGATCATGAATATCACGGCGTTGAGCAGTTAATGACATCGTAAGATGCTCCCTAACTAACCAAGCCATTTGCTGTGCCTCTTGCTCGGTAAAGCCATGCAAAATAGCAAATTCATAGGCATCCACTGCGCCTACTTGTGCATGATCACCTTCGCGCCCTTTTGCAATATCATGGAAAAGCGCCGCTAAATATAAGATATGGCGGTGTGTACAAGTTGAGAAAGATTGGCAACAGAGCGGGTGATCCTCGTACGCTCCGTCGGTTAAAAAACTCTCAAGTTTTTGCATCACCCGAATAGTATGCTCATCCACCGTATAAATATGAAATAAATCAAATTGCATAAGCCCTTTGATACCATCCCATTGCGGTAAATAAGCAGATAAAACGCCTAGTTGGTGCATTGGGAGAATCGCTCGCTCCACCATTTTGGGCTGTGAAAAGAGCGAAATAAAACGCGCTCTGGCAGCGGGAATCTGGCACAATGGCTGCGTTTGTTTTTTTAGCGCTAATCGTAAATTACGCAAGGTAATCGCATTAGCTTTTGCTTCAGGGAGCTGAGTTAAATGTACAAAAAGATCTAAAATAGAAACAGGATCTTGAATAAAACAGCGTCTATGCCGACAAACTATTTCTGAGCCTTGCAGATAATAATTCTGATCAAGCGGTTGTTTTTCTGCCGTATTTTGCTTACCTAAAATCAGCTGTTCAAAATTATCCAGCAATAATTGGCTAAGCTGTGAAATAGATTGTGTTGCTTGGAAAAACGCCTTCATCATCGTTTCTACAGGCTGATTACCCTCGCCCTGATAGCCTAATTGTTCACTTAATTGAAGCTGACGATCAAAACGTAGGCGGTTGTCATAGCGTTTAAGCTGTAAATGTAATGCAAAACGCATCCGAAAAAGCACCGCTTGTGCCTCATTCAGTTCGTTAAATTCTTCAGGAAAAATGATTCCTTTATTTAATAAGCTATCAAAGGAATAAGTACCAAAGTGCCTTAGCGAGATCCACGCAACCAAATGCAGATCACGCAAACCACCAGGGCTATGTTTTAGGTCTGGCTCTAGGTTATAACTAGTATTGTGATAACGGGCGTAACGCGCATTGCGTTCTTGCATTTTTGCACTAAAAAATTGATCTATCGCCCAAAAATCTTCTGCATAGAGTTGTTCATGCAATATTTGCCATAAGGCTTTATTGCCCGTGAGATAACGCCCTTCATACATATTAGTCGCTACGGTTAATTCGTTTTTACCAATTTCTATACACTCACTCAGGGTTCTAACGCTCGCCCCCACTTGCAATTTGCTATCCCATAGCAAGTTAAATAATTCATTGAACTTGGCGTGTGTGACATCATCTAGCATTTGTTCCACAATCACTAAAATATCTAAATCGGATAACGGGAACATTTCTTGTCTGCCATAGCCCCCCACTGCAATCAGTGATAAATCTGCACGTTGATCAAAGCCGAATTTCTGCCATAATGTCAGTAACATTTGGTCATAAAAATCACTGCGTTGTCGTAACAACGTCACGACTTCTGTTGTAGCAAAATCCGTTTTTTGCTGCAGGTTAAACTCAGAAAGTTGTTGTTTGAGTGCTGTGTCTGCCATATGTTTATCTCTAAAATAGATTACGCTTAATCACACTTTTAGCATACTCCAGTCAAATTAGAAAGACAAAAAAGCGGTCGAATTCTGCAAACATTTTGCAAATTTCAACCGCTTGTTGGTTTATTTGTTTAGTGATTAAGCACCAATCACTTTTGGCAAATAACCCGCATCAATTAAGAACGGTACGTTCATAATCAGTAAACCTAAAATTAAAGCGAGCAGTAAACTAAAGCCGCCCCCGATTACACGGTAAGGTGCTTCTGGGTACAACTTACGGAAACGCCACGCCATACCTACTGGTAATACTAAACCGTAGAAAGTAAACATTTGACCTGCGTAAGTCAGAGAGTTTAAGAAATCTGTATAGAATAACGCAAAAAACACTGGCGGAATAAAGGTTAATAAACCAAGCGAGATGCGATTAGCTTTGATGTTAATACGTTTCAATAAGTCATCTAAACAATCAAATAATGCGAGTGAGACCCCTAAGAATGACGTGATTAGCGCCACTGCAGAGAAGGTAGTTACTGCACCACTAATAAATGCACTACCTGTCGCTTGGTAAGTTGCATCAACTAAACCGCTTAATGTTGGGTTAGCACGTACGATTTCTACGAATTGAGATTGTGCAAATACACCATGAATCGCCATTTGCCATAAAATATACGCAAATAATGGAATACCTGTACCAACAATAATTGCAGTGCGTAAACGTTTAATATTGCCATCTAAATATTTATTAATTGATGGGATCACAACATGGAAGCCAAATGAAGTAAAGAATACTGGACTTGCTGAAATCAATAAGAAATCTTTTAATGGCATCGCGCCAAGGTTTTCTAAACTTACTTGCGGCAACATCATGATTAATACGAAACCAAATGCCAATAATTTTACAATAAATAATAAACGGGTCACGATATCAACGGAACCTGTACCAATCGTTACAAATACCCCAAAGATCACCGCAAATGCAACAATACTTACTGATTTAGCATTTTCTCCTAAAAAAGAGAATAACGGCACTAATAAATCGCCACCGCTCCCTACAATGTAAGCGGTCAGAATCGCATACATAAACACAACCAGTGATAATGTTGCTAAAACACGTCCAAACATACCAAAATATTGCTCTGCTAAGGTTGCGATCCCCGCATCTTGCCGTTCTGCTTTTTGGTACACTTCAACAAATAAAAGTGCGCTGTAGGATAATAAAGCCCAAAGAATAAAAAGTAACGTTAATGTATAGCCGAAACCCATTTCTGCTGACGTTAATGGCATTGCCAACATACCAGCGCCGATTGTGGTCCCCGCAACAATCAATGCACTACCAAAAGTTTTGTTTTGCATATCTAACCTCTAAAAATTGTTATTAGGTTGGTTATTCTACAAGAACAAAAAACAAATGTAACGAAAAAATCTCACCGTAAATAAAATTTTACACCCTTTAAAATCAATAAGTTAGTATTAATTTTTATCTTGCAAGATTCCAGAAAGATTCAACCGCTTGTAAAATCAGCAATTAATAAACATAAAAAAACCGAGAAACTTGCGTCTCTCGGTTTGTTATTATTGATAGTTAAGCGTCAGCTTGTTTATCTGCCACTTCCGCATCATTTGGTGCTTCTGTTGGTTGCTGCTCTATATTAGGTTTTTGCGCAGTTGGTGAATCGCTTGATGAGCTATTATCGCTCTTATCGTTCCAACCTGCAGGCTCACCTACTGGACGACGATTCATTAAATCATTAATTTGCTTACGATCTAAGGTTTCATATTTTAACAATGCATCTTTCATCGCATGTAAAATATCTATATTGTCTTCTAATGTTTGCTTCGCTCGCGCATAGTTACGATCGATGATTTTACGCATTTCTTGGTCAATCAATTTCTGTGAATCTTCTGATACACCTTTGATTGCGCCCATTCCATCTTCATTTTGATAGAACAAAGGCCCTAATTCTTTAGAGAAGCCCCATTGGGTTACCATTGCACGGGCAATTTGCGTTGCACGGTGAATATCTGAAGACGCCCCCGTGGTAATTTTATCTTCACCAAAAATTAAACCTTCGGCAATTCGTCCTGCGAATAATGTAGAAAGTTGGCTTTCTAATTTAGTAAAGGTTTCACTTACACGATCGCCTTCTGGCAAGAATTGTGCAAAGCCAAGCGCTTGACCTCGAGGTACAATCGTTACTTTGTTAAGTGGATCGTGTTCTGGCATTAAATAACCAACAATAACGTGACCCGCTTCGTGATATGCTGTATTCATCAGCTCTTTTTCAGTCATCGTATTTGAACGACGTTCAGGCCCCATATTGATTTTATCGCGCGCTTTTTCGAAGTCATCCATTGTGACAACACGCTGGTTTTTACGCGCTGCGAATAACGCTGCTTCGTTTACTAAGTTCGCTAATTGTGCACCTGAATAACCTGGTGTGCCACGAGCTACAATCATTGGATCAACATCTGGCGCAAGCGGTACTTTTTTCATATGTACTTTTAAGATTTGTTCACGACCTTTCACATTCGGCAAATCCACCGTTACTTGGCGGTCAAAACGACCTGGACGAGTTAAAGCATCATCAAGCACATCTGCGCGGTTAGTTGCTGCGATAATGATTACGCCTTCCGAACCTTCAAAACCGTCCATTTCTACCAGCATTTGGTTTAAGGTTTGTTCACGTTCATCATGACCACCACTAAAACCAGCTCCACCACGTTTACGACCTACCGCATCAATTTCATCAATAAAAATGATACAAGGCGCATTTTTCTTTGCCTGTTCGAAAAGATCACGTACACGTGAAGCCCCCACGCCGACAAACATTTCAACAAAATCAGACCCCGCCATAGTAAAGAAAGGCACGCCTGCTTCGCCAGCAATAGCTTTTGCCAACAAGGTTTTACCTGTACCTGGAGGACCTACCATCAGAATACCTTTTGGAATACGTCCCCCCAATTTTTGGAATTTGCTTGGATCTTTTAAGAAATCGACCACTTCGCCAACTTCTTCTTTCGCTTCATCACAGCCAGCAACATCTGTAAAACGTGTTTTTACTTGCTCAGCCGTCAGCATTTTTGCTTTGCTTTTACCAAAGCTCATCGCACCACGACCGCCACCGCCTTGCATTTGACGCATATAGAAAACCCAGAAACCAATTAACATTAGCATCGGGAACCATGAAATAAAGATTTGCGACAACAAGCCACGACGCTCTTCTGGCTGCCCCGTTATTGTTGCATTAGTTTTCGCAAGATCCGCCAATAAGTATTCATCGTACATTGGCATCACTGTTTGATATTGCGTACCATCGTTTTTAGTAACAGAAATAGTTTCATCGTTGCGTTTAAAATCTACCTCTTTTAAATTATTCGATTTGATATCGTTCAAGAAGGTTGAATAAGCAACCGTATTATTGTTACTAAAGTTTGAGTTAAAGCCTTCAAATGCCGTCATTAGCACTACTGCTACCACGACCCAAAGGACAATATTTTTAACCATATCACTCAAGGTTAATTTCCTCTTTTAGAATAAAAAAACTTGCCATTTTACTAGATAACAAGCGGTCAGATTTTGCAAAACTTTTGCAATTTTCGACCGTTTATTAGCCTTTATAACCCGTCGCAACAATGTAAACCTCTCTTGAACGATCACGAGAAGCCTCTGGTTTGCGCACTTTTACGGCGCTAAACATTGCACGAATTTCTCTTAAATACTCGTCAAAGCCTTCACCTTGGAATACTTTAACAACAAAACTGCCTTTTGGTGCTAACACTTGGCGACACATATCTAAAGCCAGTTCAACTAAATACATTGCGCGGGGAATATCAACTGAAGGCATACCGCTGAAATTTGGCGCCATATCCGACATTACGACATCCACCATATCATCGCCAACACGCTCTAACAGCGCATTTAACACTGATTCTTCTCGAAAATCGCCTTGTAGAAAATCCACCCCAACAATTGGGTTCATATCTAAAATATCGCAAGCAATGATTCGACCTTTGCTCCCGATTTGCGTTACCGCATATTGCGACCAACCACCTGGCGCGGCACCTAAATCTACTACAGTCATACCAGGTTTGAATAAACGGTCGGTTTGTTGGATTTCATCTAGCTTAAAATAAGCACGTGAGCGTAATTTTTGTTTGTGTGCTTTTTGCACGAATTGATCTTTAAAATGTTCGGCAAGCCAACGTGATGAACTCGCACTTCTTTTTCTGCCCATTAAATAAATCTCTTCCCTGCCTCTTAAAAAAACTAGTTTATCATAATAAGGGCAATTTGGCGCTATTCAAGAGCGAAAAGAGACGTAAAGTTAAAAAATTGTAATAAGCGGTCGGATTTTTGTCACTTTTTACAAAAAACAGCCACCCGCAACCGATTGCCTTAAATTCAATTTTACAACTTTGTAAAACGCCTGTATAATTCGCCCGCAATAATTTCTAGACAGCTCTTTTATTTTTTTATCTTTAAGGAACTATTGCAATGGCATTACGTATCAAACAAGAAGCCCTTACTTTTGATGATGTTTTACTCGTCCCTGCACATTCTACCGTGCTTCCAAATACTGCAGATCTTTCAACGCAACTTACCAAAACCATTCGTTTAAATATCCCAATGCTTTCAGCAGCAATGGATACCGTCACCGAAACAAAATTAGCGATTTCTTTAGCACAAGAGGGCGGCATCGGTTTTATTCACAAAAATATGTCTATCGAACGCCAAGCCGATCGTGTTCGCAAGGTGAAAAAATTCGAAAGTGGTGTGGTTTCAGAGCCTGTAACAGTTTCTCCAGATCTTACTCTTGCTGAACTTGCGGAATTAGTCAAGAAAAATGGTTTTGCTGGCTACCCTGTGGTAGATGGCGAAGGCAATTTAGTCGGCATTATCACAGGTCGTGACACTCGTTTTGTGAAAGATTTAAGCAAACCTGTCTCTAAATTAATGACCCCAAAAGAACGTCTTGTTACTGTTAAAGAAAATGCAACACGTGATGAAATTTTAGAACTTATGCACGATCGCCGTGTAGAAAAAGTGCTTGTGGTGGATGATAACTTCAAATTAAAAGGCATGATCACCGTTAAGGACTTCCAAAAAGCAGAACAAAAACCAAATGCGTGTAAAGATGAATTTGGTCGGTTACGTGTGGGTGCAGCCGTGGGTGCTGGTCCTGGTAATGAAGAACGTATTGATGCTTTAGTAAAAGCAGGGGTAGATGTACTTCTAATCGACTCATCACACGGTCACTCTGAAGGCGTTTTACAACGTGTGCGTGAAACTCGTGCTAAATACCCTAACTTACCAATCGTAGCAGGTAATATTGCAACTGCTGAAGGCGCTATCGCATTAGCGGATGCTGGCGCAAGCGCGGTAAAAGTGGGGATTGGTCCAGGTTCAATCTGTACCACACGTATCGTAACGGGTGTGGGCGTGCCACAAATTACGGCGATTGCTGAAGCGGCAGAAGCATTAAAAGACCGTGGTATTCCTGTGATTGCAGACGGCGGTATCCGCTACTCTGGCGATATTTCAAAAGCGATTGCTGCGGGCGCAAGCTGCGTAATGGTAGGTTCAATGTTCGCAGGTACAGAAGAAGCGCCTGGTGAAATTGAGCTTTACCAAGGTCGTGCGTTTAAATCTTACCGTGGTATGGGTTCATTAGGTGCAATGAGCAAAGGTTCATCAGATCGTTATTTCCAATCAGATAACGCCGCAGATAAATTAGTGCCAGAAGGTATTGAAGGTCGCATTCCTTACAAAGGCTTCTTAAAAGAAATCATTCACCAACAAATGGGCGGTTTACGTTCTTGTATGGGCTTAACTGGTTCTGCAACCATTGAAGATCTACGTACTAAAGCACAATTTGTACGCATTAGTGGTGCGGGTATCAAAGAATCACACGTACATGATGTGACAATTACCAAAGAAGCACCAAACTATCGTATGGGTTAATCAACTCTACGCTATAAACAACCAAGCGGTCGAATTTTGTAAAATCTTTGCAATTTTTGACCGCTTGTAATTAGGAGGAACAATGATTCAAGCGATAATTTTTGATATGGACGGCGTGATTGTCGATACCGAATACCTTGAGTTTTCGTTGCAAAAGCAATTTATTGAAGAGATCAAAGAACATGATCGCCCCATTACGCTAGCGCAACAGTCCGAAGTAGTTGGCAAATGTTTAAAAGAAATCCCAATTATTGTGAAAAAATTAGCAGGTTCAACGCTACCCATTGAAGAAATTCGTGAACGCTATTATCAGTTCTTCCAAACATTATTTAGCAATGTGAATTATCTGGATATCTTCCGTTCCGATATAAAGCAGATTCTCCAATTTGCTAAACAAAACCAAATAAAATTGGCAGTGGCATCCTCCTCCGCCCTTGCCCACATTCATACGATTTTAACAGCCTGTGGCATTAAAGATGAATTTGATTTGATCGTCAGTGGCGAGCAATTTGCACAAAGCAAACCCGATCCAACAATTTATCGCTACACTTGTAAGCAACTCGGTGTCTCCCCCGAAAATGCCATCGCAATTGAAGATTCATTCTACGGTATGCAATCGGCTAAAACGGCTGGTTTAACCGTGATTGGCTATCAAGAAGAACGTATGTTAATCGATCAATCTTTAGCCGACTATATCGGAAAAGATATGAATGAAATTTTAGACACTCTCCGCACCTTGCACCGTGGAAATTATTGAACATAAACAAGAGACACAAAATGAACAACATTCACAATCATAAAATTTTAATTTTGGACTTCGGTTCACAATACACGCAATTAATCGCACGTCGTGTGCGTGAGATTGGCGTTTACTGCGAACTTTGGGCATGGGACGTTACCGAAGCACAAATCCGTGAATTTAACCCAACAGGGATTATTCTTTCTGGTGGTCCTGAAAGTACCACAGAAGAAAACAGCCCACGTGCGCCTGAATACGTATTTAACGCAGGTGTGCCTGTATTAGGTATTTGCTACGGCATGCAAACCATGGCAATGCAATTAGGCGGTTTAACGGAAACTTCTGATCATCGTGAGTTCGGTTATGCTTCGGTTGATTTACAAGCAACAGATGCATTATTTGCCAAATTAAACGATAATTTGACCGCTTCTGAGCCTAAATTAGATGTTTGGATGAGCCACGGCGATAAAGTAACCCGTTTACCTCAAGGTTTCCAAATTACAGGTACTACACCAACTTGCCCAATTGCAGCAATGTCGGATGAAAACCGTCGCTTCTACGGCGTGCAATTCCATCCAGAAGTTACGCATACGAAAAGTGGTTTAGAACTATTAACGAACTTCGTTGTAGGCGTTTGTGGCTGCGAATGCAAATGGACAGCTGAAAATATCATTGAAGACGCTGTTGCACGTATCAAAGCGCAAGTAGGCGATGATGAAGTGATTTTAGGCTTATCTGGCGGGGTGGATTCCTCAGTAACCGCCCTACTTCTCCACCGTGCTATCGGCAAAAACTTGCACTGTGTATTTGTCGATAACGGCTTGCTTCGCTTAAACGAAGGTGATCAAGTAATGGAAATGTTTGGCAATAAATTCGGTCTAAATATTATTCGTGTCAATGCGGAAGATCGTTTCTTAGATGCGCTAAAAGGCATTGATGAACCTGAAGCAAAACGCAAAATGATTGGTAAAGTGTTTGTGGATGTATTCGATGATGAATCGAAAAAACTCACTTCGGTCAAATGGTTAGCACAAGGCACTATCTACCCTGATGTTATCGAATCTGCGGCAAGCAAAACGGGTAAAGCGCACGTAATTAAATCACACCATAACGTAGGTGGCTTACCAGATTATATGAAACTCGGTTTAGTTGAACCGCTACGTGAATTATTTAAAGACGAAGTGCGTAAAATCGGCTTGGCTCTCGGTTTGCCAGCAGAAATGCTTAACCGCCATCCGTTCCCAGGTCCAGGTTTAGGCGTGCGTGTATTAGGCGAAATCAAAAAAGAATACTGCGATTTACTGCGTAAAGCCGATGCAATCTTTATTGAAGAACTCTACAAAGCAGATTGGTATTACAAGGTAAGCCAAGCGTTTACCGTATTTCTCCCTGTGAAATCGGTGGGTGTAATGGGCGACGGACGTAAATACGATTGGGTTGTTTCACTCCGTGCTGTTGAAACTATCGACTTTATGACCGCGCATTGGGCACATTTACCATACGATTTACTTGGAAAAATCTCAAATCGTATCATTAATGAAGTAAACGGCATTTCCCGCGTGGTATATGACGTTTCAGGCAAACCCCCAGCAACGATTGAGTGGGAATAAATTTTAAGAATTCGGAACTTTAGTAAATATTGACTATTTAATCTTAATTCCATATATATCTAGGTTTTTTACAAATTTAGAACTTTCTCTAGCATTAGAAGGAATCGGAGTTAATATGAAAATAGAAGCTAAATTGATTGAAAATGTTGTTGGTGTAGTGGTGGCGTTTCTGTGAGTGCCAACCTCACATTGAATTGACAAATTAAGTTATAATCAATATTGACTAAAGGGATGAGTAGCAACGCCATGAAGTGCAAATCTTCACACTCACACCATATTCGATAAAGGTAAATCTATAAGTTGCCTTTTTATAGACATGGTCTATTTACAAAAAAAGCGAACCTTTTGGTTCGCTTTTTTACTATCGGCTAATTAATTAGCAATCTTGTTTACCATATTGCTCTTGGCGTAGTAACTCACGTACGCTTTCGTCGAATTGGCTTAATACGTTATCCGCATCTGCAGCATCTTTACCTTTTGCATCGAGGTAGAACTTAATTTTTGGTTCGGTACCTGATGGGCGAGTGATTAAGCGGCTGCCGTTTTCTAATACAAATACCAAAATATCGCTTTGGCGATCGGTTTTGGTATGGTCAATTAATTGCGCTACATTGAAGCCACCGATAGCAGTTGGCGGGTTGGTGCGTAATGCCGTCATTAATTTGCCAATTTCAGATAAATCGCTCACACGAATTGAAATTTGACCGCTTACATAAGCGCCAAATTCATTATTGAAATCGTTAATGGCATCTTGTAATATTTTGCCTTGCGCTTTTAAGCTACACACAAAATCTAAGAATACGATAGCAGCTGAAATGCCGTCTTTATCGCGTACTTTATCTGGGTCCACTAAATAGCCTAATGCTTCTTCAAAGCCAAATAATAAGCCATCAACTTTACCGATATATTTAAAGCCTGTTAGCGTTTCTTCTGACTGTAAACCGTATTTTTTCGCAATTTCAGCTAACGCTGGTGAAGATACTAATGAACAAGCTAATACGCCCTGTTTGCCTTGTGCATGATATTGTTTCGCTAAATACCAGCCTAATAAACAGCCTACAACGTTACCATGTAAACCTTTCCAGTTTCCTTGCGCATCTGGCATTGCTACCGCTAAGCGGTCTGCATCTGGGTCATTTGCGATAATAAATTCAGCGTTTTTCTCTTTTGCTAGTTTAATCGCTAAATCTAATGCGCCTTTTTCTTCTGGGTTCGGGAAATTCACAGTTGGGAATGAACCATCTGGCTGAATTTGCTCTGCCACTAAATGCGGTTGCGGCAAGCCTGCTTTTTCAAGAGTTTTGCTTAATACTTCGTAGCCTACACCGTGCATTGCAGTGTAAACATAATTAATGTCTGTCGCTTGTTCTTTTGCTAACGCAGCTGTTTTTGCAATATATGCATCAACAATTTCATCATCTAACACAATGAAATCTTGGCTACGAGGAAGATCAGCAATATTGCCTGCTGCAACTTTATCAATTAATGCGGCAATGTCTTTATCCGCTGGCGAAACAATTTGACCACCACCGTTTGCTTTACCTAAATAAACTTTATAACCATTGTCTTCTGGCGGGTTGTGGCTTGCGGTAACCATAACACCTGCAGTGGTATCAAAATATTGAATTGCATACGCTAATACTGGAGTTGGTAATTTGCGAGGTAATAAATAGGCTTTGATACCTGCCCCTGCCATAATTTCCGCAGTATCACGTGCAAATACATCTGAATTTTTACGACCATCATAACCAATCACAATTGAGGGTGCTGTATCATAGTCTTTTAGATAATCCGCTAACCCCCCCGCTGCCTGCGCTACTAATACACGATTCATCCCCATTGAACCAGCTTGTAAACGTCCACGTAAGCCCGCTGTACCGAATTGTAAACGTCCATCGAACCGTGTGTTTAGTTCAGCTAATGCTTTTGCATCACCTGCTTGCGCTGCTTCAATTAATTGAGATAATTCAGCACGAGTCTCTTGATCAGGGTCTTGTGCTAACCAGTTTTGCGCAATAGTAAAAATTGAACTCATTGCAACTCCTTATATTTGAAAAAATAATGAATGAATACTTGTATAGCCTATCTGAAAATCGCATAAATAAAAATGATTTATTTCATCTTTTTGATAAGTTTGTGATCTATTTCTCAAATAAAGATCAAGCAAACGGTTGCGGCTTATCATGATGAAAAATAAGTTGTTTATCTGTTCAGATTTTAGAAAGCATGATATCTAAATTTGCATTAATTCTTACTGGCGTAAATCAAATAAGCGGTTAAATTTTTGCAATTTTTTAGCGAAAAACAACCTCTTGCTTGTCAACGAAACAGAAAAATGTAAAGTTATTAAAATACATGGAACTTTTAAACAAGTCGTATCAGAATACTGCCCCGAATTTATGTCAAACTATTTTAATCTGAGTAACACGATGTTTAATTTAGCCAAGAAGGCAATTAATAAATTTCTGCGTAAAGCGATTAATGCCTTAAATCGCCAACGTTTACAAAATCATGCAATGTCTGTACTTTCTATTAATTGCAATGGCGCATTTATTTTGCATGAACTAGAACAGCAGTTCCGTTCGCCTTTTGTGAATCTTTTCCTTTCACCTGCTGATTTCATCAAATATCTGAAAAATATCACGCACTATATGCAAGCAGAGCTTGTATTTGAGTCGACAAATAAAAGCTATCCAGTAGGCAAATTAGCGGACCTGACGATTCATTTTATGCACTATCATTCAGAACAAGAAGCGCTGGAAAAATGGGTAGAACGAACCAAACGAATTAATTTAGATAATCTGTTTGTGATAATGACTGATCGTGATGGTTGCACCTACCAAGATTTACAAGAATTTGACCGCTTACCATTTGCAAATAAAGTAGTTTTTACGCATAAACCTTATCCTGAATTTCAGTCAGCTTTTTATATCAAAGGCTTTGAAACTCAACCTCAAGTTGGGGATTTATTTGAGTTTTCAGGTTGGAATGGCAAAAAATATTATGATCAATTTAATTATATTGATTGGTTTAATGGAAAAGGCGTGAAGTAATGTGTAAAGTTTATGGCTTAACCGTGGATGAACAAACTCGCTGTCAGCATTATCATTCTGTGCTGGATATTATTGCGATTAAATTTAAGTGTTGTGATAAGTTTTACCCATGCTATCAATGCCATCAGGCTTGTGAAACGCACCCTATTGAGCGTTGGCAAGCAAATGAATTTGAACAACAGGCAATCTTGTGTGGCAGCTGCCAGCACACATTAAGTATTCAGCAATATATGCAAGTTAGCCATTGCCCTTATTGCCAAGCACAGTTTAACCGTGGTTGCCAAAAACATTATTCAATTTATTTTGAAGTTTGATAGCCCGTCCATTACTACATATAGAAAAGCGGTCTGATTTGCCGAAAGTTTTGCAAATCAGACCGCTTGTTGATCTGCCCCCCAAAAGTTGGACAGGTTAGTACACTATAAATATTGAGCTCTGTATTGTGCAGGGCTCAATCCTTTTAAATCCATTTTAATACGCTTTTGGTTGTAATACATCACATATTCTTCC
>NZ_CABFJY010000045.1 GCF_901687125.1 Actinobacillus vicugnae
CTGCGTTGGTGCTCTTGATGATAATTAGGGTGGGTAAAGGTGTAATCGCGTAAGGTGTGTTGGGTTGTACCCAATTTCATTTCATAAGCCCAATGCCATAATGCCGGCGCTGGACGGTCACCCGCAGGGGTGGGGTTATATAATAATTGCCCTGATTCTGATGAAAAGGCGGTGGTATTACTGAAATGTAAGGTATGGCTGTCAGCCGTATGGGCAAAATAGTAATAAGCACCTTCTTCTGCCGCAAGGCGTTCAATAAAAGCTAAATCCGTTTCGCGATATTGAACACAGTATTCGCGTTGCCAAAGACTGTCTAAGAAGTGGAATTCATGACGTGCAACACCGTTTTTTTGTAATAAGGTGTGAATGATTTGTGCTGAGGTTTGTTGTTGGAAGATTTTATTATCGGCTTGATAACCAGCGCGGGCAAGATTCGGCTCTATCACCATTTTATAACGTGTGCGTTCAAACCCTGTTTCACCTTGCACCAGTTGCGTGACAATCCCATTCACATGCCGTACCGCCTCA